>NZ_JABXYX010000138.1 GCF_017982655.1 Brasilonema sp. CT11 | reverse complement strand
TTTGATGGCTTGGATCACCTTCTGACGTAGGTCGTAACTGTAGGGTTTTGGCATTGGTTAAGCGATCGCTTCTCAAACAAGGGACTACTTTCAGTTTACGTCCTAACCGCCTTGGCGGTTGCTATATATTAAAGAAGTTTTAGTTCCTAATCTTTGGTCAGGTGCTTGTGTCGTAATGGATAATTTTAGTTTTCATAAAGTTGCAGGTGTTAAAGAAGCAATTGAAGAGGTTGGCGCTCACCTAATTTATTTATCTCCTTACTCACCGGATTTTTCACCAATCGAAAATTGTTGGTCTAAGATTAAAGAATTTTTACGCTCGCTCGCAGCCCGTACATATGAAGATTTAGATAAAGCGATTACAGAAGCTTTTGAGAGTATTAATTTGAGTGACATTCTTGGCTGGTTCAAACCGCAGCGGTTACTGTATGTGACTCAACTGAGAACCGCTATAGCAGTCTTGGCAGCAAAGGTGAAAAATTGTTTGGTTTTATAGTCTAGTGCACCGAAATAGCTTTGTTTGCAACGAGTATTCACAACAGGAACTGTGACTCGTTCACTCGTTTTACCAAGGCACGTTTCGGGGGGAAGCTTCCCCCCGAAAGCTGCCGCCCAAATATACCCAAATACATCTCCCCATAACAAATGACATTCATCGACCATAAATACAACTAACTTTCCAGACTCGATTTCAGAACGTCGCGCTTCCAGTAGCCGGCAGATTTCTTTTTTTTTGTGCAACTAAGTCTGGGTCATATTTAGGATTGCGAGCTTGAGTTTTCTTCCAACTGATACGGGCTGCATCAAATAACTCGTAGTAACTCTGTTTCGACTGAAACACCACCCCGTATTTTGAGGCAACCTCATACTCTAGCTCGCTCAAATTCCATTTATCATTGGTTTTAAGCCATTCAATAATGGATGCACGTTGTTGCGCATTTAGAAGCCCTTGACTTCCTTTGTATGCCAGCTTTAGACCCTCTACTCCGCAATTGAAAAATACCTTTTTCCACTTACCGATAAATCCCGATGAAACTCCCAGTATCGATTCGATAGCTTGATGCTTATATCCTTCTAGTCGCATCTTGAGTGCGATCAGCTTTGCTGGCTCCCTGCTGGAGCATCGCCCGTTGAACTTCTCGCTTATCTTGGCTGTTTGCGATGAACTCTGATAGCGATCGCATCCACATTCGCAGCCTCCTTTACGCAGTCTTAATTACAACTCTTTATTCTCCTCGTATTTTCTCACAAATCATTTAGGATTGCTATAGAAAAAGCACTACGTACGGCGGGTCACGTCGGAACTAAGGACACTGCGTTGGGGAGCCAGTCTTGTGCGGGGGTTCCCCCCGTTAAGAGACCTGGCGTCGGCTCTGCCGACTTGTAGCATGTGTCCGGTACGCCTCTGGAGAGACTGACCAATACTTGGGTGATGCAAATCCTCCAAGCAAGTCAACTCACAGAAAGAGGAAGTCTAAAGAGCAATCTTTAGAATCCCCCGCTAATCCGGAGTACCGGATATAGCGCTGGGAGAATGTCAATCCTGTTCGTCCAAATGTTCAGCAACAGCTTGATAAAGATGCAAAACATGACTGTCATGTAATCGGTAGAATACATTACGACCTTGCTTGCGGTAACTAACCAAACGCATCGCCCGTAAGTTTCTCAGTTGATGGGAAACAGCAGATTCACTCATATTTAATACTGCTGCCAAATCACTCACACAAAGTTCTTCTTGAGCTAACAGTGAGAGAATACGCAAACGATTAGCATCGCCTAAAAAGCCAAAAAATTCTGCCATGCGCTGGGCTTTCTCACTGTTGAGAAGCTCATGTGACACAGGTTGGACGTTATCACTCTCTACTTGACTGGATATTTGATTGTACTTATTAGTTTCTTTTTGGGAGAGAGAATGAGTTATATTGTCAGCAAAAGTGTCTTTAGTTGACATAGTATTCATGTAGAAAATTTATAGTTATTTTTTTATAAAAAAGAAATCTTACATACTCAAAAGACTTTCATTGATTTGTATAGGAATCCGGTTTGATTTGGTGAGACCAGTGCTTGATGAGGGTTTCCCGACCTAGGCATCTGGCGTATGCGCTTTGCGCACGCCCAGAGGTCTAAAGCGTAGCGAGACCGTTCGGCACGGGACCGTGCCCGTTAGGCGCAGCCGTGGCGTTAGCCATAGGGCTCAGGTCTTCCCCGATAGCCGTAAGGCGTGGCGTTAGCCATAGGGTGAACTAACAAAGTCAGGGCGCTTAACGCTTAACAGGAAAGATGTACCTAGCTTCGTCAAAAATCAAATATGAGTCCTATATAAACAACATATGCTTTTCTCGAACATTGGTTGTCCTCTACTTTATGGATAAAACCGATAAGTCCGAATAATAGCCTTTTGAATATCGTCTTATCAGGCGGGTTGGCAGTAGGCGTGATTCTCACTAACTTAATTCAAGGATATCGCGGTAACCTCATGAGCGTACTATTTGGCGATATTCTCACTCGTTTGGTGTACAAATGGAATTAAAAACTCAGGTAAAAGTTAGCCGAGCCGCAATGGGGAGAACATTACAGAAGCTCCAATTGACGCAAAAAAAAACCTTATGCCAATTCTCTGTAACAATGAGCTTAATAATTGTGGTAAGTGTTTGCTGTTAGTTTACCCCTCTTCTGTCACTTTCCGGTTTTTTCTATTATTAATACTTTCTGAACACAAGGTATACCAGGCAATAGAGCATTTACTCATCTAATGAATGGCAAGTTCCATGCTTTCAAATATTTCTATTCATAAAAAAATCTGCTATCGCCTACTGTATAAGAACTCTAGAATTCAGAAATGATAAAACTTTTCGGAGAGTGACAAAAGAGGGGTAATCTTGTTGTATAAGAAGGAAATTCCCAATGGATTTGAACATTAAGGATAAGGATCTGCGGATTGTCAGTCCTGCATTTTCCCCCCTCGAACGTATCCCCAAGCGCTACACCAGTGAAGGCGAAAACATCTCACCTCCAATAGAGTGGAGTGGACTACCGTCGGGAACGCAGCAACTGGTATTGATTTGCCATGATCCAGCCAGATGCGCCGCTGCCTGATGGTTTCACTCATTGGACAATCTACGGTATTGCACCAAACGTCAATGAAATTGCTGAAGCAGGCGGTAGTAAATTTACAGAAGGCATAAATAGTTCTAATCAGCCAGGATACACTGCTCCTGCTCCACCAGCAGGGCATGGGTCTCACCATTATTATTTCTGGTTGTACGCCTTGGACAAGGAACTCGACCTCAAACCGGGTTTAAAGCGTGAGCAACTGCTTGAGGCGATCACCGATCATATCATCGAGCAGGTACGGCTGGTTGGGATTTATGAGCGCTGAGCATTAAGTCAAAAGTGGAAAACCTCATATAACTAGGACTTACGCACGAGTTAAGAAATAACAAGACTGTGAGATTGCTTCCTGACGTCGTAACGGGTGCAAATACCTTTGCCTTGCGTAAGTCCCGATAACAATACTTTTCTCCCCTAGCTGTATATTAACAAGAGGATTTTGAAAACTTTTCCCTATGTTTGAATTGGAGACTAGAGATAAATGTCAGGAAGTATGTCAAATTCAGAAATGCTATACCGAGTTCTCGGCAGTACAGAAGAAAGGGTTTCCGCTATTGGGCTGGGTGGTTGGCACATCGGCTTGAAGCACGTTGACGAGCAACTGGGCATCCGGATTGTTCGCACAGCGATTGACCGTGGAATCACCTTTATGGATAATAGTTGGGATTATAATGAGGGAGTCAGCGAGATTCGCATGGGGAAAGCGCTGCGCGATGGCTACCGAGACAAAGTCTTCTTGATGACAAAAATCGACGGTCGATCCAAAAAAGAAGCAGCAAAACAGATAGACGAATCCCTTCAACGCTTGCAAGTTGATTGCATTGATCTTGTTCAGCACCACGAAATCATCAGATACGAAGATCCGTATCGAGTTTTCGATGAAGAAGGGGCGAATGCCGCCTGTATTGAAGCCCAAAAAGTTGGTAAACTTAAATACATTGGGTTTACCGGGCACAAAGATCCCCAGATTCATTTGCACATGCTGGAAGTTGCAGCTGCTCAGGGATTTAAATTTGATGCGGTTCAGATGCCCCTGAATGTGATGGATGCTCATTATCGAAGCTTTGCGAAACTGGTTGTACCAGAACTAGTCAAACAAAACATTGGCGTTCTGGGTATGAAAACTATGGCAAACGGTATTCTTTTACGCTCAAAAACTGTAACGCCAATTGAGTGTCTACACTATGCTTTGAATCTGCCCACATCGGTTGTGATTACCGGAATCGACAGTATGGAGATTCTCGATCAAGCGTTTGAAGCTGTGCGGACATTCCAGCCAATGAATGATCAGCAGGTACAATCTTTATTAGCAAAAACGGCAGAAGCAGCATCACGCGGCGAATTCGAGCCATTCAAAACCTCATCAATTTTCGATAGCACTGCTGCGAATCCAGATTGGCTTGGTGAGGAACCACAGCGGATTCAGCAATTAATGCCGACGTGATTTGAGAAAGCATACCAATCGATCAAACAAGACAAATAGTGGGAGTATCTCACTGCCAAATTTGAACAAAAGCGGGCTAGAAGCCCGCACAACAAAACACCAAAAAATTAAATTTTTGGGAGACTCGCTAATTTGTTATGAGCAGGAAGAAAGTAATATTTTTCAGTGTTTTTGCTGAACAAAAGCAGTAAATATTGTAACAAGATTTTGTGAAATCGCGCTCGCATTAACGGTTGCGTTCACCAACAGCATCTCGAACGTAGCACCAATGTCTTGGGATGTCCAGGCTGTAATACCGATGTTGCTCCGACTGACTATAATATAAGTTCAAGCAAGCAGAAGTACTGTAGAGTTATGCCAGTCAATACTCCAACTTGCCCCGGCTGTCATAAATAATATAAGAGAACGCTTCACACTTCTTAAATATTTATTTTTTGGAACAATGGCAAGAGATTTACGGGGATTTATCAAACTTCTGGAAGAAAGAGGACAATTACGGCGAATTTCCGCCCTGGTTGACTCAGATTTAGAAATTGCTGAAATTTCTAACCGGATGCTGCAAAAAGGTGGTCCTGGACTCCTATTTGAAAATGTCAAAGACGCTTCTTTCCCTGTGGCTGTAAATTTGCTGGGTACAGTGGAACGGATATGCTGGGCAATGAATATGCAGCATCCACAGGAGTTGGAAGAATTAGGGAAAAAGTTGGCAATGCTGCAACAACCAAAACCACCCAAGAAGATTTCTCAGGCGGTGGAGTTTGGTAAAGTGCTGTTCGATGTGTTGAAGGCGAAACCGGGACGAGATTTTTTCCCTGCTTGTCAGCAAGTGGTAATTCAAGGCGAGGATCTGGATTTTCAAAAGTTACCTTTGATACGCCCTTATCCTGGTGATGCAGGCAAGATTATTACGCTGGGACTCGTTATTACAAAGGACTGTGAAACAGGCACACCGAATGTGGGTGTGTATCGCCTGCAATTACAATCAAAAAATACGATGACTGTTCACTGGTTATCAGTGCGGGGTGGGGCAAGGCATTTACGCAAAGCAGCAGAACGTGGGAAGAAATTAGAGGTGGCGATCGCCCTGGGCGTAGATCCCCTCATAATCATGGCAGCTGCCACACCAATACCTATAGACTTATCAGAATGGTTGTTTGCTGGGCTTTACGGCGGTTCTGGCGTACAGTTGGCAAAGTGTAAAACGGTAGATTTGGAAGTCCCAGCAGATTCAGAATTTGTTTTAGAAGGGACAATTACACCAGGCGAGATTTTGCCAGATGGCCCGTTTGGTGACCACATGGGTTATTATGGCGGCGTGGAAGATTCGCCTCTGATTCGCTTCCAATGTATGACGCACCGCAAAGACCCGATTTATTTAACCACATTTAGTGGACGTCCACCGAAAGAAGAAGCGATGATGGCGATCGCACTCAACCGCATCTACACCCCGATTTTGCGACAACAAGTTTCAGAAATTGTCGATTTCTTCTTGCCAATGGAAGCTTTGAGTTACAAAGCGGCGATTATATCTATAGACAAATCATATCCAGGACAAGCGCGACGGGCAGCTCTTGCTTTTTGGAGTGCTTTGCCACAGTTCACCTACACTAAGTTTGTGATTGTCGTAGATAAAGATATTAATATCAGAGATCCGCGTCAGGTGGTATGGGCAATTAGTTCCAAAGTTGACCCCACACGAGATGTGTTTATTTTGCCAAACACCCCATTTGATAGTTTGGATTTTGCCAGCGAGAAGATTGGTTTGGGGGGAAGAATGGGAATTGATGCAACAACTAAGATTCCCCCGGAAATCGAACATGAATGGGGTGCGCCTTTAGAGTCAGATCCAGAAGTAGCGGCGATGGTTGAGAGGCGTTGGACGGACTATGGTTTAGGTGATTTGCAGTTGGGAGAAGTCGATCCGAATTTGTTTGGTTACGACGTCAGGTAGTGCCTGCCTTACATCCCCACCCTATCGAAGGATGGGGAATTACGGCTTCTAACCCTGATGCAGAGAACAGATTTCTACTTAGCAGTGATGAAACAAAGTTTCTAGATAAACCCGTGCGGCACGGCGATCGCTATCTCCATTTTGAAGTAAAAACAAGGACAGTGCTGCTGTCAAGACACGGTTTTGATCCCAGTCTGGATGTGTTTCCAAGTAGTTTTTCAGGGATTCATCAAGTGTTTCAGGGATTTCTGTAAAGATGCTAACTCTTGGATTCATAAGATTCGTCTCCTTTAAAGTTCTCTAATAGAGGTAACTTGCTTCTAGTAAGCCATAGTGCATTTTCTTGACAAAACGCGGGACTTCCTTGACAGTTTGGCGGGTTCTAATACGAAGATTATTGCGATTATTCTCTATCAATCGCCAAACTGGGCAAAGTTTACTCGTTAGACAAGTAGATTTTTTAATGGTTGTCCAGTTTTGTCGAGACTTTGCCCAACCCTGATCCTGTCCCATAATCTTTAGCAAAAGTTTCGGTAGATTTACACAGCAGTTTAACGGACTAAAAAAGCAAGTCGCATCATTTTGCGTTAAAAGGGGGTGGGTTTGTCAATGCTGCGAAATGTTACGCCGAAATTTTTCAGAAATAAATCTTTACGAAAAAACCAGGTTTACCACTGTTTTTGTTCACATAACTTAATAGTAACTCAGTAGTATTAAATGCTCACACGCAACACAAAGAAATCCACAGTAAAAAACTAAAAGCTTGTCACATAACAAATCAACTGTGGAAAACTCCGCAAGTGGCTGTGGAAAGTCTGTGGAATCAGTGAGGAAAATTCCACTCAATGATAAGAATTACAAAAAATCTGAATTTGAACTGTAATACAGAGGATCAAACGAGAAATCAATTTTAAAGATGTCAAATTAGTACATTTCTAGCGAATTTATGGCGAAACGACAGGCTTTGTGTTACAAAAAACTCAAGGTTTTTGGCAGTTACTCATGATGTATTTTCTGCTCAACTAACAGTACTAGAGAGTGCGCCTTGAGTAAGACCTAGTTTTTTGCCCCTGCAACAGACCCCCAACCCCCTTGCAATCCCTTTTGTTTCAAGCTTAAAGTTAAGGGCGTTAGAGGGGTTGTAGCAATCATTTCCGGCGCTGTTGCAACTTCTGATAAACTGCTTTCAAATCAACTTTATGATGAGCTAATGCCACAAGAGTGTGGTACAGTAAATCAGCAACTTCAGAAGCAATACCATCTGGGTCATCATCCTTACAAGCCATCACCACTTCAGCCGATTCTTCCCCAATCTTTTTCAAAATCTTGTTATCGCCCCCTGCAAATAACTTACAGGTGTAAGAGTTTTGTTGTGGATTATCGCGGCGATCGCAAATCACAGCAAACAATTGCGACAGTGTATCTCCAGGTGCCGGCACAATACTTCCATCCAGTTTGTGAAAACAACTGCGCTCACCGGTGTGGCAGGCTATATCTCCGATCTGCTCTACCCCCACCAAAATCGCATCACTATCGCAGTCGTAACGCATAGTTTTAACTTTCTGGATATGCCCTGAAGTTGCTCCCTTGTGCCATAACTCCTGCCGGGAACGACTCCAAAACCAAGTCTCTCCTGTTTCCAAAGTCTTTTGTAGCGACTGTTGATT
Source organism: Brasilonema sp. CT11 (assembly GCF_017982655.1). Taxonomy (GTDB): domain Bacteria; phylum Cyanobacteriota; class Cyanobacteriia; order Cyanobacteriales; family Nostocaceae; genus Brasilonema. Next base: position 10,172 of record NZ_JABXYX010000138.1, on the reverse strand, counting down.
CATCCAGGCCATCATCAAAATAGTGCCATCCAGATAATCTTGGACAATTGCTGGCACTAAACCCTTTTCATCGTAGCGAATTCTTTCAACCGGGATGGCGTCGTGTGTTAAATGCAAATCGGAAGAAAACATACCAGTCGCTTCGTTTTTTCAGAAATAGTTCATGGGTTCACGATACCATTCTAGAGATTGCATCTGGTATGTATTTTCTAACTCATTACCGAACTTTCACCTTTTAAACAAAGTTTTTATACATTGCCGATTGCATTTTAACTGCACTCAACGCGACTTGGTGAGCCTTTGGTGCTTCACCGTACCAATGGACCGCCGAGTTAAAAGCAGCTCGGTACAAATCTTGGTACGCTTCCGAAAAACGAGTGCGGATGTCTAAAGGCAAGTCTTGGTTGGACTTGTATAACATATTGTTACTTTCTAGGTTCAGCTATTTAACTAGGCATTTTACTAGGATATGAATTTAAGACCACATTTACTCCTATCCTAGGATAGAGCTTTTTATTAACCACTCTAGGAGATTATCTTGGTAAATACAACTATTAAAACTACAAAATCACAAGAAATCTTTGCTGCTGCCCAAAATCTTATGCCAGGGGGAGTCAGTTCTCCCGTCCGAGCTTTCAAATCCGTGGGTGGACAACCGATTGTTTTTGACCGAGTTAATGGCGCATACATTTGGGATGTGGATGGTAACCAGTACATTGACTATGTGGGAACGTGGGGGCCAGCTATTTGCGGTCATGCCCATCCTGAAGTGATTGCAGCACTCCATCAAGCCTTGGAAAAAGGAACGAGCTTTGGTGCGCCCAGCGTCCTAGAAAATATACTGGCAGAAATGGTCATCGATGCCGTTCCTAGTATCGAGATGGTAAGATTTGTTAACTCCGGCACAGAAGCTTGTATGGCAGTGCTGCGTTTAATGCGGGCTTTCACCGGACGCGATAAACTCATTAAGTTCGAGGGCTGTTACCACGGTCACGCCGATATGTTCTTAGTAAAGGCTGGCTCTGGTGTCGCCACACTTGGTTTACCAGATTCTCCTGGCGTACCCAAATCGGCTACTAGCAATACCCTAAATGCTCCTTTCAATGACCTGGAAGCTGTCAAAGCCCTGTTTGAGGAAAACCGCGACCAAATTGCTGGTGTGATTCTAGAGCCAATCGTTGGCAATGCTGGGTTTATTCCCCCTGATGCGGGTTTCCTAGAAGGTCTACGAGAACTGACCCAAGAACATGGGGCATTGTTAGTGTTTGATGAGGTTATGACGGGTTTCCGAATTGCCTACGGCGGCGTACAGGAGAAGTTTGGCGTCACCCCTGATTTAACAACTTTAGGCAAAGTTATCGGCGGTGGTTTGCCAGTAGGAGCTTACGGCGGTCGTCGCGATATTATGTCAATGGTTGCTCCGAATGGTCCTGTGTATCAAGCTGGGACTCTTTCTGGTAACCCCTTAGCAATGACTGCTGGAATTAAAACACTCGAATTGCTGCAAAAACCAGGTACATACGAGTATTTGGACAGTATTACGAAAAAGTTAGCCAACGGCTTGCTGCAAATTGCCAAAGAAACAGGTCACCCAGCTTGTGGAGGTCAAATCAGTGGGATGTTTGGTCTATTCTTCACCAATGGACCAGTCCATAACTACGAGGACGCCAAAAAGTCTGATACAGGTAAATTCGGACGCTTCCACCGTGGAATGTTAGAACGAGGGATTTATCTGGCACCATCTCAATTTGAGGCAGGGTTTACTTCTATTGCCCATACCGAAGAAGATATTGAGCAGACTCTAAAAGTCGCACGAGATGTGATGTCAAACTTGTAAATTGAATACTCAGCACTAATAATAAAGGACTGGGGACTAGGAATTTTCTTTCCTAGTCCCCAGTCCTTTATTATTAGTAGTTTTTTAACAACCGCAGCCACCATGACCGCAGCCTTTGATAGTCTTATGACCTTCCGCACAGGCTTCTGAGCAGTAGTATTGATCATCTTTCTTAACGGCATTCTCTAGTGAAACAATACACAGGCAAGGCTCACAAGCACATTTCATTTGGGTTACGGTAGTCATAATTTTCTCCTAACTTGTCCTGAAATTAATTTAGCACATCTGAACATATATTCATATATACTAAGTTAACTTGTTTGACAGTCGGTGTGTTGTATCAATTGAGGCAGAAAAGCCTCTGAAAAAAAGGCGAGCACACGAAGTACCCGTCGTCCCAAAGGAGCGCAGAGCGCCCCAAACGCCATATTGATCGACTCAGCTAACACCAAGACTAGTGTTAGTCTTCTTCGAGTAACTCTAAATCTTCTTCATCTTCTTCATCTTCACTTGTCTTGCTCACGGAGTTAGCAGAAACAACAGCTCCCATGTCTAGTTTTTCACGCACTTGCTGCTTAATTTTTTCAGTAAATTCGGGCTTGTCTTCTAGGTACTTAATGGCATTGTCTCGTCCTTGAGAGATGTTCTCACCGTTGTAGCTGTACCAAGCTCCCTTGCGGAGCAGAATACCAGTTTCTTCTGCCAAATCGACAAGACAACCCAAAGTAGAAATACCTTTACCAAAGATAATGTCAAATTCCGCGACTCTAAAAGGTGGTGCTACTTTATTCTTTGCAACTTTGACTTTCACACGGTTACCAAATTCCTCTGTACCTTTTTTCAAGGTTTGAATCCGGCGAATGTCTAAGCGTACTGAAGCATAATACTTGAGAGCGTTACCACCAGTTGTTGTTTCTGGGTTACCGTAGCTGACACCAATTTTTTGGCGCAGCTGGTTGAGAAAAATAACTGAGCAACCAGATTTACCAATATTGCCAGTAATTTTACGTAAAGCTTGACTCATCAATCTTGCTTGAAGACCAACGTGAGCATCTCCCATCTCACCTTCAATTTCAGCACGGGGGACGAGCGCCGCCACTGAGTCAATAACGACAATATCAACTGCAGCAGAACGGACAAGTTGATCAACAATTTCTAAAGCAGCTTCCCCAGTGTCAGGTTGCGAAATGAACAGATTTTCAGTGTCAACACCCAACGCTGCAGCGTAGGCGGGATCAAGGGCGTGTTCAGCATCAACGTAGGCAGCTATACCACCATTTTTTTGTATTTCCGCAACTGCGTGCAGTGCTAGTGTGGTCTTACCAGAACTTTCTGGACCATAAATCTCAATCACCCGTCCTTTGGGTAAACCGCCACCTAGCGCTAAATCCAGGGTGAGTGCTCCACTAGAAATTGTCTCTACCCGCATCCGGGTAGCGTCACCCAAGCGCATGATTGTTCCTTTGCCAAAAGTACGCTCAATTTGATTGAGTACCATGTTGAGCGCTTTTTGCTTGCCGGCATTATCTGTGGTGTTAACAGCCATTCGATCCCTCTATGTATCTCTATCTATATATTTGTGGATTTGTTTATGGATTTAGAAGTGGGGTTTGGAAGCTTTATAAGTACCAATGTACTATTAATCTATTTAAACACACTTTATGAAGTACCCACCACCAAATCGGACTACCGACTTGGGCGACTTCCCGATGGCATGGTTGAAAAGGGAAGTGTGACAATATCCTAACGCAAGAGTGGTCTGGTTTGGATAAGTAAAAATAACTATGTAACTTAAGTTACTAGTTATTTTTTTAAGTGATCAATTTGTTTAATTCAGTGGGCGTGATAGTGATATAAACTAGTGATTATACTGAATATTTGGAAAGTTTTTTCTCTGATTCATGTAAGCTTGATGCTGAGGAGCTGCATGGGTAAGCGCAAGGAGGCGTATCGTAATGAATCGACGAGTAAAAAAGCAGCCGAAATTTCATAACCCAAATTGCGGGTTATGCAGTCACAGCTGATTGCTAAAAAAATGAATTTTGTTGACTTTCAAATAAGTCAAGCCTTTGGGACTAGACTTTTGTGACTACTTCACGCACGCGATAGATAGGGCGTCCTTGGGATTCATGGTAAGTACGCATCAGTAACTCTGCCAACAAACCGAAGCAAAACAACTGTACCCCAGTTACTAGCAAAAGAACTGCCAGAATTAGTAAAGGGCGATCGCCAATATTTTGATGAAAAGCAAATTTGACAAAGGTCAAGTAAATTCCAATCGCCCCACCTGAAGCCATTGAAACCAATCCCCACAATCCAAAAACGTGCATTGGGCGTGTAAGGAACTTTTTCATAAATAAAATTGTTAACAAATCCATCAACACTCGGAACGTCCGCCATATCCCATATTTGCTGCGACCAAAGCGACGGGCATGATGACGCACGGGCATTTCTGTTATTCTAGCTCCTTCAATATACGCTAAAGCCGGAAGAAAGCGGTGCAGTTCTCCATAAAGGTTCATATCTGCCACGAGTTCAGCACGATAAGCTTTGAGCGAACAACCATAGTCATGAATATACACACTCGTGGTTCGCCTAATTAACCAGTTGGCAATTTTGGAAGGAAGTAATCGATTCACAGCACCATCTTGGCGATTTTTCCGCCAACCGCTGACCAAATCGTAGCCTGACTCCAACTTTGCTAATAGCATAGGAATATCAGCAGGGTCATTTTGAAGGTCAGCATCTAAAGTGACAATTGCTTTACCCAATGCGTAGTTAAACCCAGCAGCCATCGCCGCAGTTTGACCATAATTGCGACGCAAAATCACGGCTTTCAAATCGTTGCGGATTTGCGCTTGTTCTCTAAGAAACTCTGCTGAACCATCTGTAGAACCATCATCTACGCAGATGATTTCATAACTTAAGTCAGTAGCGGATAATGTGGATGCTATCGCCTCAAGCAAATGAGGCAAACTTTCCACTTCATCATGCACAGGCACCACAACCGAAACATCTGGAACAATTGAGGATATCGCCTCATTTTGTCCAGCAAGTCTATCAGAAACCAGTCCACTCCTCATATTTCTCTTTCCCTCAGCGTCTTTGTGGTTCGTAACTCCTGACCACTCTTCCTGCACCGCGCAGTAGCTGATAATAAGACTGACTAACCTTGTCTCCTTGTTCCGAAAGACGGTCAATGCCAATTCCATTACGTCCTATTTCTTTGCCGGAACTGTGGATATAGCAGCCATCTCCTAAATAGAGTCCCACATGAGTTACTTTTTGGGAAGTTCCGAAGAAAACAAGATCACCTGGTTGTAATTCTGCGATAGAAATGGCTTGGGTGAAAGCTTCCTGCTGATATGCATCTCTGGGTATACGAATACCTACCGAGGCGAACGCCGCTTGCATCAATCCCGAACAGTCGTAATTTGGTCTTACCGTGCCACCCCAGAGGTAATAATTTGGTTGTTGCATAGCTTGTTGGGTAAAGCCAATCACCTCTGGCAGGTGTCTTTTTATCTGTGATTCCGAAAATCTTTTCGCTTTATAAGGTACAGTGCATGATTGTAACAAACCCAAATCGCATAGTGACAGCCATCCTGGATAGTCATCTTCACACAAACACACCTCAACTGCACAATCTTGATAGTTTGATGTGATCCACAAATATCGCCCAGTTGCAGCTTGAGTTGCCAGTCGTTGACAACTGGGAGAATCATATATGTTTACGTCAGTTAGGCACTGGTACTCACCTGATTTGAGAGTTTGGATTTGAGATTCTAGATTAAAGGACATTGGTGAAATAACAATGAATTTCTTCTTTAATAAAGACGATCAGCTGGAAAAACTTGGCTTAGGCATTTTAGAAGCAACTTGGGCTGCATTTCCAACTTTAGCCCGCAACCAAATTGCTTTGACTTGGATTGTCTACGATCCGCCAGTACTGGTGAACACTGGTGGTGCATTAACTCCAGATGATTTTTGGAACTACCCAATTCGTGGTTTCATTTATCGCGGAGTGGAACGAATTTACCCTGCAAGTGTAGTGAAGTTGTTTTATTTGGTCGCAGTCAACGAATGGCTACAGAAAAACATGGTTTCCACTTCTAAAGAATTGGAAAGAGCTATACGCGATATGATTGTTGATTCTAGCAATGATGCGACGAGTTTAGTTGTAGATATCTTAACTGGAACGACTTCTGGACCAGAATTATCACCCGGACCATTTGATACTTGGAAGCAGCAGCGTAATATTGTCAACCGCTATTTCCAATCTCTTGGGTGGTCAGATATGGAAACGATTAATGTTTGCCAAAAACCCTGGTGTGATGGACCTTACGGACGCGAACGGGCTTTTGTAGGAGAGTTGCTAGAGAATCGGAATATGCTGACAACAAATGCTACCGCCAGGTTGCTACACAGTATTATTGGTGGTGTGGCGGTGTCTAGTGGGCGATCGCAAACCATGATGAGTTTGCTCAAACGCAGTCTTAACCCGAATGACTTGCCAAAAGATGTTGAAGAAGACCAAGTGACAGGTTTTTTGGGTGGTGGACTTCCTCAAGAAGCAAAAATTTGGTCAAAAGCAGGTTGGACGAGTCAAGTCCGGCATGATGCTGCTTATATAGAGTTAAACGAAAAACGCCCTTATCTGCTTGTTGTGTTTACTGAAGGCAAAATAAATGCTAAGAACCGCGAAATTTTGCCTTTCGTCTCGAAGCTGGTGAGGGAAGCAGTTGAGGGTTTAGGTTAGTAGGACTTACGCAGAACAGATCCGGCAATAGAGTTAAAAAGGGGGCTTTTAAGAATCCCCCCTTTTTAAGCAGGGCTGTTTCATTCCCTCAAAGGCTCATAATGTCAAGGGTTTGTAAAGCGTTAAGCGTAGCTCTGCCGTAGGCAATCGCTCTCCTTCTTTTCTGGAGAAAAATTGAATTTTCTGGTTCAAGATGTAGATTTTTTTTCACTCTGTGTCCCAAAAATCATCGCGCTACGTATTGACAAATCCTCTCTCGCTAACGAATGAAACAGCCCTCCACACTGTAGGGGCGCAAGGCATTGCGCCCCTACGAAAGATTGTGGTTCAAATAGATGAAAAACGCTGTATATTTAAAAATCTTTGGTCAAACGGTAAGGATAATTCGTCTGCAATTGCCCAAAGGGCAGACACCGCTGCTTTGTATTGCGTCTCCCAAATCGATTAAGAGAGCATAAAATAACCAAATAATCTGATTATCGGCTAAAAAGCAAATCAGTCATTCGTGTATTTAAAATGCAATAAAAAGGAGATTTGGTGTGAAATCTCAAAAACGGCAAACATTATTCTGGAATGGTTTGATGGTTACGTTAGTCTTCATCATCGCCTTTCTCTTGTCAGTACTGCTGTCATATATTAATGCGAGATCGTTTCCGACTTCTGTTATGGCACAAGTCCCCATGCAACAAAGAAAGTCGAATCCCTGTAGCGCCTTGACTCAGAAAGATTTTACAGGAATTTCTGATGCCCCAACCGCCATTTCTTCAGCTCAAGTCGTTCCTGCTACCGCTCAAACTCCTGAATACTGCGATGTTAAAGGGTATGTGACACCCCAGATTCAGTTTGAGGTGCAGTTGCCTACCCAAAATTGGAATCGTCGCTACCTTCAGGTTGGCTGTGGTGGATATTGCGGCAGTTTGAAAGCTTCATCTGAATCTAGTGCTGCACTCAATCAAAACTTTGCGGTTGCGTTTGACAATACCGGACATGTTGGTGGCGGCATAGGCGCAGTGAGTGCACTCTGGGGACTGGATCAACCCCAACTGCGGGCTGATTTTGGCTATCGTTCAGAGCATGTTACGGCACTAGCCGCAAAAGCGATCACCACCGCGTTTTATGGAAAAGATCCTAGTTATTCTTACTTCCAGGGCTGTTCTAATGGAGGGCGACAAGCCCTGATGGAAGCACAGCGATACCCAAACGACTTTAATGGCATCATTGCTGGAGCTCCGGCTGCTATCCAAGCGCCACTCAATGGAGAATACGAAACATGGAATGGGCGCGCGAACCAAGATTCCCAAGGGAATGCCATTCTGCCCTCCGATAAACTCGCGCTGATTCATCAAGCTGCGATCGCCAATTGTGATGGTAAGGACGGACTAGCAGATGGGCAAATCACTGATCCTAGAGTTTGTACCTTCAAGCCGGAATTGCTCCGTTGTTCTGGTGATGGTGAAGCAAACTGTTTAACGACGGCTCAGATTGCAGTCGTCAATAAACTGTATGGCGGTGTGAAGGATCGTCAGAACAAGCTACTTTATCCAGGCAGCCAAACGATTGGGTCAGAACTTGGGTGGGCAGGTTCGAGCGTGGGCACAACTGGAATGCCACCCTTTGCAGCGGAGATTTCCAACAGCTATCTGAAATATCTCGCCTTTCCCAAAAGTCCTCCTGCATCCTTCTCCTACAAAGATTGGCAATTTACCGCTCTTGGCTTTGATCGGCTGCGACCGTTAGGCAAAGTGTACAACGCCACCAACCCTAATCTCAAAGCGTTCCGCGATCACGGTGGGAAACTCATAATCTATCATGGGTGGGCTGATCCTGCAATTCCCCCTCAAGGCACGATCGCTTACTATCAAGCAGTTCAAGATGCAATAGGTGGTCTTGCCAACGTTCAATCCTTTGCCCAACTATTCATGCTGCCTGGAATGTATCACTGTCAAGGTGGAACAGGTCCAAACCGCGTGGATTGGCTCACCTCGATCATAACCTGGGTTGAACAAGGTAAGCCATCTACCAAAGTCATTGCATCCCAAACAGCTGCCAACTCAGCAGGTGGTGGGTTTAGTAATCCGACAGAAGGAGCAAGCAGCAATGCAAAAATTATCAGAACAAGACCAATATTTCCTTACCCGATGCAAGCTAGATATAACAGCAAGGGAAGCATTGATGATGCCGCCAACTTTGTCGGAATGATGCCCTCAAAAGTACCTGACGATCACATAAATTGGATTGGAAATGACTTGTTTAAGCCTGAGTAATCTCAGGTCTCACAAGACAGTTCCTATGTAGGAGGTTTGAAAGTTATAGTCTAGCTATCGCCTTTGGCGGGGCTTTGCCCATCGCAACTACGGATGAGCCAGAAGAACCAGTTTGCCTTGGAAATGGATCACATGGCGGATTGTGTGATTCAGAACAAGCAACCCCATACGCCGGGTGAAGAAGGCTTGCAAGACCAAAAACTGATAACGTTGATTTACCAAGCGGCACAAACAGGCAAAACTATTATTTTACCACGTGTGTCGCGGCTGGATGCCACTCGTGGTCCGGCTCCTAGAATGCTTAAATAATAACAATCTCAGGAGTATACCACTGCTCCCTGGATTCCCGTATACCATACATTAAAGCACCTACCTATTTTGATGGCGGTACTCTTTGAGCTAGAAATAAACTCCAACTAAGGTAATCAGATGATGGCGATCTGTGAGGCGATCTTCGGTATTTTAATCATTGTCATTGTGTTGCTTGATGTGTTCCAGATGGTTATCGTTCCTCGTCAATCGCCCCGCACGTTAAGGATTTCAGTGCTGCTGAGCAGATTATTTTGGTTACCGTGGCGACAATTAAGTTTGCACTCAGGTATGCGGCATGAGTATTTATTGGGAATATTCGCGCCGCTGTTGTTGATGCTGATGCTCACGGTTTGGGTGATTGCCTTGATAGTTGGGTACGCACTGATCCTGTACGCCCTGCAAGACTCCATCCAACCCGCGATTCGAGATTTTGCTACTGCCCTTTACCTGGCGGGAACCTCGCTGTTCACAATTGGATTTGGGGATTTTGTCCCCATAGGGATTGCACGGATAGTCACGCTGGCGGCAGCAGGATCAGGATTGACAGTTATGTCGCTCGTCATTGCGTTTTTCTTCTCGCTGTATAGTTCCTTACAGCATCGTGAAGTTTTTGTCAATCTCGTTGAGGCGCGGGCTGGCAGTCCTCCATCGGGGGTGACGTTGTTGGAAACTTATGCTCGGTTAAAGATTCTCGACCAACTGCCCCATGATATTGGCGATTGGGAAGTTTGGGCAGTCGAAATTTTAGAGAGCCATCGCGCGTATCCCATTCTCTCGTTTTTTCGCTCGACTCTGGAAGATAATTCCTGGATTAGTACACTCGGTGCGATGCTCGACGCTTGCACGCTGTTGCTCACTACTGTGCAAACCGAGCATATAGCGGTTCTCAGTTGGGTGCAATATAGTAGCAGCAGTGGGTAAACCATCCAATAATGTCTTTTTTCGTCACTGCGTTTAAAGCATTTGTAATGGCATCATCTAATTCTTGATAGGTTCGGGC
>NZ_JABXYX010000137.1 GCF_017982655.1 Brasilonema sp. CT11 | reverse complement strand
TTGCACCGTGCTTCACTACTATCAATCACTGTTGCACGAGGCGGCAGAAGCCTCTTCGTGCATTCCACTTATTAATACTTATCTACTATAAATAGCGCTCGCATTGTGCCAGTTGCGTAAGTCCTGGGAGTTAAGCACGAGAAGCTGCACCAAAAGTAAGTAGGTTAACCTAATTAAACGTAAAATGCTCAACTTGATACTGACCTTGCGCGGCTCTGTTTTCTATACCATCAATAATAGCGATTGCCTACGGCAGAGCTTCGCTTAACGCTAAATCATATTCATCTTCAAATTGCTACCCGACCACGGTGATGCCTATACTTTTCAGACATCTCCTAACTGACTACGAAATTTGTGAATACCGATACTCAAAAACACAAAGACAAAGCCAATTAATACTAAGACATGCATCCATAGTACATCTAAACCAACCCCTTTAAGTAAAATTCCTCGAACAATGGCGATGTAATGACGTAGAGGATTGAATAGAGACAGAACTTGAAAAAAGGAGGGCATGGCTTCAATCGGAGCGATCGCCCCAGAAGTTTGTAACATTGGCAGATTGAGGAAAAAGGAAATAAGGATGACTTGCTGCTGTGAGCCTGAAACCGTGGCTAACATAATGCCCAAACTAATTCCCACCAATATGTATATGCTCGACAATGCAAGAAACAGTAGAAAACTGCCACGAAACGGTACCCCAAACACCAACCTTGCAAAGGTAAGCGCCAGTAGAACATCTCCGATCAGCAAGAAAGCTAATGGTACAATTTTGGAGAGCAAAATCTCCCAGTTAACCGCAGGAGTCATTAGCAATTGTTCCAGAGTCCCTGTATCCTTCTCCCGCACAACTGTCAATGCTGAAACCAGTGTCGCTATTAGTGTTAGCACTAAACCCATCACTCCTGGCACAAAAAACCAGCTACTTGTTAGTCCATGATTGTAGAGAAATACAAATTGGGCTAACACTAACTGATTTGTCTTATTTTGTACTAAGTAACGATTATATTGTTGAATAATCTGGTTTATATAACTATTAGCAATACCTGCTGTATTCGCATTCACCCCATCAATGAATACCTGTATAGATGCTGTTTTTTTTGCTAACTGGCGTGGGAATTCTGGTGGAATTATGACTCCCACATCCAGCTTGCCTTCTTCTACTTGACGGCTCAACTCTTTCTCACTAGGCAGTACCGACTCTAGGGTAAAAACGCCATTTGATGTCATTGCCATCATTAGTTCCCGACTTTGAGCAACATTAGCATAGTCTACAACACCCAATCTCAAATTGTGAACATCAGGGTTGAGTACAAATCCGTAGATCAATAATTGTATCGTTGGCGGTACAAGTAGTAAAAAAATTAACTGCTTATTTCGCAGAATTTGATTGATTTCCTTACGAATTAATGACCAAAACAAACTATCGAATAGTCCAAAAATAAATTCCATTTTTGATTGAAGAAAATAAATTAATCCGGCAATTGCATTTGGCTTAAAATAATACGCGATACATTGAACAATACCAATCCAAACAGAGTCAGTATAACTAAATCAAACCAAACACCCATCCAGCCAGTGCCTCTGATAAAAGCATCACGGGTAATGTTAATGTAATAGCGGGTGGGAACCACATTAGGCAAGAGTGAAAGGGGAAATGGAATATTGTTGAGTGGATAAATAAAACCAGATAACATTATGGATGTAGTAAAACCGATAAGAGAAACACTTTGGACAGCTGCGTTCTGGCTACTGCTTCGCACCCCTAAAAGCAAGCCAAACAAAACACTATCTATAAGAAACAGTAGAGTACCAAGGAATAAGGTGATGGGGTTAACTACCAAGTTGACTTGGAAAATCAATGTCGCCAATTCTATAACAACGAATGCTTCACTGATAGCAATCAGTAAGTAAGCTAGTCCTTTACCAAGTATGAACTCGGTCGCACTTATGCTAGAAGCGTAGACTTGCAGGATGGTGCCTTTCTCCTTTTCACGCACCATTGAAATCGCCGTCAACAAGGACGGGTAAATCCATAACACTACACCAAATACTCCTGGTACAAAGTATAATGATTCTAATCGACCAGGATTAAACCACAAGCGAATCTCAGGTTTAATACTGTTTGTAAATGGCAGAATTCCTTGCTCCCTCATAAAGAAATTCGTTACGTTTTGGATGTTGTTTTTTATCACTCGAGCATTGTTAACATCAGTTGCATCGATGAGCACCTGTACCGCAGTGCTTCTACCAGCTTTGAGATCTCGACTGAATTGTGGAGGGATAATGACTGCTACCTTCGCAATACCACGATCAATTGCATCCCGTGCCGGATCTCCTCCTGACCATTGTGTAGGTACAAACTGATTAGAGGCGTATAACCGCTCAATATAGCTGGCGCTCTTGTTTGTGCGGTCAAAATCTTGCACAATCATTGGAACATTCTTACTTTCCAATCGAATGACAAATCCATAAATTAGTAGTGTCATTAATGGCAATAGAAATGCCAATGCCAATGTCAGTCTATCACGGCGAAACTGTACCAATTCTTTGTTACACTGAGCAAGAATTCGTTTCATATCGCTAAGCTTGTCGTTGATATATTGCTTTGCGCTCGTTGAACTATGCCAATGAAAGCATCTTCTAACGAGAAAGGAATGGGACGTAGGGAGTAAATAGTAATGTTGTTATACTCCAAGAGTTGAAGTAGTTGCTCCCGTTCTTGTTCGGAGTCGTTGAGGACAACGTGTAGACTATTGGCAAAAATAGAGACGCGCCAAGGGTCGAGGTGTTGTTTGAGTAGCTTGGAGGCGGCTTGGTTGTTGTTAACAACGACTTCCATAAGTTGTCCTGGTTGTTCAGCTTTTATGGAAGTAGGTGAGCCGGAAGCTGCGGTTTCCCCTGCAACCATAAAGCTCATGCGGTTACATTGTTCAGCTTCTTCTAAATAGTGGGTTGTCACCAAAATTGCTGTACCATTGCGGGCAAAATCATTAATCAACTTCCAGAATTGGCGACGAGCAAGCGGATCGACTCCCGATGTTGGTTCATCAAGGAACAAAATATCTGGTTCATGCATAACTGACGCACCAAAGGCTACACGCTGCTTCCAGCCACCTGGTAGATTCCCGGTGAGCATATGTTCTTGTCCCTTTAGCCCACAAATGGCTATAACCCAATCAATCTTTTCCCTGCGTAGCTTGCGAGGTACACCGTAAACACCACTATAAAACTCTAGGTTTTCTAAAATTGATAGGTCATCGTAGAGAGTGAATTTTTGGCTCATGTAACCTATACGTCGTCGCAAATTAGCGCTCCGCAGGTTATGCGTTTCACCACCAAGGGAAATTTCACCGCTACTGGCTTTGAGTAAACCACACAGCATTTTGATTGTCGTGGTTTTTCCAGATCCATTAGCACCTAAAAGCCCAAAAATTTCACCATACCGTACCGAAATGTTGACATTCTTGACTGCTTGAAAATTGCCAAATACACGACTGAGGTTGTGGGCAAAGATGGCAATGTTTAAAGAGGAGTGGGGGAACTCGGGGTAGAGTCTAGGGGAGTGGGAGCACTGGGGAGTGGGAGACATTTCCTCATGCTCTCCTTTTCTTTTTCCAACCCTATAGCGCGGAAACGGGGAAAATTGAGGTGCACAAGTCTGTAGTCGTACAGCAGTAACAAAGACATTTTCTAGTGTCGGTTCCCTACTCTCGATACTAGAGTATGGTAACTGATGCAGGAGAAGCTGTAAGCGCACCTGAGTTTTTCCTGCTGCAACATCTTTAACAAGGACATCAAGGCGATCGCCGAATGTCTGCACATCGACAATATTTGCTTGTTTTGTCTGTGATAAAACTTGTTCAGCTATTTCTATATTTTGCGTACGGACTTCCAAGCGATGCAAGCCTAAGCTAGCGCGTAAAGAAGCAGGAGTCCCAATCTGTTGAATTTGGCCATCGTACATCAAAGCGACACGATGGCAGCGTTCTGCTTCGTCTAGGTAAGGTGTAGCTACGACAATTGTCATACCTTCTACAGCAAGGGATGCTAGCACATCCCAAAACTCACGTCGTGAAACTGGATCAACACCTGTGGTGGGTTCATCCAGTAACAGGACTTTTGGTTGGGAAACCAGGGCACAGCAGAGTGCTAGCTTTTGTTTCATTCCTCCGGAAAGTTGCCCCGCCAAGCGATCGCCGAACTGCTCCAGGTTCATCAATTTTAAGTATTTATTGCGACGTTCCTGTAACAATTCATTTGGTACTTGCCGCAATCGAGCTGTATAGTGCAAATTCTCATCAATGCTAAGATCCAAACACAGAGAAAATTGCTGTGTTAAATACCCCACGTTTAAGCGAGCTAACCGTGCACGTTGACCAAATATCTGTACTTCTCCCGCTGTTGCCTCAATCAAGCCACCAAGAATGTGAAAGGTAGTAGTCTTACCCGCCCCATCAGGACCAATCAGCCCAAACATCTCACCCTTATGTATAGTAAAATCAATTCCTCGTACTGCGGCTAGACGACCATAATGTTTGTGTAAGCCGCGCACTTGGATAACTTCTGTTTGGTTAGAGGTTAAAATCTGATTTGAGGTAATTAATGAGACTTCAGGGTTCATTTTCTGACCTCTTGTGCCTTTAACATAATTTCTGCGTCTGCTGGCATTCCCATCTTGGCACAAGGCAAATCTGCTCCTGCATAGGAATTATCAGGGTTAAAACAGCCAGCAGGGTTCTCAATACTCATACGAAGCCCGACAACTTGTCTCACCCTATCCTTTTGGAAGTAGATATTTTCTGGTGTAAACGAGGCTTGTGGATCAATAGCAATGACCTTACCTTTGAGGGGTTTGTTGGGAGCAGAATCGAGAAAAATTTTGACTAGCTGTCCCAAGCGTACTTTGCCAATATCTCCTTCAGGAATAAAACCTCTCAGATAAACTGTCTTAGGGTCAACTACTGTAAGAATTTTAGTTTGACTGTTTACTATTGCGCCTGGTTCAACATTGCGAGCACTCACCACTCCATCTAGGGGACTCTTGACATTCAAATCCTTCTTTGAGTCTACAATTTGGCTAATGATTTGCCGCTTTGTAGCCATAGCATCTTTGACCTTTGCAGAGGCAGATCTTACTTTGGCTTGAGCAGATTTCAATTGAGCTACGCTCTGCTGTCGCTGTTTAGATAAAGCTTCTAACTGAGCATTGCGAATGCCTGGATTAAATCCAGTCGTTTTTGCTTGCAGCAGCCCACCTTGAGCAGCGCTTAACTGCTCGCGTGCTGCATTGACTGATGCTTGTCTTGCTTCCAAAGTTGCTACTGCCGTATCGAAGGTAGTTTGTGCAGAATCAAATTGCTGTTGATTTATGGCTCCATTATTGACAAGTTTGGCGTAGCGATCGCGATTGGTTTTTGCTAGCTTTACTTCAGCTACTGCTTGCTTTGCTTGTGCCTGTGCTTGCAACATTTGTGCCTTTGCCACCGCAACAAGAGACCTTGCTTGGTCAATCTTGCCTTGGGCATCGCCTTGTGATTGCTGCAAATTTATTTGTGCTTCATGTATTTGGCTTTCGATTTGTGAAATCTCACTTTGTACACGCTCTACATCTGCTAGTGCCTGTTGTTCATCAAATCTAGAAGAAGTGATTCGTGCTTCGGCTCCATGCAGTTGTTCTTGAAGTAGTTGGTCATTACTGTCATCGAGCTTGATTAATTCTTGCCCCTTCTTGACAACTGCTCCTTCTCGTACGGCGATTGACACAACTCGCCCCGAACGCTTGATACCAATGTCAGTTTCGTAACTCTCAATTCGTCCGCTTAGCTTGAGTAAATTCTCTACTGTTTGGGGCTGATGAAGCCACATCTGGTAGATAGTAGCACCTGCTACAACTAGCACCACCATTAACACAAGATAAATTAATTTATTACTCCTGTGCTGCTTGTAGTAGGGCACTTGAGCTTTCCTTGGAGTTTCTGTAGATTTTGTGGGGAGAGTATGAGTCATCTTAATAATATACACTTTTCTCTGTAATAAAAGAGATAGAGTAGAGACCGTACTATACTGTCTCTACTGGTGATATTACTGCCTTAAAGTTTTTGGCAAACTACTTGACAAGCGAACTCAGAAGTGACTTCAGATCCTGGGAGATTGCTTGCAAAAGCAGTTCTTGGTCGCTGTGCAAGAACAAGTGGTTACCGCTTAACATTTGCAGCTTAAATGTGCCGCGAGTGTGTTCGCGCCAAGCCAAGAGATGCTCTTGGGTGATTACCTTGTCCTGCATCCCTCCGAACGCAGTAATCGGACAATTCAGTGGCTCTGACTCACAGTAGGTATAATTTTCATGCATCAAAATCCCTACTTTTAAACTCGGTAGCAACAACCGCATCAGCTCGATATTTTGCTGAATTGATTGAGGTAAATCAATAAGATGTGCTTTTTTGAGCGCCTCCTCTTGAGAAAATTGAGCGATAGAAGAAGATGGATGCGGTAGTTGGGGAGCGTGCAAAGCGCCAACGAACAAGTGAACAGGAATTTTATCATTTTCGCGGCGCAGGTAACGGGCAAGTTCAAAGCACAGCAATGCCCCTTGACTGTGACCGTAGAAAGCGAATGGCTTATCCAAATAAGGAAGCACAACTCGTGCCAGGGTTTCCACAAGAGGAGTTAGCTCGTCGAATGGCTGTTCGCCCAAACGGTCTGTTCCTCCAGGAAGTTGAAGGGCACAGACTTCTATATCTAGTGGCAAATTATCCGACCAGGAAAGAAATGCGGAGCTACTTCCTCCAACGTACGGGAGGCAGAACAAGCGCAGTTGGGCATCAGGATTTGGTTTGGGGAAGATGAGCCAATCGGTTGCTGCTGGCGTAACCTTGGAGTGGGATTGTGTCTGGATTGCTACGGTAGTAGAGTTGGCTGGGACTAGTTGCTCAACTAACTCATTTGCCAATTGAGAAATACTTAGACCCCCCATGAGTTTCATTGTGGGCAAGCCCACACCCAGATATTTTTCGAGCCGGTTGCTTAGCTCCACTGCCATTAAGGAGTCAAGTCCCATATTGATCAGGGGTTTTGAACTGTCCAACTTAGCGGGAGAAGTTCCCAAAACCCGTGCAACTTGTTCAAGCAAGCGAGATTCCACCAACTGCTGATGTTCTGCGGGTTTCGCAGCCATAAGGGCGTTGCCAAGCGTTTCTCTTTCGCTGTTGCGAACGTCTGCTTCTTCAGAGACAGCTTCTTCGCCGACTAAATAAGAAAATCGCCCTGATGCACCTGCTGCATGAACCTGTCCCCACCGCTGCCAGTTCATCGGTGCCACCATTGTCTGAACTGCCTCAATTCGGAGCAATTCTCCCAGTATCTTCAGTGCTTGCTGCGATGGCAGCGATTTAGCTCCAATCCGCTGCAAATGATCTCCTACTTCACCAGAGCGAGCAACAAAACCAACATCGGCAATGACCCCCCAGTTGACACTCACAGCTGCAAGTCCGCATTGGCGGCGGTGGTGAGTCAGCGCATCAAGAAAAGCATTGGCAGCTGCATAATTCCCCTGCCCTGGATTTCCCACAGATGAAGTAAAAGAGGAGAAATTCACGAAGAAATCCAATGGTGTATTTAATGTCTGAGTGTGTAAGTTCCAGGCACCGATGACCTTAGGAGCCATCACTTTAAAAAAGCGTTCAAGAGAAAGTTGCAGCATTAGAGCATCGTCGAGAACCATTGCAGCGTGAAGAATTCCTCGCAACGGTGGCATAGACTGCTCAATGTCAGTCAGAACATCAGCCACTTGAGTTGCTTGACTCACATCCGCTTTGGCAACTATCACGCTTGCACCTGCTGACTCCAGAGTTTTTACAGCTTCTTTGGCTGCTGGTGAGGCGGCACCGCTGCGTCCCATTAATACTAAATGTTTAGCACCATTTTTGACCAACCACTGAGCTACTGCTAAACTAAACCCACCCAGTCCGCCAGTAATCAGGTAAGTGCCATCAGCGCTAAATGTTACTTTCTCCTCTGTTGCGGGAGCCACCACTACATCTGGGTCTTGTAAAGACACTACAATTTTACCAATGTGCAATGCTCTCGCCATGTAGCGGAAAGCGTCGAGTGCTTTCCTTATGGGGAAGACCCGATGGGGCAGCGGGTAGAGGGTTTGCTCCGAAAACTGTTTCATTACTTTCCCGAATAGATCCTTGGTAAAATCAGGGCGATCTTGCCACAGTTGATCTAAGTCCACAGCAAAGAACGACAAGTTATTACGAAAAGGTCGCAGACCCAATTTACTGTTCTGGTCGATATCCCGCTTACCGATTTCGATAAAACGTCCGAATCTTGCCAGCACAGAGATACTCTTAGGAATGGCATCTCCCGCCAAAGAGTTGAGGACGATATCGACTCCTTTCCCGCTTGTGCGTGCCATCACTTCATCAGCAAACGCTAACGACCGGGAATCCATCACATGTTCAACGCCAAGCGAGCGCAGAAATTCCCGTTTTTCCGGACTGCCTGCAGTGGCAAAAATCTCTGCGCCTGCTTTTTGAGCCAGTTGGATAGCGGCCAGACCGACACCTCCGGCTGCCGCATGAATGAGAATGCGATCGCCCTTGCTGATTTGCGTCAGGTAATGCAGGGCGTAGTAAGCTGTGAGGAAAACGGCGGGAATTGTAGCCGCTTCTTCAAAACTGATATGTGCGGGCTTGCGTACTACAAAGCGGACATTGGTGATTATATGAGTACTAAAACTGTGAGGGGCCAAGCCAATAACTTCATCGCCTATCTGAAACCCCTCTACCCCAGAGCCAATTGCACTAATAATTCCGGCACACTCTAAGCCGAGCGATCTCTCGGTGAAATTCCCCTCTAAGTTAACCTCAGCCAGCAAGTTCATTGCTTTGGCGACATCCCTGAAGTTGAGACCCGCCGCACAAACTTGGATTTCAACTTCTCCCCGCCCTGGTAATGGGCGTTCAATCGCCCGCAGGGTCAGGTTATCTAAAATTCCAGGTTTGGAGATTTCCAAACGGAACGGTTGAGAAGATGCCAGCTTTTTCTGGACTATCGCAATATCTTTTAGCGATACCGGCATTAACCGATGAACGTAGCGTACTGCACCCCGCAAGGCAATTTCATCTTCCCCCTCATCTAACCATAACTCTGCTTCCAAGGACTGAATTTCTTCAGGGGTTTTGGCACAGCCCAGATCCACCCGAGTACACTGAAGCTTAGGAAATTCATTATTGATCACCCGACCCAAACCCCACAAGGAAGATTGAGCCACCTCAACTGACTTGACTGATTCTCCGACGGCTTGTGCTCCTTGGGTTACCAGTATAAGACGAGGAGAATTCTCCACTCGCTCCAACGCTTGAACTAAGTGCAAAATGCTCAGACAACTCAGTGTTTGCGCTTCTTCCAAAGAAGCAACTGTGATTTCTTGGGTTGGGGCTACGTCTAGACTCCAGAGGTGAACTATACCACGACAGGCTGGCAGACTGGTACTGACTTGCTCCAGAAGTTGCTGCATGTCTTCTGGATGTTCAGGGCGAATTTGGAAATTATCTGCATCAAGGCGCTCAAAGGCAGTTGCAGGCTTTATCAGAATTGGAATTTCTTGGCGTTGTTTGAGTCGTTCTGCTAGCTGTTGCCCAACTCCAGATTTGTCCGCAAAAATCAGCCAGGTTCCTTGATTTTCAGGCTTTAGGGGAAGATCTGATAGGGGCTGAGTTTCTTGCTCAATCAAAGGACCTTGAGCGAGAATCACGGTGTGGACAGACTTATCTGTTTCTGGTGTATCTGCAATGCCAGCAACTTCCGCAAATCCGACATCTTCTAACAAAGAACACCACTTCGCCTCGGAAATCCAAGGATGCTTACGCCGCTGTTGGACATCAGTAAATAGCCACCAGCCCTTGAGCAATCCAAATACTAGATCCGGGAAGTGATCAGGGGCTGTTAGCTCGAGCAAAACCAGCAACCCTCCGGAAGTGAGAAGCTGTTTGACATTTTCCAGGGTCTGACGCAGGTCACGGGTGGCATGGAGGGCGTCCGATGCTAGAATCAGATCGAATGAATGTGGTTGGAATCCTTGCCCGATTATATCCGCCTCAATATCTAAAATTTGGTACTCAACGAAGGGATAATCGCGGAATTTTTGCTCGGCAGCGCTGGTAAACTGTTGGGAAATGTCAGTAAATACATATTCCGTCCGTCGTCGCGTCAGCTTTGGAAGGATATAGGATGTCAGCGAACCTGTACCTGCGCCAATTTCTAAAATCCGTACTGTTCGTCCTTCAGGTAAACGCTCTAGCGCCATAGCTATGGCTTTTTGAACCAACAGGTTATAGATCCGGTAAGTCGGCGAATCTTGGTAAAAATGTTCAGATGTGCTTAAAGAACCTTCAGAGAAAATCAATTCCAGTGGCTCAACCTCCCCTCGCAACACCGGAGCTAACTTCTGACCGCACCGTCCTAACAACATCAGTTCTGCTTGATAAGCGCTAAATTGGTCTAAAACTGCTTTCCAAATCTCAATAGGCTCTTCGATAGACGGTATGCAGCAGACCTCCCACTGGTCATCTACCCAACGCAGCACGCCTTCTTCAGCCAGGATTTCCAACAACCGACCTAAAAGACGCCGATGCACAGACACTACGCCCAACTGCTGGGCAAGAGTTTCCGTGCTTACACGTTGATATAATTTCGGCTCCCACCCTAGTTGCTCGAAAGCTCTAAGAACGTAAGCAGCACATAAAGCGTCAATTTGTGGCTTTACCTGCTCGTAGTACTGCTTCCTTCCTAATTGCACACTCAATCTCGTCGCTTCAGATTGGAGGTTCTGAGCGATTTGCATGGGCGAGGGCAGATAATCAGGGGTGGGGCGAACTAACTGTTGCTCGGGACGTGCCTTCATCTCCCATTGGTATTCATAGAGGTAATCCACTTTCTCTAAACTTTCCTGCTTGCCCTCCAGGGACTGACAGACAAATCCGAGAATTTCTACCAGCACATTTCCTGCATCATCGACCAGTTGAATATCTCCTTTGATACGGGTGGCGCTTTCCTCTACCAAGCGGGCATAGCTCCACAATTGTAGCTCGGGACGACCGTAAACCCTGACTCGGTCTATCTGTACTGGCAAGTAAGTCCCTTTCACAGAGACAGTGGCAATCAACACTTGGAAACAAGCATCAAGAATAGCCGGATGCAACTGGTATTCCCTTATTTCTGCTTCTAAAGCATTACTGACACAGATCTGAGCCAACGCTTCGCCTGAACCACTCCAAAGCCGCTCAATTCCTTGAAAAATTGGACCATATTCGAGTCCTATTTCTTGAAATTGGCTGTATAAATCTATCTTAGAAATTTCGTTTTGGCAGCGGCTCTTAATTTCATTGATGGCAACAAGCTTGGGGACAAAGCCATTATGAGCGCGAGTTAGCTTACCTATTACGTGTCGAACCCACTCCGATTGGGCACCTTTGACATTGCTGTTAATCTCGAAAGAATTTTGGCTTGGCTCCAGACTTAACTGAAGCGTTGACGCACTACTTTCTGATAAGAAGAGAGCTTTTTGAAATTCAATTTCCTCTATAATATAAGTGCCATCTTTGGAAATTTCCGATGCTGCAGCCAAAGCCATTTCCACATAAGCAGCTCCCGGATAAAGCACAGCCCCTTGAATACGATGGTCATTGAGATAACTGAGGCGATGTTTGTCAATCTCTGCATCCCACATCGGTTGGGCGGATTTCAGACGGCTTCCTAAAAGGGGGTGGACTTGTTGCCCTAACATCAAGCGCACCGGGATTGTTCCAATCCGCACTCCCATAGATTCTTCAGACTCGTGCCAATAACGCTCTCGCTGCCAAGGATAAGAGGGCAGCCGCACGAAACGCCCTTGTTGCGGATAGAGCTGATGCCACTCAACTGGGTATCCTAGGGTGTAGAGCTTACCAAATGACAACAGCATCGTGGAACGTTCTGGTTCAAAGCGCCGCAGGGTTTGCAGCACTGTTCCAGAACTCTCGGCGAAAGCCAGACACTCAGAAATTGAATTGGTGAGAACTGGATGAGCGCTTATTTCTACAAAGGTATTGTAACCTACTTGAATCAATTCAGAGATCGCTGCTGCAAAAAGCACCGGCTCCCTCATGTTCAGCCCCCAGTAAGTGCCATCCAACTCTGAACCTTCAACGAGCTTGCTAGTAACGGTAGAGAACAGAGGAATTGTAGCCTTTTTAGGCTTGACTTTTTGCAATGATTGTGCTATATCTGCTTTTAATGGCTCCATGAAGGGGCTGTGATAAGGCACCTCAACTTGCAGGAACCGGCAGAAAATTTGTTTTTGCTCCAAAAATGTGACAATTTCTGACAAGGCAGTGCTATCCCCAGCAAGGGTGACAGCACTGGGGCTGTTAACGGCTGCTATAGAAACGCAACTCTCGTATCCTAATCCTGTTAATACGCGCTCAGCCTCCTGTTGAGACAGCCCAACAGCTAGCATTTTGCCTTTGCCAGCTGCTGTAGCTTGAACACGGCTGCGGTGGAAAATAATCTGTACAGCATCTGACAGGCTCAAAGCTCCAGCAATGTGGGCGGCTGCAACTTCGCCAACACTGTGACCTACGATTGCTTGAGGTGTGATGCCCCAAGAACGCCACAAGGCAGCTAGAGCGACTTGCACGGCAAAAATGGAACACTGAGCGATTTGGGTAGAATTAATGCGGGAAGTTTCTTCTGATGCCCTGAGTTCTTCCAACAATGACCAATCGGCATATTGCTGCAGCAATTCGTCGCACTGTTCGATGACTTCTCGGAATATGGGTTCTGACTCCAACAACTGACGCCCCATCGCCCACCATTGCGGTCCCATGCCAGAAAAAACGAAAGCCAGCTTGAGTTCAAAGTCTGGAACTAGGTGACCCGAAGACATACCTGGACGGTTTTCTCCCGCCAGAAATGCTTCCAGATTTTCTACCAGTTCTTCAAAGGAATTCGCGACCAACGCCAACCGATGATCGTGATGACTTCGGCGCAGACTCGCGGTGTAGCAAATGTCTGCTAATGAAGTACCAGTACTCGAATTTTCTTGATCTCTTAAAAAGTCACGAGTTACTCGTGCAACAGCCACAAGTGCCTCTGGACTTTTTGCCGACAGGGGCAATAGCAGAGGAAGAGAACTGCGCTCTGAATCGGTTATATCCGTTACAGCATCCGTTGCTAATCCTGACAAAAGGACGTGAGCATTCGTTCCTCCAAATCCGAAGGAATTCACGCCTGCTAAGCGCGGTTCTTTTGAGTTTGGCCACGGTTCTAGGGTTTGAGCCACTCGCAACCCCAATTCCTCAAAAGGAATTTTGGGATTCGGCGTCTGGAAATGAAGATTTGGTGGAATCTGACGGTGCTTTAAAGCTAGGGCTGTTTTGATTAAACCTGCAATACCTGATGCTGACTCCAAATGTCCGATATTGGTTTTGACCGAGCCGATTATGCAATAGTCCCCTGGCTGGCGGTTGCTGCCCACTGTGGCTCCTAGGGCGTTGGCTTCAATTGGGTCCCCTACAGATGTTCCCGTTCCGTGAGCTTCGACATACTGTATTTGCTCTGGTTTCACTCCCGCTTGCTGACAAGCTGAGCGCAGTGCCGCTTCTTGGGCTTTATCCCTAGGAACGGTGATGCCATTGGTATGACCGTCTTGATTGACTGCAGTACCTCGGATAACAGCATAAATGGGATCGGAATCTGCTATAGCTCTAGATAAAGGCTTCAAGACTACAATACCTGCTCCCTCAGAGCGAACATAACCGTTGGCTCGTGCATCAAAGCTAAAGCAGCGACCATCAGGAGAGAGCATTGATGCCTTACTGAATCCGATGGTCGCTTCGGGTTTGAGAAGTGCATTCACGCCTCCTGCCAAAGCCTGATGACACTCTCCATTCCAGATACTGCGACAGGCAAGGTGAACTGCAACCAGTGCACTGGAGCAGGCGGTGTCAACAGCCATACTCGGTCCTGTGAAGTGAAATACGTAGGAAATACGGTTAGCTGTGATACAGTTAACCCCGCCCAGATTTGTGTAAGCGTCAATCGAATTGCGATCGCTGTACTGGATGTCATTGTAATCGCTGCCGCATATTCCAATAAACACGCCAGTATTTGAGCCAGCAAGGCGTTCCGGCACCTGCCCCCCATCTTCTAGAGCTTCAGTCGCTACCTCCAGCAGCAGCCGTTGCTGCGGGTCCATGCGTGAGGCTTCTCGCGGAGAAATCCCGAAAAATTGGGCGTCGAAAGAATCTATATTCCCAATGAATCCGCCCCACCGGGTTCTGATTTTACCCGGTTTTTCCCCTTCTGGATCGTAGAAGCTATCCACGTTCCAGCGGTCTGCTGGTACCGAGGTAATGGCATCTACACCCTCTTGCAGCAGTTTCCAAAAGGCTTCTGGGCTATTGGCACAACCCGGAAAGCGGCAGCCGATGCCGATGATGGCAATCGGTTCTGTATCTTTACCACTGTCTGTACCTATTTTGGAGGAGGTATCTATATAAGTCTGTTTTTGAAGATGTTGCAGACCTTGAGTCATAATACACTACTTAGTTTAAAGTTTTTCTTTTTACATCTTGGTTTCTCATTTTTACGTTAAATAAATTACATTAGCTACAGTATGCGATTAAAAATTTTGTAGCTAATATAATCAGTATTGTTGAGGGCAGTTAAAATCTTGGGTTCAGACTTTAGACTAGTTCGCGGTGCGAAACCCAAAACTCCTATAGTGATTGAGATAAAAAATATACTCATTCGTAAGGCAGACTTTGAGTGTTATAGATAAGTAGACTTACTACTTATTTGAAACAACTGAGTATAATGTTTTTCACAACAGGATAATTAATCCTACGTTGGTGTGGTTATCCTAATTTCCAGTTTGAAGATTTTCCATGAGGTTTGGGCGAACGGGCAAGAGTGTTGTCGATTGCCAGATTATTTATCCGCGTTAACAAATTATTGCTACTTGGCGTGGAACTAGCGAAGACATTGACTTGGAAATCAAGGCTGAAAAGCTTATCTTATATAGGTTTCAGCTTTTAAATTTTCTATTTTAACAAACACAACAAGGCTACAAGTAGACATAAAATAGTACACAATTACTAATTAATACAGTTAAAACTTAAATCCCAACTTTTAACCGAAAATTGGTAAAACTCCATAAATTTCGCAGCCCTGGCAGTAACGCCAATCCTTGTTCCGTTGAGTTGACTCGCATTTTTGCGTTGGATACCTTACCGAATGCCCAATCGCCGAAAGTTGGTAAAATGAAAAAAGTGGTTCTGCCATCTTTGGGCGCAAGTCTCAGAATCAACAAAATTGCTTTTTGATTAAAATTTATCTATAATTCCTCACATAAAGGTGAGGCTAGGCGCTGTGCAAGAAGGATATTATCGCCTGGAAGCCAAAGTCATCAGCCGCGCTAAAGGTCACTCAGCAACGGCAGCAGCAGCGTATCGTGCTGGTACAATCATCAAAGATGTCCATACTGGGATTGTATATGACTTTAGCCGCAAAAAGGATGTCTTCCTAAGCGAGATTCATGCTCCAGAAGATGCACCAGAATGGGTCTACAATCGAAGTCAACTATGGAATGCTGTTGAAGAAATTGAATGGACGGACAATCGTAAGAAAAATACAGCCCGATTAGCGAGAGATATTACTATCTGTTTTCCCGAACAGATGAGCCATGAACATAAGCTAGAAGCTGCTCGCTCACTGATGAAGGAGTTTACCAATCTCGGTATGATTGGAGATATCTCCTACCACGACTTTACTGGAAAAAACGAGCATAACCCTCATGCTCACATCATGTTGAGTCTGCGAGAGCTAAAAGGTGATAAATTCGTCAAGAAGAATCGTAACTGGGATAAAAACGAACTGCTTGAAAGCTGGCGGGAGCGTTGGTGTCATCATCAGAATGTTGTGCTGGAAAAATATGGTTATGACATCAGGGTTGACCATCGCAGCTACAAAGCCCAAGGAATTGAGCGTGTTCCAACCTTACACGAAGGTAAGGAAGTCAGCGCTTTGCGGCGCAAGGGACAAAAAACCAATAAGTCTCGCCGGAATGACGAAATCAAGCAGTTAAATCAGGAACTGGAAACCGCCAAGGAACATCTGCGACAAGAACAGATTCGTGATGCTTGGCGGGAGAAAGAAAGAGAAGAACGGATAGAAGCGCGATCGCGTCTGGTTGAGGAATTGAATCTTGATTCCAAACCAGAACAAACTCGTGAACTTGAAATTCGACATCTATCAGAAATATCGCACAGTGCGATCGCTCCGACAATAACCGTTAAAGCAAAGGATAATGGTCTTGATACATCTTCATTGTCAGATATGGATCAAGAACGAGAGGAACGTTCTCCACTCCCTCCCAAAATCAGACAATATTACTCTTACCACATTATCAAACAACAACTCGACGCAATGGGAGGCGATGGTCGATTTGAAATCGGTTTACTCAATCGTCGGCTGGAACTGAATGAGGAAACTGGTGAACTGGTTCCCCGTCAACATCCCATGAAAACTCGAACTTTTAAGAAAGAGGATATTCTACGTTACGACTCCCAAACGGGAAGGACACCTATCGTTTCCTGGCTACGACACCAGAACGCCCAAGGAAAGGATATCTTCATTCGCTTAGCACCCACCGCAGATGGTAAGCAGCAGGGACTTATTCTTGTAGATGATATCGATCCAATGAAGATTTCAGAACTCAAAGCGCGGGGGCTGGAGTTTGCTGTGGTTATGGAAACTTCTCCCAAGAACTGTCAGGGTTTGGTGCGAGTCAGTCAGGAACCGATTGAACGGGAAACAGCGACACAGCTTGCGAAGATGCTGACTCAGGCTGTTGGGGGTGATTCTGGTAGTGCAGGCTTTCAGCATTACTCAAGACTGAGTGGTTTGACAAATCGTAAAAATGAGCACGTCGGAGTGTATCAAGGTAAGTACGGCTTCCCTTATGTCAAACTACTGGAAGCATCAGGTAAGCCAATGCGCAATGGTGCTCAGTGGGTTGAAAAAGCAAGGGAACAAGCGGCGCTGATTCAGCAGCAGGAACAAGAAGCGCTCAAGCTTGTAGGAACGATTCAAGACAGACCTGCGACAGATGATGAGAAACAAAGAGCGCTACAAGTTTTTCAACAAATTTTTGCGAAAGCCAGACGAGAACACAACAATCGCGACCTCAGTAGTATTGATTGGGCGACGCTCAAGCGAATGGCGAAACGTGGCTGGGGTGCGGACGCCTTGAGGTATGCTTTAGAACATGGCAGTGAAAATTTAGAGCAACGCAAGCCAGGACACGTTGCAGATTATGTAACTCGCTCTGTTGCAAACGTTTTCAAGAATCAAGAAGTCTTGATGGCGATAGCCAAGCGACAAGAACGCGCTATCGCTAGGTCTACTGGAACTGAGTCACAACAGCCATCAGCGAAAATTAAATCACATCAACAATCTGAGATAAAATTAGACCAAAGAGAAACCATTGAACAATGGCAGGAGTATAAAAACCGGGAACGAAGTAAGCTCACTGCACAACCTCAAGAAAGGCTCGCGCAGTATCCAGAAGGGGATGGTGGTTCCTCTAGTGGTAGAAGCCAACAACAAACTTACCACAAATCACAACATTATACGACCGACCGAACGGTTGACGCTTCTAAAGAAGTTCCCAAGCCAAGTCGTTCACCACTCGGAAGAAATGTACCGCTGTACCACAACAGCTATTATCGCTGGTTGCAAGCCCAGAAGATTGTTCATCAACCCAAAGAAGCGAAAATTGACCCAGCAAATACGAATTACCTGCCAGCAGACATTAAAGCAGAAGCAGTGGGTGAGTTAGACGCCGAAACTGTAAGAACAATCATTACAGCTGCAAGAAATTCCAAAAATGCCTCAGAGCAATTACGAAAAGCAGAGTGGGCACTCGGACAAGATACAACAAAGTGGCGCTCACAAGCAAAAGCCGAATATCTCAGAGAACTCGGTAGAATGGTTCACATACACGGCAAAGAAGCAGTACTTGACCCCAACACTGACATTGAAATTGCTATCAAGCTGCGAATTGCTGGTTTCTCCTTCAACCAGATTTATACGACAATTCGGGAGCAAAGCCCCGTCTCAACATCACTTCCTTCAAGCGAACATCAATTTACATACCTTAACAAAGCCCTCAAACCGTACCTCCAAACATCGCAGACAAGAACCCTAGCCTATAATTTCCAGTATGAGCGGCGGCGTACTGCACAAGCGATCGCCGACCCCGCTTTGCAACAAGCTCATCTTAATGAGACACGCCTGGACAAGTTAGGGCTTGCAACTCAACTAGAACACCACAACGAACCGTCGCATCTCCAGCAGGAACGCAAACACCCTTCTGTGTCATCACCTTCGGTTCAACATTCTTTTGAGCAGCATTCTCCACGAAATGACAACTTTGAGCGGGGGCGTTAAAAGAAGTAGTCAGGAGTCAGGAGTCAGAATGGACTGCGTCCCCGGAGCGTACAGCAATATTGAATTAATCGGATGGGGAAAGCCCCTAGCCCCTTCCTTTCAAGGGTAGGTATTTAAAAATTAGGCTGAGGAGAAGGTGATTTGAGAGACGTTAAGTTGTGGAGTAAATGTAGGCCAGGGTTCAGGAAAAAAGCGCCCCTGTGGTAATGTTAAATGATTAAG
>NZ_JABXYX010000136.1 GCF_017982655.1 Brasilonema sp. CT11 | reverse complement strand
GGTTCGGTCTTGCTCACGAGTCAAGAATATCCTTAAACGAGCGCCCATATATAAGTCACTTCGGTAAATGCATTCTCCGCATTTATATATCTTTACATAGTTTGGTTTTTTCGTGCCTACCTACTTAGCAACTATGGAGGCAATAGCTGGAAAGATTACGGGCAGCCACTTCAGTAAACTTTGACCGAGTTCCAATTTGTCTACCAAAACTAAAATTGGTGTCACTCCGGAGAAAACAATGGTTCCAATTTGCAAACTATAGTAAAGATTTCTCGATAGATTTCGAGTTTTTTTATAATCGTCAATCAACTCTTGGGAATACTGTAAAGCCTTTTCTCTGGCTGGGGCAATCAGGTTCTTTGTGGAGTGATTGTTATTGTTCATCAGATAGAGTTCGGCTTTTTTCTGAAGATCGAGTTTAGAAGCGGCGTTACTATAAGCCCGAAACACTTGTTGATTGATGAGGAACAGAAAAACAAAGATAGCCAAAGAAATAGATCCAGTGAGTACGACTCTTGGATTGTCTGGAAGAACAAAAGTAATAACACCTGAACCAATAAAAGCAGCTAAAAAGAAATACTCAATAATCTTCAAAGTAAATAACAACATTTTTTGACTTGATGAGGAGGATGATTGTTCCTGCATATCGGACGTATCTGTCTGGTTTTTTGGCTCAATAGTAGTCATTGCTCAGTAACCAATTCGTACAACTATAGGAATTCCTGTAGCAAAATGCTTCTCAGGATAAAAATAGCAGGATTTATATACAGATTGGAGGATATTTGATATTTTTCGTGATATTCTGACTGACTTTGCCAAAATCTGGACAATATATCATTTTTTTGATACAAGTGCAACCACAGATAAGACACTTGAGCTATATATCCAAATACTTATAGTATAAAAAATTATCATCAGTCTGCTTCATCGGTGAGATTTGACGCTGCACCTCAACTTTAAACATCATTTGAAGCAAGAACAAGCAGAGCTTTCTCGCATGTGATAACTGCATTAATTTCTAGAAAAAGTATTGCTGCTTTCTACGGAAAACTAGAGCAACGAGTGCCATACACCTTTATGCGTCTGCGCTTTGCGCAAAGCTGCACGCACTTGCGATCACATATCGCCATTAATCTGCTAGGAGTATTCTTCAATGGGTGGGAGTGTTAGCAGGGAGGATTCCATTTCGGCATATTTAGCCCACAGACTTAAGTTTGTATAGCCTTTGAATTCTATTCCCCGGGCGTATCTTCCAAAATGGGATACTCTAGATAGCTATAACACGAAGTGCTTCAAATGACAAGCACTTAAAGTACTATATTATAAAATATAATAACTTTCATGTCAATGCGTCACTCCTAAAATTAGGAATAGCGACATATATTGTCTGGTAAATATAAAAAATATGTAAAAAAAACAAATCTTTATTGACCATGTATTTCCACGCAATTAATCTAATGTACATATGCAATTTTATATTCAGACCTCCTCTAACTAACCAGAGAGAAGTGGTAAAACTAATCAAGAAACTATTAGGAATTCATTCCAGAGTTTATATTTAGTATCCATAAAGTCTAATATAAATTGATCTCGTTTCAGCCTAAGTAGGATTGCAGGCACCAATCTACATACTTAAGTATGACTGTAGCTGTAGTCGTAAATTTTATTTTTTTAAGGATAGACAAATGGTAAACATAGGCTATCATACAGCCAAATTTCAAGGGCAATTTATTCGTTCTGTTTATAGAGATGTAGTTGTTAAGTTGGTCAAAGCTCCTATAAAACAAAATCGAAAAGTTCCAATTAAGATTTATTCTTTATCATGCGAGCGGGACTTACCAGAACAAGTGGTAAGTATTCGGTCATTCATCCGTTATGTAGGTATTCCAGATAAATTCATTGTTATTTCTGATGGTAGCTATACTGATGATAGTTGTCGTTTACTCCGCCGCATACATCCCTGTGTTGAGGTGGTGCCTTTAAAAGAACTGATTAGAAACGACTTGCCTGAATGTGTTTCTGAATATGCCCAACACCATACAATGGGCAGAAAGTTATCGGCATTAATGTCAATTCCTGTGAATGGTCCAACGATCTACACGGATTCAGATATTTTGTTTTTCCCAGGTGGAATTGACTTAGTTGAGTTAGCTACTTCAGATGATGAATACACTAGATATTTACCTGATTGCTCTAATTCATTAGATGAAAGAATTATTTGCGATGACTCCGAGAAGTTAAATCCAATCAATGCTGGATTTATTTTATTCAAGCACGAGTTGGATTGGAGTTTTGCTATTGAACGTTTGGCGAAGATGGAAGGACTTGCCTCGTATTTTACTGAACAAACAGTGGTGCATTTGACAATACACCACAATCATGGCAAGCCTTTGTGCTCGCAACGATATGTTCTCAATGTAGAAGACCAATTTATTTATCCAGATAAATTTGCTAGTAAAGAAATTGCTTTAAGACATTATGTTAGGGATGTTAGACACAAGTTTTGGTTTAATTTAGCCTTAACTTGATGATCCATATAATTGGTGTTCCTTAGAGGATGTTTGGAAAGTTTTATTGAGTATACAAAATTGTCGTAGATCCCCCTAAATCCCCCTTTCCAATGGGGGACTTTTACCTCGTTTCCCAAAAGGAGCTAAGGAGATCTCCAAGCTCGGTGTATTTTAAACAATACTTATAAAACATCCTTTTAGCTAATTTTTATTAAAAACGAATACATTAACACAACACAATGCAAATCTCTTCATTTGACGTTTTCGACACCGTTCTGACACGAGTCGTGGGAACACCAAAAGCGTTCTTTCTTTTGCTAGGTAAGCGATTAGCTAGTCTATCTCTGATTCACTGTACACCTGAAGCCTTTGTTCATGCTCGCACTACAGCTGAGTTCCGAGCATACAGCAATATAGGTGAAAAATATTCTTTGCACCAAATCTACACAGAAGTTGCGATCGCCCTGCGACTCACTGATGAGCAACGCGAAAAAATCATGCACATTGAATGTGCCTTGGAATCTGAACTGATTCGCCCGATCCCCATTGCAAGGGATCTCATACAGGCTGCCCGCAAGCAAAACAAGCGTGTGGTTTTCGTCTCCGATATGTATTTGCCTGCTGAGTTCATCAAAGATCAGTTAATGCGTCATTCGTTCTGGGTGGATGGTGATGAACTGTATGTATCTTATGAATACGGAAAATCCAAGGCAACAGGTGAACTTTTCCGAGAATTGCTCAGTCGTGAGGGTGTTTCGCCTGCCGAAGTATCTCACTATGGTAATGATTGGCGTATTGATGTTCAGGGTGCTAAAAAAGTTGGGTTGAAAGCTCAACATTTTTCTGAAGGCAACTTGAATAGATATGAACAAAAACTAGAGTCACATTCCTACGCGACAGAGGGTTTATCTTCTGCTATGGCTGGTGCTTCCAGACTGGTGCGCTTGCAAGTCCCGGTGTCGTCCTCAAAAGAACAGGCCTTGCGTGATGTCGCTGCAGGCGTGGTTGGTCCGACATTAGTCGGCTATGTTCTCTGGATACTCCAACAGGCTCAGCGGATGGGTTTAAAACGGCTTTACTTTGTGTCGAGAGATGGTCAAGTTTTGCTGGAAATAGCGCGTAGATTAGTCGCCAAGCTCAACTTTTCTTGCGAACTTCGCTATATCTACGGCAGCAGATTATCGTGGAATCTACCAGCAGTCGTCAGTCTTGATCAACAGCAGGCACTGGAGATGCTCAAAAGACCAAGCTGGATTTTGGATGGTACGAGTACCCTTTCTATTCAAGACTTTCTGGCACGAATTTCTATTGCTCCCCAAGAGATTCGTGATAGCTTAGCTGCTGTTGGATTCAAAGAAGAAGATTGGTCGCGAATTCTTAGTCCTCAAGAAGTGCAGCTATTGCACCCAGTGCTTGACAAACCGGAAGTTAGTGAACTTATTCTTCACAAAGCACAGCAGAAGAAACAAGTTCTGATGAAATATCTGGAACAAGAGGGAGTGCTTGACTCAACGCCAAAGGGATTAGTTGATGTCGGTTGGTTTGGCAGCTCGTATGATTCCCTCGCTGCACTTGTAAATGCCAACGGTGCCACACTTGATGTTGGTTTCTTTTATGGTCTCAAAAGTAATTCCAAGGGAAATCAATCTGGCTCTAAGAAAGGCTATTTCTTTGATCAACGGACAAGAACTGGCTTCAAAGATGTTTTACCTGAGTTGGGTATTGTTCCTTTGGAGATGTTTTGTAGTGCAGATCATGGTACCGTGCTCGGCTTCATGCAGGAAGGGGATCAAGTTCGACCAGTTTTCAAGGAAGAACGTAATCAAAAAATTATTGACTGGGGACTACCACTTGTCAGGAAGGCAGTTTACTCTTTTACGGAGAATCTGTTACTTGATCCAAACTTAGTTAATCCGTGGGCAGATGTGCGCGAAGCTTCTGCAGATGTGCTTCAGTCGTTTTGGTTAAATCCTTCTTATACAGAAGCGAAGGCTTGGGGTGATTTTCCTTGGGAAGCAGGTCATAGTGAGAATACTAATTCTCTTGCCCAATCCTACTCTTGGATAAATGTTGCTAAATCTTTCTTGACTGCGAGATTTGCTTATAATCAAGGGTTATGGTTTGAGGGATCAGTCGCCCAAAGTTCTCCACCAGTCCAAAAGGCAATACAAGGTTTTCACCGCTATCGGCGCTTGCTGTTGAGTATCAAGTCCAAGGTTTTGACTCCTAGACTCAAGGTAGTTAAACGCTCACTACAAACTCCTTAACTTGTCCATAGTACGAAGATCGTACTTTTAACCTCACCCTGCCCTGTCGGGCACCCTCTCCTTATTAAGGAGAGGGAAAGATTTTTGGGTGGCATTCGGGCATCTCTCTTCACGATTTCGGAGAGGGAGAGATTTTTCGGTAGCATTCGGGCATCTCTCTCCGGGATTTCGGAGAGGAAAAGATTTTTCGGTAGCATAAAGCATCGATTTTACTTGATAAATGGCTTAACACCACTGATTTTTAAAACATCGCTCATCGTCGCACAATAATTAGGCAAACCCAAGCTGGCAGGATTCACAACATTTTGGTAAGTAAAATGCCGATAGTTCATACTGAATCTATCCCAAGCAGCCATCTGAATACGGAACAAAACAATAATTAAATTGGCTAAAGATATAGATAAAGGGATGCGAAAGTAAATCTTTTTGCCTAAATAAGCGCAAACTTCTTCTATTGCTTGATTTACAGTTAATTTTTCTTGACCCAAAACAATAGAGCGTGTTTCCTCTTTTTTTGGAGCATTCTCAATCAAATATCTTATCACTGTGGCAATATCTTGTCCGTGAATGAAGTGGAAACTGCCATCTGCTTTTAAATAGCGAATCAAATTTATATATTTGGTTACTTCTGGAATACCAGATGTGATGTGAGAGTAGGGTTTATTGCGATCGCCCCCCAGCACTAAAGTAGGAAAAACAGTCGTCACTTTGGGGGCTATAGCTAACTGCGAGATCTTATGCAAGCAATCGTACTTGGAACGGATATAATCTGTACCCAGTTCTCCTGCTTCCTTCAAAGGTTGGTTGTTGCGATCCAAAACGCTAGCAGTGGAAAAATAAATCACTTGTTCGCATTTGTCTGGATCTAGCAAGTTGAGCAACTCATGCGTTTTATGGACATTAATATCAAAAGTCTGTTCACCGCCCCAAGCGGTCGCTGTTAACACAGCAATATCTATCGTTTTCAACAACTCAGCAAATTTACTTATTTCTTGCATATCACCCTGCAAGACAGTCACACCAGGACGTGCTTGAGTATCGACTTGCAGTTTCTTTGGATTCCTAACCAGCAGATACAGTTCGTGTTCTGTTTCTTGAATTAAGGCTTCACTTATGTAGTGACCGATACAACCACTTGCACCCGTGACTAAAATCCGTTTCTGGGTCATAGAGAGTTTCAAATAAGATTTAGGAGTTATGAATTATGAATTATGAATGAAAAAAAAGTTTCAAAATTCAAAGTAACTTTCTATAGACTAATGTCGCCACTTTGATAATTCTCTTGACACCATCGCCCATTAACCCACCGTCTTGCTTCAAATGGCTTGAGATAGATACTGATAAGGTGTTGTTTAAACTGACATTCAGGAGTTTCGTGGGCAGGTTCTCGATGATACAGAAAGTGAATCGTGTCCCAACTCACTCCATAGCCCGTGAGGACGGGAGACTCAACTAGAATTTGATTCAGGGAATTCCTCTGGCTAAAGTCAATCGCTCTAGGGTGATCGCACTGTATCACAGACATTTGCTTTCCATAACGACTCTAAGTGTAGGGAACAGTGTAAGGAACAAAAGCCAGCCTTTTGATCTAGTTTGGGAGACAGCCTGGGGACACAAAGGATTGCGCCCCTAACTTCGCCTGATCATACAACTGCACTGCTAAGTTGCTTTGCTATTTCAAAGAAGAAAGCAACATTCTCCTTAACTGTCCCCTACCAAACTCCGTGGGCAGTGTCCACCCTACAACTTCTGAAACATCTAAATTGCATTCATGACGGGCGATGGTTAGGTCTGCCAAATAGCAGTGGCACGACATCCAAGAAATGGCTATTCCGTGGCTCTTTGAGATCCAATGAACGCTCACTGCTGTTGTAATTGCCACTTTGATACTGGGCGAGCATCCAAGCGATGAAGTTGGAGAGCGAA
Source organism: Brasilonema sp. CT11 (assembly GCF_017982655.1). GTDB lineage: Bacteria > Cyanobacteriota > Cyanobacteriia > Cyanobacteriales > Nostocaceae > Brasilonema. Next base: position 12,116 of record NZ_JABXYX010000136.1, on the reverse strand, counting down.
GAAGCAAGCACAAACTTATTGTTCTCATCGCGCCCGAAGTTAATCACCTGACCTACCACGCCTGCGGGATCGGGGTCTACATCTATTCCGAGGTGATTACTCCCCCCGTCATACGTAAGAGGTATCCACTTGACGTTAACGTAGGTGGGCTTGATTGCGCCATTAGGGTAGGATTCGCCGGTAATCTCGGTTGCGATCTCTTGATCTTCGTCAGCAATCTTGCGCCAACCGTCCCAATGCTTGTAGAGAGCGTCCGTACTTAGAACAGGCAAACCACAAAACAACCCTGTGGTCTCTCCCTTTTGCCCGTCATGACGCCTGTAGAAAGCCTTAAAGTCTTCCGGTAGCCTGCAATTTAAGCGACGCTCTAACTCACTGAGTTCCTTGTTCGAGCATCCGGGGTTGAGGTCGGCAAGTACTTCGGGGAGTTGCTGATCCAGCCAATGTTCTAAAGCTAACCAGAGTTCATCCATTTTTGTGACTGATTGCGCCTGTCCATAGTGTATTCCCGCTGCTACTCCTAGACTGCTACCCGCCAAGCTCAGAAAAGTACGACGTTTCATAGAATGCTGCTTTAGATGGAACATCTAAGTGTCTTTCTTTACAAAGTAGCATTACGAGAGCGGCAATTGCCCCACCAATCACCTTCCAGCTACGCTTTAACTGATTACTTCACGGTTTCAGTTGCGATTTCAGCCTAACACCCCTTTCAAGGTGAATAGACTGAAACATATGTTTAAAGGAAATACTGTGCCATAGCGATTCGACACTCAGGAGGCGCGGCGGCTTTGCGCCCCTGACTTCGGCTTGTCATACAACTGCACTACTAAGTTGCTTAGCGGTTTCAAAGAAGAAAGCAACATTCTCTTCTGGTGTTTCCGGTAAAACACCGTGACCGAGATTTAAAATATGTCCTTTATTACCAGCTTTGCGAACAGTATCGTAAATACGATCGCGAATAAATTCCTTAGAACCAAACAACACACCAGGATCAAGATTTCCCTGCACTTTCAGGTGCTTGCCTAATCTTTCCCGTGCGTCTGCCATATCTACTGTCCAGTCTACAGTGATCACATCCGCGCCTGAGAGTGCCATCTTCTCAAGCAAACCTGCACTACCACTCACCAATAGAATCAGGGGTGTATCAGGATGAGTTTGTCTGACTTGTTGGAAAACCCGTTGCTGATAGGGTAGTGCGAAGGTTTCATAATCTTGGGGACTCAATTGTCCTGCCCAAGAATCAAACATTTGCACAACTTGTGCGCCACAATCAATTTGATAGCGGACATAAGTGGCGATCGCATCTGCCAATTTTGTCAGCAATTTATCCAACAGCGTCGGATTTGAGAACGCCATGTTTTTGATGACGGAATAGGTTTTTGAACCTTTTCCCTCTACCGCATAAGCGGCTAATGTCCAAGGTGCACCGACAAAGCCCAACACAGTTGATTCGTTGCCTACTTCCTGCCGCAATGCTTGTAGGATTGTTTTTATGAAAGGCAGCGATTCTTCCGGTTCTAAGGGATGCAGGTTATCGATTTGCTCTGAAGTGCGAATGGGCGAGTGAATGATTGGTCCTTTACCTTCAGCGATATCCATATCAATACCTAAACCAGGTAGCGGCGTGACGATATCAGAAAACAAAATCACTCCGTCTGGTTGAAAGGCTTTCCACGGTTGTAGGGATACTTCAATCGCTACTTCCGGTATTTCCGAGCGTTCACGAAAAGAAGGATACTTCTCCCTTAAATCTCGGTAAGCTTTCATATATCGTCCCGCTTGTCGCATCATCCATACGGGCGGACGGTCTAACGCTTCACCACGAGCTGCCCTGAGAAGATAAGGAGCGTTGGAGGAAATACCCATTTAACAATTCATCCTAAACTCTTTTTTATGTCATTGTTTAGCTTATCATCCTAGGATTGCCCTTTTTTGAGAAGACTCGCCTTTGAAGCGCGGCTCGTAAAAATTCTATTTAAATTGGACTCAAAACTTCATAAATATTAAAGAAGAAGAACGCAGAACGGGCTTCGCCCCGCTACGCTAACAGAACTCAGAACGGGCTTCGCCCCGCTGCGCTAACAGAACTCAGAACGGGCTTCGCCCCGCTGCGCTAACAGAATGCAATTAAGTGGGCGTGACCTTGATCACAAAGTTTGTTTTGGTGAACCTAACCCTCATATTAAGAAATAAAAATTAACACCGCTTCTTGGTCAGAGTATGCTCAAAATACCGTTGTCTGCATCTAATTCAACTGGGACTCCCACAGGTAAAGGTGCGTTGGGAGCTTCATGACCAAAAGGCAGGTTTGAGACAATGGGAATGTTTAAATCTCCTAGGCGATCGCGCAACACTTCCTCAACACTAAAACTAGGAACATTTGCAGGCGGTTCACAACGGCTAAAGCTACCCAGTGCAATTCCACGAACTTTTGATAAAACACCACTCATCCGCCACTGTGTTAGCATGCGGTCAATGCGGTACGGAGCTTCTGTCACATCCTCCAATGCCAAAACCACACCATTCATATCTGGTAGCATTGGCGTACCAAGCAGATGAGTAGCCACCGTAAGATTACCTGGTAAAAGGATACCATTAACCACACCTCCACCCCAAGCAGAACCCTTTAAAGGTGCAAGAGGGCGACCTTCCACACAATCAAATAACCTTTGAATTGACCAATCTGGTTCGTAAGCCAGAGTTGTCAGCACGGAAGCATGAACAGCAGAAATTCCGGCTGTGTAAAGACTCCACAAAAGCGCGGTGATGTCAGAAAAGCCAATGAGCCACTTTGGCGCTGAGTTTTCTAAATTCTGCCATGTCCAATTTTCCAAAATACGGCTGCTACCGAAACCACCTCTAGTACACAGAACACCACGACACTCTGGCTCTTGCCATGCTGTGACGAGTTGTTCACGCCTCGATTCATCTTTTCCAGCTAAATATCCCCATTTGTCATCTATCTCTGGAAATATTTCGATTCGATAGCCGCGCGATCGCCAAATTTCTACCCCTTTTTGGAAAGCCACAAATTCCCGTAAAGCACCGCTAGGAGAAATCACGCGTAATAAGTCACCTGGTTTGAGAGGTGGAGGAACAATTTGAGATTTGAGATTTTGAGTTTTGGATTGCATTAATAATCTGATTTCAGAGCAAGTAATACAAAATGTTAATTTCGTATTCGCTATTTATATCTTTTTATCCATGCAAAATCCAATATCAGAGCCAAAAATATGGCTGATTAACTCAAAAATCTAAAATTTTTAGAAAGCATCGTTGAAAGCGCTCTGCGCGGAGCTATCGCCCGTATCACATCCGAAGTACTCATTTACTCAAAAAACTTGAGAGATTCTCTCAAGTTTTTTATTTTGCTTGCAGTGGGGGCGCTGATTGGTACCACAAGGAAACATGTTGAGTATTGTAAAACATGCAATCAAGAGGTATGAAATGGAATTAGAGTAAATATCTCATCAAAAATTTCCAAACTTTATGGTGGAGTTGGGAGAATGAATAAGACATCGTTGCTTTCAAGAATTACTCTGGCAACAGCAGTTCTGGGTTTGGGTATGGCAAGTCCTAGTATTGCTGCTTCTTCCCTTGCTAAATCGGTCGAGATGCCTACTGGACAGGTGTCCGGACACTCTGAACTATTGCAAACACCTAACAATATGCTAATTGCTCGACGAACTTGTGTCGTACGGCGGGTGTACCATAAAGGTTACTATACTCGCAGATTAGGTATTGTGGGCAGAAAACAGTATCACCCAGGTTACTACACCACAAAACGAGTGTGTCGTTAGTTCCTTTAGAACTTAAGACAAAGTGCGCAGTGCCAGTCTAAAAGGAGAAATTTTACACTCGTGCTGTCCACTTTGAAATCCAATGAATTTCTCCTTTGCAGCGAATGCGTCAATTGTCAATCTCATGCTCTTGTCTGATTGCCAGTCAAGGGGATTTTTTGCAATGATTAGTGAATTAGTTGAATATTTTATATTTTACCAATAGTAAATTCTGTTGTACTGGTATGATGCACAAGGTGTCAGGTATCAGACACCAGAACAAGTGGCTCCATAAGCCTAACCGCAAGCAAACGTCAACGCTTTGAATAATTACCACCAAGCTTAAAAATTTTCCTCGTCGTCTTCTTCCTCTCCCTCTGTATCCTTGTCCTCCTCACTTGCATCACCAGGCAAAGCACGGATACGATTCATCTGTGAAAGAGCATACTTTGCTGTTGATCGCACGTCTGCATCCGGATCTCGCACAGCATGAGATAAGATTTGACTCATTTGAGCCATCATGTCATATACGCGAGTTAAATCGCGGATGGCATTTTGTCGCACTTGTGGACTGTCATCTTGCAATGAAATTGCCAAAGCACGGTTCATGGGCTTAAGTGCGCGGGTGCTAATTTCGGCTAAAGCAGCTAGAATCAAACTGCGTTGTTGAGAATCTGCATCCACCATCAAGTCTACTAAAGGCTGAACTGCTCGTGAGTCTCCTTTTTGACCTAAATCCCAGATAGCTTTACGTCGCTGTGTTGGATCAGGGCTACGTAAATCTAAAATCAACTGGTCAATGATGTCAACTTTGGCAAGGCGAGAAGTTGTTTCCATTGGTAAAAATTCAGTAGACGGTGGTATCGTTGTTTCTGTTTCTTGTATGTTGATGACACTAGTGTTATGAAACTCATCGTCGTTCTTTACATCGAACTTTTGTATCGTTTGCGGAACTGAAGCGGTGTTTAGCTGACTATAATTTTCTGGGTATGTTACAACTTTTGTACCCTTGTCAATCTTTCTTACTATATAAAGTAGTGCCCCAATACTTCCCAAAACACCAGTACCCACGAGTGACCACCAAAGTATGTCTGTTCCTGGGTATTTGTTGGTCTTGGGTTGAATGGTAGAACTAATTGCAATGGTAGAAGGCGGTAATTTCTTGTTTATTGTTGTCTGAAGACTCTGCCTAGTTGTATCACCAAAGATACCGTCTACACTTAAACCTTTTACTTGTTGAAATTTCGTTACAGCACGGCTTGTACTTATGCCATACCGTCCATCTATCTGGCCATCATAGTATCCTAACTTCTTAAGTAAGGTTTGCAGTGACTTCACTTGTGCACCTGTGCTACCAAGTCCAAGAATGGACTGCTTGGTAGTATCTTTGGAACTGACTTGAGCAAGTTCTAAATTTCTAAAAACAATTTCAGGTTTAACTGCACTTGCCGAACGTTGGTCAAATCCTAAGCAAGCAAGCCAAGTAATAAAAATAATAGAAGAATAGCGTCGCCTCATATAGCAAGTCTCAGCCAGAACGTGCATTGGAAGCCATTGATACCACAATAACTATAAGCTACATAAATATCAAATGTCTTCTTGGCTTCGGTATTTTTAATAAACCCTGGCTAATCTAAAATTCAAGCACATAACTGGTAGTTGTTGTACTTGAGTCAGTTATTTATTTTTGAGATATTTTTTGACTACCCTCAGTTGGTATCTGGTGTTGGAAACCCTACTAAGAGCGCTGGTCTCACCTTATTTAAGGCAACATCTCTGATTCAGATTTTCTCACAGGCAAGGTAACTTTGTTTATCGTCTTTGCAGACGCTTCTAAAACTTGTTGTTGCTGTGTGATAGTTTTTTCTCTTGTAGCAACTTTCTTGGTTAACCCAGAGAGAGTTTCACGCTGGTTAATGAGATAGATGCTAACCAAAGTCAGGCTGACTCCTACCCACTGCAACGGACTGAGAACTTCTTTAAGTAACAAATTGCCAAATAACAATGCGAATACGGGTGTGAGAAAGGTGAGGGAACTGAGACTGGTGAGATTACCGCTAGAGGCAAAGTAGAAAAACAATCCGTAGGCGATCGCACTACCAAATACTGTAGCGTACCCCAGCCCAAACCAGTCAGATGGAACAATATTCTGCAACTGCCCTGATTCTAGCGCTGATGAAATTCCCCACAGAGGCAAACCACCAATAATCATGTGCCATCCTGTAGCCATCACAGGATCAGCATGGCGACTAACGAACCGGATCAATACTGTTCCCACTGCCATACTCAGCGCTGCTAGAAGCATCAACCACTCGCCACTGTCAAATAGTTGTTGTATTGATGCTACAGACAATATCTCTACAATCGTGTCTGAGTTAAAAAAATGGAGAATCCACTCATCCGGCAAGCCAATTAAACTAATACCTGTGACTCCTATCCCTAGTCCTAACCATCCCCAAAAACCAATATGTTCTTGGAATAACCACAAACACAGCAATGCCACAGCCAAAGGTTGAGAGTCAATCATCACAGATCCTAACCCAGCATTTGTTCTGAGCAATCCCTCCGCCAAAAACCCTTGAAACAGTGTTCCATCCACCAAGGCAAAGAAAGCAATCCACAGCCATGCATCCCAGCCTTTGGGCTGAGGTCTACCCATCCATGCTGCTACCATCAAAATAAGTACGCCAGCCGGTATCAAACGCACTCCCGCCATAAATAATGGTGTCGTGTGGGGTATAACTCCTTTCATCGCCACCATTGCTGTACCCCATAAGAAAAAGGGGGCTATCAACAACAGTAGTCGTGGGATGGGTAGTTGAGATGCATTGCTTTTCAATTGCATGAGATTGCTGATGCCTTTGTTTTACAAATGCGAAATATCGCTTTAACTAATTTTACCGAATTATTTCGATTTGTGAAGGCATAAATACTTAAATAACGCTACACCACACTTGCAGCAAAAGATTGAGCGTAAATAGTCACTAAATTACCGTCCTATTACTTTGGTTCCTACCGCTAACATAAGCCCACTAGTGCCACTCATACAAGCTAGAACAGGTTTACCTTTCAAAATACTAACAACAGCAATCCCATTAAACAGGACTTACGCAACTGTCACAAGCAATGGCGCGGTGTAGCCGCGCCGAGCGCCCAACAACTAGAGGATAAGCATGCTCACATCGGGACGTTTTATCTCGTAACCTTTTTCAGAAATCAAATATGATTTCTATAGTAATGTTAAGTGTTTTATATTAAAAATAAATTGACAGTGAAAATGATGTAAATTTTGATAAAATTCTCGGAAAGCTTTTATCAACTTTTTAAAACTAATTATTATTATTTATATTTATTTTTATATTTTTTTCTTAAGAGGATGTTCAAATGCCAGAAACACAAGTTGGAGATATTAGCATTTATTACGAGGTTAAAGGCAGTGGATATCCACTACTCATGATTATGGGTTTAAGCTTCAGCCTCTTGGACTGGGGGGATGTGTTCCTTGATGAACTGACGAAATATTACCAAGTTATTGTGTTTGATAACCGCGATTCTGGACGTACAAAAAGTCAATTAACAGGCAACTACACGACTGCTGATATGGCAAATGATGCAGCAGGATTGCTTAATGCTCTAGGAATAGTACAAGCTCATGTTCTTGGACTCAGCATGGGTGGTATGATTGCTCAACAGTTTGCTTTGAGACATGCTAGCAAGCTAAATAAATTGATATTATCCTGCACAATGGCAGGTGGAGGTTGTAGCGATTTCAACCCAGATAATCAAGGAGATTTATTGGATCTTCTTTTTCCAAAATCATACTTAGCTATCTCTAATAACCGGAAAAAAGCAGAATTTTTTTTTCAAAAAAATTCACCTTATCATAGTCAACCAGATGGTTTAAGCAGACAAATACAGGCGCACAATACTCACGATACCTGTAATTTATTGCAAGGGATTAAAGCACCTACCTTAATCATTACTGGAGATAGCGATTCCGTAATCCCTCCTGTAAATAGTAATATTTTGAATAACAAAATTTCTGGTTCAGAACTCAAAATTATTAAACAAGCCGGACACGGGTTTCTTTATAGTCATACTGCTGAATTTGCAAAAATTTTGATTGATTTTTTATCGTAATTCAAAAATATAAAAATACAGCGCTTTTGAGGTACGTGAGGTACACCAATTTCAGGAATGGTTGATCGCCAAACTTTTTTCAATTTCACTTATATCTCCCCACTTCCCCACCTCCACACATTACACCGCGCCACCGCCACCGCTACCCCTGCGCCTACGGCTTGAGCACACTTGGCAGCTACCGCCGCCACCACGACACCTTAATGGCTAAAATAATCGTACCAACCAGCAATTATCATTGATTCTACCCCTGCTAAGGTGGGGCTAATAGTACGATGGCTATATCCTATCTTATGACTTGAACCACCGCGCGTTTACTGATGTAAAGTGAACATCGGCGTATCCGTAGCTTTTACGCTTTGCAGCATATAAAAAATATGCGTTAGATATTCTGCAAAGCCTTGCAAATAGCCGAAACCTTTAATACAAATGTACTAAATTTGAGCGATCGCCTGTGCCAGTTGCGTAAGTCCTGTAAAAACTAACATGCTAGTCGTAACTAGCGTCATTAATGTGCCTTTCATGACTTAACAATTTTTGCTTTTTAACTCAACAAATATTTTATAAGGGAGACTAAAAATTTTTATGCGTTCCAAGGTACACAGCCGCTCATCTTTGCTGACGATACGCCTAGCAGCGTCTCTTGCTTTGCGCAATCGCACTTCTTCTGTGTTCTCTGTTTTTTAGTACTTGTATACTAGTTTGCTCCACCCTTGCCCACACCTTATCCTATGTGACACTACAAGGTGCGGAATGTGGGCGGGACTTAAACATTTTTGAGGTAGAAATAAGCCCCAAACCCATGCAGGACAAGGCAAATACACCAAATGCTAAAAAATGCCTGAAACCCAGATATATCAAGAGACTAGACAAAATGATGTCAAAGTCTCTCTATATATAGATTTGAGGTTATTTTCTGGCTACTTTTTGTCTAAGTCCCACTAGTCATACCTGTCCCAAGTCGGACAGTCTTAGCTCGACAAAATACACGCGAATTGGGTATTGTTAACTTTCATAACCCACATTCAGTCTGCGGGAGAGTATAAAACATGAAAAACACAGCCACTCAACAGGTCAGTGGTGACTTATGGTTCAAAACGTGATAAATATCTAATCTTTAGCAGTTACTGTAACCGATTCCAAAGTCGCCACCAATTTCACTTCAAACTCTGCTTCAAATACAGCCTTTTTATAATCCAAACTCCATAGTTCTAAAGCACAGTCATCATCGGCGTGGGATGGAAAAATTTTCAGAATCAATTCTTGTTCTTCAGTTAGATATTCACACTCTACTCGCACAATTGCTCCAATCTGCCGCCTATCCAAAGCAACTGCCAATCTCAAAATAGCACTCAATTGACTGACAATTTGTCGATGATTTTTGCCCTCTAAATTATGGTAATTTTCGTGCTTTTTCTTAGGTGGAGATTTGCGATGATAACGTGCTATATTAGCAATTATTTCTATCTGTGTTTCGTTATAGCCTAGTAATTCAGCATTACGAATGAGATAATAAGAGTGCTTGTGGTGAGATGAATGGCCGATATAATGACCGCAATTATGCAATATTGCCGCAGCCCAAAGGAGTTGTCGTTCTTCTGAACCCCAATAGTGGAGCTTTCCTTTTGTTTGGTCAAATATGCTTAAGGCAAAGACTGCAACTCTATCACTGTGTTCTAAATTGACGTCGTACTTATTCGCAATTCTCAGCACACTCCGCTGGCTTACTGAACCTTGGTAACGTAGACGGTCTTCAATATAACCGTGAGTAAGCATCCAGTCTACAATCATACCCTCTCTTAGGGCACGTTCGCATACTACGATTGACTCTAGCCCCAAAACGAGCATTATTTCCTGTAAAATCACTGATCCTGCAAGTATAACTTCAGAGCGTTTTTCTGGCATACCGGGAATTGCAGCTCGTTCTGAGTTACTCATTTTCCGTAAGCGATTGACCCATTCCTGCAAATCTTTTAAGCTCATTTCGTAACCATTGAGCGTAGAAGGAACAGAGTCTACCTTTTCCCGTGCATGAATCATCACCAGAGTTTCAATTGTGCCGGAAGTACCTACTAAACGGGGGGATTCTCCATCCTTAAGATTTGCTTGGATCTCTTCAACAGCACGTTCTAACATCCCCCGTGCATATGCTTGTAGGTACTGAAACTCCGTGTTACTAATTGGGTCAGTGGTAATTAACTCACTGGTGAGTCTGACTGCACCAACTTTGGTACTGGTGAACGTTCGCCCTTGGTGACTATCGGCCAAAATTAATTCTGTGGAACCGCCACCGATGTCTATAATAATATGGGGCTTGTTGTCAAATTCCATCCCCGATAGTACGCCCAAGTAGATTCGCCGCGCTTCTTCTTGACCAGAAATCAATTTAACGCTTAAACCGACTTCATCTTCAACTTTTTGCAAAAAATCTCTACCATTGGGGGCTTCTCGTACGGCGCTGGTTGCGACAGCAATTATTGTATCGACGTTGAGAGTTTTTGCGATCTCTTGGAAGTGTCCCAAGGTGGCGATCGCCTTTTGCATGATTTCTGGTTTCAAATTCCCCGTCTTGATCTCGCGATCGCCGAGTCTGACGGTTTCTTTTTCTCTGCCGATAATGTTAAAAGATGGCAGTATAGGTTCAATTTGCACTACTACCATGTGTAGCGAATTGGTTCCTAAGTCAATCGCAGCAATAATTCGATGTTGCTTTGCTGTTTGAGTCGGAACACTCTCCCAGTTAGCTGAAACTAAATTCACCATCTATCGTTTCTCTCTGTTAAGGATGGTAAAACCTGGCAATCCCGACGTATCGACGAGACAATGTATTTTGTACAACAAAATTGTTCTTAAGTAGAAGCCCTGATCCACAACCAAAATGACTTCCTGGTTCTATCCCAAGTTGTGATTTGTGGTTGTGACTTTATAAATATCAGATAAAGATATTCTATAGATGTAAATATGTGTGAACCAATCTATCTTTAGTCATCTTTTACTACCTATGCTAACTACAAAAGAACACAACACCCAACCCATGTGGCTTGTGATTATCCGGCTTTTGCGATGGCACAAACCAGAAGGACGGTTAATTTTAATGATTCCCGCTTTATGGGCTGTGTTTTTGGCAGCTGCTGGAAAACCACCCTTACCACTTGTTGGAGTGATCATCTTGGGTACTCTCGCCACAAGTGCTGCTGGATGTGTCGTCAATGATTTGTGGGATAGAGATATAGATCCACAGGTGGAAAGAACTCGCGATCGCCCTCTTGCTTCCCGTGCGCTGACTGTGAAAGTTGGCATCATAATTGCCATAGTGGCGATGGCATGTGCTGCAGTTCTTGCCTTCTATCTTAACGTACTCTCATTTTGGTTGTGTGTGGCAGCAGTTCCAGTCATTTTGCTTTATCCTGGCGCAAAGCGCGTGTTTCCTGTTCCGCAACTGGTTCTTTCTATAGCTTGGGGTTTCGGGGTTTTGATTAGCTGGAGTGCAGTGACGCATAACCTTTCACTCCCAACTTGGCTACTTTGGGGTGCTACTGTGATGTGGACATTAGGATTTGATACAGTTTACGCCATGAGTGACAAGGAGGACGATCGACGAATTGGCGTCAATTCTAGCGCTTTGTTTTTTGGTCGTTTCGCGCCTGTTGCAATTGGCATTTTCTTTACTAGCACTGTCTTTTTACTGAGTTGGCTAGGTTTAGTTCTACAACTGCGTCCTACTTTTTGGATTAGTCTTGCCATTGCTAGTGTAAGTTGGATTTGGCAGTTCACACGCTTAAGCCAGAAAGATTTACCGAACTCTGCTTATGCTGAAATGTTCCGACAAAATGTGTGGATTGGTTTTATTGTCCTTGCTGGGATGATTAGTGGGAGTTTTTGACATCCTGCCCCACTAAGCTTGCGCTATGGTGGGGAATTTCAAAGATGGTGTGGGTTTCCTGCTTCCACAAGTTGGCTGACTTGAAGGAGTAGCCTCACTCAAGCATTCGTTAGTTTCTCTGCAGCCGAGAGTTTATGTGCACTTCACAAGTAAATTTGCAACTTGAGAGAATAGTGTTGGTAGTCAAGAATTGGACTTTGGACAAAAAAGTGAGTTCGCGGATATTATTCGCGAACTTAATGAATGAATGATTAGTCTTATTTATATTTTTCAGCTTCGTCTATCAAATCGGCTGACCCTTGCAGTAAAGTATC
>NZ_JABXYX010000135.1 GCF_017982655.1 Brasilonema sp. CT11 | reverse complement strand
TTAATCGCCTTCCATTACCCCAAGGTGGTTTTTTCCCTGAGGATTGGCCTAGCTTCACTCCACAACTTCATGTCTCTCAAATTACTCTCTCTACTGCCTGATTTTTAAATACCTACCCTTGAAAGGGAGGGGGCCGGAGCTAACGCGCTCCGCCAGATGCCTCTGTCGGGAAAACGCCACATCCTTCAAGTCGGCAGAGCCGCCCAACGGAGTGGCTCCCCTCATCAAGCACTGGTCTCACCAAATCAAACCGGATTCCTATACGTTTTTTAATATTGATCTACTTAATCAAATATTGTATTAAGATTTTTGAAGCAGTTTGTCTTTGCAAGCCAAACTGTTTTTTCATGGTATTGCTAATTTATAGTGGTCTTGGCTGTGTTCAAGATCGCTTTTATGGGATGGATATCTGACCTGCCTTTAACATAAGACATAGAAGACACCGCTCTCATAATAAAATGAGAACTAAAATGCACTCATAGAACAAATGCACTATAGTACTACAGAAATTACTGATAAATAATAGAGAGAAATTCGATCCATCGCGTTACCAAAAGTCGAGAGTCACCAAGTCACAAAAAAATGACTAATAACTCATGACTAATAACTCTATTAGGTAAAATTCATGGCAAGAAAAGTTCGTCGCTCCCCTCAAATGCTCACTAAACCTGATAACGAAGATGAGTTCTATCACCAACCAGCTAGCATACCAGGAACCATCATTATTCCCACAGATGCTTCACCACCACAGATGACATTGATCGACTATAATACTCGCGATGTTATCCGTAAAGAAATCAAAACCCCGGAAGAGTGCGCTGAGTATCTAGATACAGCATCTGTTTCTTGGGTAGAAGTCCAAGGTTTAGGGGATGAAGGCATTTTGCGAAGACTGGGGGATGTGTTTGATTTACATCCTTTAGTTCTAGAAGATATTGTCAATTTGGTAGAGCGTCCAAAAATAGAAGATTATGAAGACCATTTGGTGATTATTTGCCGAATGGTTGTGCCAAAAGAAAAAAAATATGGATTTTATAGTGAGCAAGTGAGTCTGGTGCTAGGAAAAAATTATTTACTTACAGTACAAGAAGAACCAGATCATGATTGCTTAGAAGGAGTGCGAGCGCGAATTTGTAACAACAAAGGTATTATCCGCAAGCGCCAAGCAGATTATTTAGCCTATAGTTTATTGGATGCAATTATCGATGGTTATTTTCCGGTTCTGGAGGATTATGGTGAGCAAATTGAAGATTTAGAAGAAGAAGTGATGCAAAACCCTTCGCGGTACACACTACAAAAAATTTATCAAATTAGGCGAGAATTGTTACAACTGCGTCGCTACATCTGGCCTCAACGGGATGCAATAAATTCTTTGATTCGGGATGGCAGTGAACTCATCAGTGAAGAAGTGAGAATTTACTTGCGAGACTGTTATGACCATACGGTGCAGGTAATGGATATGCTAGAAACTTACCGGGAACTTGCCACAGGATTGATGGATGTTTATCTTTCGGCAGTAAGTAACAAAATGAATGAAGTTATGAAGTTTTTGACTGTTATATCGTCAATTTTTATTCCCCTCACTTTTCTCGCCGGAATTTATGGTATGAATTTCAGTACGGAAAAATCGCCATTAAATATGCCTGAACTCAACTGGTATTGGGGTTATCCTATGTGTTTAGCATTGATGGCAGTAATTGCCTTTGTGCAGGTCTTATTCTTTTGGCGGAGAGGCTGGTTTAAGAATTTTTCTAAAATTAATCCTGATGCCAAAATTTGACATGATCACTCAGTGGAAGATAAAAAGTGAATACAAAGGAGTTCATAGACTAAAATTATGGGAAACACTGACAACAATTTACTAATTTTGACGCTTTATATAATTGGCATTAGTTACACCATCAATCAAATGATTGAGTCAATTGCCGAACAAATAAAAATAGATTTTAATAAAGCATCTGTAGACGAACAACTGAAAGAACAAAGTCTTCAAGACATGATTGGGATTAGTTTTGGGGGACTTGCAAAAACGCACGATATTGAAAAACCACAATCTTTGTCAATTAATATTGAAAATAAATCCTCGGATTTAGCAATATACGTTGATTGGGACAATTGCGGTTTTGAGGAATTTGACGGAACTTCAAAGCGAGTCATTCGCATGTCACCAGATATGACTCGTGACTTAGGCGTATTTCAAAGCCCCAGTCTCATTGTTCCTAAAAAAACACTAAAAGAATCAGTTTCATCTGAAAGCGTTTTCCAGTTCGATAAATTATCTGGAACATACAAAGCAACAAAATGCTCGATAGCCAATGTCCTCAAATGGAAAACAAGCATCATCAGGGCACAAAGAAAAGAGTTTAACAGATTTATGAGCAGAAAACGTGACTTTGATTTCTCACTAGATTTAGTGTTCAGGCTAGCCGAAACAAATATTGGTATCGCTCACGGTACAAAAGCACCTCCCCTTTGCATTGTCAAGTGTCCCTTCACTGTTAGAAAACTCCCTTGGACGTATGCCTTGCCTTGGAATCAGAGGCGGTAAACTTAAACGAGTGGTTCTGTCATTCAAAGATTACACTGGATATTGGGAGAGAGTAGGCGCAGGTGGTTACAGACTAGTTTCGTTGAAACTGGTTTGAGGAAAGTCCGGGCTCCCGAAAGACCAGACTTGCTGGGTAACTCCCAGTGCGAGCGATCGCGAGGATAGTGCCACAGAAACATACCGCCAGAATCAATTCAAAATTCAAAGTTCAAAATGAATAATGTTTTTGAATTGATTTTGGTAAGGGTGCAAAGGTGCGGTAAGAGCGCACCAGCATGATCGAGAGATCATGGCTCGGTAAACCCCGGTTGGGAGCAAGGTGAAGGAACTACGGTTGGTCTTTTACCAGTTCCGCTCTCATAAGATCCGCTAGAGGCGTTTGGTAACAAACGTCCCAGATAGATAACCGCCCTCTTAAATGTAGAAACGTAATATGTTACGTTTCTATAAAAGAGAACAGAACCCGGCTTACGTTCCGACTCTCTCTCTCTTTTTTGTGCTTTATTATTGGTCTTTAGTCGTTTGTTAACAAGCAATGACTAATGACTGATCGCCCTTACGGGTTCGCCAGTCGCAGCCTACGGCTCGCTCCGCTAACATGGGGGAAACCACGGCAGGTGCTACAACAGGGCGGCAGCTTTTCGGGGGAAGCTTCCCCCGAAAACGTGCCTTGGAAACCCCAACGCCAGATGCCTGCGACGGGAAACCCGTCTATGGCACAAAGTGCCACGCTGCGCGAACAGCACTGGCTCCGCAACGCACTGCCTCCCCAAGACGAGCCACTGCTGCAGGAGGGTTTCCCGACAGAGGCATGTGGCGTCCGCGCTGGCTCACTTATGACTCATGATTAATAACTAATGAGCATTGCTTATCCACGCCGTCAACGACAACTCGAAAGCTTAGTCAGAAAATTAGGTCTTGAGGCAGATGCGCCGATAAAGTGGCAACTGCTGGACTTAGCGCTGACTCATCCCACTGTCTCCGAGTCAGCAAATTATGAACATTTGGAGTTTGTCGGCGATGCAGTCGTGCGATTAGTGGCTGCTATTGTTCTATGGGAAACTTATCCTAATTGTCCAGTGGGAGATTTTGCAGCTATTCGTTCGGTGTTGGTGAGCGATCGCATTCTCGCCCAACTAGCCAGAGAATACGGCTTGGAGTTACATTTACTAGTTGCAGGCAGTGCGACTGCTGATAAAGTTGGTCAAGAGTCAAGACTGGCTGATGCTTTTGAAGCAATTTTAGGTGCTCTTTATTTGAGTACACACAGTCTCGAACTGATCCGCTCTTGGCTAGATCCTCACTTCAAAAAACTTGCTGCAGAAATTCGCCTCGATCCGGCTAGATTTAACTACAAAGCCGCCCTACAAGAATGGACTCAAGCAAAGTATAAAGTCTTACCTGAATATCGAGTGATGGAAATGAATCAACCGCAGCACAATCAAGAACGTTTTCTGGCTGAGGTATGGCTACACGGACAAAAGCTTGGTGAAGGAAAGGGACGCTCTATCAAAGCTGCCGAACAAGCTGCTGCAAAAGTTGCTTTTTTATCACTGGATAATCAGGAAAAGCCCTGAAATAAAAAAGTAAATGATAAGCTAATGTGAGTTATCTTTTGTCTTACTCTTTCTTCTCCTGTCAGCAGACGCTACTTTGTATGCCTACAGTACGGGGCATACGGAACTGTAGTAACGGGAGAAGGCTTCTGGCGGGCGTCTACGTCACAGCTAATGACTAATAACTCATGACTAATGATTAAAAAAATTAAAATTGCTGTAATTGGTGTTGGACGTTGGGGCGTTCATTTGCTAAGAAATTTTTTAGAACATCCGCAAGCAAGTGTAGTGGCGGTAGTCGATCCGAACCCAGAATGTTTGGCGGCGGTGAAACGGCAGCAAAATTTAGGTGACGAAATTTTACTGACAACAGAGTGGCAAGCAATACAGCAAGTAGAAGGTTTAGAAGCCGTTGTTATTGCCACTCCCGCCAGCACGCATTACTCCTTAATTAGCGATGCTTTGCATTGGGGTTACCACGTTTTAGCAGAAAAGCCTTTAACTCTTAACCCAGCAGAATGTCAAGAACTGTGCCAACTTGCCCAAAAACAGGAACGACACCTGATAATTGACCACACCTACTTATTTCACCCAGCAGTTGAGCAAGGGAAAGCTGTTTTACAGGCGCGTCAATTAGGTGATTTACGTTATGGTTACGCTACTCGCACTCATTTAGGACCAGTTCGCCAAGATGTTGATGCACTCTGGGACTTAGCCATTCACGATATTGCCATCTTTAATTCTTGGCTAAATCAAATTCCAGTGAAAGTACAAGCAACAGGTACAGTGTGGCTGCAACCAAAGCTTGCAGGGGAGCAGTCAAATTCCTCTCTAGTCCAAGGATTATCCGACCTCGTCTGGCTGACACTTACATATCCGAACAACTTTCAAGCGTATATTCACTTATGTTGGCTTAATCCTGATAAACAACGACGACTAGGAGTTGTTGGAAATCTTGGTAGTCTGATTTTTGATGAAATGTCTCGTACTTCACCTTTGACGATACTGCACGGCGAATTTGAGGTGCAGGAAAATCGATTTATTCCTGTGAATCAGAAGCAACAAGTCCTGGAAATAGAAACAGGTGAACCATTAGGGCGAGTGTGCAATCACTTTATCACTTGTGTGCTTGAAAATAGTCCCTCCAAAGTGTCCTCTGGTAAGGTAGGCACGCAGTTGGTGCAAATTCTTGCTGCTTTGACAGAATCTCTTAATAATGGTGGCAACCCTGTTTTTCTTGATGCAAATGAAGAGTGAACTACCCACACTTCTCAGTAGCGGAGTAAGTGTGGGCTTCTGGCTTCAACGACAGATGCTTTTCAACCTTTTAGCTTATTGGTCTTACTCCGTGTTAACTCGTTTAAATGTATTCGACTTATGCAGATCGCGTTTCTTAGCTGTCGCTCCCGTGTATCTTTGGTGTTAAACTGCCATTAATTTTGAGTTGCGCTGTAAGTTAACTCAATCTATAAGATCTGCGCTCACACTAACAACTTCCATGAAAAATCTAGCTCTACTATCTGTCACAGCCACCGCCGCCACATTTGGACTGGTTTTTGGGACAATGAAATCCGCCTGTGCTTTAAATTGGAACTGGAATTATTCTGGTACTGGCATAGCGGCGAGCGGCACTTTCACCACTAATAACACCCCTAACGATTTAGGTTTTTACCTGATTACTGGAATTACTGGTACACGAAATGGTGAAACAATTACTGGTCTGCAAGTAGCCGGGACTCCAATACCGGGAAACGAACCTTTTAAGGTTGACAATTTAATTAGTCTTAATAATCAGCAATTAACGGGTGACGGTTTTGGGTATTCCACCTCAAGGGGAAACTATTCAAGTCCGTTTTTCGCTAGTTTTTTGCCGACACCGGGTTATTTAGAGGTTTTTTCTGCGCCGCCACTTATACCAGGTTTTGAAAATTTTGGTTCGGAAGATAGTGAGTTACCTATTAGTTTCTCTGCAACTATAATCACAGTCCCTGAACCCACCTCCATCCTTAGCTTACTCGCCCTCGGCACTCTCGGTGTTGGCTCAGTACTGAAACGTAAGAAACCATCCCAATTTACTGAGAAAAAGCTCGAAAAAGTTTCTTAAAACCATCAAATAGTTGATTAGCTTATCTTGTTAGCTCAACATCATGTCAATAGGAAGACACTTCCTTGAAGCTCCGTGATCAACCTCTTCGAGATATGGACACGGAGCTTCAAAACTTTGCATTTTGCACACTCAGTGTTGAATTCTTTAATTCCTTGTTAACAGTAGACGGAAAGCGGTTTTTTTGTAAACTAACTTCTTCTGCTGTTTGCTTTACCCCTCTTACTGCTTGATCCCCAAAGGGAACACCGAGGTTTTGTGAATTTTCTTTTCTTCCTGCGCCTGGTAACAGTGAGTCATCAATTAAAGGCAAAGTTACTATCATTGTTGTGCCTTGATCAAGACCTGCACTCTCAAGAGTAATAGTACCCCCCATCAGTTCCATTAAATTTCGTGAAATGGCAAGTCCTAGTCCTGTACCACCAAATTTACGTGAATCTGAACCATCCACCATCACAAAAGGGCGAAATAGTTTTTGCTGTTGAGCGGGATCAATTCCTATACCTGTATCTGTAACAGAAATAATGACTTCAAATTTATCATCTCTAGGTTGAATTTCTGTCGAGATTGTAATGCTTCCTTGTTCGGTAAACTTAGTTGCATTACCGATGACATTAATCAGCACTTGTTTAAGCTTGGCTGCATCAGCATTAACTGGAATTGTCTCATTCAGTTGAGGGATATTTAGTTGCAAGCCTTTTTGTTGAACATTCACTGATTGTATGTTGATAACCTCTATAAGAACTTGCCGTAGATCAATAGGTTGCAGAACTACTGAAAGCTTTCCTGCTTCTATTTTGGAAATATCAAGTAAATCATTAATAATGCCTAATAAGTGAATAGCTGCGTCATCTACACGACTGAGAAACTCCATTTCTTCTTCTCGATCATCGCACATACCATCTCGAACCAGACGAACGCAACTAATGATGGTATGTAGCGGGTTTCTCAACTCATGGGAAGTCGTCGCTAAAAACTGACTTTTAACCTGATTGGCAGCTTTTGCTTCTTTCCATGCTATTTCCAATTCTTCTGCCCAAGCTTTCAACCGTTCAACCATTTGCCCGAGTGCTTGCGCTAATTGGTTAAACTCCCGAATTTTGAAGTTGTCAGGAATTGGTTGTGTTGATTGGTTCAAGTGAAGATTTATAGCGTAGTCTCGCAATTGTTCTACAGGACGTGCCAAATAACGAGCTAAATACAGCGACGCCAAAACACTTGCGCCAATTAAACCCAATGTTAAAACAATGAGGATAATTTTAATTCCTTCAAGACCATATAAAGCATTATCCAATTCTGTAACAGCTATAATCACCCATTTTCCCTCTTGCCCTTCTGTTAAAGGACTGGGTATGGCAGTATAGCCAGCAAGTAATTCTTCACCTTCATTTTCAAAAAATAAATGCAGAAAATATTTCTTACCAGCCAGAGCAGCTTTTACAATTTTTTTGAGTCGCCCAGCATCTGTATGTTGAGCAATATTAGTCCCAACGCGACTAGGAATTGGGTGTGCCATAATTGTTCCATCATCAGCAATAACCATCGTTGAGCCTGTTAGCGAACCTGGCTTAGTTCGCCCTTTTTCTTGCAGTATTGTCGCACGAAAAATCAAGGCATAACGTAAGTCTCCCATACTATCGTAGATGGGAGATGATAACAGCAATCGCAGTTGATTTGGTAAGTCTTTTCTACCAGTTGTTCCCAGCTTGGGTGGTAAAATAGCTTCAACATTAATCCCATCATTGGGTATGGGAAATTTTAATTCACCAATTGGTTCATCGCCGCAAGTACTTGCAACAACATTACCGCTTTCTGGCTGCGTCAGTTGAATACACTCTACTTGCCTTGGTAGTCGTTGGGCTACTTGATTAAGAAATCGTTCTATTTCCAGAGGCGAACCTGACTGGATAACCGTTGTTTGACTTGCACTGAGCAAGTTTGTTTTCAGGGCAGCGCTCGTCTCTACAATTTTTTCACCTTTGATAACGGCACTTTCTGTTAAATTTTGACGGGCAGTTTCCAGAAGGCTAGAACGTGCCTTTTTATAGGCTACAATCTCCCCTATCAATAAAACCGGAACTAACAGAAGCAAGATTTTTGATACTAAAATCCGACGAAAGGATGATTGACGGGGTTTAGCCATCGGCAGTCTCTCTTAGTATGTGCCAATCACAACAGTAATCCTAAATAACTAGAGCAGCTAGTAGTGTTAAGTTATAAAAATCCTATTTTCTAATCATATTAAAAATATAAAGTAATTTAAAATCGAAAAAAAACTTATTATACAAACACTCACACAGACTAGCTCATACAGGGGTTGGTGTTGCATATAAATATTACAGAGTAAATAGCGACAGAGGAGGCTTCCTATATCACTATTTTTGAAAATCAGCATTTTGTACAGAAAACAAAAACTATCAGACCAACCCAATGGTACAACATCGCCCATATACCACTGTGATTTTGGCGATGAGTGCAGACGGCAAAATAGCGGATGTCAGGCGATCGCCTGCTCGGTTTTGTTCCAAGACGGACATTGTACACTTGGAAGAGCAAATCACTTTTCTTCAGATGCTGTTTAATTCGGTGCTGATAGTCTACGCGCTTACGGTACAACCCTAACTGTATCGCACCCACAACTGCTGCAACAACGAACTCAGGCGGGAAAGCCTTACCAACGTGTCCATATACTTACTACACATTCTGCTAGCCTCAATCCGGAAATACGATTCTTTCAGCAGCAAGTCTTGCGTTAGTAAGTAATGACAACAGCAGGAGCGCTTTTTTGCAAAGAACGTCAAGAATTTAAGCTAATTTTGACTGAAACGCGCCGGTGTAGAGGTTAGCCCCTAACCCCTTACACCCAGCCTACGGCTCGCTACACACCCCCACACCCCTTCTTCTGTACCGACACCAGTCGAAGGTGGCTGATTTTCCTTTGAGTTGGCTCCCCGTCTGCAGTTGCTGGAAGTTTTTGTGCATTATCGCCTGCAACGACCGACAGATTTAGACTAGGCTAAATAAAGTTTGTGCTAAATTTTGTATCTTTAAAACCTCTAATGGTGGAACAACTCAAGCCTCGCTCTTCTGTCGCTTGGATAAAAAAAATTGCTGAAGTACCCCAAGAGGCATGGGATGCTTTGGCATTACCACTTAAAACTCCGTTTTTAGAATGGGAGTGGTTGAAAAATCTCGAAGCCTCCCAAAGCGCTACAGCTAACACTGGTTGGTTACCAAATCACTTAACTGTATGGCGAGACAGAACCCTAATTGCTGCTGCCCCACTTTACCTGAAAGGACACAGTTCTGGCGAATTTGTTTTTGACCATCAGTGGGCAGACTTAGCACAACGCATTGGTGTAAAATACTACCCAAAAATGCTGGGAATGACTCCATTTACCCCGGCTGAAGGCTATCGATTTTTGATCGCGCCAGGGGAAGATGAAGATGAGATCACGGCATTGATGGTGCACGAGATTGATGCTTTCTGCACTAAACACCGTATTTCTGGGTGTCATTTTCTTTATGTAGACCCCCAATGGCGTCCTGTTCTGGAACGCCAAGGCTTCACACCTTGGCTGCACCACAGCTACATCTGGGAAAATCTTGGGTTTAACAATTTTGATGACTACTTGGCAGTGTTCAACGCCAACCAGCGTCGTAACATTAAGCGTGAACGCAAAGCCGTGGAAAAAGCTGGTTTGAGACTACAACCTCTGGCTGGCGATGAAATTCCCCAGTCACTGTTTCCTTTGATGTATCAGTTCTACGCTGATACCTGTGATAAATTTGGCTGGTGGGGTAGTAAATACTTAACAAAGAGATTTTTTGAACAGCTATACGCACATTATCGCCATCGAGTTGTGTTTTTTGCGGCATACACAGAACAGGATTCTCGTCAACCAGTGGGGATGTCTTTTTGTCTGTTTAAGGACGATAGGATGTATGGACGCTACTGGGGTTCTTTTCAAGAGATAGATTGCTTGCATTTTGATGCTTGCTATTATTCACCAGTAGAGTGGGCGATCGCCAACGGTATCCAAATTTTTGACCCTGGTGCTGGTGGACGCCACAAAAAACGTCGCGGTTTCCCTGCGGCTGCCAATTACAGTTTGCACCGCTTTTACAATGCTCGTCTTGGACAAATTCTGCGAAATTATATCAGCGAGGTGAATGAGATCGAACACCAGGAGATTTCCGCAATAAATGCCGAGTTGCCTTTTACTCGTTCCAATCCCTAATACGAATTTTTGTTATGCATTTTCCGCAACGCTCTTGTGCTAGAATCACCAAAATGTGACAAACGGCAAGGAAGATAAGAATTACACTTAATAAGGGGTAAAAAACCCCTAAGACAAGTTAATTTTTATGGTGATTATGGATTTGACGGTTGAAAACTTGGCGGCAATTGACGATAAACTTTCTCAGCGTCACATTGACCTTGACCCCGGTGGGTATTTCATTATTTATTTAAATCGGGAGGAAGGATTAATTTATGCCAAGCATTTCACGAATGTGATTGATGAGCGTGGTTTAGCTGTTGATCCAGAAACTGGTAAGGTCATTCCAGCACGGGAAAAGGTGGAACGCACTCACACGACTGTGTTTAGTGGAAGAACGGCAAAAGAATTGTGTGTGAAAATATTTGAGGAAACTCAGCCCCCTCCTGTGACTCAGTTAACCCATGCAGCTTATTTGGGTCGTGAGTTTGTCCGATCTGAGATTTCTTTAGTGACAGGACAAGATTATGTTCAGGATTAAAACAGTGAACAGTTATCAGTCAACAGTGAAGTTGATAACCCTTCGGGTTCGCCAGTCGCCTAGGTCGGGAGACCCTCCTGCAGCGCTGGCTCACTGATAACTGATAACTGATTAACTGGTTAATAAGCGAACATCATCCGTTAGAAGATGGTTGAAACACTTGATAAATGTAGTAAGTCGCCATTGGGATAACCGTGGCGGCGACTAAAAGTCCTACCACCCAAGCAGTTGCATTACCTTTGTTGATGTTGGTGTCTTCTGCTTTAGCAAAAGTACTTTTTACCTGTACATTATCTGTAATCTGGGGAGGTCCGGGGTCGGGTTCACCAGATAAAACGGCGACTATGCGATCGCTAGCATCTAGAAATGCCTGATTATATTTGTCACCATCCCGTAATGGTACCGTCAAGGTTTCAGAAGCTACACTCAGAGCAATATCATCTGGCATCAAAGATTTCACTTTATCGCCAGTTATAATTGCGGTACCGTTTTTTGCAGTATCAATCATTAATATTGTCTGATTTGCTTGTGCTTCCTTTGTTGGAAACCATTTTTCAAACAGTGCTTTGGTGAAACTCTCTGGAGTTTCACCGTAATCAAGGCGACGCATTGTTAAAATTCTTACTTCGTTACCCGTTTGCTTTGCCAAATTCCCCAGGGTGCTGCTAAGCTTACCTTCATTGAAACGGCTGATGACGTCAGCTTCATCAACAACCCAAGTGGGTTCACCACTTGTAATGGTTGGCATATCATACACACTTGTCGCCCAAGCAGATGTAGCAAACAGTAAAGAAGCCAGAATGACCATCACTGACGGCAGAAGTAGCCGTTGGATGCGTTTTTTCCAGCTATAAACTCGATTGAGGAGCTCTTTCATGGGATTTACCAAAACACACACTTGCACAAAAAAAATACTACATAACCACTGGCAAAATCTTCTATTTGCCTGCGTCTTATATGCAAAGCGCAATAGCGGTTATGCAAACAGTGCTTACAACTTCTAGCTTAAATCTCAAGTAGCATAAAATTTAGTGGCTTTTTAAGTCAATTGATTTGTGTTTTAATCTTCCACTGGTTGTAAATCGCCGTTCAAAAGCTAAATAGAACAAGTATGCAAATACTAACGATATTCCCAGACTAAGTAGATACAGTAACACTGTATACCTAATTGCAGGTAGTTGCAAGTTGTGTAGAAAGTGATGCACTAGCGTCACTATCACTCCGTGAGTGAGATAAAGGCTGTAGGAAAATGCTCCGAGTGTGATTGCAACAGGCGATTCTAAAAAGCGCAACCTTTTTGGCAACGTATTTTTTTCAAGAATAAAGTTAGTGCAGTAAATTATCAGACAAGCTGCAGCTAGCGCAGCAAAACTTTCAAAAATCCATGCATCTAATCTTAGTCTTTTCCATTCTGTTAAAAAAGCAATGCCAGCAAAAATAACTGCTAACACAGACCATGGTACAGACTTTCTTAACCTGATCCAATCAGGTTTTTGTGAAAATCCAATTTCAGCGGCTAGCATCCCTATAGCAAATGAACCTACCAACCAAGGACGGCTTACGTCCATCAAACCATTGAATAAATAGTGGGGTGTCAGTCCAATTATAAAAGCAATTAAAATTACTGATAACCAACCCCAACGTCTCAGTAAAGGTAGTAACAACAGTGGAAACAAAAAATAAATTTGCCATTCTACTGCCACACTCCACAATGGCAGGTTAATAGCATGTGCTAGCGTTCCTGGAGTTAAATTATGAATCAGTAGTAGGTGTAAGATGACATCAACAAAAGAATAGTTAGGATAAAACCAGTCGTAAGGAACAGTTTGCCATTTAAAGTGAGTCAGTTTTTCTAAAACAAATATGGCTGCTGTTACTAAAAAACAAAAAATAAGAGTAGCGTAATAGGGTGGTAAAATCCTTCGTGATCTGCGTTTAAAGTAATCTACCAATGTTCCTGGAATATAACCTGTTTTTTGTCGTACAACTGGCAGCATTAAACAGTATCCAGAAAGAACGATGAAAACAGCAACCCCCATAGAGCCAAACCTCAATAATTTGGTCGCTAGAAGAATCCAGGCAGGCAAATTGTGACTTTGGTGTGGCAAAATATGGGAGAACACTACATATAAAGCGGCGAAACCACGTATACCATCTAAGTATTGAAGACGAATTTTTCGATCAGTAGACACCATAAAATACCGTAGGTTTTTGATATTTTTTGATTTGAATTATTTCGTATTTCCAATGAATTTTATCATTAGAATTTACATTTTTTCTGAGCAAATAATATTAATTATCTGCGTTTTCTAATTGCAGATTAGCGAAAAAGTATCAGATAATAGCTAACATTAGGTTGAGCAAATGTTTAAAAAACCAAACATTTTGCTCTAACTTTAGGAGCTATTAAATGTATGTATTATTTAACTGTTAGATGTAACCGCACAAGAGATAATCTGTTTGATCACAAGTAAATTCTGTCGCTAGTATTTAGTCTTAACATCTATTTGGAAATAAAATAAACCACTTTTTTATCTTTTGAATTGATTAACAACTGAATTTTAATGCTTCGCAGCAGCATCTACCATCCAACTCTCAATTTGCATCAGTTAGCAGATCGACAAGCTATTTTCATTCAGGTACTCAGTTATCAAAATCTCAAAGCAGTTATTTCAGATTAATTGCATCTTTTGAAGTTATTCCAAACCAAGAGCGAAATCTTTTCACTCCACAAAGATTCAATTATTAAGTCTCTCATAAAATTTCCAAGCAGATATAAGCACATCTGAATCAAGGAGGAGTATCTCCAACATCAGCCATTACATTGAAGTCAACCATCGGAGCGAATAAGTAAATACTTCCTCGACTACTATAACGGCTTTTCTGCAGCCGGTTTTTGTAGTTTGCTGCTGTTGTAATCATGATGTGCCAAGAAAACTTACATATTTACTAAAGCGCCTTTTTACTGACACAAGTAGTCTGCAATTACTATACTAAAATTCATTTGCAAATTTTATGTAAAGAAACAGTATTTTTTTTATAAAAATCATAAAATTTTTAAAAACATAGACTCGGTATTCGATGACATATAATACTCCGGACGTCTCTATTCTTAAGCAGAGTGGAATTGTACAAAAGTATCAGTAAGTAGTCGTCATGAACTAAGTAGCCGTCATGAACTGCGTACACCAGAACACATGAAAATTTCTCTTTTCTTCTGAGTTCTGTTAGCGCAGCGGGACGCAGTCCGTTCTGAGTTCTATTTTCAAGCTAGATCGGCGTAAATAATTATTGTTGGAATAAGGCAGGGAGCACCTGAGCAGGGAGAGAAAGAGTTTGAGTCTTATTGACTTTTCTTCACACAGTTTGGTTTTATTGCACCGACTTACTTATGTACACCAATAACACATGAAAAATTTTCTTATCTTCCCCTGCTCAGGTGCTCGCTGCTTGTTCTAACTCGGCAATTTAAGGTTGATCGAGTACTAGAGCGCACCATTCGTTTTAAGTTTGCGCCGAGGTGTCCTGAGGCAACTTCAGCATTTTCACCTCATTTTTCAAGTATAATTAAGTCTGCATGTGCTTCAAATTAGTGGAGACTGTCAACTAATGTTACATTTAGTTACATAAGTGGATTTTTTAACCCGACTTACTTAATTTAGTGGTTATTAAGGTTTTCTAGCGCGCCTGGTTTATGGTGAATAGCCAGCTTTTCTAGCAATGTGGCACTCGCTTCATTCAGTCCCACAAGGTCTACTTCTACACCATTTCTACGAAACTTAATGACTACTCTATCGATGGCTGCAACTGCTGCTTGATCCCAAATGTGAGCGTGGGTCAGGTCAATTTTGACACGTTGCAATTCTTCTCTAAAATCAAAAGCAGCAAGAAATTGTTCCACCGATACAAAGAAAAGTTGACCTGCAACGCTGTAAATCCGATGAGTTTTCTCATCGCTAAGAACTGTGTCTACATACACAATTTTGGCAATATTGCGGGCAAACAAAACGGTGCTAAATGCTACTCCTACAACAACTCCAATCGCTAGATTGTGTGTGAGTACAGTCATGAAAACCGTTGTCATCATGACAGCAGTTTCACTTCTCGGTATCTGATGTACGTTCATCAGAGATGACCAACTGAAAGTTCCAATAGAAACCATAATCATCACTGCAACTAGGGATGCCATTGGTATCAGCCGCACCCAGTTACCTAACACCAAAATGAAAAACAGTAACAACACCCCAGCACATAAGGTGGAAAGACGGCTGCGTCCCCCAGATTTAATATTGATTACCGACTGACCAATCATCGCACAGCCTGCCATCCCGCCAAAGCATCCTGCCACAATGTTGGCAACACCCTGACCTACAGCTTCTCTATTTTTATCACTTGGGGTATCGGTCAGTTCATCGAGCAGTGACGCAGTTAACAATGACTCCAGTAAACCCACCACAGCCAAAGGCAATGCGTAGGAAAACAGAATTGAGAGTGTCTCAAAGGTGAATGGAACTGTAGGTAAGCTGAATAAGGGGAAGGTAGTAGGAAATTCACCCATGTCGCCTACTGTAGGAACCTTAATCCCCGTAAGAATAGAAAAGGCTGTCAAGACCACAATCGCAACTAATGGCGAAGGTACAAGCTTGGTGAAGCGGGGTAGCAAGTAGATGATGGCAAGACCCACAGCGAGCATGATATAAACTTGCCAGGGTACCCCAACCAGCTGTGGTAACTGAGCCATAAAAATTAAGATTGCCAAGGCATTGACAAACCCGAGCATGACTGCTCGTGGCACATACTTCATCTGGCGACCTAGCTTGAGCTTGCCACAGATAATCTGAATCACACCAGTTAGAATTGTCGTTGCAAACAAATATTGCAGTCCGTGTTCTTTTACCAATGTGATCATTAACAGCGCCATTGCTCCCGTTGCAGCCGAAATCAGTCCAGGACGTCCCCCCACAAAAGCTGTCACAACAGCTATGCAAAACGAGGCGTACAACCCAACTTTTGGATCAACGCCTGCAATTATTGAAAATGCGATCGCCTCTGGAATCAGTGCTAGCGCTACTACAGTACCTGATAAGATATCTCCTTTTGTATTGGAGAACCATTCTCGCTTCAAAACGGTTATGTTCAAGTTGTCCTCTGCTATTAAGGGGTTAGAATTTTAGATATACAGCTTGTCAGCCACATTTTTTACTCTGTTTGGCATTCACTTCCAGTTCACAGGCTTCTCAAAACAGATCGCTAGGAAATTCGTTTTCTTGTTTCGATGAAAACATGACTTGGTTATATCAGTGAATAGAGATATCTCAACACAACGTAATTCCAACACAAAGAATTGATGTTACCTTTTCGGAAATTTCTTTGCTTTTGTTAATTTTTATCCTGCAATTCTGCTCATAGAACAGATACTTTGAATCTTAATGTGTTCGATATTTAGTAAAGTATGGCAGAAATAACTAGACAATTAAGTAAGTCGGCGTAAAAAAAATCACTTATCTAACGAAATGTAAAATTAGCAAACTGCATAGAAACAGCTCATTTAACACTTTTTACAAAACTCAATATAGTCTTTTTGTACCGACTGACTTATAAATAGGCAAAAGCTAATTGCATGAACAGCATTACAGCCTTATGCTGCTTGCATAGCTGCCTTCTTGCGCTCGTTTCAATATCATTTTAAGGTGGACTATTTTTTTGTCCTAAGCTGCCGAAAAGTACTGTAAGCCTTAGTATCATTGGATTTTGAGTAATTAATTGAAGGTTACTAAGATCTGTTGAAAGTAAGAGTAACCATTAGGGGTAAAGATATCACAAGGATTGCATAATTTGCAACAAAAGTAGAACTTTCAGTTCCTTGATGTTCAGCAGCTCATGGAATAGTTGTTAATTTTATAACATAGTAATCTTTTTAATTTTAAGTAGAAAGTTATCTCCGTGACATACTCCCGACGCTCACCGGAAGCGGGTAGAGCTGCTGCTAAAGCTTTCAAAGACTTTTCCCAGCCACTCTTGCCCTTTATGCTTTTAATGGGTACAGGACTTACGCAAAAATAACGTACTTGCTACCCGTTGCGATGTAAGCAAGCAATTTCACACTCTTGTTCTTTCGTAACTCGTGCGTAAGTCCTAAACTAATCAGAAACGACTGACAAAGATGGTATTTTGCGGATTTCTTCACGCACACTCATAAGGGTTCTACCGAGATGATTGTGACCCGTTTTATCTACACCACAACCCCAGAAATAATCATTTGGTGAGTTTTCTACAATCAAGTTATCACCAGTCATTAAAAGGATTTCTCTAATCTCGGTATGTGTGATAAACTTTTTGAGTACAGCTTCTCGCATCACTTGAGTTTTGACCTCCTCCCAGTCTAAACGAACTTGGCGCGTGCAGTCGCGTCCTAATGCTGCCGCAAGTTCTGGTGTTTCAGCACTATGGATAAGAGGTATGATCATAGCATCTGAGGTTCCAACAAACTTTTGAGCTTGATAATAATGCTCAACTGTTGACCAAAAGATCTCTTGCATGACAATTCCATGAGAAGAAAAATTGGAAAAACAGCCGTAGGGCTGCCAAACCTTGTAAAAGTAAATAGTCATTTGAAAATTGCTGTTTGATACATTAATATTCACTATCACGGTAGATACTAGCAATAAACAGTCTGCTTTGAATTCCACCGCAGTACTTGTCTCAAGGTAGAAGATTGCGTTCAAAACAGAGTTCTATTGTGAAGTGAAAAGTCGTAGCGAGAGGTTAATAATGCAGGCAAAAAGTGAAAAGAGCAACCAAAGCGCCCCGTTGATTGTTGCTGGAATTTTCCTAGGTATAGGTCTAGGTGGCTTCTTTGATGGCATTGTATTGCATCAGATTCTTCAGTGGCATCATATGTTGAGTAACATTCGACCTCTGACCACAATGTCTAATATAGATATGAATACAATCTGGGACGGCTTATTTCACGCCTTTGATTGGATAATGACTGTGATTGGAGTGGTGTTGCTGTGGCGAGCAGGAGGGCGTGAAGATGTTCCTTGGTCATCCAATATCTACTTTGGCTCCATACTTACCGGTGCTGGGTTGTTCAACTTGGTAGAAGGAGTGATTGACCATCATATTCTTGGCATCCATCATGTAAAACCAGGACCGAATCAGTTAGCCTGGGATTTAGGATTTCTTGCCGTCGGTGCGCTTCTTGTTATCATTGGCTGGGTAATGGTACAAAAAAACGGTAAAAATTATGAATTATGAGTGTTCAATGTTGAATTTTCCATAATTCATAATTTGTATGTCTGCAGATGCTTTTGAAAAAACAAGCTGGATTTGGCAGGGTTCCCAGTTGCAACAACAAGTTGGAGAATGGTTTGAGTACCAGTTATCCAGATTTGATTGGGCTTTGCCAAAGTTCTCACCTTAGTGGTCTATTAGTCCGTGGATGCTGAAGCTGCTGAACTTTATTTTTTGGCTGTTATACCCTTTGACGAAAATTCTGATACAAATGGTTAATCTCTAATTCTTTCCCCCTGCCCCCTGCTCGGGTGCCCCCTGCTCCCTATTTGTATCAACCTTAAAGTGAAACGGTATTACTGGGGTTATTTCTAGTTTGGGTTGGTTGGCGTTTGTGGCGAGAACTCCGCCCTTATTTTATAGCAGTCGCCAGGTAGATTAGGACACGAACTAATGAGAAAACACGGTCACCAAGAGACTTTCAAGTCTGTTGCCTGTTGCCTGTTGCCTGTTGCCTGTTCCCTGCTATAATTCTTGGCTGGCTGGTTACAATTCCACTAATTCTCAAGCAAAAACTGCAGAAAATGAATTATCTGTAATATCATGTCCGGTTGATTAGTTATAATAAAGATGGAATCGTTGCAGTGCGTCTACTTACACTATGCCGAAACGGATTGCGATCTGCGCTCCGCGCAGCAGCGAAGCTATCGCCAACTACTTAAGTC
>NZ_JABXYX010000134.1:11001-19066 GCF_017982655.1 Brasilonema sp. CT11 | reverse complement strand
GTAAAAGCTAGAACTACTGAGACACTCAACCAAGCCTTAACCGAAATCATTTCTGAGCAAATCTCCTGTGATGATGCTTTGGGCTGGTTTGCTCACTGTGGTCTATTCATGTGAAAACCGCTGTAAATGCTTTTACAGGCTTACCTTTTTTCTTGGCTACTAGTCGATTAGCGCCGACCCTAGCACAAGCTCTAACAGCTAAATTTGCAGCTAAACCAAACTTTGAACGTAAATCCTCATAAACAACATTTTGAATAGTTGCTTTGCTGGTTATCTGTGGTTTCACAACCTCGTTAGTGTAGTTACAAGCGGCAGCAAAAGCATGAAGAACTACTTCCAACTTTTCGGATTGCGATAGCGTGGGGTTAAGTTTGCAAACTAGCGTTAGTACTTGTTCCATGAGTTCAATCTACTCACAGGTGATTACAATTAGAGACTACAATCTCTCATCCTGGGTTTCCAGAGATTGTTAAAAACTTAACTATCCCCACTCCTTCAGTAACCTATGGTCACTATTAGTCGGGGGATGTTGCGTTTTTAACCCACAATTCCTGAGGCAGCGCGTTGGGCGGGTTTCCCGACTTGTAGCGCCTGCCGTCTCGACGCCAAATCAAAGATTATGGCGCGAGCCTCCTTGCGGAAATAGGTGATGTTCTTGTGAATGACTTACTTAAAACTGTTACATTATGTTACCAACAATGTTGGAAAACAGCAGCAATTGATACAGTTTTGCTAATCCATCTAGGCTTTGATGTTACTAGGGGGCGGTATCTCCTGTTCAGGGTATACCAACCAATTTTGTAAATCTTCAATTAATTTGGTGGGTTAGGCGAAAACTCTGCGGTCACTCAAAACTACGTCTGTTGCTAAGCATGAATTCCGCACTATCAACAATAGCAACTATAAAAGCGAGCCGTCTGACAACAAGGCTTCGCCAACGCTTTGATATCAAACCTTCAAGAACAGCGCCAGATTTGCTCACCCTGTTTGAGGTTATCGGTTACACTGTTCTTCTGGAATCAGATATTAACATAGGTAGATACAAGGCTCAGCTTAGTAGCAATGATCAGGTAGTTTTGTGGACTCGCCTTAGCAACGCCTTGAAGCAAATTAACCCCAAACTTCCATGTGAGGTCATTGAAACAGTCATATCTGGGCTGATTAGCACCTACAGTTCTGACTTACTGGAAAATAACCGTCGTTTTCACAAACTCCTAACCGAAGGAGTTGATGTTGTTTACCACAACGGTGATCAAATAGTTCATGACAAGGTGTGGTTTATTGACTTGTCTAATTTGCTCTCTAATGACTGGTTAGTGATTCATGGGTTTAATATTGTTGAGGAGTGTGATATTCACTATCTCAATACCATTGTCTTCATCAACGGATTACCTTTAGCAGTCATTGCTTATACTGACTTTCAGGACAAAAAAGCTACTCTTCAAGGAGCATATCAGCAACTTCAGTCCTACAAACAACAAATTCCAACTCTGTTTTTCCACAATGCCCTCCTTATCATTGCCTGTAGAAATCAGGCACGAGTTGGTACTTTAACATCTAGTTGGAAAGAGTTTTTACCTTGGTGCTCAATTGATGGCGAAGACTTTCCACATCAAGGAGAAACAGAACTAGAAGTATTAATTCAAGGCATTTTTGATAAGCGGCGTTTCTTAGAATTAGTGAAGCATTTCATAGTATTTCAGAAAAACGGAGCGAGTATCAGCAAAAAATTGCTTCGTTACCCTTTTTGTACAACACAAAACCCGAAAAGTCGTTTAAGGATGATATGAATACGAACACAAGTTGGAACGAACAAGAGATAGTCCAAGAATTTAGAAGAATCGTCAGTCACTCGTTTCCACAAATTGGTGCATTACTAAACCAGTGTCATCTAAAAGTCATTCAATCTTTCTGGGGACAACAGAGTCTTCACTTCCTGCCTTACATTGCAATTTATTGTTCTAAAAACACGATTGCTGCTGTCAAAGCCGAAATCCATGTCTTTAGAGAAGTCGCTTTTTTTCTGGGATTAAGTAAGGTTGTTTGCCTAAATGCGACATGCTTGCTGCATGATCCTCAGTCAAAGCTCAAGCAAGAAAATCCTCAGTTGTGGTTAGAATTGCAGTGGATTGTCACACAATAAAAAGGAAGTGTGTCATGAAAACAGGACTTTTCTGCAATTATGAGAATTATCACTCTGATGCGCGTCGCGCTATTTTGGAACAAGTGGCGCTAGTCAAACACGCAGAAAGTTTGGGTTTTGAAGAAGCTTGGGTGACAGAGCATCATTTTAGTGATTTCAGTGTTAGCCCGTCAATTTTGGTGTTGATTGCACACTTAGCAGGCGTGACTAAAACTATTCGCTTAGGTTCAGCGGCTGTGCTGTTGGCATTTCATGACCCAATTCTTGTTGCAGAAGATATCACCACACTGGATAATCTTTGCAATGGGCGACTTGCTATAGGTATTGCTAAGGGTGGCCCATTTCCTGAACAAAATAAGCACTTTAACACTTTAATGAGTGAATCCCGTGCTAAGACGCTAGAAGCAATAATGCTGATTCATAAGCTACTGTATCACACTGATGTGTCGTTTCTTGGTAAGTATTATCAGTGCGATCGCGTCTCAATTTACCCAAAACCTTTGCAAAAACAAATTCCAGTGTATGTAGCAACGAGTGATGAAGAAGCAATTGGATTTGCTGCTTTAAATTCTTTTGGTTTGATGGGTGGAGCACCATTTACTCTGGATAGACTTAAGAGTAATGTTACTAAATACCGTGCTATCAATTCCAGTGGCTCTGATAAGTTCATGGTGGCACGATTCTTTTTTGTTGCTCGTACATATGATGAAGCGGTGAGTGAGGCTTTACCTTTCATCCGTACTTTTAGTCAAAGAATGAAGGGGTTGAATGCTAAAGCACAAAAGCATGGCAATAGCAGTCAACATCTCCAGCCAAATGATGGTCAAAAAAGCACTTTTGATGAAGACCAATTGCTGGAAAATTCAATTATTGGTGATGTTGTTACTTGCAGGAACAAAATTAAGCGGTTTCAGGATGAACTGAATTTGGGCACTTTGGCACTCAAACCTGCTTCGTTGAATTTGCAAAAGAATTTTGAGAGTTTGACGCTCTATAACCAGGAGGTACAACGTTATGTGTAATAGTTAACTATAGAACTCCTTTAAAGATTATTACTTATACCAATTCTGTATGAAAATGCGCCCAATTATATGAGGAACGAACCGCGTAGACGCGTTCGCGAAGCGTGTCCCCTTGGGACTCAGCGGCTTCCCGTAGGGTAGGGCGCAAAGTACACAAAGAAAGAAACAAAGAAAATTTGGCGCAACCTCACAAAGAAATGGTATTAGCATGGTGTGGGTAATTTTTGTGGGCAGGTAGTATGGATGAAGTTGTCATCGTAGACTATGATCCACGCTGGACATCACTATTTGAAACAGAAGCTGTGTGTGTTCGTGAAGTTTTGGATGAAGGTTTAATTACTCGAATCGAGCATTTTGGCAGTACTGCAGTTCCAGGATTAGCAGCAAAGCCGATTATTGATCTATTGGTGGGAGTCCGTTCACTTGAAGAAGCAAAGCAAGTTGCGGTTGTTCAACTAGAAACGTTGGGTTATGCATATTGGTTTGATAATCCCAATGCTGAACGGATGTTTTTTGTAAAAGGTCTTCCTCCAAACAGTCCACGCACTCATCACATTCACATGATTGAGTCAAATAATGGGTTGTGGGAGCGTTTGCTATTTCGAGATTATCTACGACAGCATTCAGACGAAGCAGCACGTTATGCAGAATTAAAGCGCCATCTTGCTGAACGCTATCCCACTGATCGAGAAGCTTACACCAGTAGTAAAGCAGAGTACATTGAGTCTGTGATGCAAAAAGCACGACAACAGCCAGCCAGCTAATTAGTATCCCACGGTCGAGTGATCATCTGGCGTACATTAATACGTCCCCGAACATAAGGCAAATGATCTGTTTTGGGGATGTAGGCGCAACAGATCCCCTACTTCTCCAAGAAGTCGAGGATCTTGTTTTTCACGTCAGTGCAACATGCCCTTAGGGTTTATAAGTTATACCAAGTTGCATTCATATAGGTAATCTTCTTTTTTCTTCCTTAGCGCTCTATGCGCGAAGGCGCACGCTACGCGAACGCGTCTTCGTGGTTCGTTTATGAAATTATCTCTTTGAACGCAACTTAGTATTAGAACTGCTATATGAAACCGGATGATTATCTACTCTTCACTCTTGAGTAAACCCGCAGAATCTACATCCAAAAATAAAGTTGCCTGCTGCTGCTTACGGAGAACAGAAGCCGGACAATCTGTGGTAACATCCCCCTCCAACATCTGTTTCACTATCTTCGCCTTACGTTTTCCTGGTGCAAGACAAATGATTTTTTTTGCCGAACAAATCATTGGGAGAGTAACAGTAAAAGCGTACTGCGGCACACTTTCCAAACTGGAAAAATACCCTGTATTGACTTGTTGCTGACGGTTCATAGTATCTAGTTTCACAAGTTTCAATGTATAGGGGTCGTTAAAATCTGCTACTGCTGGATCATTAAAAGCCAAGTGCCCGTTTTCACCAACACCAAGACAGCATAAATCAATCGGTTGTGCTTGCAGGAGTTTGGTATAGCGATCGCATTCTGCCAAAGGTTGCATAGCATCACCTTCTATATAGTGAAATTCTTTGGGAGTAACCCGCATTTCAACCCGTTCGCGTAGATAGCACCGGAAACTAGCCGAATTATCCGCATTAATGCCCAAATATTCATCCAGATCAAAGCAGGTAATTCGTGACCAATCTACACCACCTAATGCTATCAAAGCATCAAGAAATTTCATTTGGGAGTTGCCCGTCGCTAGCAATATAGCCGCAGTATCCTTTTGCTCAAGGGTGCGCTGTAAATGTTTTTGTACAATTCCCGCTACATCCTGCGCCAGTTCAACTTCAGAGTTAAAAATTTGCACCTGTAGAACATCGATGCAAAAAGAATTTTTGGGGGTTGACATAGGAGTATACAGAATATTTTCAGACAAACTCAAAGGAAATGAGTAGGGACAGAGTTACCGATCTGCCCTAACTCGTATCAGCTACCATAGGTTGTCATGTGAATGCTCAATTATAAGTTCCTATTTTTAAGAATGCAGACAGAATCACAAAGTAGGGCAAAACAATGTAAACTCTGTAAAGGAACTTTACAATAGTTTACACCTTAAATACCATGCTAGCTGCAATTCTCTTTGATCTAGATGGAACGATCGCCAATACTGACCCCATACACTACCAAGTTTGGCGGGAAATGCTGATAGGCTACGACATGGACATTGATGAAATATTTTATAAATCTCGAATTAGCGGGCGAACCAATCCACAAATTGTAAAAGACCTCCTGCCACAATTATCACCAGAAGAAGGTGCAAAGTTTGCAGACGAAAAGGAGGCTGTTTTCCGCCAAAAAGCCAAGACTATTCTCAAACCTCTAAGCGGATTTTCAGAACTCATAGCATGGACAGATACGCATCAACTCAAACGTGCTTTGGTTACCAACGCTCCTAGATTAAATGTCCAATTCGTGCTAGAAGTTTTGGAAATAAAAGAAGTCTTTCACACAGTTGTCATAGCAGAGAACGAAATAGCTGCTAAACCAAATCCTGCACCCTACCAAGTTGCTCTAAACAAGTTAGGTATCACAGCAGAACAAGCAATAGCACTAGAAGATTCTCCCTCTGGAATTCATTCTGCTGTGGGTGCTGGTATTCGCACCATAGGCGTGACAACGACTCAGGAGTCAATAGTTCTTCAGTCGTTTGGGGCATTTATGACAGTTCCAGACTTCACTGATTTGCAACTGTGGACACTTCTCAACTCATCGGTACAGGAAGATGTGGCTTGTTTAGATTCGTGAAGTACCCCTAGTTCCGCGTTCTCACCCGTCGTTACAACCGAATGGGGAATTGCCTGTAGCTCCCAGTGCGATCGCCCCAGGCGAAGAGAAAGCCCTGACTGCTTCAGAGGAAGAAGTACCCTTTGTAGTCCCTAGAGCACTCTTAAGTGAAGAAATTCCCAGAATTATTGCACAATATCGTCAAGTCAATGACACAAATCAATGGTTTCCAAGTCAAGCCAGGAACTTTAGTCACCGTGGGGACTTATCTTATATCGTGTCCGGTGAAAGACTTATCATTAAGACTGCAAGGGAGCAGGGGGCAGGGAGCAGGGGGAGAAAGAGTTTTCACTCTTTTTGCACAGATGCACCGAATTATAACTAATTAGGCGGACATGATATTATTCATCAGCGCGAAGACATATACCCAAAAGCGAAGGAGTTTAAACCAGAACGTTTTCTACAGCGTCAGTTTTCACCGTATGAATTTCTATCAAAAGAATAAAAGAAGAAGATGTAATCTTGGCAATTCAAGACACGACAAGCATAGATTTAACAGACCACCCAGCAACAAGTGGTATTGGTTATCTCGACCACAGCAAATCATCGGGATTAAAAGTACATTCAACATTTGCAGCAACAATTAATGGAGTACCACTTGGAGTCATCAATCAAATTGTGTGGGCTAGAGTTCCAGAAAATTTGGGGATTGCGAAAAAACGTCGTCAACGGGAAACACAAGAAAAAGACTCGTCTTCGCTGGTTAGATGGATTAGAAGCAACACAAACGTTGATACCAAAAGAAATTCAAGTGGTGACAATGGGTGATTCAGAAGCTGATATATTTGACTTATTCAGCCTATCTCGTCCAGAAAATTCACATTTACTGATTCGCGGCACCCACAATCGTAAAGTGGTTGTGGCATTGAGAAGTTACAACTTGAAACTGCTCGTCGAATCAATATGGCACTGGCAACTTTTTCAATTGTTGCGTGGCGTCTTTTATGGTTAACTTATGAAGCCAGATGTAATCCTGACCAGCCTTGTGACACCGTTTTAGAAGCCTGTGAATGGCAACGCCAGTCGCCTCAAGTCGGGAAACCCGCCCACGGCGCTGGCTCGTCTTTGTGCGCCACTATCAATCAAAATCCTATCTCAGCCAAAAAACCACCTTCTTTGCGAGAAGCCGTGCGAATGATTGCAACTCTAGGTGGCTTTTTGGGTCGAAAAGGTGATGGAGAGCCTGGTGTCAAAACCATTTGGCGAGGTTTGCGACGATTACACGATATTGCCGCCACCTGGAAGCTTCTCCACTCAGGTTCCCCGGCTGATGTTTGTAGTTAACGTTAGCGAAGCTCCTCCCTTTGGGAGGCTCGCACCCTCAATCCCCTTCCCCCTACATTTTCTGTCTGTTTTGTCAATCATGCCGCCGTTGTTTACTTCACATGTCCCCTCCCTGTCTGCCTTACAGCCATGTTAAGAAAGATGTGGGTAATGGATAGGGGTGTATCCCAAGGGGGTTAAGTTTTGAAACGAAAGATTCGTATTGTTTCTTTTATTCCGAGAGAGAAAAGAAAGATTCTTGTATGTAAACCATAAGGGGGGTCTGCCGAGATACCTGCAAAATGGGACACCTTGTAAAGTAAAGAAAGCACTAATTTAATTACGTAAGAATCAAAATATATGTAATAAATCTACACACTTGTATTGATGTAGCTGGGAGAAGTATAGAATGTTAATTTCCTAAAAATTATCAAACTATGCAATTTCAGCAGAAAAATAAATTAGCAAGATTGATTCTGACAATTTCTCTTTACTGTTTACCCTTATTAGCTTGTAACCAGCCACAACCAATCATTCCAAACAATCAAACACCAAAAGCCACAGAAACCCCAGCAATCCCTACAGCGAAACCTCTATCTCTACAAACATCATTACCACCAGATAAAAATTATTTTCTCGATAATCAAATCTGGGGCAACCCTGGAGATAAACAAAATTTAATTCAAGCCATTGACAATAGTTTAAATTATCTAAAAACTTCAGAAGCCAAAACAGCTTATGAGAACTATACTCCTCCCGAAATTACCAATAAAAGAGTAGAAAAAAGCCTGAAAAGATTTCGAGCATTAGTCAGTAATTCCCAAAAAT
>NZ_JABXYX010000134.1:0-10901 GCF_017982655.1 Brasilonema sp. CT11 | reverse complement strand
TTGACAAAACCTTTGATTATAGAATAAAACAAAACAGTACATTCATATACAGATTTAGTTAGAACTTGTCTTCTGTGATAACTTCTCAATTTATCAAAATCTTTTGATGAAAAAAGAGTTAGTGGTTAAATTATCTAAAAACTTCAGAAGCCAAAACAGCTTATGAGAACTATACTCCTCCCGAAATTACCAATAAAAGAGTAGAAAAAAGCCTGAAAAGATTTCGAGCATTAGTCAGTAATTCCCAAAAATCCCAAGAATTACAAGCGAGTGTCAACAAAGAATTTGTCTTTTACAAATCTATTGGTACCGATAACCAAGGAACTATTGTTTTCACAGGTTATTACAAACCAATTTACCAAGCAAGTCGCAAGCCAACCGCCGAATATCGTTATCCTATTTACCGCTTACCTGAGGATTTTTCCACCTGGAGTAAACCACATCCCACCCGTTTAGAATTAGAAGGGTCAGACGCTTTACAAGCTGATAAGGGTAAGCTCAAAGGTTTGGAATTATTTTGGTTAAAATCGCGGTTAGATGCTTTTATTGCCCAAGTTGAAGGTTCTGCCGTTTTACAATTTGCAGATGGAACTAAAACCACAATTAACTATGCTGGAAATACCGAACATAATTATGTTAGTTTAGGTAAGGAATTAATTAAAGATGGGAAATTAGAGAAAGAAGGAATTACTTTAGAAAAGGTTATTAACTATTTAGAAAAAAATCCCGCCAGCCAAAATATTTACTTACCTCGTAACCCCAGATTTATCTTCTTTAAAGATACAAAAAACGCCCCAACTATTGGTATTCTTAACGTTCCAGTCACCCCCGAAAGGTCAATTGCCACAGATAAATCCTTAATGCCTCCCGGTGCATTAGCTATTATTCGCGCTCCCTTTCCTTTCATCAATCAAGGGAAAATTGAACAGCGTCTTGTCAGTCGTTACGTTCTCGACCAAGATACAGGAGGTGCAATCAAAACTCCGGGTAGAGTTGATTACTATATCGGTGTTGGCAAACAAGCTGGCGACCGCGCTGGTTCTATTGTTAATAAAGGTGAGCTATATTATCTCCTATTGAAAGATTAATTTAGTCCTCAAAGTATTCAGGGCAAATGCCTAAATACGCTCTGGACAGAAATTATGCGTCTTTCCAGTTCAAGAGTGATTAGCGATCAGCAATGCTAGCGCTCCCTGCTGGAGCATCGCCTGTTTTTTTTCGGCTTTTCTCACTACATTGTTTGTCTAATTTGTCAATGCGTAAGTCCTAGCCCCTTCTTTCAAGAATGGAGAAGAAAAAATTGTTGAGAGACGCAAGGCGGAGCCAGCGCTTGACTAAGGTTGCAAATAGACCAAAATCTGATTTTTGCCAAGAATATATTATTTTAAACCTTTAGATAGATGCTTATATGCTAAAATGTGCATTCGACTATCATTCCAAGAATAACTTAAAAAAATATAAACTTTAGTGAAAAATTTGATTTTTTACTAAATCACTCTTGACAAAACCTTTGATTATAGAATAAAACAAAACAGTACATTCATATACAGATTTAGTTAGAACTTGTCTTCTGTGATAACTTCTCAATTTATCAAAATCTTTTGATGAAAAAAGAGTTAGTGGTTGGCATCTTCAACTAGCAAATATTGCAGTTAAGTTTAACTGTTGCTATTTTTACACCCTTGAAGCTGTTTTCAAACTTTTTGCAACACCAGCTCATCACCCTACATTTCTGGAGGATAAGTTATTAAACAGTTAGGTAGAATTCATGAAAATAATCAAAACTTATGCAGAGAAGTTTTGTATTATTTATCCATATAGGATGAATAGTAAAACATGATTCTATCTGTGCACAGGCATAAAAACAGCATGTGCAATTCTTGGGTAACAGGAGTTTTCAGGTAAGGTGGGCATTGCTCATCGACATGTGAAATGTCCATCATATAAGCTTTTAGGAGCACTGGCTCCCCTAGGATTTGTGGTCTAACCATAGAATCAGCGCTGCAACTAGTAATATCAAAAAAATCCCACCTAGAACTACTTTTTTCCCCTGGCAAATGTCATTTGCAGCTTTGATAACAGGGGTAGTTAAACCTGATTTGGGATGTTCTTTTCAAGGAACGTAATCATCTTTTTGCTAACCACTATAGTTAATTAGATAAATAACAGCTACCTATCTGATGTACTTTTCAGACAAATTGATTCTACGTCTGTAAAAACTGCGCGTCAGAGATTTCAGAACAGATGTGGAAGCATTTTTCCACCTGCTTAAATTTAACAATCACTGCTCCAGAATTCGGTTAAAAATTTCAGGTAATGTAATGATTTTTGAGATTTCTGACTTTTATGAAAGCAAGTTTTTAACACCTTGTCAGCGTCAGGTTTTGTTGAAGAATTTGCAAGCTAATTTGCAACCAGAATACCGTCGGAGGATAGAAATTATGTTGCTGGCAGATGTGGGTAAATCGCAAACCCAAATCTGTAAGATTTTAAGTTGTTCTCAGGAGATGGCGCGGTATTGGATCACCGTCGCACAGCTAGGTTTGGCGGACAAATGGCAAGAACGACCGATAGGTAGACCGAAGATTGTCAACGACCAATATATCCAAAGGTTAAAAGAATTGTTTAGTCATAGTCCGCGTAAATATGGCTATGCATTTAGTTCTTGGACATCTCAATGGTTAAACAAACATTTAGCAACTGAATTTGGAATTGAAATCAGCGATCGCCACATCAATCGCCTGCTCAAACAAATGGGGCTTTCTACACAAAAACGCTCCTCTCAAAAGCAAGCAACTAAAGACACCAAGGAAACTGGCATTAAAATCTCTGACTTGCAATCTCACAGTGAACCTAGTTTTCATTGGTTATTCAATCATCATGCAAATTAATAACTAACTCTTGGGATGGAAGAAAAATTATGTCATCAGGGTTTTCCCAAGAACAACTGAGTCAACAACTCATGACTTTCTTCGGAGAGAAGCTTTCACCAAAGGAAGTGATGAATTGTCTAAAAGAAGTGGAAATTGTCGAACCACCAGTCGCAAAGTTGTTTTGGCAATCAACAGACTCTAAGCCGGGAATTTATATAGTTCTTGCGGGTAAAGTGAGACTTCTGGATAGTTCTGTTAACTTAATCTCCACGCTTGCAGCAGGATCATCATTTGCTGAGATGACTCTGTTTCCAGAAGAAGATTTTATTCCTTACGCTGCTAGAGCTTCACATAACTTAAAACTCTGTTATATCAGCGCAGATGCATTGCAGATTTTGATGGACAAATACCCCAAAATCCGCGATCGCCTGTTGAGAAACACAGAACTTTGGGATTTGCAGTTGTTGTATCAAAACCAACAGCCAAAGATACCTGTCAATAACATATTTCAAGCCTTATCCCTGTTTGAAAGGCTTTCATTCAATAAATTTCAAGAAATTGACGTAGCTCCAGATACTAAGTTATGGCTGCTACACCGAGGCAAACTACAGCATCCTGACGGTAGTTGTTTGACTCCAGGCAAAATCTATACTGTTCCACAACAGGCTAGTTGGCAGGCGACTCAACCAACAATTGTGTACAGTCTGCGGAATTCTGATTGGCTTGCAGCAGTGCAACACTTGCCCCAATTAACAGAATTGATTGCTTCTGACTCTAAACAAATCACAACTGAGGAAAACGAAGCGCCGCCTCACACCTCATTTCCACAAAGACGTACCAATAGCAGGAAAGTCATTCCATTTCCCTCGCACGCCGCCCCCCCAAAACAAAAGCGACAGCGACGTGTCTACTTCCCTAGCCCTCAGGTAAAAGCAGGACATTTATGGGCACACCTGACGAAACGCTATCCCTTCTTTGAACAACAAAGTGCTTCAGACTGTGGTGCAGCGTGCCTTGTGATGATGAGTCGCTATTGGGGTAAGCGCTTTAGTATCAACATATTGCGGGATTTAGCTAACGTCAGGCGGACTGGGGCATCTCTACAAGGTTTAGCAGTAGCAGCAGAAAGTATCGGTTTTGCGACTCGTCCAGTCAAAGCCAGCCTGGACAAATTGGCACAACAACCTTTACCAGCGATCGCCCACTGGCAAGGCAAGCATTACATCGTCGTCTATGAAATCACTCCTAAACAGGTGATTGTCGCCGATCCTGCCATCGGTCAACGCACCCTGACTTATGCTGAGTTTAAAGCAGGGTGGACTGGTTATGCCTTATTAGTGCAACCGACAGCAGAACTCAAAGAAAGCCAAGAAGCGAGTACACCATTCTGGCAGTTCTGGGAGTTAGTCAAACCACATTGGCAAGTCCTGCTGGAAGTCTTCATCACTTCGGTATTTATCCAGCTGTTTGGACTAGTCACGCCTCTGTTCACCCAGTTACTGTTAGACAGGGTGATTGTCCAAGGTAGTACCCTCACCTTAACTGCCATTGGGTTAGGGTTGCTGATTTTTGGTTTGTTCCGCGTCGCCATGAACGGACTACGACAATACCTGCTAGATCATACAGCCAACCGGATCGGAACAGCCCTGATGGTAGGTTTTATCAAACATACCTTCCGCCTTCCCCTAGCCTTCTTTGAGTCGCGTTACGTCGGCGATATTGTTTCTCGCGTTCAAGAAAACCAAAAAATTCAGCGTTTCCTGACTGGCGAAGCACTGTCAATCATTCTTGATTTACTGACGGTGTTTATCTATGTGGGTTTGATGTTTTGGTATAGCTGGCAGATGGCATTGTTAGTGCTGTTGATTGTGCCGCCATTTTTTATTCTGGCGCTGGTTGCCACACCTTTTTTTCGCCGCATCAACCGTGAAGTTTTTAATGCCTTAGCTAACGAGAACAGTTATTTAATTCAAGCCCTGACAGGAATTCGCTCAATTCGTTCAATGGCAATTGAACAAACGGTGCGCTGGCATTGGGAAGAACTGCTAAATAATTTGATCAAAAAAATGTTTGGCGGACAAGTCATTGCTAACCAACTGCAAGTTTTCAGTTCTACCATCGAATCAGTGGCAAATACAGCATTATTGTGGTTTGGAGCATGGCTGGTAATTCACAACC
This sequence comes from Brasilonema sp. CT11, assembly GCF_017982655.1. Taxonomy (GTDB): domain Bacteria; phylum Cyanobacteriota; class Cyanobacteriia; order Cyanobacteriales; family Nostocaceae; genus Brasilonema. Next base: position 5,850 of record NZ_JABXYX010000134.1, on the reverse strand, counting down.
AACTGACAATTGGGCAACTTGTAGCCTTCAATATGTTGTTGGGTAATATTATTCATCCTTTCCAACGCCTAACAGTACTGTGGAATCAATTACAAGAGGTGATGGTTTCCACCGAACGGATAAATGATGTTCTAGAAGCCGAACCAGAAGAAGACTTACAACATCAACCACGCCAATCTTTGCCAAGACTGCGGGGTTACATTCGCTTTCGCGATGTGACTTTCCGCTATCACCCAGAAAGTGATGTTAACGTACTGGAAAACCTCAGTTTTGAAATTCAGCCTGAGCAAACTGTAGCGGTTGTAGGGCGTAGCGGTTCCGGGAAAACAACTCTTTCCAAGCTGATTTTGGGTTTATATACCCCGACAAATGGCAAAGTATTGATTGATGGTCATGATGTGACAAGTCTTCAGATGCGATCGCTACGACAACAAATTGGTGTTGTCGATCAAGAAACCTTTTTGTTTGGCGGTACGATTCGGGAAAACATTAGCATCGCTCACCCAGAAGCCACTTTAGAAGAGATTACCGAAGCAGCGAATCTTGCAGGTGCTTCAGAATTTATTCAGCAATTACCTATGGGTTACGAAACCCAAATCGGTGAAGGCGGCGGAATGCTTTCTGGTGGACAACGCCAACGTCTAGCAATTGCTCGTGCTTTACTAGGTAATCCTCGGTTGTTAATTTTCGATGAAGCAACCAGTCACCTCGATGCGGAATCAGAACGGATTATTCAAAACAATTTGAAAACAATTCTCCAAGGACGTACCAGCTTGATTATTGCCCATCGACTTTCTACAATTCGCAATGCTGACTTGATTCTAGTGTTAGATCAAGGTGTTTTGGTAGAAAGCGGTACTCACAAGGAATTAATCGCGAAAAAAGCTCATTACTACTACCTCAATCAACAACAACTTGCTCAAGTAGGTTGAGATTCTGTAGAGACTTTACATACAGCCTGACTTAATAGGATGTGAACACCTTCTTCCTCTTCCTCTTTTCTTTCTTTTCTTTGCGCTCTTGGCGTCTTGGCGGTTCGTTATATGTGACGTCTCTACATCAGATCACTTATCACTCATCACTCAACTATGCCTCATCCATCCAATAATTCATCATCACCATTCACTTCAACCGATGATGAGCAACTGAGCACTCCACCTAATGTAGTAAAGGAAAATAATAATGTAGCAGTTGCCAAAGACTGGTTTTACGGTACTGAGGAACTACTAGATGCTTTACCTCGTCTTTGGACACGCTCTTTGTTGTATTTGCTCATAGGTTTTAGTGCGATCGCCTTACCCTGGGCAATGCTGTCTCAAGTCGATGAGACAGGAACTGCTAGAGGACGTATCGAACCACTAGGCGCAACCCAAAGATTAGATTCTCAAGTTAGCGGCAGTATCACTGCTGTGAGGGTGAAAGAAGGAGAGCAAGTTCGAGCCGGACAGTTACTGGTAGAACTGGAGTCGGATGTACTGCGAACGGACTTGAAACAGGCGCAGGCAAAGCTAGAAGGACTCATAAATCGGCACTCACAACTCGAACTCATCAAAAACCAATTGCTACTGGCAATTCACGTCCAAGAGCAACAAAACCAATCCCAAGAATCAGAAAAAATTGCCCAAGTTAATCAGGCAAAGCAAAACCTGGATGCAAAACAGAGTACCTATAACTTACAAAAATTGGAAAAACTGGCTTTAGTAGATCAAACTAAGCAGCAGATTAACAGCACTCAGGATGAGCAGAAGTCGGCTCAAAGTCGTTTGAGTATAGATTCAAAACAAGTCCAACGCTTTAGCAAACTCGTGAAGGATGGTGCGGTTTCCGCAAATCAAATTGACCAACTCAGAAAAGAAGAACAAGAAAGCAAACGACTCAACCAAAAAACGCAATCGGATATCAAACAAGCCCAGCTACGCTTCCAAGAAGAACAAAACCGCTACCAGGCAACTATGCGCCAAGCCCAGGTAGATATTCAGCTAGCAAAACTGAGACTGCAAGAGGGTGAAAGCAGCTATCAAAGTATTATTCAAGCTGGGAAACTAGCTGTTTTGAAAAATCATGAACAACTCAAAGACTTGCAAACACAAATTGTCAGCCTGAAATCAGAAATTGCTCAAACCAGAAACCAAATCGCTTCCTTGAAGCTGCAATTAGAACAACGAGTTATGCGATCGCCCGTTGATGGTGTCATTTTTGATTTGCCCATCAAAAAGCCTGGTGTCGTCGTACAACCCGGTCAGATCATTGCCCAAATTGCGCCTAAGCAAACTCCCTTTGTACTTAAAGCCAATATGCCTAGTCAACAAAGTGGTTTCTTGAAATTAGGAATGCCAGTCAAAATAAAATTTGACGCCTATCCCTTCCAAGATTATGGAGTCGTTCCAGGACGTGTGATTCGGGTTTCACCAGATTCAAAAATTCAGGAAACTCCCCAAGGAAAAATAGAAACTTTTGAGTTGGAAATATCCTTGAATCAGCCTGATATCCAATCTGGTAACAAACATATTCCCTTAACTCCTGGTCAGACAGCAACAGCAGAAGTTATTGTTCGTCAGCGGCGCGTGATTGATTTCATTTTAGATCCGTTCAAAAAGCTGCAAAAAGGTGGTTTAGAGCTTTAGCCAACAGTTAAACAGTTATCAGTTATTAGTTACCAATAATAACTGTTGACTATAGGAATCCGGTTTGATTTCTGAATTGACTCGTCGAGGTAGGGAACAGGGAACAGGGAACGCTTAACAGAAAGTGTACCTAGCTTCGTCAAAAATCAAATATGAGTCCTATATTTTCATAGTATCTGGACTAGGACTTACGCAGAAATTGACTCTAAACCTGGTTGATTTCGTACCCCATCAAAAAAATTGTTAATAATCAGAGGAATTAAATGATGTTAAAAGTGTTGAATGTGTCTGGTAAAGATATGCTAGAACAACTGAAACTTTCCTGCCAGATTCCTGGTTTATTAGATGCGATCGCAACACGCCAAATTATTTTTGATGCTGCAATATCTGCAGGGATTAAAGTAGAAGTACAAGAACTGCAACAGTCAGCCGATAGCTTGCGGACAGCGAATAACCTACTGAAAGCGGAAGATACTTGGGCGTGGCTACAAAAACATCATCTTTCTTTGGAAGAGTTTGAACAATTAGCCGAAATTAACCTACTATCTGCCAAGTTAGCTAATCATTTATTTGCAGATAAAGTGGAATCATTCTTTTATGAACACCAACTGGATTATTTGGCAGCAGTCACCTACGAAGTCATCTTAGAAGATGAAGACTTAGCTTGGGAACTTTTTTATGCACTCACTGAAGGTGAAATGAGTTTCCAAGACATGACTCGTCAACACATCCAAAATCCAGAACTTCGCCGTACAGGTGGATATCGTGGAATAAGACCTCGTAAAGATTTTAAACCAGATATTGCTGCTGCGGTCTTTGCTGCTAATCCTCCTGAGTTACTCAAACCCATTGTCACTACACAAGGAGTCCATCTTCTGAGGGTTGAGGAAATCATCCGTCCGGAATTAGATCAGCAGTTACGCTTAAAGATTATGAGCGACTTTTTTTACACTTGGTTAAAGGAACAAATCGCGCAAATAGAAGTTATTCCACATTTTGAATCAGATTCCTATTCTCCAACAGTCCAGGAATTGCTGAAGCTAGCTTAATCGCTATAAAACAATTTTTCTTAACCAGATACAATTGGTATCTGGTTTTTAATTCACAACAATTCTCAATGACTTATGAACATAAAAACTCGGTTTGGCAAAACTTACCGAGTTTATCATGTATGGTGTATAAGTCTTGAATTATTGAGATTTACTTATCATTTTTTAAATGAACTATCTGTGACTATGAGGTAAATCAGATAAGCCGCAAATGCTTTTAATAACGTGTTTGCTAATATACTAAAAGGATTACCACCCATGACAGATGCAGACTCAGTTTCAGATAGTTCATTTAAAAAAGTTTCAGATTCTGATAAAATTTGGCAAGTAGTCGGATTGATATCAAAAATTGTGATTTTAGCCATTGTGATTTTTGGAATTATAAAATTTAATTATTGATTAGATGTTTCGGTAAAAATGAAATTTATAGAGATAGGTTTTACCCATCCCTATAAATAATACTAATGAATTAGTTATTTACATTATTTCACTAGCTGGGTAATCGCTAAAATGCCTGTACCCTTCAAGAATGAATTTTGCAAAATTTCAGCTATTTTTATTGCAAAGCCACCGTAGCCTAGTACAAAATCACTCAGTGTATCACCACCGTTAACAGAGGTTGACTCTGTTGCTGCTACTTCATTGAGAAAGGATTTGGAGTCGAATGCTAGGTCGAAAACTGTGATTTTAGACATGATGTTTTCCGGAATTTGTAGTTACTTGGATTAAGCTCTCGCTTCACCCTTTCATCTATTTTTAGCCAGAATAAATATAAAATCAATAGATTTAAGTTAGTTGATTGATCCTAAATAAAGGAATTATGTCTTCTAGTTTTAAAGGAAAAAAAGTTAATTTTGGTTTGATGATTATTGAGCCGACAGAGTAAGATTGTAGAGAAATCTTGCTTAAAGACATAATTAAAGGATTTTTGTCTTTTAAACTAATCGTGTGGCAAAAATAGCAACTTTGCAATTTGCGATTGTGCAGCAAGGGCGAATCACAAAAAGTGCACTTGCCTCCAAGCACACTCTGTGCAGTTGCGGTTGGGTGAGGGAGAGGAGGCAGGCTTGTTCTAGAAATCTGCCGAGGCAACAAGGGCGATCGCCAAAGGCAAAATCCGATGTTCCTGAACTTGAATCCTCGCGTGGAGTGTTTCTGGTGTATCATCAGGCAACACAGGTACCGCTGCTTGCATCAAAATCGGACCACTGTCCATTTCCAAACGAAGAAGATGCACAGTACAACCAGCAATTTTCACCCCCTCGGCAAGGGCTTGTTCTATTGCACGTGAACCTTTAAAACTAGGTAACAAACTGGGATGAATATTGATAATCTTGTTAGGAAAGGCATCAATTAAAACTGAGGTTACCAGTCGCATCCAACCTGCCATAACTACCAATTCCACATCGTACTCCCGCAAAGTTTGGACAATTTGTCTATCCAAATCTTCACGGCTTTTGTAGTCGCGGTGATTAAGAAGCACAGCAGGGACACCCCACTTTGCTGCCCGTACTGCGGCATAGGCGTCCGGATTATTGTAGATTAAAACTTGAATTTGGGCAGACAACTGCCCGTCTTTGATTGCTTGGGCAACAGCCTCAAAATTACTGCCATTTCCAGAAGCCAGAATTCCCAATTTTATGGGAGATTCTGTACGAAGTCTGTCAGCACTTATATTGGGAGAAATAAGGCTAGGGAAGGAAGTGTCAGGGTGAGTCAACTCTGCGGGAGAGTCTTCCTCATGTGCCACTTCTGTGCGGAGAGCAGCGCCTTGCGGAGCCAGTGCTACAGGAGGGTTTCCCGACAGAGGATAAGAGCGTTGGGGTTCCCTCAAAGTCTGCCGGGGGAAGCTTCCCCCGGCGTTAGCGGAAGCGAGCCTTGGCTGCTTTGACCGTTGTGGCGACTGCGGAGGGTTCCCCCCGTTGTAGGCGGAACGCCTTCCTGCAGGGTAGAATGTGGCGTCAGGCGAGTGCTGTGTAAAATCAGGGCTAAAGCTCATCACGGCAGAGAGGACAAATCAGTAGATGCCAAAAATTTTACCAGAAGGAACTCAGGAGGAGCGCTAGCCATGCAGGAGGGGAGCCAGTGCGTTGCGGAGCCAGTGCTGATAGCGTCCGAGAGTGCGCCCCCTATGCCTGCGGCACGGCTACGCCTATCGGGGCTAGCGTGTCCGCAGG
>NZ_JABXYX010000133.1 GCF_017982655.1 Brasilonema sp. CT11 | reverse complement strand
GCAAAATTCTCGTTAAGAACTTTGAGAGAACTCTAGCTAATGCGACTGCCAAAGTTAATCTTTGTTTCATTCGGCTGATGGTTCAGAGGCTTGCAGCCTCTTCTTAGATGTCAAATGGGTTCTATATCGATTTTGGCGATCGCTACAGATGTGCTGGCACCTACGCGCAATTAGGATTGCTTGCACAAGCAGAGGAAAACTACGTTGAGGCGAGGACTAATTTGCAGAAAGCTTTAGAGATATATGTTGAGTATAAGGATGAATATATGGCTGAGGCAGTACAGGAGGATTTAGAGAGATTACCAGAGTAGTTGGAAATCAGGCTTGATGAGGTGCTTCAGGATTGATTTTTTGGTGGTTGGTTTCCCGAAGCATCAGCATCTGGTTCAGTATACTCACAAAAAATATCGATGCCGACATGGACAATGTACAACACAATAACAGTAGCAATAGTCGGATCGAGTGGCAATCCAGTCATGCCTAGCAAAGAAACAATCAACCCTGTGAGTAACGGCGCACTCGCTGGATTTCTTTTATATTCCTGCACTTTGGTACGGAAACTATCATCAGCGCCGCAGAGTTCTTTGCGCAACCGCTTCAGTGTCACTTCCCGCAGAGATTTTTGATAGCCTCTCGTCGCACCGAATTTATCTAACAAAATCTCATTTAAATAAGAGTCAATGTCGCCGTTGTGTTGTTGGAGCTGAGTGAGCGCTGACTGGAAAGATGCATCATTTGGCAAAACTTCGCGATATTGCTCGATTTCAGCGGTAGAGAGTTGAGTCATGCTGAACCTTGGTTGTAGAAGATTGTAGGGACAAACAAATATAGATTACATTGGCGGAGGTTGAGGTTACGGAAAAAGAGACGTTAAATTATCTGCGTAAGTAAGTCGGCACAAATAAACCTCACTATGTAACAGAATGTAAAGAAGGATAAAAACCTTGCGATTGCTTCGCTTCACTTCGTTCCACTCGCAATGACATTTCACGTTTAATTAGGTTGAGCTACTTATCTCAAGTGAATTCAGATACACTAGAACAACTAATATAATAACTAGAACACTTGTAAGCTTTTTTATCCCATTTGCCATGAACAAACAAGAACCCCGACAACTCTTATGAAGTCGGGGTTCTGAACCGATTGCTATCATTCAGTTGCTCACGGATTTGATACCAAATAATCTTCCAGTAAAGAGACGATCGCTTCTGGATGAAGATTTTTATATTCTTTTGTTCCAATTTGCAAAATCAAATTCGGTGCGTTTTTACAACATTTTAAACAGCTAGTCCGCTCAATGATGACTTGATCTGATAAGCCGCGAATGGACAAAATCTTTTCTAATTCTGACAAATAATTTTTGGCACCACGCTTGACACAGCCAGATTTTTGGCAGGTTAAAATCTTTGCCTTAGGAGGACGTTTGTGTTGTTGAACGGGTGTTTTTTGAGTCGAACAAAAACCAAGTGGTGCTATGCTAAAGGCTTTTAGTTTGACTTTGCCTGTATCAGTGTCTAGCTTACTGATACCAAATACACGAATTTGCTCGCCAGGAACTAGAGATAAATTGAGGTGTTTACGTAATTCTTTGGGAATTTTGATTTGTACATCCTCGGATTCTAACGCCAGTTGCAAGTATTTGGATTTGCCTGGACTATCACCAACAAAGCTTAGGAATTGTCCTTCGAGGTTAAATTCAGATAATTTCAAGTAATGATGGCCCATGTTTTTTTAATCAGTGGATTTTTTGTGTGGGTTGTCTTTTTTAAGTAAGTGGAAACAAAGAATCGTAACTATGTCATTGCGAGTGGAACGCAGTGTAACGAAGCAATCCCAAACTCCTGCGATTGCTTCGCTTCGCTCGCAATGACATTAAACACATCTGTCCACTTACTTATGAGTCATTTACATCTGTGGTTTTACATTCCAAAGATTTGACTTTTGCAACAAGCTTAGTGTTAAGCTAAGAAAGGCGTTTCGCCTCTACAGTCTGAGGTAAATCTACCAATTCTGGCAAGTTAGTAAATGCTAATTCCCAGCCATTTGCTAAGGTCAAAATTTTGCCTTCTGGTCCTTCAGTTTGTTTGACAACTTCTTCTTCAAGGTCTTTCTTGGCAACGTAGACGACCAAGTTTCCAGCATCATTTTGACGCAGCATGACTTTCATAAGAATTTTACCGCTTCCTAGTGTTGAGATTAATGTATTTGAGAAATGTCTGATTTTCTGTTCAGAAAAATAAGTTTATAAGACTTCCTCAGTCAGTTCTTTCCCTTTCTCAACAAGTTCTAATTCTTTTTTGAGACAACCTATGACAAATCCTTTGTCCAAAAAATGCACTGCATAGATATAGGACCTTTGTAAATAAGTGCCTATACTAGCAACGTAGCCAGTATCTCCTTTTGTCGCTAAGATAACTCCAATCTCTTGACCAGGAAAAGTGCCATCGTTCTTAATAACTTTACGCAGTCGGACTTTATCACCGATGTTAAAAGCTGGTGGTTCTTCTAGTTCTACTTCATCTGATGGTCGCATGTGAATACCTCTGTTGTTCTTGTACTAAATCCAACAGTTCTTGCACAGTTAAACTGCGTTTTTTCTCTACTGATTCTTGTCTTACCGCATCTAAAACAGATTGAGTTTCTTGTGAACTCAGAAAAATACCATGCTCTTGCAGGATACTAGATAATAAATGCCGACCAGAATGCTTACCCACAACCAAACGCCGCTCCCAGCCTACTTCCTGGGGAGCAAACGGCTCGTAAGTGGTGGGGTTTTGCAGTACGCCGTGAGCATGAATACCAGCTTCGTGGGCAAAGGCATTCTCACCGACAATTGCCTTCCAAGGTGGTACATGAGATCCTGATGCAGCCGCAACAAGTCGAGACAGTTCTAATAAACGAGGCGTTTCAATACCCAAATTAACGCCGTATATACGTTTAAGAGCCATGACAACTTCTTCTAAAGCTGCATTTCCGGCTCTTTCGCCTAACCCGTTCACTGTAGTATTGACTGATAAGGCTCCAGCTTTAAGACCAGCAAGAGCGTTGGCAGTTGCCAAGCCAAAATCATTGTGAGTGTGAATTTCTACGGGAATGACTAAAGCCGATACTAATCTTTTGACTTTAGTGTATGTGCTGAAGGGGTCGAGAATGCCTACTGTGTCACAAAAACGAAACCGTGATGCACCCCATTCTTGGGCATATTGGGCAACATCGAGGAGGAAGTTTTCATCAGCTCTAGAAGAATCTTCTCCTCCTACCGACACCCAAAGACCTTTATCAAGAGCAAAGTTAATGCTATCTCTCAATTGTTGCAGAGTGACTCGCCACTGACCATGAAATTTAGCAGCGATTTGGATTCCAGAAACGGGAATAGCGATATGCACTCGCTTCAAACCGCAAGCTATGGAAGCTTGAATATCAGATACAACAGCGCGGTTCCAGCCAAGCAGTTTGGCTTGCAAATCTAACTGAGTAATTGCTGATATCGCTCGTGTTTCTTCTTCACCCATCGCCGGAATACCGACTTCCAACTCATGAACGCCGATTATATCGAGAAATTTGGCGATCGCGACTTTCTCTTGTAAGTTGAAGGCTACTCCTGCTGCTTGTTCGCCGTCGCGTAGTGTTGTGTCATTTACCAGGACTTGATTCATCTTAAAAACCTCTGAGAAAATGATGAATGATGACAAGCATTGAACTCAGACTAATTGGAACCAGAACCGAGAATCTTTTTTTGGTGATTTCGGTTTATCTGGAATCCAATGCAAGTAAATTTACACGGAGATGAATCGCTCTTGTGTTGTCAAATCTATTCCGTGAATTTTAGGAATATTCTGATTTTTGTATTTTGACTTTTCGCCCAAATATTACTATTCATAGTTGATAATTCTTGCTCTATCTGTATGCCATCAAACAAGAATTTAGTATCAACTACAAATTGTTATTATCTGGTGGGGATTCTGTCTCACCAAATAGCATATGACTGAGATAGGTGTTGGCAAGTCCGGAAAACACTAAAATGCTAAATCCGGCTATTAAGGTAGAAATCATCGTCACATCCTCCTAAAGTGATTCAGGATTTGTAGATCGTCATTTTGACCGCACATTGGAATTTATACAGTCTTCTTAAGTCTTGAATATTTTAATGATTGGTGCTGATTTTTATCAGCTAAAATTTGAATTGTTTAACATTGGTCTTCTAGCCAATCTAAAATGCGTTCTAGCTGTTCTATATCAACTAAGCCATACTGCCAAAGAAGCATTGATAAAGGACTATTATCTAACTCATGTTTACGTAATGCTACAGAAATGTCCACAGTTGAAAGTGCAAATTCCTTTTCTAAAAAATCAATAAATTTTACATGAGTTTGATGATTTGCCATAAGAGAAAGTTTTACCAAAACTATAAAGTATAAAGGTATAAGGATAAAGGATGTAGACGCTACAGATACTTTCCCAGGGCGGGAGAAACCCCCGTACCGCTGCACGGAAGTCAAAAGTCAAAAGTCAAAAGTCAAAAGTCAAAAGGCTTATGATGTAAGCTTTTGGTTGATTTTGAATGGGTGCTTCATTGACGCGCCCCGTGTACTAGTAGGGTAAAAGAAAAATTTTAACATCTGAACGTCAACCTAACCCTTCATACTTCTTTTCACACCTCACGCCTGTTTTCAGGCTTGCTGATCTCAAATTAAAATCGTCAAAAATTTAAACCTGCCAACATTTTTCTAGCCAATCGATTAATTCTTGGCGACTTCCCATAAATTGCAGTACAGTACTGCGGACAAGAATAGCTGTCAGACAACTATTCACTTGTACCCGCAAAGAACCATCAGGATGACACCAACAGTTGATCATTAATTCTTGCAAGCGGTGACAGATTTGTCTGCGATCGCTCACGGGGATCTGCACAATATGCTCGCCTGAGGCTTGGAAACTACAGGGCTGCAACATAATTAAGGTTCCTTTATCACCAATTGTTTTTCTGTTTTCTGATTTGTAAAAGTTTGTAGCTTTTGTTCGAGTTGCTCAATACGTTCCAGCAAAGAGCGAATGACACTCGCTTCTAAATCGGGTAGTTTGCCGTGTTCTAGGAGAGAGAGGTGTTCATTTTGCTTGCGAGAAACAATCCGCCCTGGAACTCCCACAACAGTGGAATCTGGTGGAACATCGCGTAAAACAATGGAACCTGCACCGATGCGGACGCGATCGCCAATCTCAATATTGCCCAAAACTTTTGCACCTGCCCCTACAACGACGTTTTTCCCCAAGGTAGGATGGCGCTTACCACTTTGTTTTCCAGTTCCACCAAGGGTGACACCTTGGTAAATCAGCGTATTGTCGCCAACGATAGCAGTTTCGCCAATGACAACACCCATACCGTGATCGATAAACACACCCTTGCCAATCTCCGCACCCGGATGAATTTCAATTCCTGTCAGAAACCGTCCTAAGTGAGAAATCAAGCGGGGGATAAAAACCACTCCACGACTGTGCAACCAATGAGCAAGCCGGTGCAAACATAGTGCGTGGAATCCAGGGTAACAAAACAGTACCTCTAGCCAATTGCGTGCTGCTGGATCTCGCTCAAATATGATGCGAAAATCACTTAATAGCGGCTCAAAATAAACGCCAGAAAGCATAGCAAAAAGCGGGTGGGAATCGCCGCCCAGCATTTTTGCAATTTTTAAATTCCTGATATAGTCGAGGGGCTGTTGCATCAGTTTTGCAGGAATGAAAATAGCGGTGTGCTATATTCTCTGCTTATATCAGGTGTTTACAAAGATGGTTGTGTCTCTAACGCCGATTGAATTTATTGAATTGATTAAAGCTGTACTCAAGTGTGTGTGAACCTTGATTTAATGCAAATTTAAAATTTGTCTTGGGGTAGGGGTACTAGTATTTCCAGGATCGGGGTACTTGAATTTATGGGGGAGAGGACTAAGTATTTTTGTACTCAATAGAAATTGGCTTGCCATAAGACTTTTCTGCTGTTTAGGCAAGACATTTTCGCATAATTTAACAAGATTTCATCTGTACTCAGACATAAGACGAAAGAGCTATATGCAAAAGTTCTGTATATGCAATTACTATTTATTATAATATTCCTACAATTGAAAAAAGACAAGTTTTACTATTTGATCTGATGGTTTTTATCTGTAAGTACAGATACTATTTTATGTATTTACAATTGTAGTTTGATTAACGGTTAAATCTATTTTATCCCTTTGGATAAGAATTTTGAGTGTTTTATATAAGAAAAAGCAATATCTTTATGCATTTTCTGCATCTTATCGAAATGAAAAAGCCTGCAAATGCAGGCTTGTCTAGTACAATTTTCGACTGTTATTTTAAGAATTCCCACAAAAGTTCCACACATTAATTCGCAACGGTAATGGCAATTTTACCTACTGCTCGCTCTGTTTCGCTATATGTATGAGCGGCGGCGAGTTCTTGTAGAGGGTAGGTGCGATCAATCACTGAGCGAATTTTACCAGTCTCAATCAACTCTTTTAGGTAAACTAAATCCTGAGTATTAGGTTTTTCAAGGATAAATTTAGCTTTTTTACCAGGAATCAGCGCTGTCAAGATAATCTGGACAAAGCTTTCAAGGCTAGGGAGTGTCGTCACGTAAATTCCATTGGGTTTTAGAGCTTGTTTACAACCAGAAAAGGACTGCTTAGCCACTGCATCCAAAATGATGTCGTACTGCTCTAATTGTTGGGTAAAGTTTTGTTGTGTATAGTCGATTATGTGGTCTGCTCCCAAAGATTTTACTAAATCAATGTTTTTTGTACTGCAAACTGCCGTTACTTGTGCGCCTAAAGCTTTAGCAATTTGCACTGCAAAAATACCCACACCACCAGAAGCGCCATTCACAAGAACGCTGTGATTTGGCTGAATGTTCCCCAAGTCTCGCAGCCCTTGCAGTGCAGTGAGTGCGGCTACGGGGACAGAGGCTGCTTCTTCATAAGTCATGTTTGTTGGTTTAAGAGCAGCATTATTTTCTGGAACGGCTGCAAATTGTGCATAAGCTCCTCCCAATGGACTAATAGAGCCGTATATAGCATCTCCGGACTTAAATTGCGTAACTTGAGAACCAACTTCTATCACTTCTCCCGACAAATCAAACCCTATAATCATGGGAAATTTGTTACCCGTGATAAATTTCAACATCCCTTTGCGCATTTTCCAATCAACAGGATTAACGCAAGCCGCATGAACTTTGACAAGTAACTGATTCGGTTTAATTTTCGGAGGTTCTACATCTTCGTACTGAAACACCTCCGGGGAGCCATATCGACGGATAACCACTGCTTTCATAGTTTTACTCTTGGTACCCTGATTTTTGGGCAGAATTAGGACAATATTTTTTCTCAGTGTAACGAGAGTATGGTGTTGGTAGCTTTTCACCCTGTATCTATTGGGCATTCTCTGCCGAAGCCAGAGAACGAGAAATGTCTTGTAAAAACTGCCTGACTGCTTTTAGTGAACGCAGAACAATAACTTGCGATCGCGGTGTTATATCAAGTCCAGTTAATTAGTTATTATTCGGAGAATCTGTGCAAAAAGCTGAAAACCCTTTCCCCCCTGCACCCTGCGCCCTGCACAAGAGCAGCCTTAATGATAAGTTTTTAACCGAACATGGTGTTAGCTGGCTCAGTTTTTCCAAAATGCCAGGACGACTCCAGAACCAATAATCATGATTTTCTTGACTTGAGACCAAGTTATGTTCAAAGATATCTTTATCCCAGATTCCACTTGTTCAAACTCCGTTAGTTGAGATATTATTCTATTAATTGGTCAAATCAACTGGGTAAGAAACCTTATTTTTCTTGATTACGCCTGAAAGCGAGCCGAAATTCATCAGGGAAAGCCTATCAATATCTAGCAAAGATCAGCATACCAAATAAATATTAAAAAAAACTTAAATAGCATTTTTTCTTCCCAAAGAATGATATGCTGTATACAGAATTGAATTTCGCAAATTTATGGAGTAGCGTTCCTTGATCTGCTCCAGATTTCCAAAATCAGAATTTTTTTCTCTTCAGGCAGTGCTCTAGGTATTATTTCACCACCCTTTGAGTACAAGGTGAAAAACCGAAAAAAAAGCTAAGATTGCGCTCAAGTCCTTGCAAGGATTGGTTTTTGTATGAGTACAGAAATACTTGTCCCCACTTCCATAAATACTTGAACCCCAACCGAAAAATTCTAGTACCCCTACCCGAAAAAAAATTTTGTGACTCCTCAAATGCATAAAGGGTAAAGGTTTTTAGTATTGAGTACAAGTCTAATCAATCCAATAAATTCTATCCAGAGCACAAGCGCTGCCCTTATTCAAGACAACTGATATAAAACTTATATCGCCAACACTTAAAGCGCAAACACAAACAGCGCAGTGAGTGAGTGGAGGGATGAGATAGCACCATGCCCCTGTGAACAGAAGTCGCGCCTTTACCCGCTTCCCTTAAGTCAAAAAGCGTTGACACACTACCAGCCCTTGAAAACTTTGGGTAAACAGCGCAAGTACAAGACGCGGCTTCGATTCTTAACTCAACAGAGTGGCTATGGCATCTTCCACGGTGGCAACGTTAGTACCTGACCTTTTGCGAAATTCAATGACACAACAGTTTACAGGACTCGTTACCCCAGTAGTAACAGAATCCACTCCAACCAAAGCAAAATCCAGCGGTTGCGGCGGATGCAACGATGATAGCAGCGCCACTGTGGAAATGGAGGAAAAGCTCAAACAACGGATTGCCCAGCATCCCTGCTACAGTGAAGAAGCCCATCACCACTATGCAAGGTTGCACGTTGCAGTTGCCCCTGCTTGCAATATTCAATGCAACTACTGCAATCGTAAATACGACTGCGCGAACGAGAGTCGTCCTGGAGTGGTGAGTGAATTGCTGACCCCAGAAGAAGCAGCACACAAAGCTTTAGTGATTGCAGGCAAGATTCCTCAATTAACCGTGTTGGGAATTGCAGGTCCTGGCGATCCATTAGCAAATCCAGAGAAAACTTTCCGCACTTTTGAGTTGATTGCAGAAAAAGCCCCAGATATGAAGCTTTGTCTGTCAACTAACGGTTTAATGCTGCCTGACTATGTTGATCGCATCAAACAACTCAACATAGATCATGTTACAATTACCATGAATACAGTAGACCCAGAAATCGGGGAAAAAATTTATTCTTGGGTTCACTACAACCGCAAGCGTTATAGAGGCATCGAAGGAGCAAAAATTCTGCTCGAAAAGCAGATGGAAGGATTACAAGCCCTCAAAGAAGCTGACATTTTGTGCAAAGTCAACTCGGTGATGATTCCGGGAATAAATGATCAGCACCTAGTAGAGGTTAATAAGGTCATTCGCTCCAAAGGCGCATTCCTTCACAATATTATGCCGCTGATTTCTGCACCAGAACACGGCACCCACTTTGGATTGACTGGTCAGCGCGGCCCTACACAAAAAGAACTAAAGGTTGTGCAAGATAATTGCGCTGGTAACATGAAGATGATGCGTCATTGCCGTCAGTGTCGTGCTGATGCAGTCGGTCTTTTGGGTGAAGACCGCAGCCAGGAATTTACTAAGGATAAATTCATGGAAATGACTTCAGAATACGATCTGGAAAAACGTCAAGAAGTTCATGCAGGCATTGAGAAGTTTAAAGAAGAACTGAAAGTAGCCAAAGAAAAGGCTCTCACTGCTGTAGAAACAACCAATGGCGCGTCTGTAGAAAACAGTCCAAAAATCTTAGTTGCAGTCGCCACTAAAGGTGGTGGATTGGTTAACCAACACTTTGGTCATGCCAAGGAATTCCAGATTTATGAAGTTGATGCCAATAAAGTTTCTTTTGTTGGACATCGAAAAGTTGACCACTATTGTCAAGGCGGATACGGCGAGAAAGCCACTCTAGAAAATATCATTGAGACAATAGCTGATTGCAAAGCAGTATTGGTCTCTAAGATGGGTGACAGTCCCAAAGAGAAATTGCAAAAACTCGGAATTCAGACGGTTGAATCCTACGATGTGATCGAGACGGTTGCTTTAGAATTTTACCAGCAATACCTTCAGGAACAAGGGAACTAAAAGACCAAAAGCATGCCCTTGAGTGAAGCGTAGACGTCGTTGGGCGGCTTATTGAAGGATAGGGTCGAAAGTCAAAAGTTATAAATAAGAGGAATTTATAACTTTTAACTTTTAACTTTTCCTTCTCCCCATTACCCAATATCTAGTACTCACTACCCAATTCCCAACCCACAATTTATAAGATAGTAAGGGGAATAGTCATGACTTATAAAATTACCAGCAAGTGCATTTCCTGCAAATTATGTCTTTCTGCCTGTCCCACTGGTGCAGTCAAAATAGTTGACGGTCGTCACTGGATTGACCCTAACCTTTGCACAAACTGTGATAATACGACTTATAGTGTCCCTCAGTGTGCGGCTAATTGTCCCATCTGCGATGGTTGCGTCAAAGAACGTGGAGATTACTGGGAATCCTGGTTTGCTACTTACGATAAACTCATAACAAAACTAACAAAAAAAGAAGAATATTGGGACAACTGGTTTAACTTATATTCCCAAAAATTCTCTGAGCAAATTCAGAAACGTCAAACATCAAAAGTCTAAGCTTGAACCAGTAAACAGTTATCAGTTTGAAGAAGAATTCAGCAATTCTGAATTCAGTATTCAGAAGCAAGACAAAAAGAATTGCGACTTCTGACTTCTGACTCCTGAACGGCAGGCGCTACCCTATGGCTGACGCCACGCCTTACGGCTATCGGGAAGCCGCCCTCCGGGCGTCTACAAGCCGGGAAACCCGTCCAACGCGCTGCCTCCTCCTGACTCCTTCACTGTTCACTGATAACTGTTCAACCGATATCTTATACAGATTTTCATAAATTTTTGGTTGTAATCAAATTAAATTGGAAGCAATGCACAAAGACTGCATATATCTAGACAATAACGCCACCACCAAGGTAGATCCAGCAATTGTAGAGGCGATGCTGCCCTACTTGAGCGATTATTACGGCAATCCCTCCAGTATGCACACCTTTGGTGGGCAAGTTGGTAAAGCAGTAAGACTTGCACGAGAACAAGTTGCTGCTTTGTTGGGTGCTGAGGAATCAGAAATTATCTTTACCAGTGGAGGAACTGAGGGAGATAACGCCGCTATTCGTGCAGCACTTTCGGCACAACCCCAAAAGCAACACATCATCACGACACAAGTCGAACACCCAGCAGTGTTGAATGTCTGCCAACAGCTCGAAACTCAAGGTTATTCTGTCACCTATCTATCAGTGAATCGTCAAGGGCAGTTGGATTTAAATGAACTAGAAGCCTCATTGACAGGCAATACTGCCCTAGTGACAATTATGTATGCCAATAACGAAACCGGTACGGTTTTCCCAATTGAGCAGATTGGGTTGCGCGCAAAAGAAAGTGGCGCACTCTTCCATGTCGATGCGGTGCAAGCCGTGGGAAAAATTCCCATGAATATGAAGACGAGCACCATTGATATGCTCACTCTATCTGGTCATAAAATGCATGCACCGAAAGGAATTGGTGCATTGTATCTACGACGCGGAGTTCGGTTCCGTCCCATGATTATCGGTGGAGGACAACAGCGCGGTAGAAGAGCAGGAACAGAAAATGTTCCAGGAGTTGTTGCTTTAGGCAAAGCAGCTGAACTAGAATTATTGCATCTAGAAGAAGCGACAGCCAGAGAGAAGCGGTTACGCGATCGCCTTGAGCAAACTCTGATCACCACAATTCCCAACTGCGAAGTCAATGGTGATCCAGCACACAGATTACCAAACACCACCAACATTGGTTTCAAATATATTGAAGGTGAAGCAATTCTCCTCCACCTAAACAAACACAACATTTGTGCCTCATCCGGTTCTGCTTGCAGTTCTGGCTCTTTGGAACCCTCTCATGTTCTGCGAGCAATGGGCTTACCCTACACCATTTTGCATGGTTCCATTCGCTTCAGCCTTTCCCGTTACACTACAGAAGCCGAAATTGATGCAGTTCTGGCAATTATGCCTGATATTATAGAGCGTCTACGTGCCCTCTCACCCTTCAAGAATGATAATGTCGGTTGGCTGCAACAACAAGAAAAATCAGTGCTTGGTGTAGGCAGATAGGGAGAAAACAGGAAGCATGAGAACAGGGAAAACCCACCAGAGGGAGAGGAAAAATCCGCCGGACATTAACTCTTTATTTCCCTTGCCTCCTGCCTTTTCGAGAGAAAACTCCTTACCCCCAACTTTCCAATAATCTAATCCAAAGTTCAAAATCAACAAATCTGAAATCGGCTATGTGGGACTATACAGATAAAGTGATGGATCTCTTCTACAATCCCAAAAATCAAGGGGAATTAGAAGACTCTACAGAACCTGGAATCAAAATTGCTGTTGGAGAAGTCGGTAGCATTGCTTGTGGAGATGCCCTGAGACTACACCTTAAAGTTGAGGAAACAACTGAAAAAATCCTCGAAGCTCGTTATCAAACCTTTGGCTGTACGAGTGCGATCGCATCTTCTGAAGCTTTGGTAGATTTAATCCAGGGTTCAACCCTAGACGAAGCCCTAAAGGTAACTAACAAAGAGATTGCCGACTATCTTGGCGGATTACCACAAGCAAAGATGCATTGCTCGGTGATGGGACAAGAAGCGCTAGAAGCAGCTATCTATAATTACCGAGGTATTGCTCCTGAAGTTCATGAAGACGATGATGAAGGAGCGCTAGTTTGCACTTGTTTTGGCATTAGCGATACAAAAATTAAGCGTGTGATTAGAGAAAATAATCTCATTACTGCCGAAGAAGTCACAAATTATGTCAAAGCAGGTGGCGGATGCGGATCTTGTTTGGCAACGATTGATGATATAATAGAATCTGTACAGCAAGAATCTGCTGCTCCTTCAGGTACTTCCTTGAAAAAGAATACGGCTAGTCAGCAAGCCGAAAAACCTCTGACACCAGTGCAGAAAATTGCACTGATTCAAAAAGTTTTAGATGAAGAAGTCAGACCCGTTCTGATGGCCGATGGCGGAGACGTAGAACTGTACGATGTAGATGGTGATTCTGTAAAAGTTCTGCTCCAAGGTGCATGTGGTTCGTGTTCTTCTAGCACAGCAACACTTAAGATTGCAATTGAATCTAGATTGCGCGATCGCGTGAGCAAAGACCTTGTCGTAGAAGCAGTTGAGCCATCATTGCTTTAAGACTTACGCACTTTACAATTCTACTGTAATATGCATTACCCTGAAACACCAAGTAGGATTTGACTCATATCATTGTCTTCCTTATCAACCCTTGAGTTCTACTAAAAACTGACAGCTAAATTCACTCGCTTTGAGCAACAAGAGTGAAGGTTTTTAGCGCTCAAGTGCGCGAATTTCAGTATCCAACCAACTCGCTTCAAAGGAAAAGGATATGAGCACATTATTCGACCAACTTGGTGGACAACAGGGTATTGAGCAAATAGTGGATGATTTCTACAAACGCATCATGGCTGACAACACCCTCAATCACTTTTTCGCTAATACAGATTTGGACAAGCAGCGTCGTCATCAAGCTGCTTTATTCTCTCAGATCTTTGACGGTCCAAAGCAGTATAGCGGTCGCGAAATGGCAACAGTACACACGGGTATGAATCTACAGCAACCACATTTTGATGCGATTGCAAAGCACCTTGGTGAGTCACTAGCTCAGCGTGGAGTGTCGTCAGAGGACACAAACGCTGCACTTGCTCGCGTCTCAAGTTTGAAGGACGCTATTTTGAACAAGTGATCTCAAAGCTACGAATTCAAAATTCGCTCCTTCAAAAACAGAACTGAATTTTGAATGTTTGAGTAGCGAGGGTCAAGTCTTACTTGGTGTTTCAGGTTTATGCATATTGCGATGCATTTGTAAAGAAAGTCCCAACCACATTTAACGAGGATAAATGATGTTCTTGCTTTGGATAGTTTCAGGGGTAGAGCGATCGCCACCGGCGGGCACATAGTGCCAATGCCACCTGATTCGTTCTACACACGGTCAACGCTGTAATTCTAATAGGCGTGACTCACAAAAAGCAAAGACCCACCAAACCAACCAATTAATTAGCAATCTCATTGCAGGAGAAAAACTCATCATGTCCGAGGAAAAAATCAGACAGATAGCATTCTACGGTAAAGGCGGTATCGGTAAATCTACCACCTCCCAAAACACCCTTGCCGCTATGGCAGAAATGGGTCAGCGCATTATGATTGTGGGTTGCGACCCCAAAGCAGACTCTACCCGTTTAATGCTGCACAGTAAAGCTCAAACCACCGTGCTTCACTTGGCCGCTGAACGGGGTGCTGTGGAAGATTTAGAAATCGAAGAAGTGATGCTCACCGGTTTTCGTGGTGTTAAGTGCGTGGAATCTGGTGGTCCTGAACCTGGTGTAGGTTGCGCCGGTCGGGGTATTATCACCGCCATCAACTTCTTAGAAGAAAACGGTGCTTACCAAGACTTAGACTTCGTTTCCTACGACGTGTTGGGTGATGTTGTCTGCGGTGGTTTCGCTATGCCTATCCGTGAAGGTAAAGCACAAGAAATCTACATCGTGACCTCCGGTGAAATGATGGCGATGTATGCTGCTAACAACATCGCTCGCGGTATTCTCAAGTATGCTCACTCTGGTGGCGTGCGCTTGGCTGGTCTGATTTGTAACAGCCGTAAAGTTGACAGGGAAATCGAACTCATCGAAACCCTGGCGGAACGGTTGAACACCCAGATGATCCACTTCGTACCTCGTGACAACATCGTTCAACACGCAGAATTGCGTCGGATGACCGTCAACGAGTACGCACCTGACAGCGACCAAGGTAATGAATACCGCACATTAGCTAAGAAGGTCGTCGAAAACACCAAGCTCACCATTCCTACACCTCTGGAAATGGACGAGTTAGAAGCCCTACTCGTAGAATTCGGTATCCTCGACGACGATACCAAGCACGCAGAAATCATTGGCAAACCTGCAGAAGCTGCTGCCAAGTAAGCAATGCCTTAGGGTGGGCAAGCAGCCCACCTTTGAAGACAGAAGAATAAAGAATGAAATATAAATGGTTCACTCTTCACCCTTCGCTCTTCATCTTTCCTTCTCACCAGTAATTCACCAGCAAGGAACGCTATGACATATACAGATGACAAAAAATCTTCCGAGCAAGACCCAAAAACGCTCGTAGAACAAAGAAAACAAGTAGTTAAAGAAGTTCTAGACGCTTACCCCGACAAAGCGAAGAAAAAGCGGGAAAAGCATATAAACGTATACGAAGAAGGCAAGTCCGACTGCGGCGTTAAGTCCAACGTCAAATCTCTTCCTGGTGTGATGACTGCTCGTGGTTGTGCTTACGCTGGTTCTAAAGGTGTGGTCTGGGGTCCAATTAAGGACATGATCCACATCAGCCACGGTCCAGTCGGTTGCGGTTACTGGTCTTGGTCTGGTCGTCGTAACTACTACATCGGCACCACAGGTGTTGACACCTTTGGTACCATGCACTTCACCTCTGACTTCCAAGAACGGGATATCGTCTTTGGTGGTGACAAAAAACTCATAAAACTCATCGAAGAACTCGACCAACTTTTCCCCCTCAACCGTGGTGTCTCAATTCAATCTGAATGTCCTGTCGGTCTGATTGGGGATGACATTGAAGCCGTCGCCAGAAAATCAGCTAAAGAGATTGACAAGCCTGTTGTTCCCGTGCGTTGCGAAGGCTTCCGGGGTGTTTCTCAATCCCTCGGTCACCACATTGCGAACGACATGGTTCGTGACTGGGTGTTCACCAGATCCGACAAAGAAAAAAAAGAAGGCAAGCTGAAATTCGAGTCTACTCCTTACGATGTCGCAATCATCGGTGACTACAACATTGGTGGTGATGCTTGGGCTAGCCGCATCCTGTTAGAAGAACTCGGCTTGCGCGTAGTCGCCCAGTGGTCAGGTGATGGCACCATCAACGAGATGATGCAGACACCAAACGTCAAGATGAACCTGATTCACTGCTACCGGTCGATGAACTACATCAGCCGTCACATGGAAGAAGCTTACGGTATACCCTGGTTGGAATACAACTTCTTTGGTCCTACCAAGATTGCTGCATCCTTACGGGAAATCGCTTCCAAGTTTGACGAGAAGATCCAAGAAAACGCTGAGAAGATCATCGCCAAGTACCAGCCAGTGATGGATGAAATCGTTGCCAAGTATCGTCCAGGCTTGGAAGGCAAAACTGTTGCCATGATGGTTGGTGGTTTGCGTCCTCGCCACGTTGTTCCCGCTTTCCAAGATTTGGGAATGAGAATGATTGGTACAGGTTATGAGTTTGCTCATAATGACGACTACAAACGTACCACCAACTACATTGAAAACGGTACCATCGTTTTCGATGACGTTACTGCTTACGAGTTCGAGGAGTTCATCAAAGCACTCAAGCCCGACCTCGTCGCTTCTGGTGTGAAAGAGAAGTACGTCTTCCAAAAGATGGGTCTTCCTTTCCGTCAAATGCATTCTTGGGATTACTCCGGTCCTTATCACGGTTATGATGGCTTCGCTATCTTTGCTCGCGACATGGATCTAGCACTCAACAGCCCCACCTGGGGATTAATCGGCGCTCCTTGGAGCAAGAAAGCTAAGGCTGAGGCTAAGGCTGAAGCTAAGGCTGTCGCCTAAAAAACACCTCGTTACCAGGCTTAGCCTGGTAACGGATTCGGGGAGGCTGTACCTCCTCCCTAGCAAACAAGATTCGTGAGGCTATGCCTCAGCCTAGGCATTCCCAGGCTCAGCCTGGGAACTAAACCACAATTAACCAACCCACTAGCTCGCTTGGAGATAGAGAAATGCCTCAGAATCCGGAGAAAATTCAAGACCACGTGGAGCTATTCCACCAGCCAGAGTACCAACAGCTATTTCAAAACAAGAAAGAGTTTGAAAACGGACACGACCCTGAAGAAGTAAAAAGGGTTGCAGAATGGACCAAGAGTTGGGAGTATCGTGAAAAGAACTTCGCTCGTGAAGCATTGACCGTTAACCCTGCTAAAGGTTGCCAACCATTGGGCGCAATCTTCGCTGCTGTTGGTTTTGAAGGTACTCTACCTTTTGTCCAAGGTTCCCAAGGTTGCGTTGCTTACTTCCGCACCCACTTAACTCGTCACTACAAAGAACCGTTTTCTGGCGTATCTTCTTCCATGACAGAAGACGCAGCGGTATTTGGTGGACTGCAAAACATGATTGACGGCTTGACAAACTCCTACCAACTGTACAAGCCTAAGATGATTGCTGTCTGCACCACCTGTATGGCAGAAGTTATCGGTGATGACTTGCAGGCTTTCATCAACAACGCCAAAAATGCAGGTGCAGTTCCTCAAGATTTCCCAGTCCCCTTTGCTCACACTCCTAGCTTTGTTGGTTCCCACATCACAGGCTACGACAACATGATGAAGGGTATTCTTTCTAACCTAACTGCAGGTAAGAAGAAAGAAACCAGCAATGGCAAAATCAACTTCATCCCTGGTTTTGACACCTATGTTGGTAACAACCGGGAAATCAAGCGGATGTGTAATCTGATGGGTATTGATTACACAATACTGGCAGATAACAGCGACTATCTGGATTCACCCAACACAGGTGAGTTTGATATGTATCCAGGCGGTACTCCCTTGGAAGAAGCTGCAGATTCAATTAATGCTAAAGCAACTGTTGCTTTACAAGCACACTCTACTCCCAAGACCCGCGAATACATCGCCAAAGAATGGAAGCAAGAGGTTGTCGTTTCTCGTCCTTGGGGTATTAAGGGTACTGATGAGTTCTTGATGAAACTCAGTGAACTGACTGGTAAACCCATTCCCGAAGAACTGGAAATCGAACGCGGTCGGGCAGTCGATGCGATGACTGACTCCCATGCATGGGTTCACGGTAAGCGCTTCGCTATCTATGGCGAGCCTGATCTGGTGTACTCTATGGTAGGCTTCATGCTGGAAATGGGTGCTGAACCCGTGCATATCCTAGTTCACAACAGCAATGAAAACTTTGAGAAAGAACTCAAACAGTTGCTGGATTCTAACCCTAATGGTAAGAGTGCTACTATTTGGCCTGGTAAAGACCTGTGGCACATGCGTTCTTTGCTGTTCACCGAACCTGTAGACTTGCTCATCGGTAACACCTACGGTAAGTACCTGTGGCGTGACACCAAGATTCCCCTCGTGAGAATTGGCTACCCCATCATGGATCGTCACCATCTGCACCGCTACTCTACCATCGGCTATCAAGGGATAATCAACCTCCTCAACTGGATTGTGAATACAATCTTCGAGGAAATTGATCGCAGCACAAACATTCCTTCTAAGACAGATATTTCCTACGACTTGATTCGTTAGGAATTGTATTCACCTGCGACGTGCTAACAAAGGAAAAGGAAAAGGCAGAAGGATTAAGGTATTGGTTAGTGGTTAGTAGTTAGCGGTTATTTTGGCTCAAAAAAACTAACAATTAACAACTAAAAACTAAAAGAATCCCACGCTCAATCCCTAATCTCTCTTACCAATTCCTTTTACCTTTTTCTTGAGTTATGGAGTAATGTAATATGAAAACTATAACTCACACTCATAATCACCAGGAACACCATTCACCTACTTCTAGAAAACCAGGCTCATTTGATATTTTATATCCTTTGCGTCGTCTGGTGGATGGCTTTCAAGTAAAAAATGCTCGGCTTGCTCATCTTTGTTGCCAAATAATTCCTTGCTGTTGCCCCTTTGAGCGAAATTTGAGATTATTTGGACGTACTTTTCATATTCCGCCACTGTGTAAACTCAATCCTTTGTATGACAATTTTGTCGGATTGCGTTTTCGAGCATTATCTTACTTATCTGATGAGTGTGGAGAAGATGTAACAAAATACATTTGCTAATGAGTTCAAAATCTATATTTTTTAGTTAATACTCAATTAGTTGAGTATTAACTATTAACTAAGTATTACCCATTTCCCATCCTAATAAAAGAGAAAAATGAAAATCACCCAAAGTAAAATTAACGAGTTACTCACTCAACCTGGGTGCGAACACAATCAAAGCAAGCATGGAGACAAGAAAAACAAGTCCTGCGCGCAACAACCCAAGCCGGGAGCTGCTCAAGGGGGTTGTGCCTTTGATGGTGCAATGATTGCTTTAG
>NZ_JABXYX010000132.1 GCF_017982655.1 Brasilonema sp. CT11 | reverse complement strand
CGAATTTATCAGATTGCATACGGTCAGAGACTATCAACAGCCAACGGGCAAGTCGTTCTTCTATCGTATGCACGCGGTTGCAGACTGCTGTTTGTGTGACTTGGGTGAACAGTGCTTGAGTATAACGTAACAGCAAACTTTGAAGTTCCGATGCCCGGTTGAACTCCGTTATGAGTGGCAAAGCCTTCATCCGAATACCACCGTCGGCAACCTGCACTAATGCAGTTGTGGTTGTCGTGTTGCCGCCCCAAATTACAGGAAGACCCACCATGCCATCATTGCTCACTATACCTACTTCAACAGTCGATCCGTCTTCAAGGTTAGAGACTAAAGAAATTATTGCCTGATGGGGAAAATAGACATGTGTTATCGGTTCGCCTACTTCGTAGAGGATTTGCTTATTTTTAAATTCGACTCGCTCTAGGTGGGGAACTAGGCGTTGATACTCAGCTGCTGAAAGTGCGGCAAGTATTTGATTTTCTATTGGTGGATCAGGCGAGTTTGATACTGACATTGAGAACCCTTAAACGCAACTGTACTTTGAAAAGCAACTGATGGCAGCTTAAGACTTGCCTAAAACTCGCATATTGCTTTTACAATGCATATCAAATAGTAAGTTATTGTGCTCGAAGCAATCACGTCCTGCTGACTTTGCTTGATATAGTGCTTTATCTGCTGCCGCAATTATTTCTTCAAAGTTAGAACCAGGCTTAGGAATTACTGTCGCTAACCCAGCACTCAGGGTTATATGAGAACTAACTAGTGAATTCTGGTGAGGAATTGCCAATCTCTGGATAGCAGAGTAAATTCTCTGTCCAACTTCTGTAGAACCAAGCACATCTGTGTTAGGCAGAATTACAGCAAATTCTTCCCCACCATAACGAGCAACTAAATCACCAGGACGTTGAACAATATATCGGATAGCTTTAGCAATTTCTATAAGAACGCTATCGCCTAACTGATGACCATAAGTATCGTTATAGGATTTGAAGAAATCAACATCAAGGAGGATGAGAGACAGAGGCTGTTGCAAGCGTGCCATGCGTCGCCACTCTTGCTCTATATATTCTTCAAACCATCGGCGGTTAGCCACTTGAGTTAAGAAATCGATAGTAACTAATCGCTGTAACTCTTGGTTAGCCGTAACGAGTTTTTGATGTAGTTGCGATTCCTCAATCAAGCGTTTGATCCGTTGACGCAAAACTGGCCAGTAAAAAGGTTTGATTACATAATCTGCTGCACCTGCTCTAAATGCATCTTCAACTGATTCAGTATCTTCAATTACTGTAATCATTAAAACTTTAATATACTTGTTTATTTTAATACTCAATAACTTAGCGCAACACTCAAACTCATCCATATCTGGCAAGATGGCATCAAGGAGTACTAAATCGGGGTGTAATTGCTGAAATACATTGATTGCCTCCGTGCCATCTTTTGCTTCAGCTACTTGATACCCTGATTGTTCTAGTAGAAGTCGCAGTTGTTGACGGTTAAATGCTTGATGATCAATAATAAGAACTAAAGGTTGGTTTCCTTGAGCAGTAGCTTCCATCTTATGTGTTTGCCAAATTACAGTGAACTGTTTTTAACAGAACGTTTAAACAGATTGCAGTGGGCGATCTCAATTTAATGTTGTATGAAAAATTACGCTACTCTTTAGAGACTGAGTTTATGTAAATTTATTATGTAATTGGTGATACATAATCCGAGTCTGACATTCCTGGCTAACGACTGATAAACGGCTGATAGTGGACAAAGTTATCGGCGCTCAAATTTAATTTGGGTTTGAAGATTAAAATTTTAAAAGCTTGTTGGGTATGAGTTTCTGCGCACAAAAGTAATAAATATTACAGATATAAACATTGTTGACACTGATGAGTCGTTGGATAATGATTTAGATGTTTTACGTACTGTAGTCGCATATAGGCGTAATTTGGCTCTAGATAGTCATGTTTCAGCTAAGAGGATGTTTACTATAAATCAAGCTAAATTTATTGAAAGTCGAGCTAAATTTATTAACACTCAAGATAATCGTATCCACAAAAGTATTTAACAACCCTGTCCACAATAATTAATTAAAAGCCCCCAAGCGAGGTACTGAGGACTTGTGGAGAAGATTAATTACTGCTTTCTTCCAATACTAGCGACATCGTTTTTGTAAAACTCTTTCTTCAGCAAGAGTTTAGATTACAAAATTTTGTATTGACAAATACGACGATCAACGTGTTAGAGGTCAACTGGGATTAGGGTTGATGTCTTTTAGCGATGAGATCCACGCATTTTCGTGAGTAATTCACCAAGTTTAACGGGTTTGCGGATAAAATCATTAGCTCCTGCCTCTAATCCTTTTTGCACATTCTCCTGTGAGCATCCACTAACAAGCAGAATGTAGATAAAGGGTAATTTGTTATTGTGGCGGATACGTAGAGTTACTTCTATGCCATTCATATCGGGCATTATGATATCCAACAGTACCAAGTCTGGTGCTGAAGCTTCAATTTTAGCTAAAGCCGAATGACCGTTTGCTGCTGTATCAACATCATAGCCCTCTTCCTCTAAACCATTTTTCATCAACAGTAAGGTCAGTGTACAATCATCCACAATCAAGATACGCCGACACTCATTAGATTGCATAAAACACATCGATGATGAGGGATATGAGGGTAATATGAAAGAAATAAAAGTGTCCCAAACGTTAGGAAAACATTTCAACTATGCCCACAACTTACGATTAAAAATCCTCAGACGTGGTACTGAGGATTTGAGACTAAGATTCATAAGTCATTTCTTCCAGTATTAATGGCATCGTATTTCTAAAACTCTTTCTTCAGCAAGAGTTTAGATTACAAAAACATGTGTTGACGAATACACTACTATACAGTTTCCAATTAAAAACCTCCACAATCTTATCGGGAAGCGGAGGGACAATGTGTTGGTTAAGAAGATGAAAGGAGCTTATATCGAGAATGGCATGGAATATAGAGATGCAGAACGTTCCAGACGGAACGGAAAACGCCTTAAGTATGTCCACAACTTACGATTAAAAGCTCCGGAACAGTGACTAAGAATTTTGACAAACACTGATAACTCATTTCTGACAATATTAGCTGGATTGTATTTGTAAAACCCCTGTCTATTGCAGGAGTTTAGATTACAAAAGTTTGTGTTTACGAATACAGTATGATACAGTTTTCCATTAAAAACCTCCACAACCTTATCAGGAAGTGGAGGGTCAATGTGTAGGTTAAAAAGATGAAAGGAGCTTATATCGAGAATGGCATGGAAAACACCCCAGCTATGCTCGCAACTTACGATTAAAAGCTCCAAGCCTGCGACTGAAAACTTTCGACAAACTCTAATAACTCATTTCTTTCAATATTAGCGAGGTCGTATTTGTAGAACTCTTTCTAAAGCATGAGTTTAGATTACAAAAGCTTGTCTTGACGAATACAACACTGTGGAGTTTTTCCGACCGTAAATGACCACAACTCAAACGATGAATTTAAGCGGGTCTTTGGCGGTTAATGCAGAAAGTAAGAAACCTTTGTGCCGAAAGCCAATCATAACTGGCAATTGAATTGAGAGTATTAATTATATTTAAACTTAAATCAGCGTCTTTTGCTCTTTTGAACAAATCCTTAAGCTGTTCTGGTGTGGCTGGAGGTCGTTCTTGCTTTTCCTTTAGGTACATACTTTTACTCCCATTCTCATTCCTATCACTAGCAGTCGAATCCAAGGGGTGTCCGAAACAAACAACACGACACGTCATAACCTTATCTACAGTTCTTAATTAAAAACCTTCAGTGACGGTCTGAAGGTTTATGCCGAATTAACGTAACATTCCATATGTTCCAATACTATTGGAGTTGTTTGTTGTAAGAACCTTTCTAAAGCAGGAATTAGTCGTTACAAAAAGTTGTGTTGACCAATACATTTACGTTTCAAATACAAATAGTACTTAAAACAAAAAACCGCCTCCAGAATGCCGCCCTCCCGACCACGCCACTTCTACCCCGTTTTAATCCTGCGAAGTTCCGTTTTCTCTGGGGATTCTCATGATAATGTAGTTATGTTTACACAATAAATTAATATTTAATGATTCGTACGACTGATGTTGCAGGTGAACGCAGATGGTTATCTAGCTGTTAAATTCATCTGTTGTAACATCTATGTTTGCTAACTTTCAGGATGCTGCAAAAATAAAACCCCCACATCAAATAATGGGGGAAAATGGAGATGGTGCTAAAGTTAGGTGTAAGTTGTTAACTATGTCTACAATTTACGATTAAAAGCCCTCAGACCTGTACTGAGGACTTGTGACTAAATCTAGCTTTCTTCCAATACTAACGGCTTCGTATTTCTAAAACCCCTGTCTATTGCAAGAGTTTAAATTACAAAAGTTTGTATTGACGAATACCTTAGTCAGACCTGATTTGATTAACACTTGAAAAAACCCCATAACCATATCAGCAAAGGGGGATTACTATAGGAGCTATGCGTAAGATGAGAAGATGAAAGGAGCTTATATCGAGAAGGGTAGAAAATATAGAGATGTAAATCGTTCCAGACTTTAGGGAACGTTATACCCGCAACTTACGATTAAAAGCCCCCAGACCACCTATCGAAATTTTCGACAAGTAGTGATAACTCATTTCTGACAATATTAGCGGGATTGTATTTGTAAAACCCCTGTCTATTGCAGGAGTTTAGATTACAAAAGTTTGTATTGACGAATACAACATATAGGAGTTTTTTCGACTGTAAATGATTACGCCACACCATAGCCTAGCAAGTCTCTAGTACTTAAAACGGTTTCTAAGTGTCAAGATTTTTTCTCGGATTGCTTGTGAGTAAATTGCATTCGTATCAATATATATTTCTACTATATATTTATAAATTTCTATAATTTGAGCGTATAACTGTGTTGAGGAAAAACCAGGTATTTGTTGTGTCTGTGTAAGTATCATTAAGTACTGTATATAATTCTGTATGAGAACACCGCTACTCTCAATAGCTTTACCGAACTCTTGTATTTTTGGGTCTAAGTCCAACTGTAAAGCTTTTCCACGTTCTACTACTAACACACCATGTTTTTGAATGTGCTGTACGTGAGATTTTGCAGCCTCAATTCTTAACTGTAAAGCTAAACTCATACATTCTTTAATAGCAATTCGTTCCAATATTAGCGGGATTGTATTTATAAACGCCTTTCTAAAGCAGGTATTTAAGTTACAAAAACTTGTGTTGACTAATACTGCACTATACACTTTCCAATTAAAAACCTCCACAACCTTCGGAAAGCGGAGGGACAATGTGTCAAATGAGAAGATGAAAGGAGCTTATATCGAGAAGGGCATAGAATATAGAGATGCAGAACATTCCAGGTGTAATGGAAAAAGGCTCTACTATATCTGTAAATTACGATTAAAAGCCCCCGAACCCGCTACTGAAAACTTTCGACAAACATTAATAACTTATTTCTTCCAATATTAGCGGGATTATATTTGTAAAACCCTTTCTAAAGTAGGAGTTTAAATTACAAAAGTTTGTATTGACGAACACGACACTAATTTTTGAACCATTTCAAATCCTGATAATGTAATCATGTTTACACAAAAAATTAATATTTAATGATTCGTACGACTGATGTTGCAGGTGAACGCAGATGGTTATCTAGCGGTTAAATTCATCTGTTGTAACATCTATGTTTGCTAACTTTCAGGATAGTACGTCCGCTTCACCTGAGTATCGTGAGTTTATGGAAGAGTACGATAAAATGCGAACGTACTCTGCACAAGTCTCACATATTATTGTATTAATTAAAACATTAGACAAGGAAAGTCCGCAACTTATTCCCTTATACATTCAGGCAGTGGAGGCGCACTTGTGTGCTATCAATGCTTGTAGACGGATGGTGACAATATATGAACAGATTTTTGAGAAATATTGGAATAATTTTCACGCTTAACGCTAAATTTTCATTGATGTCAAAACTCGATTCTTCCGTCCGACAACCGTCGCCAAAAATAAAAAATCCCGCATGGTCGCAGAGGGGCATGACCAACGCGGGAAATATGTCAATGTATCAAAGTTTCAAAATCAAATCTCATTCTAATTTGGTTTACCTTCGCTAGTCACATAACCATGACATAACAAAACCCGCTTCTAGAAAGGTCTACAAACGGGTTGAATTTCAAAAGTTAGCTTTGATATCACTTGAGGCTTGGACATCTGTAAAGTCCCGCGACTCACTAGTTCTTCAAGTGTCTTTACTAAAACAGCGTCAGGCAGATTCTTGAGTTTGTCGGCTTTTCTTAAATCGCTTAAAGTTTTGGGGGTCTTACAGGCGATTACAGAGGGGAATTAGCAAGGGTTAGGGCAGGAGATTTACTAGGTATTGATTTGTTCACACAAGAAATGAAAAAACCCTTTCTAAATCAGGAATCCAAATTACAAAAAGTTGTGTTGACCAATACACCTATAAATAAAGACCCCACACTTAATGGGTGCGGGGAATAAACTGATAAAAATGAGGTTTCCACTATTTATTTGGAAAGCTAAACTGAATTCTAAATTTTTTGTTTCCTCTAATATTAGTGAGTTCGTATTTGTAAAGTATTTTATAAAGTAGGAATTGAAATTACAAAAACCTCACATTCTACGGATGCTGGGAAGAAACCGATGGAAGAAAGGTCTTCCACAGGTTTTTTAGAGATTACTCTCTACTATCAATCTTTCATTACTTCTAATATTAGTGATGTCATATTTGTATAACTCTTTCTAAAGCAAGAATCTAAATTATAAAAAGTTGTGTTGACCAATACACCAAAACAAATACTCCTTTAGGAACGACTAGAGGAGTTGTGAATATAGACAATTCTTAATAAAAATACCCCCAGATATATTACTAGGGGCTTACACTAACAAACTACTGAAGACTTACTCCAAGTTAAAGTATTTGCTCAAATAATATAAATAGGATATTTTTAAAACTCTTTCTAAGGCAGGATTTTAGGTTAGAAATAGTTGTGTTAATCAATACAGTACCGAGGTGTATTCTTGTTCGTCAGTCACGTAGCAAAAATAAAACCCCCACATCAAATAATGGGGGAAAATGGAGATGGTGCTAAAGTTAGGTGTAAGTTGTTAACTATGTCTACAATTTACGATTAAAAGCCCTCAAACCTGACCGAGGACTTGTGACTAAATCTAGCTTTCTTCCAATACTAACGACTTCGTATTTGTAAAACCCCTGTCTATTGCAGGAGTTTAAATTACCAAAGTTTGTATTGACGAATACCTTAGTCAGACCAGATTTGATTAACACTTGAAAAACCCCCACAACCATATTGGCAAAGGGGGATTACTATAGGAGCTATGCGTAAGATGAGAAGATGAAAGGAGCTTATATCGAGAAGGGTAGAAAATATAGAGATGTAAATCGTTCCAGACTTTAGGGAACGCTATACCCGCAACTTACGATTAAAAGCCCCCAGACCACCTATCGAAATTTTCGACAAATAGTGATAACTCATTTATTCCAATATTAGCGGGATTGTATTAGTAAAGCCCCTGTCTATTGCAGGAGTTTAGATTACAAAAGTTTGTGTTGACGAATACACCCATAAACAAAAATCCTCCGCGCAGAGGAATTGTGGAAGGTTGAACAAATTCGTTAATCGACTTTCATAACCGTTTCTAATTTGTACCTGGTTGCTAGATAAAGTGCGTTTATGAAATAAAGTCTACCTTCGACTGCTAGTTTTGGTCTTACCTCTTCAATCAAAACATCAGGAATTTTTAGTTTTTCATCATTGGAAAGCATCTTTAGTGCTGTTATAGGTTTTTGGTTTTCTACGTCTAGTACTGTTGTTTCAGTTAGATTTTTAAAACTTGAAAAATCCTGAAAGTTTGTATATATGTGGTCAGGTTTACTAATTTGAATCCTCTTTAGATATTCAATTATTGAGTTATAAATCGCCGTGTTTGAGATGATATTTGATTCTTGGTAATCAAGTAACCAATATCTATAACCTTGAGGTGATTCTTCCAACCCTGTATAACAAATCGTAAAATTTTCTTCGTCTATAAACACTCCAATTGAAACGCCTTTAATAAAAATAGATTGTTCATCTACTTTTACCCAATATCCTTTTTTCTGTGGGGTTGCGAAATGTTTTGCGTATCTTTCACATAGCTCTCTATTACCTCCGTTGTATTGTTCACCCTCCATTGCTTGTTGAATTCTTTCTGAAGGTGATAACCCTCTATTTTCCATGTACTTAGGTGCTGGAGCGGGAATGTAAGTTAGTTTTAACATAGTGTTTTATCCTCCAAGAATGTTTGTAGATGGTTTTCGATTGATTGGCGAAACACTTAAACTAAAGGCGGTTGACATTATTATATCGTCATGCTTTCCGGAAGCAGCCTGCATTTTGCGACCATCCCGCCTGAAGCTGAGCAGTTCCTCTATCAAAGGACTATTAGGGGGATAAATTAATATGCGACGCTCAAGCGTTAACTGAAGATTTGATATCATTGCGGGTTTAGAATCTCCAGTTGTGCGGACACCTTCAAAATTTAAATTTGGTAATTGTCGCGATAACTGCTCAAGGTAAATCGTGCCTGTACCCCCTGTGGTTTCTATTGCTGTAATTCTCGGTTTAAAAATATCTAGTACTTCTTTAATTTGATAAATGTGATATTCACTAGTCTGTTGCCGTTTGCGGTACATTTGAACGAGTGAATATTTTCCATCTTTTTCTTTTAAGACGGTCAATACGCAGTAATCAGCCCCAGTGGTAGAAGTATCTAATCCGCAGTAGTAAACCGCGCTTTTGTCTCGATATTCTTCAAGTTCTCCGATTGCTCCCGCTTGAATAAGTGTCACGTCAAATACTGCGGTTTCCGATTCTTGGAAGTTCAGATTATATTCTTGCTCGATGGTCGTCCAAGATAATTTTTGCTTTTCATGTACCTTCTCTAAGAAGTGCTCATCACTTCCATAAATCGGGTGTGCTTTCCAATGGATCAACACTTTCCCCCATCCCCCATCATCAACCCAGTATTGAAACGGTTCACCCTCACCTTTAGAAACTCGGTTACAGGTTAGCTCTACATCATGATTGCCGTTTCCACTGGTAAGTAAGTCCCAATAGAATCCGCTGCGACCATTGGGCGTGCTTACAGCAAAAACTCTAGCCTTGGCTCCTACCATTTGCATCGCTGGTGCTAGTGCGTCATAAACCTCTTTCCCTGTTTCGAGAAACGCTAGTTCATCAAGGAAAACATCCACCACTGACTCAATACCACGGGCACTATCCGGCTTAGAATTCCTAAATAAGATGCGACCACAGCCCAAAATTTCAATATCGCTTAGGTTTTCTGTTGCAGTCTTGAGTCCTAAACTTGCAATCATACGTTTCATCCGTCGGGCAATCAAACCGCTATCCTGTTGAGTCTTGGAGAAGACTAACCCCAAATACCCCGGATTGAGACAAGCACGCCACAGCATAAAACAGGTGATAGTTTCGCTAATTCCAAGCTGGCGACTTTTGACCACACACACCGAACGTTCAAGCATCAATTCTACAAGTTCAATCTGGTATGGATAAGGGTCAAAGGGTTTGACATCACCTCCACTGCGGATTTTAACCATACGGGCAAAATCAACCCAGATTGTAGGAATTTTTAAAGAGTTTTTATTTTGGGTATTTTCTACTCTAATTGAGGTGATTTTCTGAATTAGTGGTTCTGTATCCGTTAGGCGGCGGTTTCCTTTGGCTATTAATTTTCGTAAGGTCATTTACTTGTTCTGTTAGTTCATCTAGTCCTAAAAATGCTTGTTCGATTTCTAATGAAATCTGTAGAGATTCTACACCCTGCTTGATTGAGCTACTTATTTTACTAGGGTTAATATCTTCATCTTTTAGCAACTCAGTCGCTGTTTTTAACTTTTCCAAATAGCTAACACTTACTTGATAAACCAAATTAGAAGCATACCGAAATCTGTCACGAAAATCTTCTAAATCATTCAGAATACCTATTTTAGTATACTCGGTAATAATCTGACGTATTCGTTTTTTTGCCGATTCGATTTCAGATATGAATTCTGATGATTTTTTGTGACGTGCAACCCAACTTCTAGAGACTCCTAACAATGTAGCTGTTTCTTGGTCGGTGTGCCCTTTGGCTAAAAATTCTGCTGCTTGCTGCTCTTTTACTGATAAGGACATGAATTACAGAAAGTGCTACTTGTTTTATTTTATCTGCGTAAACAAGATTTTTGATACGAGTTGATACACAAATAAAACACGATGAAACATAAACGACACTTTTTGACACATGATTGTGTTGAATTTGGGAAAGTGGCAGATTCCGCCACTCTCCGACGTTTTAACCCAGTTTCACAACGTCTGTGATTTTCCCCTTACCCCGATTGTGTTGGTATCCCATTTGTTTCTCTAGGTTGTAGTCGTTCACCTGCAAGCGTCCTTCATCAGATTTCAGGTACTTTTCAACTACTGCTGTGCGGCAATTGGTTAACTCTTTGAGGGTGCTAGTGTTAATCATCCACATGTCCTTAATGCTGTACTGGCGTTCGTTATAAGTCTTGATGGCTTGTACTGCGCGTCTGATTTTTTCTAATCCTGTGTTAGGACTGTGTGATCCAAAGAGTTCTTCATTGGTCATCTCTGTCAGGTCTTTCTTCGGTTGTTTGGTCTTAGTTGATGGTTCTACTTCAGTTTGTTCTGTAACGGTCGCTGTAGGAGATTCGACAACCACTTCTACTATCCTTTCAACTGGCTTTTCTACCACAGTCACGATTTCTTTGACTAACTTACCTTCCTCAAACTGTTTACCAATTCTGGCTAATCTCACCAGTTCTTCAAGTCGATTTACGCGATCGCCAAAAGGTAAAAACTCTTGGTCGTCAATCACTGCTCGTGTTGCAGCACTCACTCTCATTTGCATATTCACTATTTCGGCGTGCATAGGTTTATCCATATTTTCAGTTAATCTTTGAACCCAAGCCCCACGGGTTAACGGTCGTCTTTGTTGGTCGGTGATTTGGTAATCCTCATAAGCTGTAGCGGTGGCGTCGCTCGTGTGTCCTAGACGTTCTTTGATGAACAAGTTTGTAGAAGTAGTCCAAGGACAGAACAAATAAATGGCGATTGCAGCGTAGCTAGCTCGTAAATTCTTGGCTGACAATTCAGCCTCACCGTGTGGCGGGTTGATGAGTGGGGAGAAGTGTTCTTTGATTGCAGCGTTCATTTTGTTGTTCTTACCGCTATCAATTTCTGCCAGAGTCAGTTTTTTTAGTTCCTTGATTTCTGGCATCCGACGCAATCGGGCAAGAGCGTCAACAACCCGATTCGATTCAACAAGTGTATATGTGGGGTATGCTTCTCTTTCTTCACCGCGAGTTTTCAACTGACCAGTAAACATTACTTCAAACTGACCGACCTGTTTAAACTCAGCAGTTCTGTAGATTTCGCTTGGTCGTCTACCAGTTGCAGCGATTAGACCTGCTACTAGTTCCTTGTGGTCAATTGATTGCAGTAACACGTCAATCTTGGCTTGATACTCATCCACACAGTTGATACTTTCAAGGTTCCGTCGTTGCTCGTCTTTCTTGGTTTGTTTAGCTTCTGTATTAGGCTGATTGTGGGAAAACTCATATTTCATGTACAACAGCGCTAAATGCTGAGTGACTATGCCGTCCTTGGTTTGTTGTGGGTAGCTGTTACTTTCATCTAAAGTTTTGTCTTTACTCCAATCAGTAATCGCCTTGCGGATACCAGACATGTAACTGGTGCTTGATTGCTTCCAGCTATGCTCATTAAAGGTTTGACGGTCTTCTTTGGCGCGTTCTTCTGCTTTGGTCTTGCAAACTTCACTGAACTCTTGCAGCTTACCTTGGCAATACTGCTCAATCTCTGGTTTAGTCAATTGACCATCTAATCCTTTAAGGAATTCAACCGCCCAATCTTTCACCCACACGGTTCTTACGTTGCGGTCTACATATTTGAGAAGGTAACTTCTATTAGTCATAAGATTTAACTTTGTTCACTTAACTTTGTCCACATATCCATACTAGCTACAACTTTGTACGGTGTCAAGATAGTGGACAAAGTTTTGGGAATGGGAAAAGCACCTCACAACTAATGTGAGGTGCTTTTTACTCTATGTATCTATAGTTTTTAAGTGATACTATTGTTAACCCACGATTCCCAATTTACAGGCATCCCATTATCATCTTCTTGAATTTCCCACTTTACTAATGGAATCTCATCTTCCTTTAAACTCAACAATTCCACGACTGTTTGAAGTGGATTGGGAGGATGTTCTTTTATTTTCCAAGTCAATTCTTTGACCCCACTCTTGAGTGAAGCACGTGCTAATAGGTGGTACATCTGTGATTTGAAAATCGATTGACAAAGATAAAAATAGCACATTGTTTTATACGTGCGTTAAAAATACCAGATTTTCTAGTAGATAGTTTCTAGCCACACAATAGACTTAACCATAGATTTTTACCTATCATTGATAAGTGCCAGAAAAGTAAGCCAGTTACGAAATTTTTCTCTATACCTACCCCCATCATCACAAGTCAGCATATAACGTCCCTAGAACGGTTATTCCGTAGTGTAGTGTTCGGGCAAGTGGCGCAATCGCTTAACAGGCACAAGCTACAGCTTCACCCATAACCGTGAGTTCGCGATTCATTACCTATTCTTATGGGCGGAAAATTGTACCGATTATGATTTTCTTATGTCATAATCGGATTTCATTTATGGGATTTGTGATAACACTGGCAGATTATACTCGCCAGTGCTTTTCATGGTCAAGCTAACCTGTACTTTTAGCTTGACAATCTTGTTTGGTTTGCTTTTTCAATCGCTGCGTTGCACCACATCTTTATTGCTTCCTCTCCTGCTTCACTGTGACCTAAGTCTAATTCCAGTGCTAGTTGCTTAAAGTTTTTCGCTACGTCTTTGGGTAAGTGTATAGCTATCTGAGTGTAATCGCTGTTATCTCGTTTGTTCATGGTTCTTAGATGAAAAAGTTAGCAGGCTAGCGCGTTAGCTAAAAATGTACTCCAAATCCTGATTATTGAGTATGACCCGTTAGCAGAAAATTAAAATTCTCGTTTCTCAATTTGAGGGTGATTTTGTGGTGCAGCGTTTTCTCGTACCGAATACCCAATCAGTAAACCCACACCCAGAAGCGCCACCAGACCGCCAGCAACAGCACGTTTTGGAATATCTGCAAAACTCCATACCCGCGTCTCATGTCTAGTCATCGCCCAATGAACCCGCGTCAGGTCTATGGGATTCAAGTCGAAGAACTCACGGGACTTGAGTAATTTAACATTACAATGCTTAAACTCGTTATGTAGCGCGGTTTCTACCTCTTTCATGTCCTCCACATATATGGTGCGAACTATCCTCATGTCCACCGGAGGTTGATTGGCGTGAAACGTGTTTAACCGTGCTTCTGGGTTCCGAGATAATCCAATCTTGAATCTTTTGATTACACAACCAGGGAACCACCCATTAACACCAATCGCCTCGATTAAGTATATATACCCTGGTTGGTTATCGTCACGTTCAATCCAGTGATTATTGTTGAAATGTGCCATAGTCAAAGATTCCGTATTACTTAAGTTGAATTACTAGAGAACATTTTCGGAGCACTGGCGGCTGACATCTCACCAGTGCTTTTTGTTTAATCTATCCAGTATGGTAGAACTTCTATTGTTGTACTTATTTCACGTGCTTTTCTAGCATCCGAAGTACTTTTAGGAGCGAATAAAGTCGCTGTAAATTTTGGACTGTGAATAATATCTATAACTTTCATTCTTATATGATTGTGCATAGAGTACTGAATTTCTGCGGGAAAAATACTATGCATTGGAAACATTATTGTCTCTCCAATTCTAGGCATGTAATCACACACATAAACTTGAGTCGAACCGGAAAAACCAAAATTCTTAAAAAATACATCTTTTTCTAACCACTCAGAATATTTAGACTGGAAAATTTTTTTTAATACTTTTCCATCAAATTTCACTAAAAATGAATACATGATTTTATTTCCTTTGCTCAATGGTTAACTTCGCGGATAGACCGCAGTTCCCTGTCGGATGCCAAAGCCGATTAGGCAATTCAGGCACTTACCAGTAATAAAATGTCCCGCCTTTGTGGTTGATCTATCGTTACGGGGTTCCGACTGGGGAAAAGAGTCAAGCCTTTGGTTTGTTGATCTGTCGGCGTAGTAGGGTACTCGTTCTAATAAGGCTTGACTCA
Organism: Brasilonema sp. CT11; assembly: GCF_017982655.1. Taxonomy (GTDB): domain Bacteria; phylum Cyanobacteriota; class Cyanobacteriia; order Cyanobacteriales; family Nostocaceae; genus Brasilonema. Next base: position 5,066 of record NZ_JABXYX010000132.1, on the reverse strand, counting down.
ATTCCAAAGTCCCAAGTGCGAGTGCAGTAGGTTATTCGTTGTAATAAGGCGGGACATTTTATTTTTTGGATCTCCCCAGGGGAAAGATGCCATCATTCAGAGATTCCTAATAATTGAAAATTGATAAAAAAGAGTATGGAGCACTGTAAGGTAAAAATTACCTCACAGTGATTTTATTTTTTAGGCGTCCAGATTTTTTAATCCTGTTAGATTAATTTGTTCTGGTTTATCAAGGATGAAGAATGGAGGGTTGTCAATTCCTAAACACACGTAATTTGTAACCCATTCAGCTATAGTTGATATGGCGAACCCTCCGCCAGTAGCATAGACAGGACGATTGTCTAAAAGAGCTTGAGATATTCGACCTAACAACTCCGCTACAATAGGTGACTTTGTAACCCAGTCGTTCAAAGCGTAAGTAACTTCTGTACCTATTTCAAGTATTTCTAAACCGTGACGATACTTTATAGAATGTTCACTCTTACCTAATGGTTTAGAGTTTCTTAGTGCCGATTCAAGATTTTCCTGATAGTAACTGATTCCCCCTCTATCAGTTTTGGATAACACTACTTGAAGGAGTGCAAGTATTGATTTCATTCCGCTGCCACTACTAGCCGTTTGTTCAAGCATTTTTGGTGGGTCAGTTTTTTCTAGTCCTTTTTGGTAGGTGCTTAATGTTAGTGTGCCACCTCCCAAATCAACCAGGTGAAACAGGTTTGTGTTATCTGGTACGTTTTTGATAGCTTCTAAAGCAGCGCCGTACGATTCTGGATATAGATAATCCTGGTTAACAATTTCTAGTTGGTATTCCACGCTCTCACAGGTAAATTGTTTAGTCTGACTCAAGATTTTTGCTATTTCAGCCTTTTTACTAGAGCTAAGACTTAATAGTCTCAGAGTTAATTTGATTCTGACTGGTAATTTCTTGTACTTGCGTTCTTTGGCTAACTTGGCGAGTAAGTTCGGGTGTGTGGTTAGCGCTCCTATTAACCATACGTGCAAGAATTTAATCTTGTTGTCTCTAAATCCTTCGATTGTGTTACCGCCTAAAGAGTTGGTAGCCTGTCCCACAGCATAATTTTTATTTCCGATAGAAAAGCAACCGCTCATCCCTATGGGCAAGTCTCCTAACACTTCTTTAGCGATGCTAGGGTAGCTACCACACCAACCGTTAACTACAAATTTAGCTAGATGACTACCACCATCTAAATCAGCATCAACTTTTTGATGTTTGTTCTGTGGGGTTTGTGCTTTGCGCTGTTTCTTTGGCTTTTCTACCAAGTTTGATTCTGGTGTAACTACATCTGATTTAATGTCTGTGTTTCCGGTTCCGTTCATATCTGACATGGTGAAATTCTCCGTTGTTGATTTTTTTGCGCATACTACGCCGTGTATACGCCGTGTATACGCTTGCAAGGGCTAATATTGAGAAAAAATTGATGGTTTATTGCGACTGAACTATTAGATTAAAAAGCAAGAGTTGCTATTAGTAACTCAATGAATAGTTAATCAGTCTGTTTAACCATGTTTACAGTTCAACTAATAGAATGTGGTGAAATCACTGCAAATCACCGCACCCCCTACATGGGTAAATCCCGCGTGAAATCCCGCATTTGAAATCAAGGGTTTCAGCCTTGTCTGTGGGATGTTGCGGGATGATTGTTGGGATTTCCCGCACCTATCCCGCACAGTACAACTTCTATCTTTTACTAATTACTGTTAGGAGATACCCATTTTTTGGGTTTATTATCACAAACTTTACAAGAATAAAGTTGTTCACCAAGTCTGTTCTTACCATTTCGGCTGACAGCATCGGACGCGCAATGAGGACACACAATTTTGGTTTGTGTCAGTTCATCGGGATGGCTTATCTCAGTCCACGAACTCCGGACTGCATCAAAGGTATCTCTGATAAATGCTTTACCACTTCTGATGATTCCCTTGTTCGCAGATGGTATCTCTAAGAATGAATAACGGTCGCCTATGACAAGTAAAGCTATACGGTAAGCGTTTTCGTTGGGGATGTTACCTGCTTCATTCTTAAGCTGTGCCCACTGGGAGAACTTCTCATACTTTTTCTGTATCTCCCGTTTTTTGGTGAGTGACCATCCCAAGTCCTTATCATGCTTGATAGCAGTTCCGATAGCATTCTCAATAAACAGGAGAGAACAGTTGTTCATTGCATCCCATGTCCAGTGGTTCTCTCCCACCTCACCAGACTGACCAATAAGAATTTGACGTTGCTTGGTATGTCTGATAGCGGTCATGATTGTTTTAGCTATTTCCTTGTCATCGTCATCATGTTGGCGGTCAAATTCATCAAACACACCTAAGACGTACTTGTCAGTCAAAGCAGATTCTTTTTTTTGACGATTACGATGTAGTTTGGTGAATTGTTGGTAAGCTTTACCTGCTTCACCAGGACTTTTGGCAATTTTGGGACAGTTCCAATAGTCCTCTTCACTTCCGTCTACAGGGTCAGACAGCCAAACTTCCCAATCGTTTAACTCTGCAAAGTAAGCTAAGACATTTTTAACCGCGATACCCTTACCACCTCCTGTGGAGGACATGACGCGCATAGTGGGCTTACCCTTTGCGGTGTGGTCAGTAGCTAGAAAGATTTGGTGTGAGAATTGAGAAGCAGGTATCAGTCCTTGTTTGTAGATGTCTTCATCACTTTCTGGTTTTGGTCGCTCGGTCTTGATGGTCAGTACAAAGGTAGGACTAATTTTGTCAACTGTTGCGGATATCGAATACAAGCCCAAACTTTTAGTGATGTCCTTGCCGTATTTGTCAAAAATGTCTACCAGTTTCTTTGGATCTAACGACTTCGAGTAAGCGTACCCGACTCTTAAAAGTTCTTCCGTTTCCTCAAAACCATTAACTCGTAATGATACGTTGTAGAAGTGTCTGAGGACATGAGCTATCCCGTTTGAAATGTCAGTAGCTCGGTTAAAGTCGCGCGGTAAGTATTCGGGTTCTAGTATCTCACCAACGTTTTGTTGTTGAAGTACGGCTACTTTCTCCCTCAAAAGTTCAATTTCAGCTAACCAAGTTTGTTCTTGTTCTTTGATTTTTGACCCAACTGTATCAAGAGTTTCGTTAAAATCTTTGCTCATTTGCTTAACTAACTCATTCTTATTTGCGTGAGAAGTACGCACCTTATCAGCCCAAATCATTGTCCGGTCGATGATGTTTTGGAACTGCTGATTAACTGCGTCATGTTCGTCAAAAATTTTTTGCAGTTCGGTGTCTCTAGCAATCTTGAATTTTTCCTGTGATTCTTTCTCTACCAGTTCAAAAAATTTTTTATCCCATTCGTCACACTCAGCTTGTAATTCCTCTACTCGTTCCTGATGTTCTGTTAAGGTGCTTTGAAGTGTGGTTATTTCAGCCTGTAGGTTAGATATTTCATTGTTCTTGACTAGTAGTTCATTTTGACAAGCAGCCAGTAATTCAGCCAAAGATTTAACCCTTTCATCTAACTGTTTCTTGTCTAGTTCAAGCTGACGGATAGTTTGATTAAGTTTGGCAGTTTCTACCCCTAACTTTTCATTTTTACGGTAGAGGTCAGAAGCTTCTTTGATTGCGGTTTCTTTGTGTCCTTTAGCTTCATTAATACGTTTCACCGCACGGGTTTCAGCTACTACATAGGAGATATAGCCTGTTGGGAGAGTCGCTAGCGCAATTATGCTTAGTGATTTACTCAAGTCCTTGTAAGCGCCAGTCGCTATGAAAAGACCACCAAATAAACCCAGTCCACCACAAAGTGCTGTAGTGCAAAGATTCCGTTTCATGATAAATTACTCCTTAGATTACTTTTGGTAAATAGGCAGTATTAGTACTGCCTATTTGTTGACAATTAGGCTTTTTGAACGTTACCGAGTTTCTGCCTCAAAGTGTCCAAATCATTCTGAGCAGATGCGGTATTTTCTTTTGCTTGTTCACTTTTGATTTTTGCTAATTCAAGCTTTGAGTCCAATTCAAGTTTTGTGTGTGGTGCTGTCTCCACTGCGGTGAAAGTCTTGTACTCGTTAACCCGTAAGTTAACAAAAGCTTGCTTATTGGTTTCAACTTGAGATAGATAACCCAGATATGCACCATTAGCCTTTTCAACATCGGCACTAGCAGTAATACCAGCAGTATAAGCCTTAGCGACTTTCCCGATAGTCTGAAAGTTAGTTGCTGCTACGTCAGCCGCTAAGCCGTAGGACTGTGAAGCAAACATCATCCCTTCAGCAATTCGTTTGTTTTCTTCAAACTGTGACTTGGTTATCTGTGGCGCGTTTGTGTCAAATTTTAAAGGGTCAGAGACAACGAATTTACTAGAGTCGTATTTAGGAACTATCGCCTCAATTCCAGATGGGTTCAGTTGTGGTAATCCAGTCAAATTAATTGATGGATGGTAGTTTGTACCCACTGTCCCTAAGTCAGGTTTAGTTAGGCTTACACTCGTGGTCAAGATTGTTGTGTTAGGTGTTTTTGGTATTGCTGATTTAGCTTTACCCGCTACCTTATCTGCCACCTTCCTAGCAGCTTTAGCAGCAACTGCTGTAACCCTTCTATCTTTGGCTCCCTGACTAGCTAATTTTCTGTCTTTAGCGTTTGCCATTACTTAAATATCTCCGTGAATTTTGTATTGCTTGAAAAGTAATTTTGGTCTTAGTGACATCAGTGAGAATTGCTTTGATTTCATTTTCTAAAAGTTCGTCAATATCAAATTCTTCTAATACCTCATCTAATTCATGTTCATTGACCTGTCCGTCTTGAATGAATTCGCTTATCTGTTCCATGTCAATCCTTTAATTGTTTGGCTTTGATTCCCCTCTTGTTGGTAAAATGTATTAGTTGGAACTGCTATATTCCGTCATTTGACGGGCAAGAACCACATTAAAAACCTGATGCCGTAATGTGGTTTTTTGCTTTAAGAAGCGCACTTTGTACGGTAGACATACCACAAACTATCTGTAACGTTGACAGCAGCCTGTCTAGCTGTTTCCAGTTCGGGATGTTGGGCTACCATCTCTAGCCAAGCGGGATTGTCAGAAAGGGTTATGTAGGCGTCG
>NZ_JABXYX010000015.1 GCF_017982655.1 Brasilonema sp. CT11 | reverse complement strand
GGTGTTTGATTCGATGCATGATGTCATCGATACTCTTTGCCAAGCGCTTAGAGAATTAATGGACATGCCAGAAAGATTACGTTCAGTTACTAATTTTCCACATTTGAGAATTACGTTTTAGAACGCGAATTGGTATTATTAACTGTATATGTCCCTTAGGGACTAACGAAGCACGTTCTTTGAATGCGATCACAGCGGTACTATTGATTTTTCACTTTTCTGTCTTGAGGAATAATCTCTGTCACGACCTTTTTACCAGAACCATCGCTGTTGACGACAATCGTTTCTGCTTGCAAATCACCGGAGGCTTTTTGACCTGTAAAAGCTAATGGAGGGTCTGCTTGGCGATAAACGACATCCCCTTGAGCCTCAACTAATTTCTTGTCAAAATACCATGTTAAGGTCTTTGATTTAAGAGACTGACCACGCTCTCCAACCCCAGAGACGTTTCCTGTTAAATAAACAGTTTTTTCCGGTATCTTCATTTCGCCTTGATTTGCACTAACTGTTACTTTTTCAGCTTGATGGAAGACCCGCACAGGAGAATTAGTTTTTACTGTTTCTGAGTTTAGGTTCCAAGTCATAGAGTTACTAGCGACTTGCACTGGTGGATCTAGTAACTCTAGCTGTGCATTTTTCTTAACGGTAGCAATATTTGTCTTCAAGTTAACTTCAGCGGAGTCTCCTTGACCTCGGTCGGTAATTTGGTTGTTTTTATAGTGATCCATTTGGACCGGGCGATCGCCTGTTAATGTTTCTTCTTTTATTCGCCAAATCAAATGCTCGGTTCGCATTTGTAATTGCGGTTCCAAGCAGTTTGCAACTACTCCTCCAGAAAATTCCATGCGCTGTTCGCGAGTTTTGACTCGCGCCTCCTGCGCTACGGCTTGTAGTTGTTTATGAGTTCCATGAAGCTGGTTACGGACAATGAGCAAATCTTCTTTTGGTCGCCACTCCAACTCATTACCGTGCAATACAACACCATTGCGAGGATCTATTGCGACAATTTTCCCTTTTAGAAACAATTGCTTACCATCTTGCGCAATGTCTGCCATTTGAGCTTGTACTTGATAAACAACTTTGCCATCTTGGTAAAGTTCACCATATGGACTTTGGGCAGCACCAATTTGTTTTTCTTTGGTGTATTTTGCCTGTTTTGCTCTGACTCTCCAAATTGGTCTGCCAACTTCATCTGCTTGCTCTAAGGTGACACCAAAGAAAGTCAGGTTACTATCTTTGTCTCCAGGCGATGGAGTATCAACAGGTGGTTTGGTCGTGACGTGAGTTTGGCTCCCAGCACAAGCAACTAGCCCTACGGAGATCAGGGAGATAAGGAGCCAACGCCATGAGGAAGACAGTGTTGGAGCAAACTTTCCAAGAGGAATTTTGAATTGATTTGTCCGCCTCATCCTCCTTATCTCCCTTTCTCCTGTTGCTTACTGCTTCATGACTCTTGAACTTCAATCTGCTGCGTGTCGCTTTCCCTAGGATCTTCCAAAAATCCTATAGGGGCTAGTGATCGATCTAGTGCTCGATAAGGAAAGCTTTGGCGAGGAGTTTTCTGAATATCTTCTTTAATTGCTTCTAAATCAATATAGCGATCGCTCACATTAATCAAACTGTCGCTCGTCATGGAGCGTAAACTCACCACCTCAACCCGCACACCGCGATAGCTAACTGAATTCACTGCATACGCCAGATCTCCGTCACCACTGACTAACACCGCTGTATCATATGAGTCTACTAAAGCCATCATATCTACCGCAATTTCTACATCCAAGTTGGCTTTTTTTGAGCCATCTGGCAACTGTACCAAATCCTTGGCAATAACCCGGTATCCGTTGCGTCGCATCCACAACAGAAAACCCTGCTGCTTTTCATTTGTGCGATCTACTCCAGTATAAAAGAAGGCTCGCAACAATCTAGAGCCTCCGGTTAATCGACATAGTAACTTGGTGTAATCAATTTCAATTCCTAGTTGTAGTGCTGCATAAAATAAGTTTGACCCGTCAATAAATATAGCGACACGACCCCGATTTTCTAAAACTTGTTCTGGCGTAAATATCGAATCATTTTCCAGATTATTCAACATTGTTGTCATACCTCATTTTTATCGAAAAGTAATAATTGATACTTTTTTTTCAGATCAGCAAAGAACGGCTTATGATAATCTTTCAGGACTGATAAATTTAGTCCTGATAAAATCAGACAAAATCAGTTATGGAAGTTGAACTAATTGTTTTTAGGAGATTCTATTCGTTTAAAGACTGGGCGGGCTTCACCCAGCTTTTGTTGATTTGTTAGTACTCCCCATGTTCCATGAATGGCAAAAGGAGCAGCGGTGGCAGTTTCTATTTGTTCATTAAAATTAATTCCGAAACCTAGTTGCTGGTAAATATCACTACTTGTATCAGGGATAATCGGAGATAGGAGATAAGCTGCTAGTCTCACTGATTCCAGCACTGCATACAGGACTTGTTCTACAGCTTGGTGCTGTCCTTGTTTATACAATGACCAAGGAGCTTGTTCATCAATAAACTTATTACTGGCTTGCACCAGTAAAAGAATAGCTTCGCAAGCTTGATTGAACGCTAACGCTTCATATGCATGTTTCACTTGTTCCCCAAGACGTAAACCAATCGCTTTCAAAGGATGCTCAAAAGGTATATCTTCCTTTGTAATCGTCGGCACATTTCCATCGCAGTATTTCTTCACCATGTTTAAAGTGCGGTTTAGCAAATTACCTAAATCATTTGCCAAATCTGCATTTACCACATTAATGAATCTACTTTCATTAAAGTCGCCATCCTTGCCAAATTCGATTTCCTTAAGGAAGTAATAACGAACAGCATCACTACCATAGCGTTTCACCAAACCTATGGGGTCGAGGGTATTACCCAGACTTTTGCCCATTTTCTGACCATCTTTGGTCAAAAAACCATGCCCAAAGACTCGCTCTGGCAATGATAAGCCAGCTGACATGAGCATTGCTGGCCAGTACACTGCATGAAAGCGCAGGATATCCTTACCAATCAGATGCAGATTGATCGGCCACCATTTTGCTAAGGCATTTTTAATGGTTGGTTCTTCATCCGGTTCGAGCATTGCGGTGATATAACCTAAAAGCGCATCGAACCAAACATAAAGAGTATGGTTAGGATCAACTGGTACAGGAAAACCCCAATCTACATTCACCCGTGAAATGGAGAAGTCCTGCAACCCTTGATTCACAAAGTTGAGGACTTCATTTCGGCGGCTGTCTGGTTGGATAAAATCCGGTTGAGAGTGGTAAAGTTTTTGCAGTTTCTCTTGATATTTAGATAAGCGGAAGAAATAGTTCTGTTCGTCTCGCCACTCAACTTCTTTATTTGGGTGGAGAGGACAGCGGTGTCCTTCTAACAGTTCTCTTTCTTCTTTGAATTCTTCACACGAAACGCAGTACCAGCCTTTTTGTTGTCCCTGGTAAATGTCTCCAGCTTCCCACACTCGCTGAAAAAATTCTTTGACCAGAACTTCATGACGAGGAGCGGTTGTACGAATAAATCTATCGTATTGAATGTTTAGTAACTGCCATAGGGAGACAAAACCCGCTGACATTTCATCACTAAAGCTTTGAGGCGATCGCCCTTTACTTTCTGCTGTCCGCTGAATTTTTTGCCCGTGCTCATCTGTACCTGTAATCAGGAGGACTCTACGTCCCAAAAGTCTCTGAAACCTTGCCTCCACATCTGCTGCCATTGTTGTATAAGCACTGCCAATATGGGGTAAGTCGTTTACATAATATAGTGGTGTTGTAAGTGCAAATGTCTTTTCTGTTCTATTCACTTGATTTATGCAAAAAAAAACTAGTTGTTAAAAACGTTTTCTCTCTTACTTTTTTGAAAACAACCACGCTAATCTATCATTTTATCTCCTTTTTCAAATAATATTTTAATATTAACAAATTTCTGTCGTTTGAGTTTGTTTAATGAATGCCATAATCTCAGCTTATTTGTCCAAAGAATCGGGAAGTTACTTGCTAAGATTCCACACGAAACTTGTCATTACATTAAGAACATTAGAAGATAAACCTCTTTTACACAAAGAACTTTACCGATTTTGTTGCTCTGAACATTTCTACCTTAAGGCAGTCGCCGTTATCGGTTAAAAAATGTAAATTCTTAATAAAGATAAGCTGCGAATTTTCCTGAACCTATATCAAGATGAGTGTAAATAGCCCCCTTGAGGTTTCTCGCTGGTTACTGGCGGCGCTATCAACCAAAATGTTTCGCTACTACGAGGATCGCATTCCCCAAGATGCCAGTGTGTTAGTAGTGAGCAATCACCGCAGCTTTATGGATGCACCCATTTTAATGGCGGCTTTATCGAGTTCTATTCGCTTTGCTTGCCATCACTATATGGGGCAAGTGCCAATAATGCGGGAGATTGTTACAGGACAATTAGGTTGCTTTCCTCTAGAGGAGGCAAATCAACAGCGCCAGCAAAGCTTTTTCCAACAGTCACAACTGCTATTGCAGTCAAAGCAAATAGTAGGAGTCTTTCCTGAAGGAACAAAACCAATGGTAGAATTTACCCAACCGAATCGGGTGGGTGAATTTCAACGAGGTTTTGCCCATTTGGCATTGCGAGCACGGGTACGAGATTTAGCAATTTTGCCAATCGCAATAGCATCCCTTGAAGAAGTTAACACATCTGCTGTACCTTTGAGGGTATTAAGTTTGTTTGACCCTTCAGAACCTTTATTTAATCAGTCAGGTTGGCATCCACTAGTCACATATCAACGTGTCGCCGTGCTCATCGGTCATCCATATTGGATTAAGCCTCTACAAAAAGAAAAATACCAGGGAAAAAAAGCAAGAACTATGGTGACAGAATTGACAAATCATTGTCACTCAGAAATTACAAACTTACTGCGTGAAGGTTGCTATTAAAAAAATTAGTCATTAGTCCTTTAGTTAGCCTATGACTTTTGACTAGTGAAGTGTTGAGTGTTGAATGTTAAGTGTTGAGCAATGACTATTCCAAAAGTTGATCTAAAGCCATGTTTCCTCAGTCCTAAACGACTCCAGCCAGAGTTGCCATTGTTTGTGTATTTACCAGGGATGGATGGAACAGGTCAACTGTTGCGATCGCAAACTGCTGGATTAGAAGTTGCCTTTGATGTCCGTTGTTTAGCGATACCAACGGAAGATCTGACCAGTTGGGATGAGTTAGCTAAGAATGTTTTGGACTTGATCAATGCAGAATTAGAAAAAAACCCCCAGCGTCCTGTTTACCTGTGTGGGGAATCCTTTGGTGGTTGTTTGGCGCAGAAAGTAGCGGTCATTGCACCACAGTTCTTTGAGCGCATTGTTCTCATCAACTCGGGAAGCGCCTTCCAGCTTCAGCCTTTGTTAACTTGGGCATCTCAATTGAGTTCCTTGGTTCCATCTAACCTTTATAACATCGGCGCACTAGGTTTATTACCTTTTTTGGCAGCTTTGGCACGTATTTCTAGGAGTGATAGACAAGAACTCCTAAAAAGCATGCGTTCCGTACCACCAAAAACTGTCCTGTGGCGAATATCGTTACTGAGAGATTTTTGCGTTGAAGAAGAACAGTTACGTCGTCTGACTCAACCTGTTTTGGTGATTGCTGGTGCTAGCGATCGACTTTTACCTTCCTTAGCTGAAGCAAAACGTTTGGTTAGTATCTTTCCTAATTCCAAGATGGTGGTACTACCACATTGTGGGCACGCTTGCTTGTTAGAAACAGATACTAACCTCTACGAAATTATGAAGGCAAATGATTTTTTAGACAGTAGTGTTGAAGCAGCCCAGGAGCAAGGAGCCAGGGGATAAGGATGAGCAGTGAGGCAGTGCGCCCTTGCTAGTTTGCCGATACAGACATTGAATGCACTTATAATTAAATCATTCAATTTAATGTCATAAAATTTATACCGGCGTTTAAACTAACAGCTAGCTATAGTTTGAGTAGAAGTCCTGTTGAAACTTTCTCTAACGACTTATCCTGATAGAAAGATGCTAAGCTGCTCACACCTTCGCTAAAAATAAAATAGGGAGATTTTTAGAGAAGGTGGTAAGTAATGACAGACAAACTTAATGAAGGCACAGAGGATACAAAATCAAATAATAATATACTTGCGTCCGAAACAAAACAAAAAAAGCCATCCTTGTTAGAAACTGTTGCTGAAACAGTAGGCTGTGTTTTTGGAACGGCTGTGGGCGTAGGAACAGCTGCTGGTAACACTGCTATAGAAGCTGGTAAAGTCGTTGCAGAAACAGCAGTTGATGTGGGAGAAGCTGCAGCAAAACAAACTCATAACCTGATTTCACAAGCAACTCACACAGCAGGAGAAGTTGCAGAACGTATTGGCGAAAATTGGCTGATCCGAAAGCTGGCTGGGTTTTTAAATCTGAATTGGGTTTTTGGTGCTGTTGATACTGTCAATTTAGATAAAGCTGAAGCAGAAGTCAAAAAGCTCAAGCAAAAATATCCGAATGAATCACCTAGACAAATTGCCCACCGCATTATGCTTGACAAAGCAACAAAGGCTGGGGGAATTGGATTAGCAAGTAGTGTTTTGCCGGGAGTCGCAGCAGCTTTGTTGGCAATTGATTTAGCAGCTACGACAGAGTTGCAGTCAGAAATGGTTTATCAAATTGCATCCCTCTACGGATTGAATTTAAAAGATCCTGCCCGAAAAGGAGAAGTATTGGCGATTTTTGGTTTGGCGTTGGGTGGCGGTCGTCTTTTAAAAGCAGCAGGTTTAGGTTTACTAAGAAATATACCTTTTGCTGGCGCAGTGATTGGTGCTAGCTCTAATGCTACAATGATTTATTCATTGGGGTATGCGGCTTGTCGATTTTATGAAGCGAAGCTAGATGAATCAAAGTCGCTCAATTCTGAGGATACACTGAATACTTTAAAACAACAAAGCGAAAACTATCTGGAAACAGCAATGGCTCAAGAAGCCGCAATGGATCAAGTTTTAATTCATTTTATCCTTGCTAACTATCCAGAAAAAACATGGGAAGAAATCTCGACTGAGTTACAAGGTTTGAACCTCAGTTCAACTTCCTTGAAAGTAATATCTGAAAATCTTAAGTCACCTCAGCCTTTGGATACACCTCTTAATCAGCTCAACCGAGATTTTGCTGTACCACTATTGGCTCAATGTTATAAAATTGCCCGAGTAAAAGGTGAGATGACTCCAGTTGCACAGCATATTATTGATACTATTGCTGCAAAATTTGATATTGATATCAATGTTGTTCAGTCTACTGTTGATGCATCGGAAAATTTAGCAAATACAAAATAATTGAATTGATTTGTCTGATGCCAGACAATAAACAAAACAAACCGGTTTCTCTAAGAAGCCGGGTTTCTTATGTATGGAAATATACCAAAGTAAAAAAATCTATCTCAAGGTTATTCCACAAATGTTATTATCAGTCTTAAGTATATTGTAGTAAGAGTTCCAGCATTTTTGAACTAGCAAAAATAGTTGGAAATTTTATCATGCAATAATTATATGAAAAGTATTATAAAACAAAATCCGAAAGTTGGAGTCAAGGCTTATGCCTAACTTCACTGTTACGAAAAATTTTTCACAAGCTGCAAGTGTCTTTGTGATTTGCGTCGGTTGTGTGGTATCAATTGGCTGGATATTTGACATTGCCCTATTTAAGAGCGTGTTGCCAGGACTGGTGACAATGAAAGCCAATACAGCGATCGCCTTCTTACTCTCTGCTGTATCGCTTTGGCTTTTGTCAAGCAAGACTTGCCAGAGGAGTGAAGAACGCTATCGGCTGCTTGCGGAAAACATTCCCCAGATGGTTTGGATGAGCAACCCAGATGGCTTTGTAGAATACTACAATCAGCGCTGGCTAGAGTACACAGGACTCAAACCTCAAGAATCATTGCCCCAAGACACTTTGGAGTCGAATTGGCAGCAAGTTGTTCATCCTGACGATTTATCACAAGCTTTGGAAAAATGGACAACTGGACTCAAAACAGGAAATCGCTATGAGGTACAGTACCGCCTGAAACGATTTGATGGGGTTTATCGTTGGCATGTAGCACAGGCTTTACCATTACGTGACGAGGACGGTACAATTGTTAAGTGGTTTGGCAGCTGCACTGATATCGATGACCAAAAACGCACAGAAGAAGCGTTGCGTCAGAGCGAATCACGGCTGCGGCTATTTGTCAACTCAGATATTATTGGCATTCAGTTTGGTGATGTGTATGGAGGAGTAGGTGAGGTTAATGATGCCTATCTCCACATTCTTGGTTATACCCGTAAAGATTTTCTACAAGATAAAGTGCGCTGGAGTGAGATAACTCCAAGCGAGTATCTACCGCTTGATGAAGCGGCGATCGCCGAGGCGAAGATCAAGGGATTTTGTACTCCTTACGAGAAAGAATATATCCGCAAAGATGGTTCTTGTGTTCCAGTGATCATCGGCTTCGCCTTAATTGAAGAGCAACGCGAAGAGGCGATCACCTTCATTTTGGATATTAGCGAACGGCAAGCCGCGCTGCGCGAACGCAAGCGAGCAGAAGCAGAACGCGATCGCTTCTTTATGCTTTCGCCCGATATGCTCTGCACAGCAGGATTGGATGGCTACTTCAAGCATGTAAACCCGGCTTTTGAGAAAATTCTCGGCTACACTCAAGCAGAATTGCTAGCCAAACCATTCATTGAGTTTGTACATCCAGATGACAGAGCAAAAACCAAGTTTGAAATGGAGAAACTTACAACAGGAGCCTTAACACTCAATTTCGAGAACCGCTACCGTTGTAAAGATGGTTCCTACAAATGGCTGGTTTGGAATGGTGTTCCCGATGTTGAGTTAAAGTTGCTGTATGCAGTTGCTCATGATATCACAGAGCGCAAACAGATAGAACAGACGCTGCGAGAACAGGCAGAAGCTTTGCGAATTAGTAGAGAACGTCTGGATTTAGTCATTCAGGGAGTAGAAGTCGGTTTGTGGTACTGTGACTTACCACTGGACAAACTCGTTTGGAACGACCAGTGCAAAGCGCATTTTGGTCTACCACCTGATGCCGATGTGACGATTGATTTATTTTATCAACTTCTACATGATGATGACCGGGAACACACACGCCAAGCAATTCAGCACGCGATTGAGCAGGCAGTCGGTTATGACATGGACTACCGCACAGTAGCCCCAGATGGACGCATACGCTGGATCAGGGCGATTGGACACACCTTCTGTGATGCAGCTGGTATACCAAAGCGCTTTGACGGCATTACTATTGACATTACTGAGCGTAAACGGGGAGAAGCCGCCCTTGTTGAAAGTGAGCAGCGTTTTCGCCATGTTACAGACACTGCTCCAATGATGGTTTGGATGTCTGGTACAGATCGGCACTGTACTTACTTCAATAAACCTTGGCTAGATTTTACCGGACGGACGATGGAGCAAGAACTAGGCAATGGTTGGGCAGAAGGTGTACATCCTGATGATTTGCAGCGTTGTCTGGAAATATATACGAATTCTTTTGATGCCCGCCAAGAATTTCAAATCGAGTACCGCCTGCGACGGTTTGATGGAGAATATCGTTGGATTTTAAATATTGGTGTACCCCGGTTCACTTCTGAGGGAGAATTTTTGGGTTACATTGGCTCTTGTGTAGATATTGAAGACCGCAAGCAAGCCGAGGCTCAAATTCAACAACTCAACGAAACCTTAGAAGAACGGGTAAAACAGCGCACAGTTCAATTAGAAGCAGCCAACAAAGAACTAGAATCCTTCTGTTACTCCGTCTCTCATGACCTGCGAGCACCATTGCGCCACATCACCGGATTCGTTGACTTGCTGCAAAAACGTCTTGTGTCAACAGCGGTGGATGACACTAGTAAACGATACCTCAACATTATCACCGAAGCAACTAAACAAGCGGGTAAATTAATTGACGATTTGTTAAGTTTTTCTCGTGTGGGGCGTTCTCAAATGCGTTCTACCATTGTTGACATGAAACTACTGCTGCGGGAGGTGCAACGTGATTTAGAACCCGAAACCAGGAATCGTCAGGTTTCTTGGCAAATAGAACCATTGCCTCAGGTACAAGGAGACCCCGACTTGTTGCGGCTCGTTCTCCGTAACCTGTTGGAAAATGCCCTCAAGTATAGCAAAACTCGCCCTCTAACACAAATTACTGTAGGTAGTATCACCCGTGAGCAAGAAGTGGTATTCTTCGTGCGAGATAACGGCATTGGTTTTGATATGAAATATGTTCACAAGTTGTTTGGCGTTTTTCAACGCCTGCACAGTGATCCACAATTTGAAGGTACAGGTGTGGGATTGGCAAATGTCCAACGCATTATTCACCGTCATGGCGGACGCGTTTGGGCAGAAAGTGAAATAGACAAGGTCGCGACTTTTTATTTTTCGCTACCAAAGGGGTTTGGAGTGGGAAGTGGAGAGTAGAGAGTATACGATGGAACTAAAGCGCATTCTCCTAGTCGAAGACAGCATTAACGATGTTGAGTTAATCCTGACTTCACTGGCAGAAAACCATTTGGGCAATGAAGTCGTCGTCGTTCGTGACGGCGAAGAAGCATTGGATTACCTTTATCGTCGAGGTTTGTATCGTTTGCGTCGCGAAGGTCATCCTGTCGTGGTGCTACTCGATCTAAAGTTACCAAAAATTGATGGTCTAGAAGTCTTGACGCAACTCAAAGCTGATCCAGAATTGCGAGTCGTACCAGTCGTGGTGTTGACTTCTTCGCGAGAAGAACAAGATCTCGCTCGCTGTTACGAACTTGGCAGCAATGGTTATGTCGTCAAGCCTATCGATTTTCTTGAATTTGTTCAAGTCATCAAAGGTTTGGGATTATTTTGGGCAATAATTAATGAACCCCCTCCCGGTTCCATACCTCCGGCACGCAGTAATCAAGGAGTAGCAGGGATATAGCCATGTCAGGTCTAAAATTTGTCTTGCTGGAAGATAATTTGCTGGATGCAGAACTGATCAATGCCGTGTTGACCGAAAGCGGTATTGGCTGCGAACTAATGCACGTGAAAACGCAAGCAGAATTTCAGACGGCGCTAGAGCAAGATAACTTTGACCTGATTCTTTCAGATTACGCCTTGCCTGGGTTTGATGGTATTACGGCTCTAAATATGGCGCAACATCACTGCCCAGACGTACCTTTTATTTTTGTGACCGCAACAATGGGGGAGGAAGTCGCCATTGAAACCCTCAAAAGTGGTGCCATTGATTATGTTCTCAAGCAAAGATTAGAGCGTCTTGTGCCTTCGGTATGTCGGGCACTACGGGAAGCCCAGTATCGACGCGCCTGCAAAATAGCAGAAACAGAACTGTATCGCCGCGAGCAGGAGTTTAGAGCTTTAGCGGAAAACTCACCAGACGCTATCAGCCGCATTGATAGAGAACTCCGCTATAGCTACGTAAATCCCGCAACAGAAAATGCAACAGGAATACCATTAGAAATATGGATTGGCAAAACCGTTGCCGAAATGGGTTCTGCTGAGGAAGTTTCCACTTGGCAAGCAAGATTACGCCAAGTGCTTAGCACAGGAATTGGGTGCTGGATTGAGTTTGATGTTCCCTCACATAAGGGACGCATTTACTACCAGGCACGGATTGTGCCAGAATATGCTGCCGATGGTTCCGTACAATCATTACTGAGCATTGCTCGTGACGTAACACAGTATAAATTGGCAGAACAGGCATTACGGGAAGGCGAGGCTCAGTTACGCCAACAAAAGGAAGAATTGGAACGGGCAAATAAAATTAAGGATGAGTTTTTGGCGGTGCTTTCCCATGAATTGCGATCGCCACTCAACGCTATCCTTGGCTGGTCAAAAATATTACGTACCCGTAACTTAGAACCAAAAAACTTGAATCGTGCGTTAGAAACAATTGAGCGCAACGCCAAGTTACAAACACAACTGATTGAAGATTTGCTGGATGTATCCCGGATTATTCGTGGTAAGTTGACTCTGCGTCCCTACCCAACAAACTTAATTCCAGCAATCGAAGCTGCAATAGACACAATGCGTCTGGCAGCTCAAGCCAAATCAATTGATTTGCAATTTCTCATTATAGACTCTGGATTGGAAACACAGGACAAATCAATTCAAAATTCCAAATCACTGAAGATTAGAGAAGAGGTCTCCTGCGATACAACTTCTGTGCAAATTCCAAATTCTGAATCTCCTCCAATTGCACTCCAGTCGTCACCCTTATGGGAAGTAGCAGCGCGTCCACAACAAAAGGAACCTCTGCAGGCGCAAAGCTCTTCTATGGAAAGCCGTGGTTCTCTATCTCAAATTTCAGGACAAAAATTCCACGTTTTAGGCGATCCTAGCCGATTACAGCAAATTATCTGGAATCTGGTTTCTAACGCTATCAAGTTTACCCCACAGTCCGGACGAGTGGAAGTGCTGCTTGAAAGAGTTGGGGGAGATGAAAAAGATGAGGGATCAACATCTGCCTTATTACCCCTACTCCCCATTCGCCACTCCTCAAATTCTGCGAAAATTACTGTGAAAGATACAGGGATTGGTATCAAAGCTGATTTTATTCCTTACGTGTTTGATTCTTTTCGTCAAGGAGATGGTTCTACCACTCGCAAACACGGAGGCTTGGGATTGGGTTTAGCAATTGTACGCCACTTGGTAGAATTGCATGGTGGAACTGTCACCGCAGAAAGTCCGGGAGAAGGAAAAGGTGCAACATTTGTAGTACAATTGCCTATTATTGAAGATATAAGAGCAAAGAAATTAATTTCCACTTCCTCATCTATTTCATCTGCCTCATCCCCATTAGAAGGTGTGCGCGTGTTAGTGGTAGATGATGACACTGATTCACGAGACTTTTTGGTATTTGCTTTAGAGGAATTTGGAGCGATCGCCACTGCTGTCAGTTCTGCTTCTTCAGCACTAGAGGTTTTGACAACATTCAAACCAAATATTCTCATTAGTGATATCGGTATGCCGGAGCAAGACGGCTATAGCCTGATCCGTCAAATCAGAGGATTATCACCTGAACAAGGAGGAGACATCCCGGCGATCGCCCTGACGGCGTATGCTGGAGAAAGGGATCGTCAACTGGCGATTTCAGCAGGTTTTCAAAAACATCTTTCTAAGCCTGTTATGCCAGATCAAATAGTGAATGTCGTTGCCGAACTCGTGAGACATTAACTCAGTTATCAGTTATCAGTTACCAGTTATCAGTCATCAGTCATCAGTTATCAATTGTTTACTGTTCACTGTTCACTGTTAAGCGTTCCCTGTTCCCTGTTAAGCGTTCCCTGTTAAGCGTTCCCTACGTCCTAATAGAGTTGGCTATAGCTATAATCACGAACTCTGGAATGCTCTCTAAAGCATAAAGTGCATATTTTGCGCAATACTGGTACAAGAAGTTTTACACAGAAGACAAGAGTATGGAAATTCTTGCCACTGCTACCCCCCTTCTAGAGTGGACGGGGGACGGTTTAGCAATTGGATTATTTGAAGATGCTGTAGAGTTAACTGGCGAACAGGTAACTTTAGATGAAAAGTTGGCTGGTAGTATAAAAGAACTGATTGCTGAAGAGGAATTTAAGGGTAAGCAAGGCAGTACTGCTGTAACGCGAGTGGGTAGTGGTAGCCCAGTTCGTAAAATTATACTCGTAGGTTTAGGCAAACCCGACGCTCTAAAGTTAGAAACCTTGCGGCGATCTGTAGCTAACGTTGCTCGCTTAGCGAAAAAGCAGAAGTGCAAAACTCTGGGGATCAGCCTGCCTATTTGGAACAACGACCCAACACAAACAGCACAAGCACTAGCTGAAGGCGTTCAATTAGGACTATATCAGGATAATCGGTTTAAATCTGAACCAGAGGATAAAGGACCACAAGTTGAGAAAGTCGATTTATTAGGACTGGGTGGACAAGAAGCAGCAATTAGCCGCGCCAATCAAATTGCCTCTGGTGTATTTTTAGCACGGCAGTTGGTCGCAGCTCCTGCCAACTCTGTAACACCAATTACTATGGCAGACACCGCCGCTGATATTGCCTCAGAACACGGTTTACAAATAGAAATCTTGGAACAGGAAGACTGTGAAAAGTTAGGCATGGGAGCTTTTTTGGGAGTTGCAAAAGCTTCGGATTTGCCACCTAAGTTTATTCACCTCACTTATAAACCAGAAGGAACACCCAAACGTAAGCTAGCGATTATTGGTAAAGGTTTAACCTTCGACTCTGGTGGACTCAACATCAAAGGAGCTGGTAGTGGTATTGAAACCATGAAAATTGACATGGGTGGTGCTGCGGCTACTTTAGGTGCCGCCAAAGCGATCGCTCAACTTAAACCAGATGTTGAAGTTCACTTTATTTCCGCTGTTACAGAAAATATGATCAGCGGTCGTGCTATGCGCCCAGGTGACATTCTCACTGCATCCAATGGCAAAACCATTGAAGTAAATAATACCGATGCAGAAGGACGTTTGACCTTGGCAGATGCCTTAGTATTTGCTGAAAAGCTAGAAGTGGATGCAATTGTTGACTTAGCGACTCTCACGGGTGCTTGTGTGATTGCTTTGGGAGATGACATTGCTGGTTTGTTCTCTCCCGATGATGCTTTAGCAGCACAGATAGAAAAAGCTTCCCAAACTTCTGGAGAAAAGTTTTGGCGACTTCCAATGGAAGAAAAATACTTTGAAGGGCTGAAGTCTGGCATCGCGGACATGAAGAATACAGGACCACGTCCTGGTGGTTCAATCACCGCTGCATTGTTCCTCAAGGAGTTTGTCAAACAAACTCCTTGGGCGCACCTAGATGTTGCAGGTCCAGTTTGGGCAGACAAAGAAAATGGTTACAACGGTCCCGGTGCGACTGGCTTTGGTGTTCGTACTTTAGTCAGTTGGGTGCTAAGCGATAGCTGATGCAGTAATAGGGACATGAAGGAGTGAGTCCAGCGCTGCAGGAGGGTTTCCCTCCGTAGGCGACTGGCGAACCCGAAGGGTGAGGGCTTTGTTCCCTCTTTCCTTCTCTCCTTGTCAACTGCGCAGGCTTTTTTTGCGAGGCTATAGCTCTTTTCCCTGTTCCCTGTTAAGCGTTCCCTGTTCCCTCTTAAAAATTATGAACGACTAATTGGAATTTCAATAAAAAATTCTGCACCTTGTCCAGGTACTGAGTGACAATATAGCTTCCCACCATGCTTGTCTACTATAATCTGGTAACTGATAGATAGCCCAAGTCCTATACCTTTACCCACAGGTTTAGTAGTAAAGAAAGGGTCAAATAGCTTGGAACGAATTTTTTCTGGAATACCAGGACCATTGTCAATGATTTGGATTCCAATCCAGTTTTTTGAAATCACCTCAGTGCGAATACGAATATAACTGGGGTTAGCTTTGATTTCATCAGATGTGCGCTGTAAGTTGTACTCATCTAGAGCTTCAATTGCATTGGCAACGATATTCATAAATACCTGATTCAGTAAACCAGGGTTGCACTCGATCAGCGGCAACAAACCATACTCTTTAATAACAGAAATTTCAAAATGTTTTTCGGTTACCTTGAGGCGATGGTGCAAAATCATTAATGTACTATCAATACCTTCATGAATATCAACTGTCTTTACAGCAGCCTCATCTAAGCGAGAAAATGTCTGAAGAGATTTAACGATTTCCTGAATCCGTTCTGTTCCCATTTTCATAGATTTGACCAATTTATTAAAATCTTGTTTCAAGTAATCCAAATCCATCGCATCGATTTCAGTTTGAACTACTTGTGAAAGATTGGGATACTCTTGCTGATATAGTTCCACGACTTTTAGTAAGTTTTGCGTGTATTCCTCAGCGTAGATAAGATTGCCAGAAACAAAAGTGATGGGATTGTTAATTTCATGGGCAATACCAGCCATCATCTGACCCAAACTAGACATTTTTTCAGTTTGAATCAGTTGTACTTGAGTTTGTTGCAGTTTTTGTAGCGTTTGTTGTATTTGGATATTTTTCCGTCTTAATTCCTTTGTCCTTGTCGCAACTCTCATTTCCAATTCCTGATTAGTTTTTTCTAATGCTGATTGAGCAAGTTTTCGAGCTTTTAAGTATTCTTTTAATAATCGTAATACCATAAGCCATGTCGGAATGAGCATTCCCAAACTAAAAAATGATGCAAAAATTGACCAAAATAGTTTATTGCGATATTCAACAATTTTTTGATGCAACTGAAGCGAGATAGTACGGTTTCTTTTCCTAACACTATCAGCGTATAAGCGTTTTTGAATTTTATATTTTTGACTTGATAATATTGCTTGTGCTGCTTCCTTTTGACCCTTGTTTACTAAAGAAAAAGATTGATATTCCATTGCAACCAAACGCTGATTTTCATCATAAATTTGTTTGGAATCATCATTTTCATATACTTTTGGAACCAGTTGAATTGATTCCTGAATCGCAACATTGAGTTTTGGTTCAAATTGATGATACCGTTGTTCCCAAATCCGATCACCTGTAGCAGCATTCATACTTGCTGACATGGTTAAGACTTCATCAAAATAGGTAATTTCCTCATTGATAATTTTTAGTCTGAATTCAGTTTTGATAATACTGTTGAAGTTGTAGTATGCTTCCCAACTGATCCAAGTATGAGGCAAAAATAATAACAATGTCAGCACTACTGTTACAGTTACTACTTGAGATGGAAGAAATCTCAATTTAGAGTATAAGTACATTTTTATGCTGCTTCTATAAATGTTTTAGAATCAGGATAAAATCAAAATAAAAAGTTAAACTTTATTCAGATTAATATCAAGTTTGCTTAATCGCTTATAAATCGCACATACACCCCAACCACCCGCAAGCATATGCGTAGTGTCTTTGCAGAAGATAACGACTCAGTAATCTCTCCTAGCCACAAAATACTACAGCAGAACGCAACTGGGTATGACGTAGATTACAGAATGTCGTGGCTTTTTGTGGGAATAAGCGACAGCAAAATTCCCATAAAAAGCTAGGAGAGTGTCAACAACTAAGGGTGTAAGGGTGTAAGGGTGTAGGGGAAAAGAGTGTTTTTTCCATTCGTAGCGGGTGGTGTGCCGCCAGTGCCCCTGCTCCTAAGAAAGTAGGGGGCGCTTAGCAAGGGGAGCCAGTGCGTTGCGGTGAGGCAGTGCGTTGGGCGGGTTTCCCGACTTGAAGCAACTGCCGAACCCGAAGGGTGAATCCAGCACGCATGAGGAGGGTTTCCGCTCTCACGGCGACTGGTGTTAGCGCAGCGAGACCGGAGGTCTTCCCCGATAGCCCTCCGGGTTCGCCAGTCGCCTGCCTTGGGAAACCCTACCAAGAGCGCTGGTCTCACCGTAAGGCGTGGCGTTAGCCATAGGGCGTTGGGGTTCCCAAGGCGCGAAGCTCGCCGGGTGGAATCTTCCATCCGGCAACGCCAGACGCCTCAACGGTCAAAGCTCGTCGGGGGAAGCTTCCCCCGACAGACTTTGGGGGAACCCCCGCACGGCGCTGGCTCGACTTCGCAGCTTTTGAGAGGAAGCTTCCCCCCAAAACGTGGCGTCCCGTTGTAGCACAAGCGCGTGAGCAGGGGAAGCAACAGAAGTGCTTTCTTCAATGCTTAATGAGCACCCGCTATGTACGAAACTTGATATTATCCAAACCCCCTACTTCCTTTCTGGATGCGCCTTTTCTTCTGCTGAAGGAGTCCCCATGCGGTTAATCACTGCGATCAGCTGGTACAACCGCCCTAAATCTCTTTGATTAAAGTACAAAACCAGACGCGGTAGCTCAAACGTCTCATCTTGAGCCTCTTGCGGTAAAGCCTGACTTTTTTCAATGCGTCCTGTGACAAGAATGTCGCTGAAATCAGTGTTGAGTTGTTCTACCTCAGCATCCGATAACTCTGCTTTGAGACGGATAACCAAGAGGCGATCGCCCACGTAGCGGCTAGAGTGATAAACTTGGTAAAAACTGGTAATAGCATTGCAAGCGACATCCAAGTTGTCTGTCACCGTGTAAAGACTTGGGTCATCAGGACTAACCAGACCTTTTTGCACTAGTTGTTTGTCAATATATTCGCTCCAGGATCGCCAATAATCGCCACCAGGGTGGTCAATTAATACCAAAGGTACTGGACCAAACTTACCTGTCTGGCTTAAAGTCATGCACTCAAAAGCTTCGTCTTGAGTGCCAAAACCACCTGGAAACAAAGCTATGGCATCACTCTCCTTGAGGAGAAACAGCTTCCGCGTGAAGAAATATTTAAAGTGAATCAGCTTAGGATCTCCCTCAATAATCGGGTTTGCCTGTTGCTCAAAGGGCAGCTGAATGTTTAAGCCAAAAGAATTTTCCCGTCCAGCACCTTCGTTACCTGCTTGCATAATTCCGCCACCGCCACCTGTCATCACCATAAATCCTAATCGACAGACATCGCGAGCAAATTCATACGCCATACGATATTCTGGTGTTTCTGGTGATAAGCGAGCCGAACCAAAAATAGCGACTTTGCGAACATGTCGGTAAGCATAAAACAGCTGGAAACCGCGCTCCATATCTGTTAAAGAAGATGACAATATTTTCCAATCGAGGCGCTCAATTTCTTCACTCTTGTGAGCCAGACGCACTATAGTAGCTAGTGCCTGGATAATATACTGCCGATGCTTTGACATCGGTAAGTCTTCAAATAATTTAGCGATATCGGCTTGAAGAGACTCTAATGTGTCAAACGACGCAGATGAGGTCATGAGAACTGCTGCCAAAATGGCATTACATTGTATCTAAATTTAATGTGGAATGATAAATTGTTACCTGGAGTCCAAGGTCTAAAGTTTTTTGACTATTGACTTTTAGGTATTTTTTGACTACAAACAGCACCTTTGGTTAAAGATAATCCAAGGCGCTGTTGACAGCTATCGTCGCCAACCTATAAACAAGATTGCAAAAGTTAGTTTTGCACTTCTTGGGGAAAGGGGAAAGGTTAAAAGGGAAAGGTTTTTTATATTCTTTCCTCCTTACCCTGCAACTGACACGAAGTCTTATCTTGATGAGAGCAAACGGTTCGATATGCGGTTGTATTTGCAACAGACGCAGCAAAGTACATCCCTAGAATAATTTAACATTTATTTTATAAATAACTGCTGACAACAAACAAACTCGCCAAATATTGGCTAAACCAAAAAGTTCATAAATTTATGGAGAGGCGATTGTCGCCCCTCCACTGTTTACAAATCTTTACTTTAAGCTGTTTGAAATCAAATACTCTGTAGCAGTTTTCCGGCGGTTGTGTTCAAAGATATTTTTCCAAAGTGTTAGATAGTGTAGTTTTCGGTACAGCACCGACCACCATATCAACTTTTTGCCCACCTTTAAAAATCATTAATGTGGGAATGCTGCGAATGCCATACTGGCTGGCAACATTCGGATTTTCATCGGTGTTAAGTTTCACTACCTTAACTTGGTCTTTGTACTGGATAGCAATTTCATCAACAACAGGGCCAACCATCCGGCAAGGTCCGCACCAGGGTGCCCAAAAGTCAACTAAAACAGGAATTGCGCTATCGAGTACTTCCTGTTTAAAGGTAGAGTCTGTAACTTGATCGCCTTCTGACATGCCTATAAACCTTCGCCTATTAATATGTTAGACTTTGCTGAAAATTCTACCATAGCAAAAACCACTGCTTAGCAGTGGTACACAGACTTTTGCATATGGATTTTGAACTTATTCAAAAATAATTTAATTATTAAGGAACCGCCCGAAGCATGTCCGGGCGGAGTGTGGTGTGAGGAGTGAACGGAAACATGCGTCTCCGCTATCTCTATTCTAGGCGACATATGCGATTTTTCCAGTAAGAGTTTAAGAGTCGAGAAAAATTTCATTAACTTATCCCCCAGCTG
Organism: Brasilonema sp. CT11; assembly: GCF_017982655.1. Taxonomy (GTDB): domain Bacteria; phylum Cyanobacteriota; class Cyanobacteriia; order Cyanobacteriales; family Nostocaceae; genus Brasilonema. The sequence goes on along the minus strand of NZ_JABXYX010000015.1, from coordinate 88,048 downwards.
TAATAGTATCACTCCGTTTGACTATTACAGCCGCTTGATTTGTGAGTTATTAATGCAGGACTTACGCAACCAGACCCACCAGCAGTTGTGGAACGGTGTAAGGGGGTAAGAGCAACGCCAAGGTGAGCGCTCAGCGGCTCGACTGAGCGGAAGCTGAGCGGCGTCGAAGCTTCGCCGAACGTCCGAACGGTGTAGGGGATCACGGGTTTGAACACCTACACCCTTACACCCCTATACCCCTATACCCCTTCATTTACCCATACCTAATTGCTGTGCTTTTTGATAAACTTTACCTTCGGTTAACAAAGAAGGAGCAATCACAACTTCCACTTGTTGCATTTCTTTAATATTTTTTGCCCCCAAAGTGCCCATACTTGTTTTCAAGGCTCCCAAAAGATTATGAGTGCCATCATCAAGTTGTGCTGGTCCAGTGAGGATTTGCTCTAGGGTACCAGTCGTGCTGACACGAATGCGCGTACCACGTGGCAAGACTGGACTGGGAGTTGCCATCCCCCAATGATATCCGCGTCCGGGAGCTTCAGCAGCTCTGGCAAAGGGAGAACCAATCATCACTCCATCTGCACCACAAGCAATGCACTTACAGATGTCGCCACCCGTGATTAAACCGCCATCAGCAATCACTGGAATGTATTTGCCAGTTTCTTGGTAATAATCATCCCGTGCGGCGGCACAGTCGGCGATCGCCGTTGCTTGTGGTACACCTACACCCAGCACACCACGAGAGGTACACGCTGCACCAGGACCAATTCCTACCAGTACGGCTGCTGCGCCTGCTTTGAGCAAATTCAGAGTCACCTCATAAGTCACGCAATTTCCCAATATCACTGGTATTGGCATTTCTTGACAAAATTTTGCCAAATCGAGTGGTACAACAGATTCTGGAGAAAGGTGTGCAGTAGAAACCACTGTTGCTTGTATAAAGAATAAATCAGCACCAGCTTTTGCCACTACAGAACCAAATTTGCTTGCTCCTACCGGAGTCGCACTCACGGCGGCTATACCACCTTGTTGTTTAATTTCTCTGATTCGTTGTTCAATTAATTCTGCTTTTATCGGTTCAGCATAAAGTTCTTGCATCAAGGGAACAAATTCTTCTTTCCCGACAGAGGCAATACGGTCTAAAATTGGCTCTGGATTTGCATAGCGAGTGTAAATTCCTTCTAAGTTCAAAACACCCAATGCTCCTAACTGTGACAAAAGCACAGCCATACGCACATCTACTACGCTATCCATCGCACTGGCAATAATTGGGATTTTGCGCTCAATATTGCCGATACGCCACTGAGTGTCTGCCAAACTTGGATCGAGTGTTCCATTACCGGGGGCGAGAGCAATTTCATCTATACCGTAGGCCCTGCGAGCTGTTTTTCCCCGCCCAATTTGAATATCCACGCTTGATGCTCCCAAATCTGTTTTAGATAGGGTATCAAAATTATGGGGGGATTTGCAGGGGTTTTTTGGATGAAACCGCACTAAGCAATAGAGAACGCAGACGAAGAGAGATAAACACAGTTGCAATCGTCTGTCAAATATTTTATCCAGTCAATCAAGTATTAAGCAAATATTTATACTGACGTATTTGATGCCAGTCAAACTCTTCCCACACATGGACTCGTAGGTTTTATCGTTTAGAAAAGGCACTCTTCCAGGACAAAACCACCAAGGACATGAAGCTGATCGCCGAAAAGTTGAGAAAAGATTCCCTGGAGTTACAAAAGCGCATCGCCAAACTGACTATTGAGCCTAAGAATATGGTTGGTGGTGCTACAGCCCTCGTCGAAGAAGTTGCTAAAACCAAGGTTTCCGGAGAAGAAGACCGCTACAGCCATACTGATTTATGGGATTTTAACTCTAACGTCGAAGGCTCTCAAAAAAAGATAGTCGAGCTGTTACGTCCACAGATCCAAAAAGCAAACCCAGAATTACTCAAGTGTGTTGATGATAATTTTGCCAAGGTGAATCAGGATTTATCAAAGTACAAAACTTCTGACGGTGGCTTTGTGACCTACGACAAACTCACCGAACCCGATAAAAAAAACTTAAAAGCAGCAGTTACCGTTCTAGCCGAAGACCTCTCTCAACTACGGGGTACCCTCGGTGTTGATTAGTTCATCAGTTTTTATGTAGGAATGGTTATTGATGAAAAACTTGCAACAACCAAGCTTACGGATTACCCCTTCAGCCGCAAAGGTTAAGCCGCTTAGAGAACAGAATTGTTACAATAATTTTAGAACCCATGTCAGATTAGCAGTCCTTGATCCAATCTGAAACTCTAGAATTACTTGAATGGTCACGCCTGTGCCAGCATTTGTCTACCTTCGCGGCAACAAAGCTGGGGACTATCGCTGCACGCCATCTACAAATTCCTGGCTCACAATCCCAAAGTGAGCAGTTATTAGCACAAACAAAAGAAATTTACGAACTGGAAAACCGCCTGGGTACGGGGCTTTCGTTTGATGGAATCCAAGATATTGGTGATTCCCTAGAACGCGCCGAACTGCAAGGAATTTTGCAGGGAGATGAATTGCTGGCGATCGCCACTACTCTTGCAGGTACCAGAAATGTACGTCGTGTAATCGACAAGCACCCAGATTTAACAGTACTCAATGATTTAATTACCGATTTACGGACTTATCCAGAATTAGAACAAGAAATTCACAGATGTATAGACGAAAGGGGTCAAGTAACTGATCGTGCCAGCCAAAAACTTGGTGAAATTCGGACTTCCTTACGGCAATCACGCAGTCAAATCACCCAAAAACTGCAAAATATATTACAGGTAAAAGCGAATGCCGTCCAAGAACAAATCATTACTCAAAGGGGCGATCGCTTTGTTATTCCCGTAAAAGCGCCTCAAAAAGACGCCATACCCGGCATTGTCCACGATACTTCCACCAGCGGCGCAACGTTGTATGTGGAACCGAATTCTATCGTCCCAATGGGAAACCAGTTGCGGCAGTTGCTCAGAAGAGAGCAAATAGAAGAAGAAGCAATTCGTCGTACGTTAACGGAGCAAGTCGCTGCTGTCAAGCCAGATTTGGAACAGTTGTTAGCAATTGTAACTACCTTGGACGTGGCATTGGCAAAAGCGCGTTATAGTTTGTGGCTAAAAGCAAATCCCCCACGCTTCATTAACCTAGACGAAAACGAAAGCATTACCTTACGGAAGTTACGTCATCCACTTTTGGAGTGGCAGCATTACCAGGAACAAGGACATTCCGTAATTCCCGTTGATTTGCTGGTTCAGCCGCAAATTCGGGTAGTCACAATTACCGGACCAAATACTGGCGGAAAAACTGTGACGTTGAAAACCCTAGCTTTGGCAGCATTGATGGCGAAAGTCGGCTTATATGTGCCTGCACGGGAACCAGTGGAATTGCCGTGGTTTGATAAGGTGCTGGCAGATATCGGTGATGAACAATCCCTCCAGCAAAGTTTATCGACTTTTTCTGGTCACATCCGCCGCATTAGTCGGATTTTGTCAGCGCTAGACGAAGACAAGCAAGCAGGGGAAGCAGAGGAAGCACAGGAAGCAGGGGAAGCACGGGAAGCAGGGGAAGAAAAAACTATCCCATCCCCCGATTCTTCTGTCCCCCCGTCTTCCTTAATCCTCCTTGACGAAGTGGGTGCAGGAACAGACCCCGTAGAAGGGAGTGCTTTGGCAATATCGCTCCTACAATATCTCGCAGACCATGCTCTGTTGACAATTGCGACCACTCACTTTGGTGAACTCAAAGCGCTGAAATACGAAGATGAGCGATTTGAAAATGCTTCTGTAGAATTTGACGAAAGTACCCTTTCACCAACTTACCGTCTACTTTGGGGAATACCTGGACGTTCCAACGCCTTAACAATTGCCCGTCGCTTGGGGTTGAAATCAGAAGTTGTGGAAAGTGCGAAAACGCAACTGGGAGGAGCAACCGATGAAGTCAATCAGGTGATTGCTGGGTTGGAAGCGCAACGCCGCCGTCAGGAAACCAAAGCAGAAGAAGCACAGGATTTGTTGCAGCAAGCGGAACGTTTATACAAAGAAGTATCCGAAAAAGCCACAGCATTGCAGGAAAGAGAGCGTGCTTTGCGTGTCTCTCAGGAGGTAGCAGTCCAGCAGGCGATCACCCAAGCAAAAGGTGAAATAGCTCAAGTGATTCGCCGCTTGCAGCAAGGTAAACCAACAGGACAAGATGCTCAAAGCGCAACAAAAGCTTTAGGTGAAATAGCAACCAAATTTATACCAGAAGCTCCTCCAAAACCAAAAGTGGGATTTGTTCCCAAAGTGGGCGATCGCATCCGTATACCCAAACTCGGGCAAACAGCCGAAGTTTTAACCGCCCCAGATGAGGATAGGCAGTTGACTGTCCGCTTTGGAATCATGAAAATGACGGTGAAGCTAGAAGACGTAGAATCTTTAGATGGTCAAAAAGTTGAACCAGTTGTCAAGGAGGCGACGAAGAGCAAACCAGAGCCAAAAATCACAACCCTGCCAGAAACTCCTGCAATTCGTACGTCTAAAAATACGGTAGATATACGCGGGCGTAGAGTACCGGATGCGGAAATCATTTTAGACAAAGCAATTTCAGAAGCCACAGGACCAATATGGATTATTCATGGACATGGCACGGGTAAGCTACGGCAAGGAGTTCACGCTTTCTTAAAGCAACATCCAAGAGTCAGCCGTTATGAAGCAGCAGAACAAGCTGATGGCGGTACTGGTGTGACCATTGCTTACATAGGTTAAAACTAAAATCACAAACAGAGAAACTCGGTTTTTGAAAAAATCCGGGTTTTTCTTGTGAAAGACAGTATAACTAAAAGAATCAGCAGTGAACAATTGGGCTATTTTGAACAGCGATTGGATACTAGGGATGATCTATATGCCAATGTTCATTGTTACTAAAAAATAAAAAAAGTTATTTGTGTTTGACAGATAAAGCACAATTGATTAAGATTAAACTTTTTTCAAAACAGTTTTTCATCATAGAGTTAAGACAAACACCTCTGCTGTTCACCAAAGTAATAGAAGCTGTAGCTCCCGGCTTCGGCTGATACTGATTGGAAACCAACCTTAATCCTTAAGATCTGGTTTCAAAATGGGTAACAGCACCAGCCCTCACTAGCCTGATCACCTATGCTAAAAGTTATGCACTCTGCCGCCGATTCACCCGCTCCGACTTCTCAGTGGGAGGATTTAATAAAGCTTCCAGCCCCAAACTCAGTTCATTGGGACAATATCAAAACTCAGCTGGACTTAGTGCTGTTAGCTTTAGAAACATTGACTGGCATTGGCTCCGAAGCAATGCTACAAGCGGCAATTAGTCTGAATTTAGAATCTAGAGTGCCAGACCGTGTAGCACTATGGCGACTGCGCCAATCAAATCCGCTACGTAAAGGTCAAGGAGGACGAAAAAAACTAGATGTGGAGGAAGCTAGGGCACTTGTTCTGATTACTTGTTACCTTACCAAACAACACCAAGAATTAATTCGCCGTGGTGTTGGTCTTTTAGAACAAATGGCGGAAGACAACCGCGAACCTCATCAGGCTGCTTTACTTGGAGATTATATTGATACTTTCTGCAACACTTATCAAGAGCGGATGGAGGAAGATGCAACAATCTCCACTAATGAATTAACCCACCTGGCACTAAAACTGCTTATAGATTTACTTTTTTACAGTGGTCCTGGTGGACATCGCCGTCTGTGGCTAGCACTTATCGACCGTTCAACCAAATTCTAGATTTGAGATTTGAGATTCTGTGATCAAAAATCAAAAATCAAAAATCAAAAATCAAAAATTAAAAATATCCTGCTCGCAGTTCCTGCCATGCCTGTATCAAATTCTGTGATCCGTCGGTATACACCGCCCACCTGCACGCTAGAAGTCTTAGCGCAGAGTTCAGCTTTGTCTCAGTGGATGGGTAAATCCGTCCTCAAGCAGCTACAGTTTGAACTTCGCTTTGATGATCCGCGATTGCCAGAGGAAAAGAGAATCGCAATTAGAGGCGACAGCGACCAACTGGAGACTTTGTGTGCAGTAGTGACAGGTTACGTCCAAGAATTCCTGGAAATGTCTCCTGAAAGGTTTTGGACAAATTTCTCAGATACAAACTTTTCAGGAACACAGGACGTAACTGTAGTATCTGATCAGACTGAACAAACAAATTTTTACAACCCCCCTTCACAAAAAATTCCTACGAGAAACTCCTTTACTCACCCAAGCGATGCAGATATAAAAATCAAGCCTAGCGATCACTTAACTCACAATTTGTTTCTTGGTTCTTTAGCAAATCCAGCATCTGGCTCGGTTATTCAACTGAGTCTGCTGCAATTATTCGATTTAGCAACAGCCTTGGATGAATATTCTGCTGATGTCGTGGCGCTACCAAATCTCACGCCTCGTTCTACAAGGAGGAGTGGCATACCCGCTTGGGCACCTGTTGCAGCAGTTTTAGTCATAGCTGTGGGTTTAGCACCAGTAACTTGGCAGTATGCTAACCGTGTCAGACAACAGCAGACAGCCAGAAAACCAACTTCGACAGAACAAAAGATTGCTCTACAAACCTCGCCTTCACAGGACTTGTCCGCATCTACTGCTGTTCCTACACTCCCTCCCTCAAGTAGTAGTTTATCTTCCCCGCCACTCCCACCCTTTGGATCTACCTTAGGAGTGCCCAATTCCAAAGCTTCTCCATCGATGGCTCAAACATTGCCTAGTGTACCTGTTACACCTCAAACATCTGTAAAGTCCACATTCCCTTCTGTTGCTCAAACATCTCCTAGTATTGGGAATGTCGCCAAAGCACCTCTACCACCTTTAGGAAATCCGTTGAGCATATCTGGAACAACAAATCTACCTGGAACAACAAAAACTCCAAGCATCTCAACCTTTCCACAAAACACAGCACCAAAACAAGAAATAGCTCTTCAACCCAAATTACAGCCCAACACTACAGCATTAACGTCGAAGAGTGAGCTTCCTTCTACATTGGCTCAAAAAAATTTGACACCTAACAATTTGCCCAGCACAAATAACACTTCCAGCACCCCAACAGGAGCCTCACTCCTGCGGGGTACTTCCTCCAAAGACGCTACGCAAACAGCAGCAGATCCTGGGAAAAATCTCCCCAACGGACAGGCAATCCAAGACGGGCAAGCCTCATCACTTGCAACTTCACCTTTGTCCAGCACAAGTGCCAGCCGTGAGCCAGTTTCCTCACAACCAGGCACATCTACACCAAGTGGTACTGATGCATTAATTTCTAGATTGCGGCAAGCTCGCGCAAACAGGGCTAATATTTCTACAGAAGTTGCTACTAATAGTACAACTCGTCGAGCGACGTTGTTTGACACACCTCAAGTATCTGAAGCTAGAGACGCACTGAAAAAACGCTGGCAACCGCCTTCTGGGTTGAAACAAAGCATTGAGTACAGTTTGTCTGTGGGTGTTGATGGCACAATTGAGCGAATTTTACCGATGGGAAAAGCTGCAAGAGATTATGTTGATCGTACAGGGATGCCTCTGATTGGTGAACCTTTTGTTTCTCCTAATAAAAATGGACAATCAGTAAAAATCAGAGCTATTTTTCGTCCTGACGGCAAGGTACAGACTTTTCCAGAAACTGAGTAATATCATGTCCGCATAACTACTTACGATATGTCCGCAGCGAGTGGAACGAAGTGAAACGTAGACCCCGGAGGGGGCTTCCCCTTTCAAGGGTAGGTTTTTTGGAATCTCGAAAATAGTTGAGAAAATTCTCAGGTATTTAACGTAGTTTGGTCGTTTCAGGATTTAAGGGTCGGCTGAAATCGTCAAAAAATGACCAAATCCAAAATACCTACCTTTGTAAGAGGGGGCTTCCCGCAGGGTAGCCGCTTTGCGTCTACACTACGCGCTTCACTTCGTATGCGCTTCGCTGCGGACAACTATTCAACCTGACATGATATTACTCAGACAAGCTTATGCAAGAGGCTTTCTGTCCGCCTTGGCGTCTGGTGTATATCATCCGCAAGACGCAACATGTCTTGCGGATGATATACCCCATGAGTGAAAAACAGGAGGGCTGGTTTGTGATCAATCCTCCATGTAATTATGAAATGAATTTTAATAACGGGGTTTTTTACGGGTTAGTCTTTGTTTTTTGCGTCGCCGTTCGGCAGCAACAACTGCTCCGTCCACTGGGTATCCAATTAAGGGTATAACCTGATATTTGCGCTCTTCTTCTAACTTTTTCAACTCGGTGTACTTTACCCAGTGGATGCAGTCTACAGGACAGGTGTCAATTGCCTCTTGAATGACCTCATGTAAATCGCCATCTTGACGTATAACACGCGATCGCCCATAATCTGGTTCAATATAAAACGTATTACGGGCGACATGGGCACAGTGTTTGCAGCCAATACAGGTAATTTCGTCAACGTAAACACCTTTTTGACGCAACACACCCCCTAATTCAGGTTCCAAACCAGAACGTTCTGGCGCGTCTCGTAAAAAACCGCCCAATTCTGGTTCCAAACCTGAACGGTGATCTTCGCTTTGTTCCGGCGACGGCAAAAAATCAGACATTACGCACTCCAGCGCTGTACAAGTAAGCGAATGGAACCATCTTCATTTTTTTGTTGTTCAGCAACTTGAAATCCAACACGAGCAGTTTCTTTGACGACTGTATGATACGCGTATCGCTGTGTGACTTGCCGTAAGAAACCTTCTACTGATAAATTTTGTTGCCAATATTGTAAGTCAGCAACCAGTTCGTATTCTTTGCCATTCCATTTAAAGCCGATATCATAACCATTTTCCTGCTCAATGGTAACTTCGGCATTATGAGTTTGACCGCGATAACCACGTACTTCACGTGGACCGTGCTTCCAATCTACACCTAAATCGCTCAGTGCATCCTTTAAGGAATCAACGTTACGGATTTGGGTCTTAATCTGGCTAAAGTGTGACATGGCGGTTGTGAATGAATGAACTAAACAATGAATGAAAACTTACCAATCGCTAAACGTAGTTTGCGTATTTACCACATTGGATTGCTGCACAATGGTCGCAAAATATTCTGAGCTTGGCTCGTGAGTTAGTACCTGTCCTAGCTGTGCCTCTATAGCTGCTGTAACTTCAGCGCAGGAAGCACCTATGATGCCAGTGACTTTTTCTTGTACCCGACCGTCTGGAAAAATTACGAACTCTAATGTCTCCATGCTCTTTGCCAACCAAAATACTAGGCTTGGACAGTACTGCTATAGCAACTGACTACAAATGCAGCCCTCTGCAACAGCATTTTTCCTTAGCTACAAATTTGCCATTTGTTAACTAATGTTCCATCTCTCAAAATATATATCTCAGAAACTTAACAAAACTTATTACTCTTATTAGTTGTTACACCTGTTATTTGTAAGTTTCCCTTAACCATATCAATTTAGTCAAGCTAAAAATTCAACTTTTCATTTCAGTGGGGAAACGGCTAAAAACCAGCATTATTAAGAGAAAGAGGTGTAAAAACAGTGATATTTGTTGAATATTTTTTTCATTATTCTCAGAATCATCCAATTCTCAGCTACAAAACTAGCCAAACCAGGACTGCTATCCGTTAAACGGTAGGATAAGCTGTTATCTAACTCTAAAAAGTTCACTATGAATGCAGAGCAAGTGACAGGTTCTACTCATCTCCCGAAAGCAATGCGCGTAGGAGTACTGGGGTTTGGCGGACTGGGACAAGCCGCTGCCAAGGTACTCGCCCCAAAACGTGAAATGCTTTTAGTAGCGGCAGCAGACAAACAAGGCTACGCCTACGCCGCTGATGGTTTAAATGCTCAAAAATGCATTGCAACTTATCAATCTCAAGGTTCGGTGGGTTATTTAGAACCCATTGGAACTTTAACAAATCAAAGTGTTGAGGATTTAATAGAAAAATCTTATCCTGTAGACGGGTATTTTCTGGCGTTACCCAATCTCCCTAATGATTTCATTGCCTCTGTCGCTCGCCAGTTTATCAAATCTGGATGGCGCGGGGTACTGGTGGATGCGATTAAACGCACCAGTGCTGTGGAACAACTGCTGGCGATGAAAGAAGAACTGCAAGCAGCAGGAATCACCTACATGACAGGATGTGGTGCGACACCAGGACTGTTAACAGCAGCAGCAGCTTTAGCCGCCCAAAGCTACGCCGAAATTCATCAAGTGAAAATTACCTTTGGGGTAGGAATAGCGAACTGGGAGGCTTACCGCGCCACCATCCGCGAAGATATTGCCCATATGCCCGGTTACACTGTGGAAACTGCTAGGGCAATGACGGATGAGGAAGTAGAAGCACTTCTAGATAAAACCAATGGCGTGCTGACTTTAGAAAACATGGAACACGCTGATGATGTGATGCTAGAAATAGCTGGAATTGTGGGGCGCGATCGCGTAACTGTTGGTGGCATAGTTGATACCCGCAATCCCAAAAAGCCCATTAGCACCAACGTTAAAATCACTGGTCGCACCTTTGAAGGTAAAATTTCCACCCATACCTTCACATTAGGAGATGAAACCAGTATGGCAGCCAACGTCTGTGGACCAGCGTTTGGTTATTTAAAAGCTGGTATTGGATTGCACCAGCGGGGTATTTACGGATTATTCACCGCTGCTGAAATTATGCCTCAGTTTGTTCGGTAGTTATTCACTATCAGCTTGAGTATTAAATTCTTTATATTTTGTCAGCTGGGTTGAAAAATGAAACCCAGCTTATTTATTGATTGCCCTTTCACGCGCTAAAGCAACGATAATATAGATACAAATGGGTAGCAGGCGGCACCCGAGCACCCGAGCAGGGGAAAGAATTAAAGACCAATAATTTGTACCAAGCATTTCGTGAAAGAATGACTCATGAAAAGGAGATAAAAAGATGAGTACGATCGCGACGAAAGACGGCACGCAGATCTATTACAAGGACTGGGGCACAGGACAAAGCGTCGTCTTCAGTCATGGTTGGCCGCTCAATGCTGATGCCTGGGATGAGCAACTGGTTTTTGTGGCTTCCAACGGCTATCGGGCGATAGCTCATGACCGTCGCGGACATGGACGCTCAAGCCAACCCTGGAACGGCAATGACATGGATACCTACGCGGACGACCTGGCGACGCTGATTGAGACCCTCGACTTAAAAGACGTGGTTCTAGTCGGTCACTCGACGGGCGGCGGCGAAGTCACCCGTTATATTGGTCGCCACGGCACAAATCGCGTCGCCAAAGCCGTGCTGGTGGGCGCAGTGCCACCGCTGATGCTGAAAACCGAAGCTAATCCCGGCGGACTGCCGATTGAAGTTTTTGACGATATCCGCGCCGGCGTCGCCAACGACCGTTCCCAGTTTTACAAGGACTTGAGCGAGCTATTCTACGGTGCTAACAGACCAGGTGCCAAGATCTCACAAGGTCTGCGGGAGCAGTTCTGGCTCCAGAGTATGCAAGTTGGTCTCAAGGGCGCACTCGACTGCATCAAGGCGTTTTCGGAAACGGACTTCACCGAAGACCTCAAGAAAATCGACGTGCCGACGCTGATCATTCACGGTGACGACGACCAAATCGTGCCGATTGATAATTCAGGTCGTCTCTCCTCGCAGATTGTCAAAAATTCGACTCTGAAGGTCTATCCGGGCGCAAGCCACGGATTGTACAGCACGCATCGGGAGCAATTTAACGCCGATCTGCTGGCATTCCTGAAGAACTGAATTCGCGGATGTCAGTGCCGCTAACAAATCGCCGCAAATGCAGCGTTTATAGCGGCTATTCCACCAGGGCAAACCCATCTAAATGTCACACATGTGTAGAACCTGGAAACGAGTCTATTAGTAAGTCTGTTGTAGATTCTCAATTGTCAGATATTCTTCTTCATCAGCTACTTGACTCTTGTAATCAATGTTAATTTGGGTTGGGTAGCCTTGTGTAGAATTATACTTAACATCCAAGTTATCTGCTTTCTTGTTGATCGCATCCTTAATTAAATTAAAAAGCCTAGGAACTGTATCGTATTTTTGGAATAGTTCTGGATTAACTGGTTGACCAGTGGCGACAGAAGTCACAGAAGTTGTTCTGCCGTTACGCACTTCAATGATGACTGGTCCTCTTGCTTCGGCTGTGCAGAAGCAACTCCGGCTAAGTGTATAGCGATAGTTAGAGATATTTTTCTGATTCCACAAACGCTGATTAGTTTTTAATTGCTGTGAATCATTTTGACTTTTGGCTGATGATTGTGCTACCACTATAGGGGATTTCGATATTACTGGTGTGTGCAAACTTAGAGACATTACTAATCCTGCACCAATAACAATCGGCAAGCGTATAGGCATTGATTTCATATTCAAGGTTCTAAGCATTTATCAAACTCCTGGGAATTTTTTTCGCTCTCGCTTCATTTTGCGAAATACTTACAAATTAAGGTATAACTAATTTCTTTGTCAAGTTGCTTTCACAGATCTTAGGTAAGTGAGTTAAATAGCCTTTGCTTAAGGTTTTAAAGTATAAAGGTTGCTCAGTATCGATGATTAGTACGAGATGCTTTGAAATCTGGAAAAACCTGATCTCCTAATGTAGTTACTATATAGGACTCATATTTGATTTTTGACGAAGCTAGGTACACTTTCTGTTCCCTGTTCCCTACCTCTACGAGTCAATTCACCCTTCGGGTTCGCCAGATGCCTACGGAGGGAAACCCTCCTGCAGCACTGGTCTCACCAAATCAAACCGGATTCCTATATATGTATTTTACAAATACCTATCTTTATGATGTTTTTATAAAAAAATTACATTTGTTTACACACCAACTTTTACAAATAAATAACATGAAGAAAAGTGTTTATTAACAAACATGTTTTTGACTCTTATTTAAGCGTCTACCAGTTATCAGTAGTTCAATTATCCATTCCTAAAAAAACAAAGAACGTGGAGTATTATGAAGAGACGCAAAATTGTTAGCCTCATTTCTAATAAATTGGGTATTCCAGGAGATGTAATTCTGATAACTTTGAGCGTTATCATAGTGTTAATAGCTACACTTTTCCCGTTTAATTTTCATTTTCCAAAAAGTTTTTCGCTACCAGCCCTTGTTGCCAGTTTTGATAACACCAGTTTTTTTAAAGACCAGGTAAACAATATTTTACTATTTGCGCCTTTCGGTTTCGGTTTGGCTAGTCTGTTACAGAGAATGAAGATGAAGCCAATGAATCAATTGATAATAGTGATACTTCTGAGTGCTGGTTTATCATCAACAGTTGAAGCACTGCAAGTGTTTCTCCCTTCTAGAACACCTACTCCTGCTGATATTTTTAACAATACTATAGGTGGATTAGTGGGTCTAATCTGCTTTTGTCTGTGGAATTCGGAAAGCTTTATCTACACCTTAATACGTTTAGAAAATAGTAGAAAGAACAATTCTATTAAAAAACTTACTGTATTTTTTATTGGATACATACTTGTATCATTTCTTATTTCTGTTCTCTGGCAGAATACAACTAATCTGAGTAATTGGTCTTTGAACTATCCACTCTTGATTGGCAATGAGAGAACAGGTGATAGACCTTGGCAGGGACAGGTTTCAGATGTTTATATTGCGGATAAAGCCATTTCTAAGCATGAAGTATCAGAACTTTTTAGTCAGAAGAATTACAGTGACATTTTTGGTAAGTCTTTGCTAGCTTCCTATCAACTGAGTGGAACAGGAACTTATCAGGATCGTACTGGTCAACTCCCCGAACTATTATCCCAAGGTCAGTCACCAGATATCAAAAATGAAAAAGGTGTAGTTTTAAGTTCCAACCATTGGCTGAAAACAACAGAACCTGTAAGTTTATTGAGTAAAAGCATACGTGATACTTCTCAATTTACAATAATTACTACCGTTGCTACTGCTGATATCGCTCAAGTTGGACCTGCACGCATCATCTCACTTTCAGGTGATTCTCTTCATCGCAATTTTACACTAGGACAGCAGGGAACTGACTTAGACTTGCGAATACGAACACCGATGACTGGAGCAAACGGGGCAGATACAAAATTAACTATTCCTAATGTTTTTGCAGATACTAATTCCCATCATATAGTCATCACTTATTCTGGAGCGACTGTTCAAGTTTATATAGATAAATCAAATTCTTATTCTTTGAATCTCTTGGAATGGTTCCCGAAAGAGCAGAAATTATTTTACTATGCACTAACTTTTATCCCTCTAGGGCTTTGCTTAGCGCTCTTAACGACTTTAGCGAAAAGAAAGTTAACTTTTAATAGGTTATTGCTTCCGAGTGGGATATTATTACCCTCTGTGATACTGGAAAGTATTTTGGTAACTGACGGCGGTAAAAGTCTCAGCCTAAAAGGTCTGTTGCTTGGTATATTATTAACAGCCGGGACAACACTGATATTAAGATGGCGAGCTTCGATGGTACTTAGAGAAGCAAGCTTAAATAGGTCATAACTCTGTCCTGTTATACAAACTAATGTAGTGGGAGACGACTGTTGTGTCAGATCACCCTGAGATAAGTCAAGATTCAATTGTTGAATTACTTACCGCTCAAGGCTTAAAGATTGTTCCCCCAAATCTTATTGAAGAACATCCAACAGCAAAATTACCCTTAGTTCGTTTAACAGGTTCTCCAGAAGAGATCGGAGCAGAACATGGTACTAAGCTTAGTCACCGCATTGAAAGAGCTTTTGAACTTTACAGAGCAAAACTTTTTGCCCAATGGACTGATGCTTCGCTCAAGGCGACTTCGTTAGCGTTTTTTGAGCGGATTCAAAAATTTTCACACGAGTATGCTGTTGAACTAGAGGCGATCGCATCTCACGCAGGGCGATCGCTTTGGGAAGTCGTCATGCTGATGTCCCGAACTGAAATACTTCGCTCTAGTACACCTAATGAATGTACTTCTATCTACTTCAAACAGAGTCGTATTCTCGGGCAAAATTGGGATTGGGTAGAAGAATTTGAGAACTTAGCTGTCATTTTTGACGTGACACGACAGGATGGTTTCCGCTTTGTTGCTTTAGGAGAGCCAGGTTTTGTCAAAATCGGCTTAAACACAGCGGGTATTGGGGTTTGTCTCAACATTCTTAAATGTCGAGCAAGTACAGGAGGAATTCCTGTGCATATACTTTTGCGAAAAGTTTTAGATTCTACCTCACTCAGTCAAGCGTATCATGCAATCACTGCTGCTGAGCGAGCAACGATGAGTAACATTCTGATCGCGGATGATTCAGGTAAGTATGTGAATCTCGAACTTGCTGGGAACGAATTATTTACTCTCAATGAAAACGAAGTTGAAGTGAATAATGTTGTTGTTCACACGAATGGATTTATCACTTCAAAAACAGAAAAGATTGACTTACCCGAAGAAACCGAAAGTTCAGCGGCGCGAATTGTTCGAGCAAAGTTTCTTACGTCCACTCAATCGGGACGACATGAAGCTGATATGTTAAAAATTCTTCTTGATCAAGAAGGAAACTTACCAATATGTCGCCAGTCAGAGAGAAATATCTTTGATGGACTCACCTATGGAACTGTATCAACGGTTGTGATGAATTTGAAAGAAAGAAAACTGATTTTTTCACAAGGTAATCCTCGTAATAAAACGTTTTCTTATGTCTCTATTTAGGAGCATTCTAATTTTGCTAAAACACCCAAGGCAATTCTGATGAGCTTTGAGAATAGCTTGAGTATTACAAGCCCAGCGATCGCTCACCCTCGGTGCAATAACTGCGACTCCCAACTCAATACAACACCGTACTACATCGTCAAATCCATTCTCTTTAGGCAAGGCTACAACTTGTGTAATTAATACAGCTAATTCGGTTTATACTGGCAGTGGTGACAAAATATGCGTTTTTTCTCCTTGTAGCTGCGCCAGCCACCATTTCCCTTTGCCATCCATTACGTAATGCTTGATATTCAAAAGCATTACGTAATGGATGAAAATCAGCAACCTGTAGCCGTTCAAATTCTCATTGCTGATTTTGAAAAAATAGAAGAAATTTTAGAAAACTATGGCTTAGTACATTTAATGACAGAATCAGAGGATAACGAACGCCTTTCTAAAGAAGAAGCTTGGAAGTATTATCAGTCGCTTAAGGGTAAGAATGTGGCAGGTTGAATACAGCAAATGATTTCTCAAAGACTTGGCAGCTTTACCACAAGATATACAAGCTCGTATTGAACCGATTAGATTTGAATAAATACAGTCCAGCAATCCTTTTGATTTAGGATATCTGGAAAAAATGAAGGGATATCCTGATAAATATAAAATTCGTGTTGGCGATTATAGAATTGGCATTACGGTAGATAAACAGACAAATACACTAATTTGTCAACGTCAGGACTTACGCAAAAATAACGTAGTTGTGTCATTGCGACGTAAGGAAGCAATCTCACAGTCTTGTTCTTTCGTAACTCGTGCGTAAGTCCTAAACGTGTAGCTCATTGCAAAGACATATACAGAATTTTCCCTTAATTCCAGCGTTTTTCAAGTAAACAAACCACAGGTAGGGGCACAGCATACTGTGTGCGCCCTTACCTTATGTTATGCACTACAGATTCTTCAAGTAATCCAGAAGCGCCTCATTCACCACATGAGTCATCGCCTTCCCTTGACGCTGAGAGATTTCCTTCAATCTGTCGTAAACCTCATCTTGGAGACTGACGCGATGGCGGTTTTTGCTTGTCGCAGTGGTTGTGTTAGCGAGCGCCACTTCCTGACGTTCACTCTCTTCTGTAATTGCTGCTGTGGTAGAATCTGCCATTGTCTCAACTAAACCATCACCATCGTCTGTGATTTCTGGTGGTGCAACGGTTTGAGATTCGTAGTTAGCGGCGAACTCGCGGATGGCATCAAAACCCATGCGATCGCAAAAATCACCGAATGTTTCTTCCGTCTGGCGCTGCTGTTTGAAGTAGACAAAAATCGGTTCTAGCTGGGTTTCTATGTCATTATCGTGCAGCCGCTCCATGTAAGGTAACGCCAGCCGTGTTTGATTTGGCGAACCTCCCAGCCAAACTTGGTAAGATTCAGGAGCGCTACCCACAAAGCCGAGTTCTGCCATGTAAGGACGAGCGCAGCCGTTGGGACAACCCGTCATTCTTACCACAAAATGTTCATTTGGTAAACCTGTTTTATCCAAAAGGGCACGAATCCGCTCTAAAATTCCTGGAATTGCCCGTTCTGATTCGGTGATAGCCAAACCGCAAGTGGGTAAAGCTGGGCAAGCCATAGCATACCGTACAAGGGAGTCAATTTTTTCTGGTTCAAAAATCACTCCGTGACTGCTGAGAATCTTTTGAATCGCTTGCTTGTTCTTTGGTTGGATATCGTAGAGGACGAGGTTTTGGTGCGCTGTTAGGCGGATGGGCAAGTTATACTTTTCAACAATTTCCCGCAAAGCGGTTTTGAGTTGGAAGTCGCCTTCATCCTTAATTCGACCGTTGTCGATGGAAATACCTAAGAACAGCTTACCGTCGCCTTGTTCATTCCAACCGAGGAAGTCATGATATTTAAACTCTGGCAAGGGCTTAAAGGGTGCGAGTGATTTGCCAAAGTATTCCTCGACTTGGGAACGGAACTTATCAACCCCCCAATCGTGGATGAGATATTTTAACCTGGCATGACGGCGGTCGGTGCGATCGCCATAATCTCTTTGAGTCGCAACAATCGCCTTAACCAGATCGTAAACGTCATTCTTGTCTACATAACAAATTGGATCTGCTATTCTGGCAAAGGTTTCTTCTTTATTATGTGTTCGTCCTAAACCACCGCCAGCAAAAACGTCAAATCCCTCTAACTCTTCCTTGTCATTGGTTATGACTACCAAAGTCAAGTCTTGACTATACAAATCAATCGAATTATCTCCTGGAACCGTCACACAAGCTTTGAACTTGCGCGGCATATAGTAAGTTCCATAAAGAGGTTCTTCTTTGTCGTGAAAGATTGTGCCAGTGCCATTTTTCTCTCGCGCCGCCTTCACCTCTGGGTTTTCCTCAGCGCTAATTGCCATTTCCCCATCTAGCCATATTTCGTAGTAAGCGCCTGTTTGGGGTGTTAGCAAGCTGGCAATATTGTCAGCATATTCCCAAGCATATTGATACTCAGGCTTATTTTTGAAAGGTGCTGGAGGTGCCATAACGTTGCGGTTCACGTCGCCGCAAGCGCCCAGCGTTGAACCCATGTTTTTGATAATAGCTGCAAATGCTGCCTTAAGATTTTTCTTTAAAATCCCATGCATCTGAAACCCTTGACGAGTGGTTACTCGTAAGGTGTGGCTACCATATTCATCTGCCAGCTTGTCTAAAGTCAGAAACAGCTGCGGCGGGACAAACCCACCCGGATTTCTCGTCCGCAGCATGAACTGGTAGTCTTTTTCCTGTCCCTTGACCCGATTATCACGGTTATCTTGCTGGTAGGAACCATGAAACTTTAGTATTTGTATAGCATCTTCACTAAAGTGAGTTGTATCTTGAAGTATTTCGGTTGCTACAGGTTCACGCAAAGAATTGCTGCGTTCCTTGATTGCTTCTACTTTGGAGGGCTTACGGCTTGTGGTCGAAGGAGCAGATTTAACCATTAGAGTGGATCGGAGTTTTTTCAAAAAATTATTACCATGGGCCGTAAAGTACTTGAGAAGCACCCTTTCGGCTGATTTTTTTCCGATAATCCGGTCGGAATTAAGAGAAATACGATGATCTTAACACGCCAAAAAGCCGGGTTTTTCAGTGATGTCACACTTAGATAAACCCAGCAATATTACTTATACTATTGTTATGAGTTATAACTTACCATTTGGCACTTGAAAAGAGGCAAATGATTCGTTTATAATTCCTCAACCTAACGGGATATAGTTCCTGTGAGGATTAGCTGATCGCTGTGGTTCAACCCGACAATTGAACTACAGCTTTATCTAAAACGATAACCAACACCACCACTGAGGTTGACAGCAGAAGCAGGGCTATTTTTGTAAGCATCAACTCCTACGGTTGCGTTGCTGTAGACCATAAAGCTATTACCAACTTCTGATTCAAAGCCAGCAGTCAGGGCTACACCATCTTTGTTACCCAACGGACTTGGTTTACCATCTTTCTCCACAAAAGAGTAACCAGCGCCGAGGTAAATATTAGTTCCTTTACCCACACCTAAATCTGCGGAAATTTGTGGGATGATAGCAGTTGTTTCATTACCCCAAAGAAGTTGACCGCGTGCAGATAAAGGTGTGTCTCCTAATTTATAGCGACCGGTGACATTTCCACCAAATGTAGCCGCATCACCCTTTTGCCCACCATTGGTGATACCACCAGAAGGACCAACACCGATATAGCTAGCGTCAGTACCGTTTTCTGTTGGTCGAGGCGAAGCAGAAGCTTGACCCCCCGAGAGAAAAATAGGAGCAACCACAACAGACGACAATGCAGAAATTGTCACAAAAGACTTAAGCAACCGTTTCATAATCTTTACCGATATTTTGTAGGTATTGATTTTAAATACATGTCGAAAAACTAACTACAAAGTTCCAGATATTTTCTAAAAATTTTCCTTATCTGTTGTTATTAATGCAGAAGATATCAAGTAATTTCTCGATATAAAAAGAAGAGTTTTATTATTACATGGTGTCATTTTTTTATCCGGAACTTTATTTTGAAAAGTAGACACTTGTTTGACTGGCACATAATTAAGCTCATCCCACACATCTGTGGGATGATTTTGCATTAACAGTTAATTTTGATTAAGGATTGCAGTACAGACATTGTGCTGGGTCTGCCTTTTCTAATCCATCTGGGAATAACTTTTCTTTAGAAAATCCACATTTTTGACATTTATATATTGCTGCAATAGTTAGTTGTGTGGGTGCATGACAATACCCGCAAGGTAATCCTTTTATCCTTTGAACTAGTTCAAAACCGGGACAAGAACACTTAGGACAAGCATGATTTAGTTTTTTGACCAAGTCATGAGTCGCTTTGGCAATATTTTTCATCCTTGTGGGATTATATAAAGCCCGCATATCTGTTTCTACATGAACTTTGCCATCATTGGAACTGTTTAAAGCAAATTGAACTGCTTCTACAAGTTCCTCTCTAGTCTTAATACCTTTGATAATTTGATCTTGACTTCTAGGTGAGGAACTCAAGCTTACGACTAGAGCGTGTTCGGGAAAGCCAATTGTATCTGCAAAATCTTGCGCTTCTTCTAAACTGTTCACAATCCTATGACTGAAGTTCGTTTCAGTAGAAATTTCTTGACCAATAATTTCTAGTCCGTTTGTTTTGTCTAATAAGATGACAACTTCTCGATTACAAGGAAGAAATGGGCTACCAGGGTGAGGACCAAATGTACCTTCACTAGCGATCGCTAAAGTCTCACCTGTCATAGTTAATGCTGTTTCTGCTTTTACCCTTGCTGCTTCGATTTGCGTTCCTACCCGTTTGATTTCCCTTGTAAATGTACCAAAACGGTCAGTATTAAAATCTTTGGGAACTACGACTTTGATGCCTAACTCTTGTTCAAGGATAGGAGCAATGACCTTCTCCTTACAATGCATTGTTGCTAGTACTGCTACTCGATTGCTAAATAGAGGATAGTGATTCATCATTCTTTACAATTCCTCTGATAAGATAAACCGGAAAGCACTGCTATTTTGATGGGAGTGACTAAATATTAGATTTTTATCTTGACTTTGTAGTGATTTAGTGCATTTTAAAATTTGTCTCAAATTATGAAAGATTTATTATTAAAAACAATAGTTACTATAAATCAGAAGTTATAGCTTACTGTTAATACGGCAAAAACATAATAGTTATTATTGAATAAACTCTATCTAATAGAGTCAAACCATAAAAGTAAAAATTTAGTTAAGATTTTTCTTATAGGAACCATATAAGATTTCTTTAATGATTTGGCTTGAGACATTAACCACTGCTGATGAAAAAGTGGTAAGTTGATTTACAACAGTAAAATCAACTGATGAAAAACACCTCAGTTCACCCAATTGAGGCGCGAATAGATTTCAGATTACGTGTGAATAACACATAAAAAAGCAATGAACATAATTGTTCTGTTGCCCTCATTTGCATACCCAAAAACAATTGTAATTAACAAGTTTTAATGTTATGGCTGACTTTTCAAATCAATTTTCTCGACGCAAGTTTTTGTTAACCGCTGGAGTTTCTGCTGTAGGGTCTGTATTCCTCAAGGGTTGTTTGGGAAATCCTCCCGACACTGCAACTACAAGTCAAGTACAGCAAGTTGTTGCTACCAATATCAGTGCAGCGGAGAGACCGGAAACAACCAAAGTCAAGCTAGGGTATCTGCCTATTGTTGAAGCTGCTCCTTTGATTATTGCAAAGGAAAAAGGTTTCTTTGCTAAGTATGGTATGACCGAAGTTGATATCTCTAAGCAAGCTAACTGGGGTTCAGCAAGAGATAACGTAGAAATTGGGGCTGCTGGAGGTGGTATTGATGGTGGTCAATGGCAGATGCCTATGCCCTATCTGATTTCTGAAGGACGCATTACAAAGGGTAACCGAAAAATACCCATGTATATCTTGGCTCAGTTGAATACTCAGGGTAATGGAATTGCGATCGCATCTAAGCACCAAGGCAAAGGTCTGGGTGTACAGATTGCTGGCAAAGAAACGTTTTTTGCTCAACTCAAATCAGCAAAAAATATCTTCAAAGCTGCTATGACTTTCCCAGGAGTTAATCAAGAGCTTTGGATTCGCTACTGGTTAGCTGCATCGGGTGTCGATCCAGATAAGGATGTTCAACTACTAACAGTACCAGCAGCTCAAACGGTTGCAAATATGAAGACGGGGTCGATGGACGCCTTTAGTACAGGTGACCCTTGGCCCTACCGAATTGTCAAAGATAAGATTGGCTTCATGCCAGTATTAACTGCAGAAATCTGGAAAAATCATCCAGAAGAATATCTTGCAATGAGGGCAGATTGGGTTGACCAAAATCCCAAGGCGACTAAAGCGCTGTTAAAAGGTCTTATGGAAGCGCAACAGTGGTGCGATAACTTTAACAACAGAAAAGAACTTGCTCAAATCCTTTCAAAGCGGAGTTACTTTAACGTACCTGCAGACGTTCTCAACGACCCATTCATGGGTAAGTATGACATGGGTGATGGTCGCACTGTTAACGATAAAAAAATGGCATCTCTGTATTGGAAAGACGAAAAAGGTAACGTCTCGTATCCATACAAGAGCCATGATCTTTGGTTTTTAACAGAAAGTGTGCGCTGGGGCTTTTTACCTCCAGATACCTTAGCAAATGCCAAAACACTGATAGATAAAGTTAACCGTGAGGATTTGTGGAAAGAAGCTGCAAAAGAATTGGGTGTTGCGGCTGCGGACATTCCCAGCAGTACGTCTCGTGGGGTTGAAGTATTTTTTGATGGTGTCAAGTTTGACCCAGAAAATCCAAAGGCTTATTTGCAAAGTCTGAAGATTAAGAAAGTGAAAGTTTAAGCTCAATCATCACTCAATAAAAAACACAACATTAGAAGAGGAAATAAACAATGGTAACTCTGCAAAGACGCTCTCGGGCAAATACTGGTGATAATACTTGGTTCTCCCGATTGCAAAAGCAATACCCTGGTTTGATACCACCGATTATAGCGATCGCCATCTTTTTAGTTCTATGGCAGTTGTTTGCTTGGACTCCTGGAGCAACGCTACCAGGACCAATCCAGGTCATACAAGACACTTGGATACTGATTCTGTATCCTTTTTATGACCGAGGTGGTACAGATAAAGGTTTATTTTGGCAAATCTTGGCAAGTTTACAACGGGTAGCAATTGGTTACTCACTTGCGGCAATTATCGGTATTGCCTTGGGTATTGTGATTGGTACAAGTAAAGTCATGTCCAGGGCTTTAGATCCAATGATCCAATTATTCCGAACCGTACCCCCTCTGGCTTGGGTGCCGATTTCTCTTGCAGCTTTACGACAAAACGAACCTGCTGCCCTGTTCGTGATTTTTATTACAGCGATTTGGCCCATCTTAATAAACACAGCAGTTGGTGTAAAACAAATCCCTCAAGATTACAATAACGTTGCCAAAGTTCTGCAACTTTCTCGTCGGGAATATTTCTTTAATATCCTTATTCCTGCTGCTCTCCCCTACATTTTTACAGGCTTAAGAATTGCGATTGGTTTGGCTTGGTTGGCGATTATTGCGGCGGAAATTATCATGTCCGGTATTGTTGGAATTGGCTTTTTTATCTGGGATGCCTATCAGAATAACAAAGTCAGTGAAATTATTTTGGCTCTCGTTTACATCGGTGTGGTTGGTTTGATACTCGACAAGTTGATGGTTTGGATACAGTCGAAAATTTTGCCAGAAGAACAGAAGTAATTGTTACTTGCTTCCCGCTTGAAGAATACTTAATTTAACGAACCGCGAAGGCACGAAGGACACGAAGGAAGAAGAAAAAGAGAAGATAAGTAATCTTGTCGCGGGAAGGGAGTAGTCATTAGTCTTTTGTCATTAGTAAATGGCAAAGGGTAAAAACAAATAATAAAGAACAAGGGATAAAAAAATGAGTGTTTTTGTTGCTGTTGACCAGATTGATAAAGTTTTTTCCTTAGCTAATGGTGGTGAATATATTGCTCTCAAAGGAATTGACCTTCAGATTAAAAGAGGAGAATTTATCTCTCTGATTGGTCACTCTGGTTGTGGTAAATCCACCCTTTTAAATATGATTGCTGGTTTGGATTTACCTAGCGAAGGTGTGGTGACGCTAGAAGGAAGAAGAATTACTAGACCTGGTCCAGATAGGATGGTGGTGTTTCAGAATTATTCACTCTTACCTTGGCGGACAGTACGAGAAAATATTGCTCTTGCTGTAGATTCAGTGTTGAATGATTACTCTGTGGATGAGCGCAAGGCAATTGTAGAGCAGCATATCGATATGGTGGGGTTGCGTCCTCATGCTGACAAAGCGCCAGGAATGTTATCGGGTGGACAAAAACAGCGGGTGGCGATCGCCCGCGCCTTAGCAATTCGTCCCAAATTACTCTTGCTGGATGAACCGTTTGGAGCGTTAGATGCACTCACACGTGGTAACTTGCAAGAACAGTTGATGCAAATTTGTCAAGAAAACCAAGTCACTGCTGTTATGGTGACTCACGATGTCGATGAAGCGGTGCTGTTGTCCGACCGAATTGTGATGCTGACAAACGGACCAGAATCCAAAATTGGAGACATTTTGGAGGTGGATATTCCTCGACCTCGCAGGCGGATGGAAGTGGTAGAACATCCTAGCTACTACAGCTTGCGCAGTGAGATGATTTACTTCCTGAATCAACAAAAACGGATTAAGAAAATTAGGGCAAGGAAAACAGCAGCGATCGCCCGTCATGGTTTAGAAAAAGTGAACCTGGAAATTGGTTTCCTTCCTCTGACTGCTTGCGCCCCTCTGGCTGTCGCTAAAGAAAAGGGTTTCTTCGCCAAACATGGTTTAGATGAAGTGACTCTGGTGCGCGAAGCGAGTTGGCGCGGAATTACCGATGGTATTAGTGGCGGATATTTAGATGCAGCGCAAATGCCTTCTGGGATGCCAGTTTGGATGACAGTGGGAGGCGATAAAGGTCGTCCTGTACCAGTTGTTAGCGCTCTTACTCTCACCCGTAATGGTAATGCTATCACCCTGGATAAACGTTTTTATGACCAAGGAATATATTCCCTGGCAGACTTTAGACGATTGCTGCAATATTCTACAGATCAACGTCATACTCTCGGGATGGTTCATCCTTCCTCGATGCACAACATGCTGTTGCGTTACTGGTTAGCAGCTGGTGGAATTGATCCTGACTATGATGTTTCCCTGAAAACGATTCCTCCAGCTCAAATGGTGGTTGACTTGCAAGCAGGGACTATTGATGGTTACTGTGTGGGTGAACCTTGGAACCTCAGGGCGTCAATGGAAGGTGTTGGCTTTACTATCGCTACAGATTTGGAAATATGGCAAGGACACCCAGGCAAAGTTTTAGGAGTTCGGGAAGACTGGGCAAATGCTTATCCTAACACCCACATCGCCTTAGTCAAAGCCTTGTTGGAGGCTTGTCAATACTGCGCTGATGAGAAGAATTTTCAGGAAGTTCGCCAAATTTTATCTGGGCGGGAGTATGTCAGTACAAGTGAGGATTACATCCAACTTGGCGATCCAAACTCCTACGTATGTAGTCTAGAACAACCAATGCGGCAGTATGCCCACCACCTATTTTTCGGAGATGGTGTGAATCGTCCCAGTCGAACAGAACATCTGTGGATGATGACTCAGATGGCACGTTGGGAAGATATTCCCTTCCCCCGGAACTGGTTAGAAATCCTGGAACGAGTTTGTCGAGTTAGTGTGTTTAGTACCGCAGCACGAGAACTCGGTCTACTTGATATGAAGTATCATCGTGGTCCCATCGAGTTATTTGACGGTAGTGTGTTTAATGCTGATGACCCTATCGCCTATCTCAACAGTCTCGACATTAAACGCAATGTGTCAATAGCAGAAGTTGTCATTAACTCACGCCAGATTTCGGCAGTTTCTTGAGAATTGTAGATTTTTGATTCTGAATTTTGAATTGGGAAATACTGACATGTACGAGCGCACTTTTTCTAACACTTACAGACAGTCCGGGGCAACAGCCACACACCAAAATCCTTTTTTACTGATTGAGAACGTTTCCAAAATCTATCCCACAGCGAAAGGTCCTTATACAGTCCTACAAGACGTGAACCTCACCGTGAATGAGGGCGAGTTTATCTGCGTCATCGGTCACTCTGGTTGTGGTAAATCAACTCTATTGAACATGGTTGCTGGGTTCGCCACACCCAGCCACGGATCAGTGCTACTCAACTCCAAACCCATCACTCAACCAGGACCAGATAGAATGATGGTATTCCAGAACTATGCTTTGTTACCCTGGTTGACAGCTTCTGAAAACATTTACTTAGCGATTAACGCCGTTTTCCCAAATCAGCCAAAAGCACAAAAGGCAGCAATTGTACGCGAACATTTAGCACTGGTGGGACTCACAGAAGCTGCTGACAAAAAACCAACGCAAATTTCTGGGGGGATGAAACAGCGGGTTGCGATCGCCCGCGCTTTAGCAATTCGTCCCCAAGTTTTAATCTTAGATGAACCTTTTGGGGCATTAGATGCAATCACCAAAGAAGAATTGCAAGAAGAATTGTTGAAAATTTGGAACGAACGACGATGCACAGTGTTGATGATTACTCACGACATTGATGAAGCACTATTCCTAGCAGACCGTTTAGTAATGATGACTAACGGACCTGCTGCCAAAATTGGTGAAGATATCCAAATTCCTTTTCCTCGTCCGCGCGATCGCGCCCGGATTATGGAAGATCCAGAATACTACAGACTGCGGAACCACGTCCTTGACTACCTCTACCGCCGCTTTGCGCACGACGAATAAATGTGACAAAGCTAAAATCTCGTTTCCAGGTAGAACCTGGAAACGCAATCAAAGCGGCTCCGCTGCTAGTAAGTGATATCATGTCCGGATGATCACAAGTCAATTGCGTTAGCGCAGCGTGGCAATCTCAAACCCCTGCGATTGCTACCCTTCGGGAAGCCGCTAGCCCCTAAGGGGGCGCTGCGCAAACGCGTCTACACTTCACTTCGTTCCGTATGTCCTTCGGACACGCTACGCTAACGCTGCGGACTTTTGATAACTAATTAACCGGACTTGATATGATAGCAAGTTGCGTTCAAAGAAAAAAACAGCAGAGAGCGAATTTGCGGTGTGGATGTTCCTCCCGCAAAGTTCGCGGTGGGCGCAGAGAACACAGAGAAAAAGAGAGGAAAAATTCTCTGTATGAATGCAACTTAGTATGAAGCGATTAGATTTCGTATATAGTATTCTCTATTGCCACTAAATGAAAGCTATGAGAATACTTCTTTTCAAAATAACCATTCCAATTACAACAGCTTTAATTATCGTACTGATGGGAATAACTCCCGCTCATGCTATTACATTGAATTTCAACTGGAATGGTAATAATAATTATTCTGCTATTGGTTCATTTAGTTATGATGAAAACACCGCGCCAGCAAGCTTTTCTGAAAAAGCGGCTGGACAGACTTATATTTTACAATCCCTCAATGTTTCTTTCTTCGATCCTCTGAAGAATGTTATTGCTACTTATAATAACGTTGTAGATGGCGTATCAATACCTAAATATTTCCAATTCAACTTCAACACCGTCACGCAAGAAATTTTTGGCTTAATAGATTTAGGAGGCGAAGTCGCTGGCGAGACTTATTTAAAAGGGACAGTTAATACCGATTTATCACTCTTTCAAGTTCCTCAATCTGATTCTGATATAACAATAGATAGTAATTCAGGAGCTATCACTGTTAAGCCAATATCATAACCGATTCCTTTCCTCGGTTGTTTAGTTTGGAGTGTGGCTGATTTTCCACAATCAAATAGGATTGCTATAGCAATCCTAAATAATTCGTGAGCAACAAGATTCCCGACTTCTTTGGATCTTACTTTTATGACTTATCAGTGCCCAATAATTTGCAATTATAATTTTTAATCACTGAAAGTTATCAATCTGAATAAAAATAATATTTGTAATTATTAAGCAACTTATTTAAACTGAAAATTAAGCACTTGATTGATGGCTTCCATCAAAGTCAAACCACCACTGTAAATCATGAGATGATGAGCTTATCAATGACAAATTTCTTGTTAATTTTTGGAATAATTGGCTTAATAATTGCAGTAATTGGTCAAGCAAAGTTGTTTTTTCTTGAAATTAATCCCGGTTGTTTTGGGAGATTTCTAGCTTTAACAACTGCCATTTTTAGCTTCGCATTAGCAGTTATCTTCATACTCTTTCCATTGTCAACACCAGATTTGGTGAGCAATTACTTGACCCCCTATATTTCACAGTTCATGGAACAATTTATGGGCATGATTTTTTATCATTAAAGGTGGTCGTCTAGTGGTCTGTCAACCCAAAATTGCCGGGTTAAGGCAAGCAGGAGGAATAGGGGAAGTAGCTTACAAAGGTAGGTATTTTGGATTTGGTCATTTTTTGACGATTTCAGCCGACCCTTAAATCCTGAAACGACCAAACTACGTTAAATACCTGAGAATTTTCTCAACTATTTTCGAGATTCCAAAAAACCTACCCTTGAAAGGGAAGTAGGGGAGGCAGTGCGTTGCGGAGCCAGTCCTGCAGGAGGGTTTCCCTCCGTAGGGATCTGGCGTTGGGGTTCCCCCCGTTGTAGCACCTGCCGTGAAGTAGGAGAGAGTAAGAATTTTTTCACCGAATCAACCCGTCAAAGTTGCTGTGGCGGACTACTAGGTAAAAAGCATCTAATTTCAATAGGATGCCATGATTGTAATTATTTTTGTAATTTTGGTGCGTTTGCCCTGTTTGGAAATCCTCTTTAATTTTTATTAGGAAATAAGATGCGTTTCTCCTGACACCTACTCAAACTCTGCTTCGAGAAGACTTGGGACTACACAAAGAGAAATCGCAATCTCAAAAGGTGATTTCAGCATCTGAGGGTCACCTCTTGAGATTGATACTTTGCACGGTTGAAACTGAGCTTTTTTGATTCAGGCAACAGCGATTCACCGTTACTGTTGATGAATCATTAGTAATCGAAGTCGCCGCCTAAGCCACCGCCACCGGGTGCAGCAGGAGCAGCATCCTTCGGTTCTGGCTTGTCAACTACAATGGCTTCGGTGGTCAATACCATACCTGCAATTGACGCAGCATTCTGCACGGCCGAACGGGTCACCTTAGCGGGATCAACAATCCCGGCTGCAAACAAATCCACGAACTCGCCGGTTGTTGCGTCATAGCCCACATTAAAGTCCTTCTCTTTGACTCGTTCCGCTATTACCGCACCGTTTTGACCCGCATTTTCGGCAATCCGCTTTAGAGGTGCAGCCAGTGCCCGAGACACAATCAATGCCCCTGTCAATTCTTCACCTACTAGGGTAGACTTTGCCCAGCTTTCCAATCCAGGAGCCAGATGTGCCAGCGTCGTACCGCCACCGGGAACGATACCCTCTTCAACAGCAGCTCTAGTAGCGTTAATCGCATCTTCCAGACGTAGCTTGCGATCTTTGAGTTCGGTTTCTGTGGCAGCACCTACTTTAACAACTGCAACCCCGCCAGCAAGCTTGGCTAAACGTTCTTGCAGTTTTTCTTTATCATAGGAAGACTCGGTTTCTTCGATTTGTCGCCGGATTTGTTCTACCCGAGCCTTCACAGCTTGCTCATTGCCTTCAGCAACGAGGGTAGTGCTATCTTTGGTGATGGTGATGCGGCGAGCTTTACCGAGTTGCTCAAGCTTGGTAGCATCCAGCTTCAGACCAGCATCTTCGGTAATCAACTGCCCGCCTGTGAGAATGGCAATGTCCTCTAAGATAGCCTTGCGGCGATCGCCAAACCCAGGTGCTTTTACCGCAGCTACGTTCAGCACACCACGCAAACGGTTAACAACCAAGGTTGCTAAAGCTTCTTTTTCAATATCTTCGGCAATGATTACTAAGGGACGGCCAGCACGGGCTACTTGCTCAAGAACGGGTACTAAGTCCTGTACCAAAGCGATTTTCTTATCGGTTAGTAGCAGGAAAGGCTCATCCAGCACAGCTTCCAAGCGCTCCGCATCCGTTGCGAAATAGGGAGAAATGTAACCCTTGTCGAAGTTCAATCCTTCTGTGACTTCCAGTTCGGTGGTGACTGACTTGCCTTCTTCCAGGGATATTACCCCTTCACGACCAACCTTATCTAATGCTTCTGCAATTAAAGCACCCACGATTTCGTCGTTACCGGCAGAGATGGCAGCAACTTGAGCGATCGCTTTGGAGTCTTCGACGGGACGTGCATGTTCTCTAATCTTGTCCACTAGAAAACCTGTGGCTTTGTCGATACCACGCTTGAGTTCGATGGCGTTTGCACCAGCAGCGACATTGCGCAATCCTTCTTTGACAATGGCGTGAGCCAAAACGGTTGCAGTTGTGGTGCCATCTCCGGCAGCATCATTGGTTTTAGAAGCTGCTTGACGAATTAGAGATACACCCGTGTTTTCAACGTGATCTTCTAGTTCAATTTCTTTAGCTATGGTGACTCCATCATTGACAATTTGAGGAGCGCCAAACTTCTTTTCCAAAACAACGTTACGCCCTTTAGGGCCTAAAGTCACTGCTACTGCCTCAGCAAGAATGTCAATTCCTTTTTCCAGAGCACGACGAGCATTTTCGTTGTATATGATGCGTTTAGCCATAGTAATTCAAGTTCTCTGTGTAAGTAGTGTGTAAGTTGATCAGTTGCAACTGTCATCAGTTATTTGTCATTCGCTATTTGGCTTGTGGAGTACGAATGACTAATAGCTAACGGTATTGACTATGAAACAATTGCCAGAATGTCCTTCTCAGACAACAGCACATAATCCTCCGTACCAAGCTTAATGTCGGTGCCAGCGTACTTAGAATAGAGAACTTTATCGCCAACTGCAACATCAATTGCTTGATGGGTGCCGTCATCGTTGCGTTTACCAGGACCGGCTGCAACAATTTCACCCACCTGGGGTTTTTCTTTAGCGCTATCAGGCAGAAGAATGCCTCCTGCTGTTTTCTCTTCGGACTCACTAACTTTGATGAAAACGCGATCACCCAGAGGCTTAAGAGTAGATACGCTCAACGCTATAGCTGCCATACAAAACTTTCCAAGCTAACTTTCTTAATAAGGTGAACAAATGAGTGCAATTAGGTTCTGAACTGGTAAAGACAGATGTTTGCTCAATCGGAGATGTCTAATCGGGAGGAAAATTCATCATACGTTGTGTCTCTCAAACAGAACAGTAGGCATGGAAGGTTTTCTAATGAAATCAATCCAATCAATACTCAGCAAAATGAGAAATTGCTAATAGTGCAGATAAAGTACACTAACTTGATTGATTTGCAGTAGTTTTATGTTAAGTATCATGTCATATAGTTTAAAAAAAATCAAGCAGTCCGGAAGTGTCTAAGCTTAGGGACTTTAATTCAGGCACTTACAAGAAAAAAATGCAAAGGCGCAGGACTTGCGCCTTTCAGGCTGGGACGATCTCCACGCACCAACTCATACACCGACTAATTATTGTTAGCGCAGCGTTGCCGTATCTTCTACCGAAACCGCACTTAGAGCTTAACCGAACCGTATTGCAATTTCACCCTAAGAAACCGCCAAAGAAATCTAACGTTTCCTTCAACGCCTTCACAAAAACATCTATCTCTTCACGAGTATTGTAAAAAGATAAACTCGCTCGTGCAGTAGCCGCAATACCTAAATGACGGTGCAATGGTTGCGTGCAGTGGTGTCCAGAACGAATGGCAATGCCTTCTTGGTCTAATAATGTAGATATGTCGTTAGCGTGGATTTCGCCAGCGGTGAACGCAGCAAGAGCAGCTCTGCCCAAACCTGCTATTTTAGGTTTAGGACCGTAGATGCGAAGTTGAGGAATTTGTTCTAACTGCTCAAACAGATAGCCAGTCAACTCAGCTTCATATGTATAGATTTTGTCCATACCAATGCTGCTAAGATAATCTACCGCTGCACCAAGAGCAATTGTTTCCCCAATAGCTGGTGTCCCCGCTTCAAATTTATGTGGTAAATCTGCGTAGGTAGAATGGTCTAAAAATACTTCCGCAATCATCTCACCACCACCCAAAAAAGGAGGCATTGATCGCAGCAAGTCTAACTTACCATACAAAAAGCCAATCCCACTTGGAGCACACATTTTGTGACCAGAAGCTACCAACCAATCACAGCCAATTTGCTGTACATTGATAGGCATATGAGGGACACTTTGGCAAGCATCAATTAATACTCTAGCACCGTGTTGGTGAGCAATTTCGCAAATTTCCTTGACTGGGTTGATACAACCTAAAGTGTTAGAAACATGCACCACCGACACCAATTTCGTTTTGTCGGAAACCAGTTTTTTGAACTGTTCCAAATCAAAAGTTTCTTCTGCAGCCAGTTCAACAAATTTCAGCACCGCACCCGTCTTTTGGGCGACAAAATGCCAAGGTACTAAATTACTGTGGTGTTCCATCACCGAGAGGATGATTTCGTCCCCTGGCTGCAAATTGCTCATTCCCCAACTGTAAGCAATCAAATTGATCGCCTCAGAAGCATTGCGAGTG
Source organism: Brasilonema sp. CT11 (assembly GCF_017982655.1). Taxonomy (GTDB): domain Bacteria; phylum Cyanobacteriota; class Cyanobacteriia; order Cyanobacteriales; family Nostocaceae; genus Brasilonema. The sequence continues at coordinate 55,844 of NZ_JABXYX010000015.1, read as the reverse complement.
AAAACAATTTCCTGGCGCGATGCAGCATTTACGAACGCAGCAACTTTGTCTCTGGCGACTTCATAAGCTTCCGTCGCTTTAGCGCTGAGAGCGTGTACACCGCGATGTACATTGGAATTGTACTGCTCGTAATAGTCTCGCAGGGTGTTGAGAACGAGCAAAGGTTTTTGTGACGTAGCAGCGTTGTCAAAGTAAATTAAGGGTTTGCCGTTGACTTGTTGGTGTAATATTGGGAAGTCAGCACGGACTTGATCAGCAAGGGTTTTTTCTTGGGTAAAGGTCATATTAGTTATGAGTCCTTAGTTATAAATCATTGGTGATTGACTGATAACTGTTAACTATTTGTGTGAGTCTTTCTTGTAAAGAAGGGACAGGTATTTGGTTAATAACTTCAGCCGCGAACGCATTAATTAATAAGTTACGGGCATTATCCTGATCAATACCCCGGCTTTGCAAATAGAAGATTTCATCATCCTCCAACTGACTAACGGTAGCACCGTGAGCACATTTCACATTATCTGCGGTAATTTCTAATTGCGGCTTAGTATCAACCCTAGCCTTCGGCGATAGTAACAAATTACGGTTCAACTGTGCTGCATCTGTCAACTGTGCAGGCTTGGGAACAAAAACCTTACCGTTAAACACAGCATGAGCGCGATCGCCAATAATACACTTATGCAATTGCTGACTTCTGCCATAAGGATAATTGAGAGCGATCGCACTATGAGTATCCGCCAACTGGTTCCCCCCAATCACCGTCAACCCATTCAGAATCGTTTCCGTTTGCTCACCAGCCTGTAAAATCTCTAAATTGTGACGCGACAGCCTTCCACCAAAAGTGATTGCATGACAAGTATACCGACTGTAACGAGCTTGAGAAACAGCAGTCTTTCCAACATGGAAAGCCTCCGCACCTTCCAACTCAAGCCGAGTGTGATTCACTTGAGCATTTTCCTCAATCCAAATCTCCGTCACCGCATTGCTAAAGTAAACCCTCTTCTCCTCTTTCTCCTCTGCGCCCTCTGCGCCTCTGCGGTTCGTATACTCTTCCACCAACGTCACACTACTACCAACCTCCGCCACCACCAAACAACGTGGTAAAGAAATCGTCGCACACTCACCAGCAGTAACAAACATCAAATGAATCGGTGTTTCCACCACCACATTCTTCGCCACCCAAACCACAGCTACATCTTTGATTCCACTGGTATTGAGCGCAGTAAACACCTCATGCGCCCCCTCAGTTTGAGCCAAATACTGCTGCACACGCTGGCGATCGCCTACAGGTAAATCAGCCAAATTACTAACGATAACCCCATCTGGCAAACCTGCAACCGCAGATAACTCAGGCGCATAAACCCCATTCACAAACACCAAACGGTTCGCAGCTTCTGGTATCGAAGGAATATCCGATAAACTGATATCTCTTGGCTGACTCCCAACACCTTCAAACTTTACTTTCCGCAAAGACGACAAATCGCTAAAGCGCCATTCCTCATCGCGAGTGGTGGGAAGAACCGATTTACGCACCCAAAGCGTAGCGCGATCGCGTAACTCCTGCAACCAAGCATCAGCACCGTCAAAAGACGTGTGATCATCTATGATCTGATTTAATAACCCAGTCAGTTCAGCATCCCTATCCAACACAGCAGACGCCAAATCAACTGGATTTGAATTAGGAACGGGACTAGGGGAAACTAGAACGCTCATCACACACCCACCTCATCAAGCGCATCTTCCAACACCCAGTCATAACCGCGTGATTCCAATTCCAACGCCAGTTCCTTACCACCACTCGTGAGAATTCGTCCATTTGCCATCACATGAACGAAGTCTGGCACAATATAATTCAGCAACCGCTGATAGTGAGTAATCATAATCGTGGCATTTTCCGGACTCGTCAGCTGATTTACCCCGTTCGCCACAATCTTCAAAGCATCAATATCCAAACCGGAATCAGTCTCATCCAAAATTCCTAACTTTGGTTCCAGAAGCGCCATTTGCAAAATCTCATTACGCTTCTTCTCACCACCAGAAAAACCTTCATTCAAACTCCGACTCAGGAAAGCAGGATTCATCTTCACCACATCCAGCTTTTCCTCAATCAAATCATCAAAATCAAACGCATCCAATTCCTCTAAACCCTGCGCCTTACGACGAGAATTATAAGCCACCCGCAGAAAATCCAAATTACTCACACCCGGAATTTCCAACGGATACTGAAACGCCAAAAAAATCCCACTTCTGGCGCGTTCCTCCGGTTCCATCTCCAGCAGATTTTGCCCCTGGAAAATCACCTCACCGCCAGTCACCTCATACGCCGGATGTCCAGCCAGAACCTTAGAAAAAGTACTCTTACCAGAACCATTCGGTCCCATAATGGCATGGATTTCACCCGAACGTACCTCAAGATTCAAACCCTTAAGAATCGGCGTCCCATCAACATCAGCCGTCAAATCTCGTACTGACAGCACAACTTCACTATTCTCAATAATCATCGCTCTTCTCTCTCTTCTCTTCTCTTCCTTGGCGCACTTGGCGTCTTGGCGGTTTTTTTTTTTAAACCACAGATGAACACCAATATCTCTGTATTCATCTGCAGTTCCATTTACCCAACACTACCTTCCAACTTCAGACTCAACAGCTTATCAGCCTCCACCGCAAACTCCATCGGTAGCTGATTAAACACATCCTTACAGAAGCCACTAATCATCATCGAAATAGCATCTTCTGAGGAAATGCCCCGCTGCGCGAAGAAGAACAATTGATCTTCCCCAATCTTAGAAGTAGAAGCTTCGTGCTCAACCTTCGCAGTATTATTCTGTACCTGAATATAAGGGAAAGTATTGGCGTGAGCATTATCCCCAATCAGCATCGAGTCGCACTGGGAATAGTTCCGCGCCCCTTGCGCCTTCGGATTGATTTTCACCAAACCACGATAACTATTGCTAGAGTTTCCTGCTGAAATACCCTTAGAAATAATCGTGCTGCGGGTGTTCTTACCAACGTGAACCATCTTGGTACCCGTATCAGCTTGCTGCATATGATTCGTCAGCGCTACCGAGTAAAACTCACCCACAGAGTTATCACCCACCAGCACGCAGCTAGGATACTTCCAGGTGATAGCCGAACCAGTTTCTACCTGTGTCCAAGAAATCTTAGAATTCACACCTTGACACAAACCGCGCTTAGTAACGAAGTTGTAGATACCGCCTTTACCGTTTGCGTCTCCAGCGTACCAGTTCTGCACGGTGGAGTATTTAATCTCGGCATTGTCGAGGGCGACGAGTTCTACGACAGCAGCATGTAGCTGGTTACTGTCGTACATTGGTGCAGTACAGCCTTCCAGGTAGGAGACATAGCTGTTTTCTTCAGCAACAATCAGTGTCCGCTCAAATTGTCCAGTTTCGCCATTGTTGATCCGGAAGTAGGTAGACAGTTCCATCGGGCATTTCACACCCTTGGGAATGTAAACGAAGGAACCATCGCTGAACACGGCGGAATTAAGCGCAGCAAAATAATTATCTGCTATTGGGACAACGCTACCCAAATACTTCTGCACCAATTCTGGATATTCTTGTAAGGCTTCAGAAATGGAACAGAATATGACACCCTCTTTGAGGAGTTTTTCTTTAAAGGTGGTTCCGATAGAAACGCTATCGAAAATCGCATCCACGGCGACGTTTGACAGTCGCTTCTGTTCTGACAGGGGAAGTCCCAGCTTTTCAAAGGTTTCCAACAAAGCGGGATCAACTTCATCTAAGCTCTTAAGCTTTTCTTTCTTTTGTTTCGGCGCGGAGTAATAAATGATATTTTGGTAATCAATCACCGGATACTTAACGCTTGGCCAAGTTGGTTCTGCCATTTTTTGCCACTGGCGAAAAGCTCTCAGGCGAAAATCCAGCATGAACTCTGGCTCGTTTTTCTTGAGCGAGATAAGGCGGATGGTGTCCTCGTTTAGTCCACGCGCTATTGTGTCGGCTTCGATGTCGGTGATAAAGCCGTACTTGTATGGCTGGTTGACTAATGTTTTGACAGTGGCACTCATTGGTAGTTTTCTCTTGCGTTCACTATGTAGAATCTCTTTAAGGAAGGGAGACGGGCTTTTTTAACCGATTCCCATGTTTCGTCACCGAGTGGTTACGAGACTGCTAAAATAACTATATAGACTAAAACAACAACATTGTTGTTTAATGTATATTCATTTTAAGCTAGATTAACAACAACATTGTTGTCAAACTTATATTTTTCTGCAAATCAAATGAACTTTTGGGACGACGATGGAGACTACCCACCAGTCCTCAACAAAGCAAGATATTCTAGAATATCTTTTGAAACACTCACAGGCTAAAGCTTTTGACTTAGCCGAAGCGCTCGATATTAGCCCCCAAGCAATTCGTCGTCATCTGAAGGATTTAGAGGGCGAGGAGTTGATTTCTTTCTCATTGTCAGTGCAGGGAGGAATGGGGCGTCCACAGCATGTTTATCAATTGACTCGTAGTGGACGCGATCGCCTGCGTCCAGATGGTGCTGATGGTTATGGTCAATTTGCGGTTTCTCTATTGGACACATTAGCAGAAACGGTCGGACACGACCAAGTTAGTTCGATTTTACGCAAGCAATGGGAACGCAAAGCAGAAGAATATCGCGATCGCCTGGGAAACACTTCCCTCTCAGAAAGGGTGGCAATTTTGGTAAAACTGAGAAAAGCTGAGGGCTTTATGGCTGAGTGTCATCCTGTAGAATCGAGTGAGTCATCACAAGGCGACGGATTTATTTTAACCGAACACAACTGCGCGATTTCTAACGTTGCAGAATCTTTCCCCAGTATTTGTGGTCATGAATTAGAAATGTTTGCTACAGTTTTACCTGATTGTACAGTAGAACGTACTCACTGGATTATTAACGGCGAACATCGCTGCGGCTATTTAGTACAAGAGCGAAAAAACAAACTTTAAGTTTTTTCATTAAGTGAGTAGCCGCAACGAGTGAGCATTTTTATTAAGTTTAAACTAAAGATTATAGGTAGTTAGTTATCGGATTTACGAACCAGTGATCTCTAACCCGTTACAACCGCAACATTTGAGTAAAATTTAGGCAAATCTTAAATAAAAGTTATGGAGTTACCATCACCACAATCAACCTCACAATTTATAACTCCAGAAGAGTTAGTAAAAGTCGATGGAGCATTGCTGTCTTCACCAGAGAAATTTTTAACCCGATTGACAATTTCATCTCTGAGACTTTTGAAACAAATCGCCCAAGAAAACGAAGTGAACATTGAAGATTTAACAGCCCAGCAGGTGATTGATTGGTTTGAAAAAGATGGAAAGATTCGACGAGAGCAAGGAATTGAGGCAGCTTATTTAAAGTGGTAAGCTTATCAGTTATCAGTTATCAGTTACCAGTTATCAGTTACCAGTTTTCACTGTTCACTGTTTACTGTTCACTGCCTTAACGAGTTAACTTTATTTTAACAATCTACTTATTTCTTCGGGAGCATCCCAAATATGTAAATTCCCCTCAGACTGGAAGTCTGGGGCTATACAAACCAAGTCCGCCTGCGCGGACTAATACATCTAGCCTGCGGAGGCAGGCTTTGTCTGTATAGCTGCGAATTCTATTCGCCAGGTGTTTTTGCAAAATTGGGATGCTCCCTATTTCTTCTTTAATACAGGAGTTAAATATTCTGGAATACCCTCTAGCTGAATAACGTTGCACCCAAGCTTATAAGCAAATTCAACCGATTCTCCAGCACCCAATACATTATAAAAAGCTGTTGCAAATTTAATTGCAGCTTGATCACCAATCTGCTTGTTCATTCCAATCACGTAGGGAATATGCTTAACAATCGCTTGGGCTTGAACTTCTGAGTAACAAGCGTTGAGAACAACGCACTCAATCTGAGAAGCAAATAACTCGAATAGTCCAGCCAAAGCTTGTGTATCCACTAATCGCACATTCCCGGTTTCATCCTCCAGTGCCAAACCATCATCACCTGTACCATGACCGCTAAAATGAACAATTTGTGGCTTAAAGTCCAATAACGATTGGTAAACTTCTTGAACACGCACAGCCGAACGCTGTTTTAGGTCAAATAATTCTCGTTTTTTTGCTCGTTGCAATGCAGCGTCAATTTCTCGCACCTCTTCACCTAATCGCAGGGGCAAACTGTTTTTTGGATTTGCTGCCAAAATTAGAATTGTTTTGACTGCAGAATTGTTGGCTTGTGTTTGTGCAACTTGGTTGTAGTTGGTAATATCACCACCTATTTGATGGGCGTTCACTGAATCAGCGTTTACAAGACCTCCAGCAAATTGAGCGCCTTGTAAGTTGAAATTAGATTGTCTATTAGGAGTTTCTGGCATAGATTTACAAAAATTAGGGGTGTAAGGGTGTAAGGGTGTAGGGGTGTAGGGGAAGGAAAATCGCGAGCATCCCAATTTTGCAAAACATGTTTGTCATTGCGAATGAAGCGAAGCGGAATGAAGCAATCTCATATCTTGCGATTACTTCGCTCCACTACGTTGCGCTCGCAATGACAATTCATAACCTGGATTTTATATAACTTACACATTTGGGATGCTCCCAATTTTGCAAAACATGTTTGTCATTGCGAATGAAGCGAAGCGGAATGAAGCAATCTCATATCTTGCGATTGCTTCGCTCCACTACGTTACGCTCGCAATGACAATTCATAACCTGGATTTTATATAACTTACACATTTGGAATACTCCCTATTCTCTTTCATCCGGAATCAAAGCAGACAAGGTGGAGACATATATAATACAAACTAACCAACAACGCCCAAAGAAGCCATGCCGGAGTCAGAAGACCCCAAAGACCCTAAAAAAGTCTCTAATAATGACTTACGCAATACCCAGTTTGGTGGTGGGCTTATCGATGCTGAGAACGTTAATGCTGAGCGTATAGGCGGCGATATCTGGAATATTGGCAATTTCTTCTCTGGATCTAGCAATCAATCACTCAATCCCAGAAGTCGTGTACAACAAATACTGTTAAAACAAGTCAGCACTGAAGTTGAAAGCCGCATAAGTACCTCTCTCCATAATCGGATTTATATTGTCCAAGATACAGACCAAAATCCCTCTGAGATTGAATTACCTTGGGCAAGTGAGATAAAGGTGGGTTCCACACCAAAAATTCATTTAACAAATACCGAAATAATCGCAATCTATGATCAACCTGATATTGCAGGTAGATTATTGATTCTGGGGAACCCTGGTGTTGGAAAAACTACCATGCTTCTTAAGTTAGCTGAGGAACTAGTCAACCGTGCTAAAAATGACTCAGCACATCCGATTCCAGTGTTATTCGCTTTATCTTCCTGGAAAAATGATAGTAACAGTATTAAAGATTGGTTAGTAGACCAGCTTAAACATAAATATGGGGTACGGAAAGATATTGGTAAACAGTTAATAGAAAATCAAGAAATTCTACCCCTTCTAGATGGGTTGGATGAACTAGCGGCAGAACGTCAAGAAAAATGTGTTGTCAAAATTAATGATTTTATAAACTCTGGATGGAGCAATCCTTTAGTTATTTGCAGTCGAATACAAGAGTATCAACGTTATAAAGCTTTACTTCAACTAAATAATTCTTTGGAACTATGCCCTTTTACTCAAGAGCAAGTGAACCAATATTTACAAAACACAAATAATTTACAATTGTGTGACAGTATTAATCAGGATGAAGAGTTAAGCAAATTAGCGAAAACACCACTTTTATTAAATATTATTGTACTTTCGGCTCAAGAACTATCAATAGAAACGTGGCAGGACTTAAAGTCTTCTCAGGAACGCCTAAGCTATCTATTTGAGGCTTACATCAGTAGAATGCTAAAACGTAACTATAGAGGGAAACAACCTGATCCAGAAAAGACTAAACGCTGGTTAAGTTGGTTGGCGCAAAGGTTGAAGGATGAAAGTGCAACTGAGTTTTTGATTGAAAGAATTCAACCGAGTTGGTTGAAAAATAAAATTCACAAATTTGTTTATAATTTGATTGCATGGGGATTTATAGGAACGCTGATTTATGGGCTGATTTTAGGGCTGATTTCAGGGCTGATTTCAGGGCTGATTTATGGGCTGATTTCAGGGCTGATTTCAGGGCTGATTTATGGGCTGATTTATGGGCTGATTTCAGGGCTGATTTATGGGCTGATTGGAAATATAATAGAAAATAAAATAGAAAAGATTAAATTAATTAATCATCTCAGAACTGTTAGGTTAACAACTATAAAAAACCTGATTAATGGGCTGATTAATGGGCTGATTTTTGGGCTGATTTTTGGGCTGATTAATGGGCTGATTAATGGGCTGATTAATGGGCTGATTTTTGGGCTGATTAATGGGCTGATTTTTGGGCTGATTGGAGATGAAATTCAAACAGTTGAGATTATAAAATTTTCTCTAAAAAAGTCTTCAATTGGGCTGATTTTAGGGCTGATTTTTGGGCTGATTAATGGGCTGATTTTTGGGCTGATTAATGGGCTGATTTTTGGGCTGATTTCAGGGCTGATTTTAGGGCTGATTTTTGGAATTGATGGGCGACAAATTGAAAACAAAACTATTCCTAATAAAGGAATTCGCCAATCAGTTATTAACACTGTTATTATATCAACGGTCACTTTTTTATTGGCTACATTAATACTTTTTATAGGGATAAAAATATTTGGATGGAAGCTAGACTTAGGTTCTAGTCCAGTGTATGGATTAACTATTGGACTGCTTATTGCAATACCTAGAAGTGGAGCACCAGCAATTAAACATTTTGTTTTACGCGTAATTCTCTGGGCTAATGGTTACGCTCCTTGGAATTATGCCAAGTTTCTTAACTACTGCACCAATCGCCTATTTCTACAACGAGTAGGGGGCGGCTATCGGTTTATGCATGATTTGTTACGCCAGCACTTTGCCAATTACTATGTTCCAAGGAATCTAGCACCTATTCAAGAAACTACAGTTGCAACTTCTGTTTTGATTCCAGATTATATTTCATGTACCAGTTGCGGTCATCAGAATTCTACTAATTGCAAGTTCTGTACGCGGTGCGGAATGGGATTGAATAAACCAGATATTTAAACTATTCGTGGCGAAGAAGATTTTACATTTAATTATGTTGAACTACTTAACAAAAAAAAGCACCTTAATAAAGGTACTCTGTAAAGAAAACTGAGACATTAATTTGTCTAAACAGGTTTTTAAAAAGAAGTTATGAGACGTAATGATTAGCACGTGGACTGCGAGTTCCAGTAGCAGCTCCAATCATTGAAGCGAGTAAACCTAACAAGGAACCAAAGACAAACCACCATAAACCGGAACGTACATTTGCTGCAATTTCTCTTGCCTGTTGAGCACTGACGTTAGGTGTGTTTTGCGGTATATTCGCACCACCTTGTTGCACCTGGTTAACGACAGCACCAGCATTAGAAGCAGCAACACCAAAAGCGCCGGATACTCCGCTTGCTAGTAACCAAGAGCCAACTGCTAGTGTTGTTGCCCAAAGTATTGCACCGTTGAGAAGAGCTGTGTTGCGGTTCATCGGACCACAAGCACGAGCCATTACCCAACCACCAGTAAATAGTGAAATTAATAAACCAATAGTAGACCAAATACCAACATTACCTGTGACATCTGAAGCAATTGTTCTCGGTCTACCTGAAGCTTCAACGGTACCTGCTCCGATCGCAGCAAAAATAGAACTTAAAACCAATTGAGTTGCTAGGGCAATTAACAAACCAGAAATGATCGGACCCCAACGAACGCGATCGTGATAGTCAGCTACTCTATCTACTACTGTATGCTCGGTAACAACTTGATCACCGGCTCGATTTGTATATGACATAGATTATTTATTCCTTAGTACTCCAGTAAACTTTTTTTTAGCTATTTATGCTGATGGTTCAAATTAAACTACCTCTAAAAATCTTTTATCTCTATCATCAGAAATAATTAATAACTATATCTTTAGTCACATAATTATCATGATTTTCAATGATATTTTTTTAGGTGATCATACTTTGATCAAGCGAAAAACTTTCTGTAAAAATTAACATAATTTAACAATAGCAATCAACATAACTTCATTATGTTTTGATTTTATCTCTAGTCATTTAATGGGAATGATAAATAAGCGTCTTTCATTAAGTTGCAAATAGTTATGAGTGAACAGTTAACAGCCGTCAGTAGACCTCTTGCAAAAATACTTGAATTGTCATGTTGATCGGAGCGAAACATCTGGAGGAGATTCTATGTCCCTCGGACACGCTAGCCCCTAAGGGGGCGCTGCGCAAACGCTAACGCTACACTGCGTTTCGCTCAGAATGACATTCACGTTTTTTGACTTTTGCAAGAAGTCTAGTGATGAGTGAACAGATGATAAGCAACAACTGATGACTGATAACTGCTAACGCAGTTTCACCGCAGTACCTGTAGCAGTAATAAGCATGAGAACACCTGATTGGTCAACATTGATTGTGCCAGTATCGACTTCAATACCAACAACAGCATCTGCCCCTAGACGTGAGGCCCGTCGCTCTAATTCTTGTATAGCCTTGCGTTGACCTTCCTCAAAGAGGCGTTCGTAGCTACCTGTGCGCCCGCCAACAACATCCCGGATGCTAGCAAAAAAATCTCGTAAGAAATTGCTACCGTAGACAACTTCCGCCGTCACGATGCCTAAATATGACTGAATGACGGCTCCTTGAATGACATCAGTTGTGGTTACAATCATAGATTTCCCTCAAAAAGGTAACTATCGGCTCATATTCCTGCTTGGATTTTTAAACGTCGAAGCAGATACTTGGAAAGCAGATTTTATGAAAAAAAACTGTTAATTTATTGTAATCTGAAAAAAAAAAGAAAATTATCGTAAATATTTTGTAAATATAAACTTAGAGATCTTGTAAAATCAAAAAAATCTGTTTTAATAGACAATCAGCCACGGAGATTGTGGAACAAAAGTTGCAGGAACTTTTAGGTAATTTACTGTGTACAAACGAACATCATTTATAGTAAGTGTTCTTTTAGTTGGGAGCTTTCTGGCAACAATCCCTTTGGTTGCTCAAGCTCAAGATGCATTCCCACAACAACAAAGTAGCCAAGAGATAAAAGGACTTTTACAAGAAGGACGCAAGCTAGTAGATAGCGGTGATTATAATGGGGCGATCGCTCTTTATCAAAGAGCATCCACTCTGGAGCCAAAAAACGCTACGATTTATTCTGGCATTGGCTACCTCTACGCCCAACTAGGAAACTTTCAGTCATCACTACAAGCTTACCGTCGTGCTGTTGCTTTAAATCCGGACAATAGCGATTATCAATATGCTTTGGGTTATGTCAGTGGTAATTTAGGAGACAATAAAGCAGCAAAGGACGCCTACCGGCGTGCAATTCAAAGTAACCGGAGTAACGTCAACGCTTACATAGGGTTAGCTACAGTTTTGTTGCGTTTGGGAGAGAAAGACAATGTGAAATGGGCATACGAACAAGCTGTTAGCCTTGATCCCAAAAATCCCCAAGTTTATGAGTTGCGAGGTAACATCTTAATGAAGCAGGGTAAATCAAAAGATGCGATCGCAGCATTTCAACAAGCGAGGAGTTTATACCAAAAGCAAGGTAAACAGGACGGCGTAGTTAGGATAGAAGCCGTACTACGAACTTTGAAAGGATAAAATTAGTCCAACTTGCGTCCGGTTAATTCAACAAAAATATCTTCCAAGTTGGAGGGACGAACCATCATGCCAGTTTTGTTTTCTTGTTGATTAAGATACAAGTTAGCATCTTCCAAAGTTGGGAAAAAAACATATTCCCAACGTTCTCCTACTTGCTTGACGACTAAACCCTCACCATGAGTAGAGCGTAACTCTTGTAGAGTGCCAAGAGATATTAATTTTCCGCCGTCCATAATGCCAATGTTATTGCACAAATACTCGACCTCATCCATATAATGAGTCGTAAGCAGCATCGTCATGCCTTGCTTATTCAAATCCCGAATAATTTCCCAAAGACGTCGCCTTGTTTGAGGATCTAATCCCACTGTTGGTTCATCTAGAAACAGAATTTGCGGTTGATGCAACAAAGCCCTTGCTATCTGTAGCCGCCGCTTCATACCTCCAGACAGAGTTTTTACTAAGCTATTACGTCTAGGTGCGAGTTCAACATACTCCAGCCATTGATCAATTAGGCGCTGTCGCCCAGGATTGGCAATGTGATGTAGCCTTGCGTGCAGCTCCATATTTTCCCATACTGTTAAATCTCCATCTACACTAATTGCTTGCAACACAACACCAAGACACTGTTTTGCTAGTATGGGTTGGCTGACGACATCATATCCAAATACCTCTATCTGTCCTTGGGTTGGTTTTGTCAATGTGGTTAACATCCGAATTGTAGTAGATTTCCCTGCACCATTCGGACCAAGTAAACCAAACATATCTCCCGCATTGATAGTGAATGAGAGGTCATTCACCACAGGAATGTTATTGTAAGTTTTGTGGACGTTTTCTAAATGAACAGCAACAGTCATGGGTAGCAACGCATCCGAAAATTTCATCACATATTGTGCCCATTGTGCCAGATGAAAACGCTTAAATTTGAAATTTACACTAAATATTTTTGCAACACAAAATAATCCCTTGCCTTTTATAGTATGATGGCAAGGGGATAACGAACCTTACAAACATTTGACGAAGCTATGTAAAACTAACCTGTGATCTATTTGTTACTTTTGCCAAAATAAGTTACAATTGTTTCAATTAGGAGTCTCATCCTCACCACAAGAACGACTCGTGTTTGGCAATATCTGTACAGGTTGAGAAGGTTCGAGTAACTTAAGATGGTTCGCATCCGATCTAGCCTCTACTTGAGCTATGATCTCTCTAAGTCGTTCATTAACGACTGCTGGTTGGCGCTCTCTTTTCATACGTTCCAATCCTAATACAGTAGCTGACCCAGATAACAATAAATAGTGGAAACCTTCATTATATAGCAATTCAAAGTTGACTATATAATGTTGAACTTCTTTTTTAATATAAAACCGCAGATGGAGACAAATAAACACAGATAAATTATCTATGTTCATCTACTTTGGCATCCACCTGCGGTTATAAATAACTTTAAAACTCTGCTAAAATCCTTTCGGCTTCCCGACACAGCACCTCGTGATACTGCCCGTTGCTTGCAAGCAAACCTCCCCACTGATTCACATCACCAATGTTATATTGCAACGGGGTGCCATCAAAATGAGTAAACTCACCACCTGCTTCTGTTAAAATCAGTTCCGGAGCAGCTATATCCCAATCTTTGGGAGCAGAGTTACCAGAAAGAGAAATATAAATATCTGCTCGTTGTTCCACAATTGCAGCAATTTTGCCGCCCACACTGCCAACTGATTTCTGATTTTGACATGGTAGGTGTTGCAGTAGGTAATTTAATCTTTCGTTACGGTGGCTACGACTGACAACTAAAGTTAAATCCTCAATGCGTTCTCGTGACGATACTTGTAGTGGTAAAGTTTTGCGTTCGCGCGTTTCTACAAAAGCACCGCCTCCCTTTATGGCATAATACAACTTTTCTGCTTCAGGTACTGCTACCACGGCGAGCACTGGGCGTGTTCCCTGCACTAATGCGATGTGGATAGCATATTCCCCAGTTTTTTTGATGAAGTCTCGTGTACCATCCAAAGGGTCAATGATCCATACCCATTCTTGCTGAACTTGTTCCCCTTTGTAAGTTTCTTCGCTAATGTAAGCAAAATCCTCTTTGCCTAAAGCAACTTGTAGATTCTCCAGGATGTAATTATTGACATTGACATCTGCAATAGTGACAGGCTCATTTTCATTTTGTTTATACTGTACTTCTATGTTGTCGGTCTGGCGGTAATAAAATCGTAGTCTATCTGTTGCCCCCCAACCCACGGAACGAGCTAGTTCTAAAATTTTTTCTAAGTCTTTCATTTATTTCCTTGTCTGTTTGTCCCCTGCCTATTTTAAAATCAGCAATCGACTACTGGGAATGCATCCAGCGCCGCGTGCCAAAAAATTGACAGGATAAAGCCGTCATATGAGCTGCTTGCTGCAACGCAGTGATAAAACTTTCCTGTAAAATATGATGACAAAAAGCACCGTGGAAAATATCTCCAGCCCCCAGTGTATCAACAGCTTGAACAGCAGGTACATCTATAACGCCAGCTTTTCCATCTTCAAGATATCGAATCGGTTTTTCTCCATGAGTGATAGCAATGTGACAAATACCAAATCCACTCAGATAGCTAAAAACCTCATCTTCAGTTTCGCAGTTGGGCGGATGAAAATTAGCAGAACAAATAGCGTAATCTACAAAAGGTAAAACTTTCTCAAACCCGTTTTTCCAACTACCACCATCGATAACAACTGGGATATTCCTTGCTTTAGCTATTTGGGCAATTTCACTTCCAACAGTTATTTGATGTCCATCTATTAAAACAATGTCAACGTCTTGTAAAATTTCTGGCGAAATAGATTCACGGTTTGCTTGAGTTTTGACAGCGTTTATGGAAACGACTGCGCGTTCACCAGTTGCTTGGGTGACAATGATAGAAGAAACTGGTGGCGCGTTTTGTGTGTTGGGATCAAGGTCAATTATTTCAACTTTATAATTTGCTAAATCTCCTTTTATCAACTGCGTCATGGGATGACAACCTACTACGCCCAAGACTGTCGCTTGATTACCCAAATGACTGAAAGTAACAGCCGCGTTTGTTGCTGGACCACCTGCTGCAACAGTGTAGTCAGCAGCGACTATTTTCTGATTACTCTGAGGAGGAGATTGGGCAAGGTAAATCAAATCTAAAGTGACTAAACCGACAAATAACCCATTTTTTTTCATATAGTTCAACGAATCACAGGCAAGCCTGACAGCGCCATCGCTATTTCTTCAGCACTATATTCAGTATCGCGTAACAATCCTGCCTGATAATCCATGTACGCTTGCATATCGAAGTGACCGTGACCACACAAATTGAATAGGATGGTCTTACTCACTCCTTCTTCCTTGCAGCGTAGTGCTTCATCAATCGCACCCTTGACTGCATGATTGGCTTCAGGGGCAGGTAAAATACCTTCAGTACGGGCAAAAGTTAAACCAGATGCAAAACAATCAAGTTGTGTGAAAGCTCTTGTTTCAATCAAACCCAAATCTACAACGTGACTGAGCAAAGGTGCCATACCATGATACCGCAACCCGCCTGCATGAATGCCTTGGGGAATAAAGGTACTGCCCAAAGTGTGCATCTTGACAAGGGGAGTGAGATGTGCTGTATCACCAAAGTCATATGTATATTTGCCCTTAGTTAAGGTTGGGCAAGCAGCCGGTTCAACTGCTACAAATTTGATATTATTCTGCTCACCGCGCAGCTTTGCACCCATGAAGGGAAAGGCAATACCAGCAAAGTTACTACCGCCACCTGTACAACCCACGATAATATCAGGATAGTCACCTGCTTGTTCCAGTTGTGTCAGCGCTTCTTGACCGATGACAGTTTGATGATGTAGCACATGATTCAACACGCTACCTAATGCATATTTTGTCTGCTCATCTTGAGCTGCCACTTCTACCGCTTCACTAATGGCGATGCCCAAACTGCCTGTGCTATCAGGATTTTCTTGGAGAATCTTTCGCCCTGCTTGTGTCTCATCACTGGGGCTAGCTATAACACGCGCACCAAAAGATTCCATAAAAGCGCGACGATATGGCTTTTGTCGATAGCTTACTTTTACCATGTAAACCACGACTTCTAAGCCAAAAAAAGCACCAGCAACTGCCAGCGAAGAACCCCATTGCCCTGCACCAGTTTCTGTTGTCAGGCGCTTTACCCCTGCTTGCTTGTTGTAATAAGCCTGTGGAATCGCTGTATTAGGTTTGTGGCTACCAGCTGGACTGACACCTTCGTACTTGTAGTAAATTTTAGCAGGGGTATCAAGGGCTTGCTCTAGGCGTCGGGCGCGGTAAAGTGGAGTTGGTCGCCACTGACGGTAAATGGATTGTACTTCCTCAGGAATTTCAATCCAGCGTTCAGTGGTAACCTCTTGGGAAATCAGGGCTGCTGGAAAAAGGGGTTCTAAGTCTTTTGCTGTAATTGGCTGATGTGTACCAGGGTGTAACACTGGTGCCATCGGCGTGGGTAAATCAGCCTGGATATTATACCAGGACTGTGGTATTTGGTTTTCGCTAAGCGTGTATTTGATCGTGTCCATTCGTAAAAAGTGACTACAATAAATTTTTCTTTCTATCGTACGCTTTTCGCTGGATAGAATACACACAATTAAAAATTGTCAGAAGCTCCACTCAACACACAAGATAATATTTATTCATGGATATAAAACCAGGAACACTTTACGTTGTCGGCACACCTATTGGTAACCTGGAAGATATGACATTCCGGGCAGTGAAAATTTTGCAGACAGTGGATATCATTGCGGCGGAAGATACACGCCACACAGGTAGATTGCTACAACATTTTCAAGTGACAACGCCACAGGTGAGTTACCATGAACACAACCGTAGTAGTCGGATTCCAGAGTTATTAGAGCAACTCAGTAACGGGAAAGCGATCGCTCTGGTGACTGATGCAGGTATACCAGGAATTTCTGATCCTGGATATGAACTCATTAAAGTTTCTGTTGAGGCTGGGATAACAGTTGTGCCAATCCCTGGTGCAAATGCAGCAATGACTGCATTAAGTGCAGCTGGATTACCAACGGATAAATTTGTTTTTGAAGGATTTTTACCAGTTAAAAGTCAACAAAGGCGATCGCACTTAGAATCCCTGAAAATAGAACCTCGCACACTCATTTTCTACGAGTCTCCTCACCGCCTACGCGAAACTTTGGAAGATTTAGCAGAAGTCTTTGGAAACACTCGCCAAATCGTCATCGCGCGGGAGTTAACTAAGTTGTATGAGGAATTTTTGCGGGGAAGTATTGAATCAGCAATTCTTCATTACACCCAACGCGAACCTCAAGGTGAATACACTTTAGTTGTCGGAGGAACACCACCCACTCAACCGCAACTTTCAGAAGAAGAACTCAAAGCAGAGTTACAAAAGATCATGAGTCAGGGAATATCGCGATCGCAAGCCAGCCGTCAGTTATCAAAAGAAATTTCCTTTCCCCGTCGTCAATTATATCAATTAGCTCTTTCTATCAAAATGCCCGAGCAAGATAGTTATTAGTCATTAATCTTCTTGTTCCCTGATTCCCTCTACTTTTCCCTTTCTCCTACTTTTGTCAAGGGAAGTTTCGCTGCCGGTTGCAGTCGCACTACAATGAGAGTATTGTTCATGAGGAAGAAGAATGACCCAAGTGCTTTTAGGAGACAATGAAGGAATTGATTCGGCTTTGCGTCGATTTAAACGGCAAGTTTCCAAAGCAGGAATCTTAGCTGATGTCAAGTTTCACAGACACTTTGAAACACCATTAGAAAAACGTAAACGCAAGGCTGTAGCTGCAAGACGCAAGCGAAGTATGAGATAAACCGAATTGGAACTGACGTTCCTTGACTACGTTCACTATGTTAGAGAAGCTTAAATAGATTCGGTAGCCTTGATATAAAAATTAGACAACATGAATCGTACCCCCTACAGGGGTACGATTTAGTCGGTTTACAAAACCATAGAATACGCCAAGTGAGTCAGAAACTCATGTCTTATGTGTAATATTTGAAGTGAAGAACAGCCGCACTCAGCCCAACAATTCTACTTCTTATTGAAATGGGTGAGCTTAGCTCACCTATTTCAGTACTGGGAATGTCAAAAATACACCTAAGATTGCGAACTATCAAAAGAGCGGCTATTACAGACATTCATCGCCTTTTCTACTCCCTGCTTCAGGCTGAGTTCTACGCATTCGCCCACAAACTGTAGTACAACAGAAACCATCTGATTTTCAGCAGCAGAAAATCGTCCTAAGACATGAGAAACAGTACCATGTTCGTCGTTACTCGCTGCATTTTTTGGTTTACCAATGCCGATACGTAAACGAGGAAAGTTTTGTGTCCCAAGGTGTGCGATCGCGCTTTTCATACCATTATGTCCTCCAGCGGAACCAGATAAGCGCAAGCGAGTTTTTCCCAAAGGCAAATCCATATCATCATAAATAACTAAAACCAACTCAGGTTGCAGCTTATACCAGCTTGTAACGGCTTGCATTGCTTGTCCTGAAAGATTCATATAAGTCAGTGGCTTCAACAAACGGATTTTATCTCTATTTGGTGCAATTCCTTCGCCATATTCGCCTTGAAACTTACGATTTTCTGCCAAGGGAATCTTCCAAGAACGAGATAGCGCGTCTACAGCAGCAAAACCAATATTGTGGCGTGTTTGATCATACTTGGGTTCTGGGTTCCCCAACCCGACAATTAGCTGGGGAATGACCAAAGTTTTTTTAGCAACAGCTTCTGTCATTTTGCCTTGTGTCTAGCTTTTTTGGGCAGAACTCGCAGTGTCTTGCTCCAACTTAGTTGCTTCTATTTGCTTAGTTTCTGGTTGAGTTGTTTGCTTGGTATCTAGTTCAGCAGTCGTTTTCACTGCTTCTTGCAACTCAACTGCTTCTTTTTGAAACTCGTTTTGAAACTCCTTAGAAGCTTCTTGAAAACCACGAATTGCTTTTCCTAGACTGCGACCAACTTCTGGTAGCTTTTTCGGACCAAATATTAACAGTGCTACCACAAAGATTACAGCCATCTCCGGCAAACCGATACCAAATACATTCATGTTTTTCTCCAGTCACATCAAAAACCGCATTGGAAACCCACATATGTAGTTTAATCAATAGTTACCGTCATTGCTGCGATCATAATTTTGGCGTTCCTGAATCAGGATATGAATTGTGCGATGCTCCGTTCGCGCAGCGTGTCCAAGGGACACAGGGAGCAACCATTGGTGATCGCCATGCCCTCACAACTGACAAAAAAACCCGGACGGGAGCCGGGTGTGGAGTAACATATTGTTATCCAGGTTTTTGGACTAGAAACATCATTTAACGCCCAAAGCCCGCCAGTCAACCAAAACATCTTGGATCGTGAAGGACTTGTTATAGAGTTGCAGAATAATCAACAGAAACACGAAAAATAGCAAAATAAAAACAGCCATCACGGGGGTAGTACCCCAACCTGGAGTCACTTTACCATACTCAGAGTTTAAAGGTTTGAGGATATCTCCCAATTGCGTCCTTTGTGCCATAGTTCACCTAATATGAGTTGCCAAAGCATTTTTTAATCTTCTGTAATATTCTATAGGAATAGGACACATAATCGATACTTGTCATGGAACCCGCAATAGTTCTTAGTATTTCTGTCGGCGCTGTTGTGATCCTCATTACGGCGTTCTCCATCTATACCTCTTTTGGCCCTCCTGGTAAGGAATTGAGCGATCCCTTTGAAGATCACGAAGATTAAAGTTCATGGGTTTGTGATTGTGTTTAACACAATCACAAACCCCTCAGCTAACCCTAAAGCTGCTAATTTTCCAAGGTTGAATTGTAAAGATTTGTTGCCCAGATGAGAATTCGGGTGTGGGCAAAGAGTGCTCTAACAAGTCCACTGACTCTTCCAGAGTCAACCCCAAATCACTTTGCAACTGCAAATCGCCTGTCTGTCCGTGAGATTCGTAACATCGGAGAATCCATTGTTTTGGGTTGTCTTCTGCTTGCTTAAACGCCATTAATATTAAATTGTCAGCCGACAAATCTAATAAACGACCAACAGGCGGTAAAGACTTATTGTTCTGGTGATGCTTAGAACTCAACATCATTACTTCCATCGGTAGATGCAATTCATAAGCGTGTCTGACTGTATGGGCTGATTCCCAGCTACCAGCATGAGGATACAAAGCATAAGTAAATTCATGAAATCCTTTGTCTGCTTCTGGATCAGGCCAATTTGGACTGCGTAACAGACTTAAGCGTAATTGATTGGATTGGCTGTCGTACCCATATTTACAATCATTTAACAGACTAACACCGTATGTATCTTCATTGTTAACGGTGGCGGGAGTTGTTAAATCTGCCCAACGTAAAGCCGGGACTTCCCATTTCGCCTTTTCTGCTGGAGTTTCGGGTTTGGTCGGACGGCGAATAGCTCCACAAGGAATTTCATAAGTGGCAAAGTCCGCCTCTAAATTCAAAGGAAAAGCAGCTTTCACCAAACAGTTACGTTCCTGCCAGTTGACAGTTGTGGTAATTTTCAGGATTGGCGATCGCCCTTGTAATATGTAATCACAGCAAAACTCTGATTCACCCAGCTGGCGCACCACACGCAGACGAGTTTGCACAGGTCCAGTTTCGAGCCACTCAATAGATTTTAGCTGCGTTGGTGGTAAAGGATGCTCAGAATAATTAGGGTCAATATTCCAAGCATCCCAATATTGACCACTATCTTGGAAAGCTTGTAATTGATTTCCAGCGCCGTTGAGAACTTCTCTATCATTAACTTTGTCAAAAAGACTCGACAAATTACCAGTTTCTTCGTCAACAGTTACCCGCAAAAACTCATTTTCAAAAGTCAACCCTTCGGCTGAGTCCTGCGGACACGCTACGCGAACGCTCAGGGTCAATCTTTTTCGATCAAAATATTCTTGCTTTCGCAAACTCGAATTGGTATCATCAGACTGGGTTATGTTATTGCCTTTTTTAGGCAGTTGAGGACAAAGCCAAAAAACGCGATAGCCAACAGAGGGAACATCGGTTGCTATAAACAGCAGCTTTGAGTCGTTGCTCAGTTGGGAAGGCAAAAGTTCTCCTTCAAGATTATAAACGCAAGCATCCAAGTCAGGTTGAGGTAGCTCAACAGCGACAACCGAAGAGCGCTGCCAATTCAAGGAGTTAAAGACGAAAATTGGTACAGCATCGGGTTGGGGCGGCTCGCTTAAGTTTATTTGGGATGCAAGATGACTCAAAGACTCCTGCAATATGTCATTGCCAACTTTCTCCACCTCCTGCCAAGTTGGAAGGGCATCCGCATAAACTTGATTAATCGAAGAACCAGGCAGAATATCGTGAAACTGATTAAATAAGACCTTTTTCCACGCCGTTTCTAGTTCAGCTTTCGGATATGTCACCCCAGAGCTAATTGTTGCCAAAGCCGCAAACAGTTCTGCTTGGTACAATAGCCCTTCACAACGACGATTCCAACGTTTTTGGTCAGCGTGGGTGGTATAACAGCCGCGATGGAATTCTAGATAAAGTTCGTCCTCCCAAGTGGGGAATGAGGAAGGGGAAGTAGGGGGAGTAGCGGGAGTAGCGGGAGTAGCGGGAGTAGGGGGAGAATTATTTTGTTGTCTATTCTTGATTTGCTGTAGATAATTTTCGGCAGTCGTAAATTCTAGCTTCGGGAACAAAGGAGATTTTTGCCAACGCTGGGCAGTTTCTAACATATCACGAGTGGGACCGCCACCGTGGTCACCCACGCCAGGAAGCCAAAGGGCATCAGAAAGACCTGTTTGAGTTTGCCATTCACACGCGTAGGATGCCATTTTAACAGGATCGATACCTTCACCAACAAGGGCAGACATATAGCTAAAGACTTCACTACCGTCAGGCGATCGCCACCAAAAAGCACCGTAATCAAACTTCGTCGTATCATTCCAGCGCAACTTCTGAGTCACGAAATACTCAACACCAGCACTTGCGAAAAACTGCGGCAAAGTTGCACAAAAACCGAAACTATCTGGTACCCACACCACAGGAGAAAGCTTGCCAAACTTCTCCAACACATAGCGCTGACCATACAACAACTGACGGACAATAGATTCACCTGCAATTAAATTTAGTTCCGGTTCAACCCAAAAACCTCCCACAACTTCCCAACGCCCAGCTTTTACCGCTTCTTGAATCGCATCAAACAAATCCGGGCGATGTTCTTCAATCCAAGCATAAAGCACCGGCGAAGAATGACAAAAAATCAACTCCGGAAAATCTTGCTGAAGTTTAAGAACCGACTCAAAAGTACTTTGTGCAGCCTTCCAAGTTTCACTCACAGGCCAAAGCCATGCTAAATCAAGATGAGCATGACCTAATAAGTAGATTTTTGAATTAAGATTTTGAATCTTCGATTCCAGCAACCTCTGACGAACCGCAAACAGTAAATTCTCAAATTCTTTCTTATCTTCCTTGGCGTCCTTTGCGCCTTGGTGAGTCCAGCCCCCGTCTTGGCGGCTTCCGTCACGATGGGGGATTGGCGTTAGCGCAGCGAGACCGGAGGTCTTCCCCGAAGGGCGGTTCGTTTCCTCCCAATCAATCCCCGCCACACTCCCCGTCAAATCCTCCAACCTCTGCGGCTCAAAAGTTTCCAAAAACCGCTGCATCACAGCCAACTCATCAGCCACAAAACCAGGATCTGGGCGATTCTCATCCGTAGACTCATAAATCAGCAGCGACTTAACAAGAGCACCATCACAATGCCCCGGACTTACCAAACGCAAAGCTATGATAAATTCATCTCCTGGTGTCACCGCATCACTCAGTAGTACTCTTGGCGAACTATCAAACAAATCTCCCTCAAGCACCAACTTTCCATTGACATAAACTTGAGCAGAATCTCCCCACCAAACCAGTGATAGCCGCAAAGACAAACCTTGTAGCGGGTAACCCTGTAAATCTTGGGGAATAACTAATTTTTGCACCAACCATAGCACTTTTTGCCCGCCAGTCCAAGCAATGTGTCCTTTGGTATTTAACTGGGCAAGACTCCAAAGCGAAAAGTCGCAGGTGCTAATGTCAGCCACGGGCAAGTCAGCTTCCAAGCATTGCCAGGATGACAAATTATTTACTCTTACACAGGAGCGCAATTTCTCAATTGCTTCCAAGAGAAATTTAGTATTAGCTTGAGATACTGGAGAGGTCATAATTTCGCTAAGATGAGGAAACTCATTATCATCAATCATCGTTTCGATTTATTGTTTGGTGCGAGTCCGACAGCTAAGCAACACTTTTAACAAAAGTTCACCATTACCTCACGCATTGAACTTGTACACAGCTAGGGACTAGACCAATTACTAGCACACTAGTTTTCTTAATTTTGAACTTTGAATTTTAAATTTTGAATTGCCTATGCCTCCTGCTACCCCTGGTCGTTATCAAAGCAGAGTTTTCAACTTTTTCCACCAGCAATCTCGACGCTGGGGTGAACAGTTTGAGCGTACCATACGGCATGTACAAGTCGCTGCTAATTGGTCATTAGAGGCTCTACTTACGAGCGTGTATATGCTGATTCACAAAGCAACAGAGTCAGCCGGGAAACAACTGCATACAAATGAGCAACAACCCAGATTCCAGTTACAAGAAAGTCAGACTAACTCCGAAACTGTTTCATCTGTAGATACTCCAATTCAGCGAGTTCTAAAAGCAGCGGTGACTCTGGAAACTGCAGAAGCACCAAAGCCGGGAAAAGCCGGGAAAAAGAACTCCCTAACTGTCTGGATACCTTACTTTTCTATATTCCCCACTGTCTCATCTCCCCTGATTGTCTCACACCCTAACTCCACGGCAGGTGCTACAACGGGACGCCAGGTGCTACCCTTCGGGAAGCCGCCCTCCGGGCGTCTACAAGTCGGGGAACCCGCCCAACGCACTGGCTCGGGAACCCCAACGCCAGATACCTCTGTCGGGAAACCCTCATCAAGTACTGGCTCAGCAACGCACAGCCTCCCCACTGTCTCATCTCCCCCAATAGTGCGGGGAATTGCTTCAGATTTGGGAAGTCGTAATTTGGTACTCGTTACGATTGAAAATAAAATTCTCGATATTTTAACGCTTCGGCAGCAGGAGATATTGCAAAACCGGATTCTTCAGGAAGTTGCTAGATGCCGTTCTTGGCAGTTGATTCAAAGCAAAGACGAAACAAAAGTATTATCTGAAATTGATCGTCTTCTGAACAAATTGACGGGTAGTCCTCAAAGCATACTTGCCCTACCTCAAGCAACGGAAACCGAAGATAAAAAAGAGTATCAAGAATTACCTGGTATATTCCAAAGACTACCATTACTAGACGCAGCGATCGCCCAAATAGAATCTGGTGCTGTAGTCACAATATCTCGTACGACTGGACAATTGCTCCGAACTGTTCAAAATCAGCTAAATATCTTTGTCTACGGTAAAGAGCAGCAACTGAGCACTGAACGAAAAACATTAGATGGTGATTCACAACATCAAACGTCGAAAATCCAAGCTCTAATTTGGGGAGCAATTAATTATTTTTTTGGCGATTCCAACACGAAGAAACTAGAGCATAAAACTCCAAAAAATAGTATTAACCAATTTTTATCAATAGGTTCAAAGAAAAAACAAAAAACGGTACAGTTACCACAGCGTCCTTTTGCCTCAGCTTTACCCGAAAGCCCTGATTTCCCAAGCGAGAATATAGCAGATCCTTGGTTAACAATGGACGATTTGTTTGGGGGTTTACATGAAGTAACAGAGGTTCTTAACGAACAACAATTTTTAGTGACATCATCTGAGTCTCCAAAATCTGCTCTTCCTGCGAGTCCTGATGTGAAGATTTCGTCTCCAAAATCTTCTCTCCCCGCGAATCCTGATGTGAAGATAAGGAGACAAATCCATTTAAAATACCTCAGCGTTTTGAGTCAAGCAAAACAGCTAATTCAAAATTCAAAATCTGCTCTACAAGCAGGCTACGCAAAGAAAATTTGGAAGTCTTCCTCATCTTCCCATTCCCTTATTTCTCAATCAGAAACTGAGAGCAACCTAATTAAAGATAACAAGGGAGAAATTCTTTATCAGCAGCAGCAAACGACTCAGGTTGAGGCGAAACCAGATTGGATTGAAGCACAAGCTCAAACGATTGGCTATGAAAAACATCCTCTGGAGCAAGTTCTTGAATGGCTTGACCAAATTATGCTTTGGCTCGAAGATATATTTGTAAGAATTGGTCTATTTGTGCGGAGGCGGTTTCGGGGTAATTAAAATTTGAGCTATTCTACAAATGCTCTCCATCAGCTGCTGCTGTGTTAGTTCACCGTAACCAAAAATAAATTCTCCTTGAGAATGTGATCTCAGATAATGAGGTGCAGCAGACATCATCCCAATACCATGCGAAGCAGCACGTTGGATAATCTCTTGATCACTAAAAGGACTGTCTAATCTCACCATGACATGGAGTCCCGCCTTCTCTCCTAAAATCGTTGCTTTGTCTCCAAAATAAATGTTTAATGCCTTCACAAGGGCTTGACGACGCTGATCGTAAAGCGATCGCATTTTTCTAATATGGCGTTCTAAATGCCCTTGATCGATAAAGTCTGTGAGAACTTGTTGTTCGAGTATTGGTAAGTGGCGATCGCTCAACCATTTACCACGAGCAAAAACAGAAATCAAACTTTTTGGTAGGACTAAATAACCAATTCGCAGCGAAGGAAACAGCACTTTGGAAAACGTACCAATATAAAGTACAGAATCACTGCGATCCAATCCTTGTAAAGCTGGAATCGGTTTGTCACCATAGCGATATTCACTATCATAGTCGTCTTCGATGATGAAAGCCCCTGTTTGTCGTGCCCAAGTGAGTAATTCTAATCGTCGAGGTAGACAAAGTATTGCACCTGTGGGAAACTGGTGAGAAGGTGTCACGTAAACAAGCCGGATTTGTTCGTTAGAATGATCAGCTAAATCTTTAACTATTAAGCCCGAATCATCCACACCAATGGGTAAGAGCTTAGCACCATGAGTCTGAAAGATAAGCCGTGCGCTTAAGTATCCTGGGTCTTCCATAGCAATAACATCATCAGGTTCAATGAACAAGCGCATAATTAAATCGAGTGCTTGCTGAGTTCCATTGACAATGAGGACTTGCTCTGGTTCACAGTTGACAGCGCGGGAACGACGGAGATATCGAGAAATAGCTTCCCGCAAAGGTTTGTATCCTAGAATATCCCTTGAGTAATCAAGCCATTCCAAATCAGAGCAACAGTAATGAGAAAGTAGTTTGCGCCATAGCTTGATCGGAAATTGCTCTAAAGCTGGTCGTGAGTAGCGGAAATTTATCGACATTTCCGGTTCAGGAATTCTGGGGACATTTTCTGTCTTAACTAAAGAATCACCATATTTAGACAACTTGACTGGTGGACGAGTCATTTTTTCAGTTGATGAAATCGGCGTTGAACGCAGTAAATCATCAGGAAGTTGAGTACAAACAAAAGTACCAGAACCTACAACAGTTTCTATATATCCCTCACTCAAGAGTTGATCGTAAGTTTGAGTCACAGTCGTGCGAGAAATCCCTAAAGATTTGGCAAGCTGACGTGTAGAAGGAATTCGTCTTCCTGGTAATAACCTCCCCCCAAGAATGGCTTGACGCAGTTCTTCGTAAAGCTGTTGATGAAGTGGTAAAGGGGAATTGCATAAGAGCGTAATGGCAAAATCCATACTTGCTGAGCGTTCAAAGTGGACTTATATAAAATAAGAAAAGTGGCTCTTGTAAAAAACCACTATGAAAAATTATCCTAACAATAGACTATCGAGCAAAACTTTTGCCTAACATACACTTTTTCTATCATTAGCCTCTTTTGGTATAATTCCAAATTTGAGGTGAAGTTACTTATGCGGACACAATCAACAATTCAGGTCAGAGAAGCAACTCCACAAGAAGATTCACTGGTTGCAAAGCACTCGTGTAATTTGTGGCGAGATATTGGTGTTCCTGATGACGCCATCAACCCCAACTGGCTTGAGATAACCCTCAAGTTCATAGAACAAGCGCGTCGGGATTTGTTTTACAAAGCGTTTGTTGCAGAGGTTAATGGTTCAGTTGTTGGTTCTGTTAGTTGTCAACTTTACTCTGGTTTATACCCAAATGTTCTCATGCCACATTACCGCAAATATGGATACATTTGGGGCGTTTACGTTGAGCCAGCTTACCGTAGACAAGGTATTGCTAAGCAATTAACCAGCACAACAGTTAACTATTTCAAATCAATAGGTTGTACGCAAGTGGTTCTTAACGCCTCTCCCTTAGGTCAACCAGTGTATGAGCAACTTGGTTTTTTACACAGTAACGCTATGCATCTAGATTTGTAAAGTTACAAAACTCAATACTTATTTCGCAATTGGAATACAAAACTATGAGTACTTTAGACAATGCTATTAACCAGGAACAGTCAACTCCTACACAACGCACCTCAATTAAGCGAATCCCTCAGCGCGGTTATTACGAACATCAACTTATCTATCAAATTTTAGATCAAGGGTTGATTTGTCACGTAGGATTTGTTGTAGATAATCAGCCGTTTGTCATTCCAACTGCTTACGCTCGTGTGGAAGACAAACTCTATATTCATGGTTCACCTGCAAGTCGAATGTTGCGTTCTTTGCTTACAGGTATTGAAGTTTGCGTAACAGTCACTTTGTTGGATGGTTTAGTACTAGCACGTTCAGCGTTTCATCATTCCATGAACTACCGTTCTGTGGTGATATTTGGTACAGCTACCCTTGTACAAGACGCTGAGCAAAAACTAGAAGCACTACAAGCTTTTACAGAGCACCTTGTACCAGAACGATGGGCTGAGGTTCGCTCACCCAATCGTCAAGAATTACAGGGAACTTTAGTGCTTTCCCTGCCGATTACAGAAGCATCTGCTAAAGTGCGGACAGGTCCACCATTGGATGATGAGGAAGATTATAGCTTGTCCGTATGGGCGGGTGTTTTGCCTTTGCAAGTGGTTACTGGTGATGCGATCGCTGATCCACGTTTGCATACAGAAACTGCTTTACCAAAATATATAGAAAAATATACTCGCCAAGCGCAGCCAAATAACAGCCGGGAGTGAACTTTTCAACAAGTTTGTAGATTAATAGGCGATATTTCTTTCCAAAGCATCTCCATCCTGCGATTATGTACGCACGCGACGAAGCACGTCTAAATTTTACGTAAAAAGCTAATCCCGCCTGACACCATTGACAACCGGCTTAACTTCAGAAGGATCAGAAAATGGATCAGTACCACCACTCCAATTGAAATCACTAATTCGGAAACTTATACCACCTAATTCTTGCACTGGATTGTAACGCAAGGTAATTCCATAAGTGCGGCGACTATATTCCACGATGTAGTCGGTGCTGGTACGTGCCCCTGTATCTAAGTTGATTGTTGTTTGAAAGCCAACCCGGAATGGTCCGTAAATTTGCTGTACAATTTCACCACTAAATACTCTGTTATCAACAGAACGGTCAAATTTGAAAGGCGATAAGCCACTATTTAGACCTTGGGAGTAACTAACTCTAAAGGCGGTATAATCAAATAAGGGTCGAGAGAAATGACCAAACTGCCCTTCTAGACCAACCGTACCAGTAAAGGTGTTTTGAGTATCACCACTGCTGTAATAACTAGTAGTACCAGTCAGCCCAGCAAAAGTTTGAACAAAGGGAACGACTGGGTTTGGTGTATATCGTAATCCCTCAGTGGGTGTTGGTGGTAATCCTTTTCCCCGCCAGAGTAAAAAGCCTTTATTGAGAGCTGCACTCGCTTGCAGACGACTCAGTGAAATACGATCATTATCTCGCTTAGGTTTGAGCAAGTCTTGGCGGTCTGTATCAGCATCAATATATTGAGCACTACCTTGATAGCTCAAAGTGACACCGGTGTTGCCTAAAGGAATCACAGGAGAAGTAAGAATACCGCCAATACTACTCTGGACGGTTTGAAAGCCGAGGCTACCATTGTAAAAGCGATCGCGGTAACTATATTCAAATGTCGCCTTGTAGGGATTTTGATCACCTAATAACTGGCGCAGCTGCAAATTCGCCCGCAAATTGTTTTGTATATCGCCTAAGTCAAGACTCGTCAACAATGCAGAACCCGTTACATCCGTTCGTGGACCCAAAGTAGACCTCAATCTTGACTTGAAGCCAAACAGCGATACAACATTACCAATGTTACCAGTGACTGCTTTTTGAGCGAAAAATTCCGGTGCAATGCTAAAGCTCGTCCCTTCTGTATTGATGAGTTGGAAGCTACGCTCAACAAATAAGCCCCCTCGTTGATCTCCATCAAAGCCAACAGATGCGATCGCAGGGGTAACATCTCGCTTGTTACGGTCAATCACCTGCTCATCCTTAGGAATGGGTAAAGACGTTCGTTGATCCAATACTAAACGTTGTCCCTGTGTCTTAATCCGGTCTCGTAAAGGCGTCTCGCGCGTCAGAGTCACTTTGTCTGCCCTGATGACTAACTCTGGAGGTGAAAAAGGATCGTTCGTCAGGCGGACATCCCTTGCTTGCCAACCTCGGGGATTAAAATCAACTCGCCCAGCTTCAAAACGTACTCGTCTGACTTGACCGCCTTGTTTTGGTGCAGCTAGGTTATTCGCACCCCTTCCACCACCTACGTTAACGTTAAGTCCTCCAGGACTGCTTGCTTGCAAAGGTTGATTTTCTATAATGCGATCGCTCAGAGGACGCGCTGGTGTTCCTCCCGCTGTGATGTCCGTGGGTAGGAAAGATAAATCTTGCGCTGCTGTTGGTAGGAAAATATCACCTCTGCCGTTTGTCAGTTCTCCATTATCTTGGACAAGGTTATAAGTAAAGCGTTCACCGCGTAAAACTTGACCGCCCCGTGTTAAAGCAACATTTCCTTCTCCGACTGCAATCAAATTGTTCAAACTGACTTGCAGGCGATCAGCATCTACAACTGCACCATCAAACCGTACTACCACATTACCTTCAGCCGTGACAATCCGCCGCTGCTCGTCATACTCCTGTCTATCAGAAGTCACTTCCACAATTCTTCCTCCACTTGTCGGTGTGTTGGATGGTGGAGTTGTGCCAGATGGTTGACTTTTTTGCTCAGTTGTGTTCTTCTGTTGTCCTATTGGTGCTGACTGAGTTTGGGAATTTGGGACAGGAGTGGATGGTTCAGTTGTTTGGTTGCGAGTTTTGAATTCGATGTGTACTGGTTGATCATTGGGTGATTTTTCTGTTGAGGCGTCACCCTGAGTTGGTGTTTGGGCTGTCTTGATTACCTGTCGCGACACCTTTTGAGATAAGTTCTTCAGTTTAGTGAGTGTTTCAGCTACTGGTTCTCCAGCAAAAAATATTTTAGTTGCTGGATTTGTAGTGTCACCATTGGATGGATGAGTGGTTTCGGGCTGCTGTAGCGGATAGCCAACTGAAACCTCACTCAATGAACCTGCACTTTTAGAAGCGGTGATAGGAGAAAATTCCGGCGGTAAACTTTCCGGTTCACTTGGTGCTGCTAAAGCTTTGGCACTATAAATTAATGGCTTTTGCCCAGCAGTTTGCAGTGGAGTCGTTTCTTGTTGTCTTAGTGATTTCTCTTTTTTTAGTGGTTTTGTGTCAGTCGTTACGACTGAGATAGGATTTGCAGATTGTAAAGATTCAACAATAGGAGACGGTTCGGGCGGCGGAACTGGATGAGGCATAATCTAGCACCGAATCAAGCTAACAAACAGCCAATAAATAGCTGGAAGGACATTACACATTGTGCCTTCCAGCTGTTGCCTTTGATCTAGATTAAGATTTAGGCAAGCCGCCCCGGAGGAGGACACTATGAAGTCTGAGCGTAACCTCTGGGAGGTATTCCTATGCAGGCGACTGGCGAAGGTTCCCCAATTTGAGCTAAGTGTCCTTTGGCGTATAATGTCATCCGCCTTCCGGTAGTCGAAGATTTGTCGCGCTTTTACTCGCCATCCTGACGACCAGGGTTACGAGCAGGGTCGTTCGACAAAA
Source organism: Brasilonema sp. CT11 (assembly GCF_017982655.1). Taxonomy (GTDB): domain Bacteria; phylum Cyanobacteriota; class Cyanobacteriia; order Cyanobacteriales; family Nostocaceae; genus Brasilonema. Next base: position 25,095 of record NZ_JABXYX010000015.1, on the reverse strand, counting down.
ATCCAAAGACGAACAGAGAGACAAAGAAGCCAACAACTATATAAACAATGATTTTTAAAGTCAGCATTAGAGATATCTCCTTCGGATATGAGAAGCTTTCAGTGTCTGCGATGCAGAAAAGATAGCTTCTTTATCTTACCCAAATATTGTTCTCTTTTTGGATAACACTGATAGTAGATGTCCAAACAGTTGCTTATTACCGAGTAGGTAAGAAGTCTTTTACTTTGTTTGCAAAGAAACTTAACAAAGAATTTAACCGCGCAACTAGTGTCCTAGTTTAGGGTTATCTGACGTTTTAGTCTCCTTAATTTTAAGCGGTGAAACCGTTAATGTCTCTAGTTAGGGTTAGACGTTTACTTGAGATAGATGTTTCCTGGCAACAGACGAAATATATTATTAGTTTTTAGCGTTAAGCTAGGTGCGCCTGCGGCGATCACTATGAGCGCACTTGGGGCAAGGGTTTTAACGAAAGACAGGTTTAGCTATAAAATGCGCGTTTCTTTACGCTTACCTATTTACCTGCACAAAAAATTAGGGTGTACTTGCCCACTTTGTGGATAATTCTTGAGCAATGTACACCCTACATTAGATTTGCCAACAGTTTAGCCGACAGCAGAAAGTTCTCGCTTGAAGAAAGCTTGTAATACTGTTTGGGCTATTTGAGGACTCGTCAAACTGATTTCTGCTTTAGATTGATTTGGTTCAGCATGTTCCACTAAAGCATCTGGCACACCAATGCGTTTAACAGGAACAACGATGTCCGCATCTAACAGCGCTTCTGCAATTGCTGAACCGAAGCCGCCCATAACACAACCTTCTTCCAAGGTGACTACGCGACCAATTTTCTGGGCTAATGGCAAAATTAATTCGGTATCCAGAGGCTTAGCAAAACGGGCATTAATCACAGTGGCTTCGATGCCATGTTCTGAAAGAATTTCCGCCGCTTGCAGTGCCGTATTCACCATTGTGCCGTAACCTAGGATCAACACATCATCACCGTTACGGAGAATTTCTGCTTTGCCGATTTCTAAAGCTTCCCAACCTTCTTCCATCAGGGGAACGCCGTAACCATTACCGCGAGGGAAGCGCATGGCGATTGGTCCTGTGGTATGATTGACGCCAGTGACTATCATTCGTTGTAGTTCTGCCTCATCTTTGGGTGCCATCAGTACCATGTTAGGGATGCAACGCAGATAGGCAATGTCGTACATTCCTTGGTGAGTCGGACCATCAGCACCAACGATTCCCGCCCTGTCCAGACAGAAGAATACTGGCAAGTTTTGGATACAAACGTCGTGAACGATTTGGTCGAAGGCGCGTTGCAAGAAAGTGGAGTAGATGGCGACAACAGGACGTATTCCGTCAGTTGCTAATCCGGCAGCAAGGGTGACAGCGTGTTGTTCGGCAATACCCACATCAATATATTGATCAGGTAGTTTGGCTTGCAGTTTATCTAACCCTGTCCCTGTTGCCATTGCGGCAGTAATACCAATGATTTTGGGGTTTTGTTCAGCGAGTTTAACTAGGGTATGGGCAAATACTTTGGAGTAAGCAGGGGGTTTGGGTTTACTGGAAGGGACGGCTTTTCCAGTGGAGATATTGAAGGGGTTTTGGGCGTGGTAGCCAACTTTATCTAGTTCGGCAATTTCATAGCCCTTACCCTTGACTGTTGCGACGTGTACCAAAACTGGTCCTGGGATTTGATGTGCTTGTTGGAAAGTCGCAATCAATTCTTCTAAATTATGCCCGTCCACAGGTCCCATGTAGGTAAAGCCCAGTTCTTCAAACACTGCGCCGACTTTGGGAACAGCCAAGCGCTTCATCCCTTCTTTAATGCGTCCCAGTTCAGGAGAAAGAGATTCACCCACGAAAGGAATTTGCTTAAACTGTTCCTCAAGGTTGTCTTTGAGAAACTGCATCGGCGGACTGAGGCGCATTTTGTTCAAATAGCGGGGTATTGCGCCGACGTTGGGAGATATAGACATGTCGTTGTCGTTGAGGACAACAAGCAAGTTCGTTTTAGGCATGTGTCCAGCATGATTGATGGCTTCTAATGCCATACCGCCAGTCAGTGCACCATCACCGATAACAGCAGCAACTTTAAATTTTTCGCCATTCATATCCCGCGCTAAAGCCATACCCAAAGCTGCAGATATACTGGTAGAAGCATGCCCTGCGCCAAAGTGGTCAAACTTACTTTCACCGCGCTTAAGATAACCAGCGATTCCATCTTTTTGCCGTAAAGTATCGAAGCGATCGTAGCGCCCTGTAATCAGTTTGTGAGGATATGCTTGGTGTCCTACATCCCAAATGACTTTATCACGATCTAAGTCCAGCGTTTGGTAAAGCCCCAACGTCAACTCTACAACACCCAATCCCGGTCCTAGGTGTCCGCCAGTAGCTGCTACAGTTTGAAGATGTTTGTCTCGAATCTGACGAGCAATCTGTTGCAGTTGTCTGATTGATAAACCATGTAACTGGTTAGGATGGGTAATCTCACTCAAGTGCATATTGTAGTGTTTTCCTCTCTACTTTTTCGTATTTTTGATTTTCCCACGCTCAGGTAAAGCAGTACCTCATACAGTCTGCCATTTATTTACCAAGACTGGAGTTGAGGTATAGCAATAGTTTGAACGGAAATCAACACCTTTGCATTTACAAAGTTTTACGTAAATGCTGAGAGTCATTAAAACAATGTATATATTTGCTTCAGGGAGAAGATTCTGGATTATTATTACCACCTGGAACTTCTGGCGTTTCGGCTTGTGGCTGTTGTCTTTGCAAATATTTACTTAATACATCAGCCATATCCCCACGCGTCATCGGTTGTGATGGTGAAAGATTGCCTTTTGTATCTGTATTGAGAAATCCCTCACTTGCTACTGTGGCGATACGCCTCTGGCGTCTGCCCTTTGGGCAATCGCCTTTTTTGCCCAACCCGGAATAGAACCGGCATCTGGATATTGGGAAAGAATCTTATTTACACTTTCATCTGGAAATTGAAAAACTCCATATGCCTGGGCAAAAACAGCCAAAGCTTCAGCCCTAGTTATTCTTTGATTTGGAAAAAAAAGATTGCCGCGATAGCCTTTCATAATATCGGTTTTTAAGACTATCTGAATGTCATTAAATGCTGGATTGGAAGAAGCGACATCTGTCACTTTTACATTCTCTTTGGTAACAGCTTGTCGTTTATCAAGTTGAAAAACTTTCACCATAATAGAGGCTAATTCTGCCCGACTTAGCAAACGTTCTGGATAGAACTGTCCATCCGGGTAGTTCGTCATCACTTTGGCAGCAACTACCTGTGCAATTGGGTTGGATGTTTTTTCAGTACTAAATTTTTCTTGGGCAAAAACTATATTAGGAACTATAGCGGTTCTCATTTGAATCACATACACCACTACGAATAATGTAGAGCACGTAAATGTAACGGAGCCACAAGAAGTGCGCGGGTTTCCCGCGTTGATCGATGTGGCGTTCTCTACAGTTGTGTATTGCACGCAACCGAGAATGGCTATAATTGCAGTAGTCCGACCAATGAAAGAGCACTTAGAAGCTGACGCATGATAACAATTCAAAATTCAAAATCACCGAAGTTCTGATCGCCGGAAGCCGGCGCTCAGACTTCTCTCAAAATGAAATATCTTTTCAGTTGGTGATTTCTACCCCTAATTTACGATAACAACCGCTTTTAACTGCAACTGTAAATGCAAGAATACCAACTTTGGTTTACCTGTTTCCACGGAAACACAGCACATTTATTGACGAATTTATGTTTAGTAAAGTTGCGTGTACCTGGGAGAAATTTCCTAAAATCAAAACAGCCACAACCAAATTGGCAGAGTCAGTAGCAACATCATAGAACCCATAGCCAATGCAGTCACAGCAAGGTCGCGGTCAAGATCAAAAGTTTCGGCAATCACCAGCGTAGCAAAAGCTGGCGGCATAGCCATTTGCAGAACAATCGCCCGTGCAATTGTCCCAGTTAAACCAAAAAATGGTAAAATACTACCTAAAATCAGCGGGACGAGTAGCATTTTGATTGCGATGCTGATGCTTGCCCTCGGTAAACTGTGCCACGAAGTCAGTTTGCTTAATCGCATCCCAATCAAGATTAGAGATAGAGCTACCATACTCCAAGCAACTAGATCTAGCCAAAATTCAACGGCTACAGAGATTTTGACTTCCCGAAACAGCAAGCCAAACCCAAAACTCCATAAAGCAGGATTGATAGCAATTGCCTTAAGAACCTGCAAATGACTATGAATACCACCACCAAAACGAGCTGCCAAGGCAACACCGAGTCCATAAGCTCCCAATGTTGTCCCCAGCAAATCATAAAACAACGCCCAAGCAAAGTATTGTGTGCCAACAAGTGACAGGGTAACGGGATAGCCAATATATCCTGTGTTACCCACCATCGCCGCTAAGATAAAACTCCCTTGAGTCGATTTTCGGGGAGCGGTTTTTGTGAGATAAGCCTGTCCTTTAATTGCTGCAAGAGCGAAAAGTGCTCCTAGTAAAATGGCTGAGTAGGCGATCGCTGGTGCAATCCAAATTTGTCCTGATAAGTCAGCTTTGCGTAGAAAAACGATAATACCTATCGGCACTCCTATCCAAAAAAGGAACTGTGCCAAACGCTTTGGAACTGTCGAAGACAGCCTGCGTCCTAAAATGTATCCTACTAGGACTAGGAACACTAATTTGAGATAGAGTTCTAGGAGGTTTGTCAAAATTAAACCACCAGATGTAGATAGATGCAAAATTTTACGTATTGCATTCCCTTTTCTCCAGTTTACAATTTGTTATGATATTGAGCAAACGCAGGAGTTGAGCTTTGGATAATGCTGGGTTTTCCGAGAAACCGCAAAACAAACCATCTAGTTCCGGCCCAGATATTCCGGAAGCTTTGCGTGATACTCCTGATGCAGCACCCAAGAAGGTCAGCATTCGCCCGTTGTATTTGATCATTGGTGGAGTGGTAGGAGTTCTCTTGATAGCCGTTGCGAGCGGTTTTTTATTTTTCGTTGTCACACCAAAAAAGACGAAAGATTCTCAACCTTCCCCTGCGAGTTCAACTCCCGCAACTCCGTCAAAATCGGGTAATTCCGCCACCTCAAAAGATAATACAGTTTTAGGTCATTTTCCTTACTCAGAAGCGCCTGAGTCTGAACTACAACCGATTTCTAGTGATAGACGTCTGAGAATGCGAAAAGCAGCCGCGCAAAAGTTTATAGAAATGGCGGCAGCCGCACGGAATGCAGGTGTGGTAGTAGTACCTGTTTCTGCTTTTCGCTCTATAAAAGAGCAAGAACAGTTGTTTTTTACCGTTGGTGCCCAGCGGAATCAGACGCCAGCGCAACGGGCTGCTGTCAGCGCCCCCCCTGGTCACAGCGAACATCACACAGGTTATGCTTTAGATGTTGGGGATGGCGCTGCACCAGCAACAAATCTCACTACCAACTTTGAAAAAACTAAGGCTTATCAATGGCTACAAGCTAATGCAGCACGTTTCAGCTTTGAAATGTCCTTTCCTAAAAACAATGCTCAAGGTGTGAGTTATGAACCTTGGCATTGGCGTTTTGTGGGCGATCGCGATAGCTTGGAAACTTTCTACAAAGCCAGAAATTTGAAACCCGCTCAAATCTCGCAACAGGAAGAGTCGGGGAGTGGGGGCCAGATGAAGAAGTGAGGGAGTCAAAACAATTCAAAATTCAAAATTCAAAATTCAAAAATTAAGACAATCGCTGGTGGCTTGGTGCCCCCACCGATTGAAGACCGCTGAAAACGAAGCTTTAGCGGGAGCCTGTACTCGGAATTACTCCCTTCCCGGTGTAAGATTACCGATGTAATTTCTTCTCCCCTGCTCCCCTGCTCCCCTACTCCCCTGCTCCTCTGCTGTCTAAACGGTAATCTTCGGGCGGGAAAGGAGTAATTAACCCTTCGGCTGAGTCCGAAGGGTTAATTCAAAAATCTTCCTCTTGTTCCGGATTGAACTTTGAATGAGCGAATGCGTGAATTCAAAACAGGTCAAGCGCGTTGCAAGAGCGTCAAAGTCTGCCGGGGGGAGTATCCCCCGGCGAGCTTTGCCCCGTAGGGGCTAGCGTTAACGAAGTGGATCGTAGATCGCCGTAGGCTGGGAATGAGGAAGTGAGGGAGAATTTCCTACCTTCTGTCCTCATCTTCCTCATCCTCTTGATTAATTTCGCCGCCTTATCCTTGAACTATAAGTTCTTGGCTTTGAAGCCTCAGTATCAACTTTTTTATACTCATTCGGAGATTTCTTTTGAAAATATTCCTGCATCACCTGTAACACCATTGGCGCAGCAACACTACCGCCACCACCGCCAGAGTGTTCAGCAAATGCCAACACAACAATCTCTGGCTTATCGCTGGGAGCATATGCTCCAAACCATGCATGGTTTGCTTTCACATGATTCTTCCATGCTTCAGCCGTACCGCTTTTACCGGATGTTGGAGGAATTGTTGACACATTAAGAGCCTTACCCGTACCCTCAGCTATCACCTTCCGCAGTCCTTCACGCAGAGTGTTGACGGTGCTTGGCTTCATATTCAGAGATTCTCGCCAGTTTTTTGCTTGTTCATGGTCTTTGAGCAAGTGTGGTTTGACTTTATAACCGCCATTTGCTGGGACACAGAACATCACAGCAACTTGTAGTGGTGTACTTTGCAAAGCTCCTTGACCTATGGACATATTAATGCTGTCCCCTGCAGTCCAAGGAATTTTCCACGTTCTCTGCTTCCACCCTTCATCTGGAACATGACCTTTGGTTTCTTCGGTCGTGAACTCAATGCCAGTTCTTTGACCAAATCCGTATTTGCGAGTCCATTCAATTAAGGTTGGACCGCCTACTCCTCTACCGATTTGGTAAAAGAAAGTATCGCTACTCATTGCTAAGGCTCTTGTAAATCCCAATGGACCAAATCCAGCGTGGTTCCACTCCGCAAACGTGACTCTGCCAACAGTCAGAGAACCATAGGTTTGCAGTACTGTATCGGGAGAAAATTTGCCGGATTCCAGCCCTGCTGTCGCAGTGACTATTTTGAAAGTACTGGCGGGTGGAAAGGCGCTAGCGACAGCACGATTCAGCAAGGGATGGTTTTCACCTTGTATGCTTTGCCAATCTTTTTTAGAAAGTCTTCGCTTGGAGAAGAGATTCGGGTCAAAGGTGGGATGAGACACCATTGCTAAAACAGCACCGTTATTGGGGTCTAGTGCAACAATAACGCCGTTACGTCCAGTTAAAGCTTTTTCGGCTGCTTTTTGCAAATTCAAATCTATAGTCAGGTGAACATCACTACCTGCTTTTGCCTGTTTCTCTCCTAACACTCGAATTGGGCGACCTTTACCATCCACTTCTACTTGCTGACCACCTCTTTCACCCCGCAACAATTTTTCATACGCCTTTTCTACCCCCATTTGACCAATCATATCTCCTGGGCGATAACCTTCTTGTTTCTTTCGTTTCAACTGTTCGGGTGTCAGTTCTCTAGTATAACCCAGCACATGAGCTAACCTGTCACCCTGCGGGTAGTAGCGTACAGCTTCTGTATGAACTTCTACGTCTTTAAGTTCATTGGCGTACTCCTTCAATACCGTAATTTCTGCGTCGTTCAGGTCACGAGCGATCCGTACCAAAGAAGAGTTAAAACCAGACTCTTCTAATTTCTTTTCCATCTCTTCTACAGGAATGTTGAGAATTTTCGACAGGCGCGGACCAACGACTGACCAGGAAGGCTTAGTATGTGCCATTTGCCATAAGTACACAGAACGCGGATGGCGAGTTGTTGCCAGTAGTTTGCCATTACGGTCAAAAATATTACCCCGTTCCGGTTGTTTGGGAATCATCCGAATCCGGTTTGCCTCAGCTCGCTTGCGATAATTTGCACCTTCCGCAATTTGCAAATATACTAGACGAGCACCAATACCCGCTGTCATCAATAAGGTAAATATGATGAAGAACAACGGCTGGAAACCCCGTCCTACAGTACGTGTCTCTTTTTTGCTCGCTAATTGAGGTTGTTGCAGTAGCCTCATGTCACAAATAGCGATTCTCGGAATCGCATGAACTGTATACGATCGCGCCAAATATCTACCTGGGATTACAAGAAAAACAACCCCGGTAGTGCAGCATTTGTCATTTGGTTTTTGTTATATAGAATAAACCAAATTGTTCTCAGTATTTTGCATAAGGAAATACATCAATAGACTTCTTGGAGAAGTTGGGAACTCTTAACGCTTAACAGAACCATCAAAAATCTCACTTTTGCAAGACGTCTAATGAGCGTTATTCAGAGAAAATAGGGGATTATGCTAAGAATTTGGCTGAAAAGGCGAGCCAAATGGTAGAGGCGATCACCGGAGCGATCGCCTCTACCATGTCCGCATGATAAACATAAAAGAACCTCACCCCTTGTTAAGCAGAGGGGTAAGGTCATTGAGTACAAACGCGCTTATGACAACTGTGTTCTGCGTTCTTTGTTGTTAATCTCCAGATCTACCTCTTGAGTTTCTAGTTTTCACTTTTGACTCTTGAGCCTCAGATTTTTGATACTTACCTGGATGTTTCTTGTTAAAATACTCTTGCAAGACCTGTAAGACAACTGGTCCGCAGTCGGTACCACCATGCCCACCAGAGTTTTCACCAAACGCTACAACGACTATCTCTGGCTTATCAGCTGGCGCATATGCTCCAAACCAAGCATGATTTGGGCGATTAATACCAGCTTCAGCAGTACCACTCTTACCTGCTGCAGGGGCAATTGATGGTACATTCAACAGTGTCCCTGTACCACCTGTGATCACTTGGCGCAATCCTTCGCGAAGAACTTTGATCGTACTTGGCTTCATATTCAGAGATTCCCGCCAGTTCTTTGCTTCTTCATGGTCTTTGAGCAAGTGTGGTTTTACTCTATAGCCACCGTTAGCAGGGACAGAAAACATAATTGCAGATTGTAGTGGAGTGACTTGCAAAGCACCTTGACCAATGGACATATTGATAGTATCGCCCACAGTCCAAGGCATTTTCCACAGTTTTCGCTTCCAAGCATCATCTGGAACATTACCTTTTGATTCTTCATCTGAAAACTCAAAACCGGTTCTTTTTCCAAATCCATACTTGCGAGTCCATTCAATTAAGGTTGGCCCACCGACTCTGCGACCAACTTGGTAGAAAAATGTATCGCTACTCATAGCCATCGCACGCTGAAATCCCAGTGCACCAAATCCCGCGTGGTTCCACTCACCGAAGGTTACTCCCCCAACAGTCAGAGAACCGTAAGTTTGCAGCACTGTGCTAGGAGAAAATTTACCCGATTCCAACCCCGCAGTTGTGGTAATGATTTTGAAAGTACTCGCAGGTGGAAAAGCACTCAAGGCGCGATTGACTAAGGGATGTTCACTACCTTGTAGAGTTTGCCAGTCCTTCTGAGAAAGTTTTTGCTTGGAGAAGATATTTGGGTCAAAAGTGGGATGAGACACCATTGCTAAAATAGCCCCTGTATTAGGATCTAGTGCGACAACTGCACCCCTACGAAGTGTTAAAGCTTTTTCGGCTGCCTTTTGCACATCTAAATCTATAGTCAGGTGAATATCATTACCTGCTTTTGCTTGTTTTTCTCCTAAGACTCGAATTGGGCGACCTTTGCTATCTACTTCTACTTGCTGACCACCCCATTCACCCCGCAACAGTTGTTCATACGCTTTTTCTACCCCCATCTGACCAATCACATCTTGCAAGCGGTAGCCTTCTGATTTCTTTTTTTTCAACTGCTCGGGCGTCAACTCTCTAGTATAACCTAGTATATGAGCTAACTCCTTGCCATGCGGGTAGTAGCGTACGGCTTCTGTATTAATTTCCACGCCTGGTAGTTCGTTTTCATACTCCTTTAATGCGGTGATTTGTGCGTCGCTGAGGTCGCGAGCAATCCGTACTAAATTAGTGGCGCTAGCACCAGCCTCGTCTAACTTCTTTTCTATCTCCTCTTGGGGTATATTAAGAATTTTCTCAAGACGCGGAGCGACGACTGACCAGGATGGCTTAGTCTGTGCCATTGGCCACAAATATACAGAACGCGGATAGCGAGTTGTCGCTAATAGTTTGCCATTCCGGTCAAAAATATTACCTCGTTCTGGTTGTTTTGAAATTGTCCGAACCCGGTTTGCCTGTGCTCGTTCCTTGAATTTATGTCCTTCAAGAATTTGCAAATATCCTAAGCGAATATTGATACCAGTAAGCATCAACAAGGTAAATACAATAAAAAATATAGGCTGCAAACCTTGTCCGACTGTACGTACTTCTCTATTTTTGCTGGTAGGACGGGACTTTACTGTAGACATAGAAAAATATCCAATTCCAAAATAATTTTTATTGGTATAAAATTAGGGGAAATTCTTTTCTGTATTCCGCGTTAAGATAACCGGAACAGCATATTTTTTGTAAATTCTTCTTGGTGAGTCGAATCAACCAAAGTGTAACCTGTGGTTTGCCGAATCGACTATATTAATCAACAAAAAAACTGAAGATAATAGGATCTAACTGGTGGATTATGGCTCAACATTTGACGCAGAATCAGGCTGGGAGGACGGCTTTTGAGTCGTTGGATGTTGAACTGCATAACGTTTTCAAGTTTTTTAACCAAGATCCAGCAGTACACGGGGTAGACTTAGGCGTCAGACACGGAGAATTCTTCAGTATTTTAGGTCCTTCTGGGTGTGGCAAAACAACTACCCTACGCTTAATTGCTGGGTTTGAAACAGCCGATGCTGGTAAGGTGTTGATTCAAGGTCAGTCCATGACAAGCGTTCCCCCTTATCGCCGACCTGTCAACACAGTCTTTCAAAGCTATGCTTTGTTTAATCACTTAAATGTTTGGGAAAATGTCGCGTTTGGACTAAAGTTAAAAAAAATACATAAGTCCCAAATTCAAACCAGAGTTAAAGAAGCTTTGGAATTGGTGAAAATGGAAGGGTTGCGATCGCGCTTTCCCAATCAACTATCTGGTGGTCAACAGCAAAGAGTAGCATTAGCACGGGCACTTGTGAATCGACCCGCAGTCTTGCTACTAGATGAACCTCTTGGGGCGCTAGACTTAAAACTGCGTAAGGAAATGCAGGTTGAACTTTCAAATTTACATCAACAACTAGGGCTGACCTTTATTATGGTGACTCACGACCAGGAAGAAGCATTATCCTTGTCGGATCGTATTGCTGTGATGAATCAAGGCAAAATTGAACAAATAGGTACCCCTGGCAAAATCTACGAAGAACCACTTACAGCATTTGTAGCTGATTTTATTGGTGAAACTAATTTATTTGAAGGTGAGATAGCAGGTGTAGATGCTTATAGTGTCATAATTTTTACAAAAACAGGATTCTCAATTGTAGTTGCTCGCCAGCATGACACACCAACTGAAATATCGCAAGCGGTCGTCGTCAGCGTACGTCCAGAAAAAATTCAGCTTTCGCTTTATAAACCCAGTTTGCAAACGAACTGCTTTGAAGGACGGCTCGTCAACATCATGTATCTCGGAACCCACGTTAATTATATTGTGCAATTGACAAACGGTGTACGCATTACCGTTTTGCAGCCCAATACTTTTGGTAATTTGCCAAATCGTGAAACTCCTATTTATGCTTGGTGGGCCCAAACTGATTGTTTGGCTTTATTGAAAAACTAAGAACACAGAATACACAATACAGATTTTAGATTGTAAAAAAAGAGACTATACAGCAGATAAGATACTGTTTTCACGAAGCTTGACTAGCAACTTGATACAGAAATTGTAGAGTTAATCCATCACTGGGATATTCAGCTATACCGAACCTAAAGCTGACTTGAAAGCGGCTGCTGTCTGGTGCAGTAAATACTTGCTGCCGTAAAGTAGTCAGAATTTCGCTGAGGCGATAGCCCAAAGGGCTGACGCTCCGCGTATCGCTTGTTTGTTGTTTGGTCAATCCTGGCGTCCCTACCACAAACTCTCCGTTGCCCCAATAGCCCAGCACTTCCGCGCCCCGAAAGGCAGCTTGGAAGAGACGACCCCACCTTTGTAAAATCTGATTGCCTGTAGCATGACCATACTGAAGATTAATTGCTGGTAATTCTGTAATCAGAAACACCACCAAACAAAAAGTATCACAAATAAGGGATGAATGAGAGTTTGCGCTTTTATCTGTATGCTTCATGCTTTGAATTAAAAGTTCTAAATCACGATATGATTGTGGTTGATTCGCCAATCCAGTCAGAGGATCTTTAGTAGACAGAGTTTTGAGCAAACGGGTGCGCTCTAAACGATTGGTGATTCGGGTTAGCAGTTCCGCAGCCACAACTGGCTTGGTAACATAGTCGTCTGCCCCAGTCGCAAATATCTGTTGGATAGTTTCGCGATCGCGGTGAGCAGTAAGAAATAAAATCGGCAGTCCCTGCAAGTCCGGATCAGTGCGTACTGCCTGACACAGTTCTATGCCGCTCAGTTGAGGCATATCCACATCCAAAATCAGCAAATCCGGAGCGGTACGTCGCAGGACTTCCCAAAAGCGTAGCGGGTCATCTAATTCTGTTATTTGTATACCCCAAGGTTCCAGCATAGAGCGCAGTCCCGCCAGAAACACCGGGTCATCATCAACAGCTAATACACTGACACTTCTTGAGCGAGAACGCTGTAACAGTTGCGTTGCTATTTCCCAAACCCGAGGAGCGCTCACAGGTCTAACCAAAAATCCTTGTCCGCCAGCACTCGCTACAGTGACACGATCTAATAGTCCATCTCTAGAGGCAATGACTAGCACTGGTATTGGAGGTGTCCTAGCGGCAAAATCTGCCACCAGTGCCAAACTATCTTCTTGCTGTTCGATATCATCCACAGCCAGCACAACTAAATCTGGGGAGTGCGACTGGAGCCAGGTTTTCGCTAATTCCAACGTTGTCACCTGTTTCCAACTCAAGTCGAGTGAGTGTGCGAGTTCCTGTAACTCTTGAGTTAAATTTGTGTCTGAGTCAATCAACAGCAGTCGAGATGTTTTTGAGGGCGAAAATGGTTCTGGATCAGCTAAATTTAGCAATTCACCCAACTCCCGCACCAGAGACAAGAACTTCTTATCCCCTTTGTCACCTTGTCCTAAAGCTTCATCTTCTAATAAAATCTCCTCAATTTGCCGCGCCAGTATAGTTCCTGCTTCCCGATCAAACATCCCCAACACACCCGCCAGCTTATGTGCTGCCTGTCTGGCATTTTCGCGTAACTCCTGAGTCAGCGTCTTCGTTTGTACTGCCGTCGCGGCTATTTGCAAAGCTTCCAAGCGTTCGGTCATCAACCCCTGATATTGCTGCCACAGTTTATCCATTCCCTGCTGGAACTTCTGTTCAACGGATTGGGGAGATGGGGCGAGATGGGGATCAAAAGGGGAGAGTTGTTTTGATAAATCCTGCGTGTCCTCGCGTCTATCCGTCTGTGCGTCCTCTTTTTTGGGAATATTTTCCCGTAATCGATATCCTAAACCGTAGACATTTTCGATCCAATCTACAGCTCCAGCTTTCTTTAATTTTTGCCGCAGTCCTTTAATATGTGCTTTGACACTCTCCTCTAAAGGGGGATCATCAAACGTCCAGAGATGCTCGACTAGTTGTCCGCGACTGAAGACTCGTGAAGGGTTACGCAGAAATATTTCTAGTAGACTGTATTCTTTAGAAGTTAATGCCACGAGTTTCTTGCTATAGGTAACTTGGCAGCTACGAGGATCTAAACGCAAATCGCCTACCTGTAGCACGGTTGTAGGAGAAACCTCGCCGCGCCGCAATAGTGCCCGTACCCGTGCTTGGAGTTCTGCTAAATCCAGGGGCTTGATTAAATAGTCGTCTGCGCCTGCGTCTAATCCGCGAATGCGATCGCTACTGGCATCTTTCGCCGTCATCAGTAATATAGGAGCAGAGCAACGTTTGGCGCGTAAGCGCTGACATAAAGTAATACCATCAATTTTGGGCAGCCCCACGTCGAGCAAAATCAAGTCATAGTTTGCGCTTTCGGCGTACTCCCACCCAGTTTGACCATCTTCAACTGTATCCACTACGTAGTGCTGACTGGTGAGAGATTGCAGCAGCACGCTTTGCAAAACTTCGTCATCTTCAATCAACAAAATTCGCATGGCATTTATGCGTACTTACCTTTGACAATTTTCTCACAACAAAGCGATCGCTCTCGCGTTTGTTGAAAAGATTTGCTCTTCCCTAGTTCTTCTCGATCGCTCTCTAAATTTAAAAATATCGAACGATTGAGTCTAACTCAAAACTTTAGAGACTAAACAGGTATGTAGCTTTAGGTGCAAATTGCCTTCTTTTCAAGGAGATAAAACCATATGCAAGTTCATTACAAAAAGGTGTTATTCGAGATCGCATTTTGGCTAATAACTGAAGTCATCCTAAATTTTGTTGGACTTGACGACTTGGCAAACTACAGCGAATTTATCTTCGCCAACGATAGTACTAAATTTAGCAATTATTCTCATCAAATAGCAATTCAACTTAGTTAATTTATATTTCCGGAGCAAAACTTATGTCTGTAACGTGTGAATCTAGATTGTCTGCCAAGATAAATACCGACGGATATATACATGGTTTCACGAAAACTGAGCAAGACCGCCTAATCAGGCAAAGCACATTTTTCGAGCCTTATATTTACACCGACATTGATTTTTCCAAGTGCAGCCATATTTTAGAAGTAGGTTGTGGAGTGGGAGCGCAAATACAATTGCTCTTACGTCGATGGCCCCATTTGAAAGTTACTGGTATTGATATCTCTCAATCTCAAATTAACCGTGCCCGCGAATTTCTCAAGCCTCATATCGACTCTGGTCGCGTATCCCTGCACGTTAGTGACGGTAGATATCTTCCCTTCGCTGATAATAGTTTTGATGGTGCTTTGGTCTGTTTTGTTCTTGAACATACAAGTGAGCCATTAACCCTTCTTAAAGAGTTAAAGCGGATTATCCAGCCTGGTAGCCAACTTTATTGTACGGAAGCGTTTAATACTAGTGTGTATATTTATCCACCATGCCCATCTTTTGATAATTACTGGAAAATCTTTAATGACTACCAAAAACAGTTGCAGGGCGATCCTAATGTAGGTGTAAAACTGTCTAACTTAGCATTAAAAGCAGATTTTTGGGAAGCTACACTCAGTTATGTCCCCACGCACTTGGATAGCAGAAATAAGGATGTTAAACAGCGAGAAATTTTTGTTAATGTGTGGACTGAGTGTTTCCTGAGTGTCGCTCCGGTGTTACTAGCCCAGAACCAAATTACACCGGACTTAGTAGAAAAAGTGAAACAAGAATTACATTCTATTAAGAGTAACCAAGACAGTGTTTTTGTTTATACATTACTCCAATTAAAAGCTAGAAAGTGACTTGAGTTATTGGCATTTGTTAAATTGCCCAAAATTCAGCCCATGTCTTGAGTGATTCAGGCATGGGCTTTATCTTTGGGTAGCAAAATAATGTGACTGACAGAACTTCTCAAAGTTTTTTTTAATAGCGGTCGCTCTTCTCTAGTTCTTCTCGATCACTCCCTAAAGTTAAAAGTATCGAAGGAACAGACCGTATCAAATAAGGAAGAACTCAACTATGCTACTCAACAAACAACAATTATTCTTCAAAGCCAATTCTTTATCTACAAAAGAAGTTAAATCCTCAGCTTTGGTTGAGGAGCAGATAACAAATAACTATCTCAACTCGTCCACAGATTCTTTCAAAAAAAGTCGTCTCAGTGCGAAATGGGAGATAGAAAATGGCAAGTTAGTTTGTAAATGGTTAATTTACTGAATTAGTTTAGCAGATTTCACCGACTCATTTAGAAAATTTATTTTAACTTTTAGCTCCCCGATTTCTTCAAGAAATCGGGGAGCTTCTTTTTTCACTAAAAAAATCTTTTCACAACTTGTATTTTATTCCCTAGTTCTTCCCGATCCCTCCCTAAAGTTAAAAGTATCGAAGGAAGAGAGGACATCAAACCTGAGAGATTAGCAGACAGAAACCCGCAAAGCGCGATTAAGCTGCTTCTAACTCATACTCTACTCGATAAAGAAATCAAACCTTCCCTGGTTCTTCCCGATTTCTTTCTAAAGTAAAGACAACTCAGCCAAATGCTACTAACAGCTAAAGGCTAACAGCTAACTTTTCTACAATTTTTGGCTTTTTACAGGACTTAAGTTTTATTACCACTACTTGGTAGTCAAGCTTTAATCACTACTTTAACTAAGCCAACTATACCACAGATTAACTCAATTTACTCATTTGTTAAGGAGAAACAACAATGGCTACTATCGGAAGATTCTCAGTAAAATCGAACTTAGCACAGACTAATTCCTGGGAAGTACTTAAGCAGTATTTTAAGGAGTCTGTTTACTCCGTCGAGGAAGTCGAAAATTTGGCACATGAAGCTTTTCAAAATAAAGGAGCTTCTGCTTGGCAAAAAATTCAGTTCCTTGTATTTGATATGAACTTACGCTTGATGCGAGAGGGGTTTGGGTTAGGAACTCCCCGCTTCTTGAGAGAATGGGAACTTCGCCACGTTATTGAGCAGGTTGAGCAGCAATACTTACCTCAAGAGCAACTTCCTCCTGAAGTCACGAGTGTTGAACTTTTCATGCCGTGGCTGAAAGAGCGGATTAGCCAGCATCGTGTCAACCATCATCCATTATTTAAACTGTTTGATCGCGATGATTTGAGCGATGAAGAAGTCCGTTACTTCCTTGCTAATTACCGAGTTAACATGCAACGCTTTCACCTGCACGTTGCTGCCTTCAGCCTGATTGTGCCCTTTGAGATGCGTGAAGAACTTTATCACAATCTCTATGACGAGTTTGGTCAGGGGAATTTCGCTGAGGCTCATCCCAATTTATTTGAACCCTTAATGGATCACTTCGGTGGAGCGTGGGAAGAGGATATTAACCCAGAAACTTGTAATCTACTCAATACCAAAATTAACCTTTGCTGGTTTGCCGATGGACTTCATTACGGTATTGGTGGGATGGGAGCTTTGGAATTAGCAATTCCCCTGCAACAGCGCCGAGTTTTGGCACATCTGCGTCGTCGTGGTTTGAGTGAAGACATGGTGAAATTCTTTGTTGTTCACTGCGAACTTGATGAAGACCACGGGGATGGATGGTTCGCTGCGGGAATGCCTTACATACATACCTCTGAAGACCTGCAAAAGGTGTTCTGTGCTGCAATGCGGATGCTCGAAGCTAGAGCCGGAGTTTATGACGGCATTCTCAACGGTATTCTGGAACGCCGCTATCTAGCCGACAAAAGACTCTCCCTCCCCTGAACGCCTTGCGTGGTGTTTGAAATGCTTAAAGCCGAAGTGCATGTATTTGCGGTTACGGCTTAAGCATTAATAGCAGTACCAACTAAACCAGAAGGAATACAAGCTATGCCGCTCATTACGTTAAAGGCTAATAAGATATCTTCTGAAAAAATCAGAGATAGCCTTGCTAAAAGTTTATCTCTGATAACCGAGAGAATTCTTCGCAAAAATAAAGAAGTCATTGTTGTTCATTTTGAAGCCGCTGATCAACGAGCGCAATGGTATGTAGGCGGTGCTGTTAAAAGTGATGATGAAGCAATTTTTGAGTTGAGCATTATTATCACAAAAGGAACAAATACCGACGAAGAAAAAGCTCTTTGGATAGCACAAGCCTGGAAACTTGTTACAGAAGCTCTTGGCTGTGCGCCCTACCCCAACTATATTTCAATTCAGGAAATAGATGGAAAAAGCTGGGGTTATAACGGTTTTAGCCAGGAACAAAGAAAGATTCAATCAACTTAAATATTGAGGATAAGCAAATGTTAAAGAACGATCAAATGTCAAAAAAACCTCCAGTGGGATACAACGGCAAAAACAAAGGTGACGGTCCTATTCCAAGAAATGGTCAATTAATGAGCAATGGTCAAATAAGGTTCGACCCATTCCCATACAATTCCATCAACGATAGAGAATTGAAATTCTTGGGTATGGAAAATATTTCCTTGCCTAGTGATCTTGAGTTCGTGCCCTATCAACCAGATGTTAGAAAAGGTATTGAGATTCACACAATCTTTAGTTTGGTAGACCAAGATCCCCAAGGTCCCGATGCTGCAATTCTTAAATATGAGGCTGGCGCATTTGTTGCCTTGCATGAACATATAGGGTACGAAATGGTTCTAGTATTAACCGGGGATTATATTGAGAATGGTGTTACATTCTTGCCCGGATCATTAATACTTCGCTCACCAGGTACTTTTCATACAATGGCTTCTATCAATGGCTGCACTATTTTGGCTACGCGTTATATCAAAGTTAAGCAGCGCCCTGATTTGTGGAACGAGTTTGCTGTACAGCACGAAGATATTAAGCCTGTTTCAAGATAGTGTTTGGTGTGAAGTTTTCTGATTTTGGAATCAGAGTAGCAGCATCTTCAACGGTGATTTCTTTATTTTGGTTACGTATATATTCCGGCACCGCAATTAGCCATTGAGCCGAGATACCAAGTAATTCTCATTAACCGCGCACAGTAGAACGCTTGAAAATGAAATAAATCAAGCAGCACAGTTAGTAGTCCTATTTGATTCATGAACGGGCAACTTAACATGCAACACAGCACGAGACAACAGAGATATGTTCACCAATCAAGTCCAATTACTATATCAATTCGTATTAGAGGAGAACCTATGCATTCCTATGTACCCTTAAGTCCAACTACTTTTTTAGAGCGCAGTGGTCAGGCATTTCCTAACCGAAGCGCGATCGTCTATCCTGATAGAATAGTAACTTACGCCGAACTATTGCACCGCTCTCGCTGTCTGGCACAAGTGCTGAAGCGACTCCAAGTAGGATATGGAGATCGAGTTGCTCTCCTGACACAGAACAATCGACAGATCATCGAAGCCCACTTCAGCATTCCAGCCATCGGTGCTGTGATCGTAATGCTCAATCCTTGGCTGGCAGAGCAAGATCTTCTATCCCTGCTGGACTATTGCGAGGCGAAAGTTTTGATTGTAGATGCTTCCTTGAGCGAGAAAATTTTCCTTAACTCTCAGGTTACTCTTTCCCACTTGCAACAAGTTATTGTTATCAATGGTGCTGCCAACCCAAGCTATTCTGGGGTTCTCGACTACGAAACCTGTCTGGCGGGTGAAAATGGAGATTTTAGGCTGGATCGAACCGTTGTAAGCGAACTTGATCCCATCGCCATCAACTTTACTTCCGGTACCACTGGTCGTCCAAAAGGGGTCATGTGCAATCACCGAGGCGCTTACCTAAATGCACTGGGGCAGGCGTTGATGATTGGACTCAACCGAGCCTCAAAGTATCTGTGGCTGCTCCCCATGTTTCATGTGAATGGATGGGGACATATCTGGGCAAATGTCGCTGTGGGAGCCACCCAAGTCGTTCTCCCATGTCATCAAATCCGAGATGGTTCTGCGGATTTACTCCAATCACTCTCCCAGTACAAGATTACTCATCTGTGTGGTGCTCCCCGGCTTGTGCGATCGCTAGCCTCAGCCCCTGGCGACAAAAAAGTGTTTCGTGGGCTGACGATTACTACAGGAGGAGCTGCTCCCTCTCCCACCTTAATCCAACAATTAGATGAAATGGGAGTCAACTTCATCCATCAATATGGATTGAATGAAACCTACGGCCCTTATGTCGTTTGTGAAGAGCAAGAAGAATGGCAGGCATTGCCCTCCTCAAGCCGTGTTCTCAAGCGTTCCCGTCAAGGGGTAGCAACGATTCATGCTGGAACGGGGTTGCGGGTGGTTGATGCCTCAAGCCAAGACGTTCCTTGGGATGGTCGTACCTTGGGGGAAGTGATTGTGGCAGGTAATACAGTAGCGACAGGTTACTACAACAATCCGGAAGCTACCGAAAAAGCCTTTCGCGATGGGTGGTTTCACACTGGTGACATGGCAATTATGCATCCAGACGGTTATCTGGAAATTCGAGACCGCCTGAAAGACTTAATTTACGTAGAAACCGATTACGGTTGGGAAAATATTTCCTCCATCGAGATTGAGAATGTGTTGTGCCGGCACGAACAGGTCAAAGAAGCTGCGGTCATCGGTATCTCACCTGAAGAACTTGGAAAAAATCGCACCCTGCTAGTGGCTTTCGTTGAGGCAAGGGACTCTCAAACCCTCACTAAAGAAGATTTGCATCATTTTTGTGGATCTCAACTTGCTTCTTACAAGCAACCTCAAGTGTTGTTCTTCACTGACTTACCTAAGACGGCGACAGGTAAGGTTCGTAAGGACTTGTTAGTCACAGAGGCGCTTACCCACTGCAAACTGAAAATTTAAAAATATTCAGATTGAATCTAGACAGATTTATCTGTCTAGAGTATTCAGCGGATGTCATTTATCTTCTGTTTGAAAGAGCAATTACTAAGAGTCAAATTTATAGGTCAACACGGTCTATTCAAGCTGCACAAGAAGCAGTTAGGCAATTAATTAGTTAAGCATTTATTTTTTTGACTGGATTAGACAGACCAATCTGTACAAACAAGCTAATAATTTGAGGTAAAAGTGTATGCTTAAGCAATTCAACAGCCATCCTGATAGGACTAAAAAAAGCGAGCATTCTAATCTTGCAAGAACATGTTTGTCATTACAAACAAAGCAACAGCGTAGTGAAGCAATCGCAAGATATGGGATTGTTTCGCTTCGCTATGTTGCTCTCGCAATGGCAATTCAGAACCTAGGGATACAATTTACAAATTGGAGACGCTCCCCTAGAAAAACAGCGTCTTGGATAACTTTTTTTCAGAAGCTAAAAGGGGATAATACTAAACTACCTGCCAAGCATTCAGCGAGAGCAATCATCTTTGCTTGGTTAGGAGGATTTCTGGCAATAAGTGCGGTTGTACTTCTGTCTCATACATTGTCTGTAGCACTTGTACTAGGCTCTTTTGGAGCGTCTTGTGTATTGGTCTTTGGGTTCCCAGATGCGCCTTTTTCACAACCACGAAATGTGGTTGTAGGTCATTTTTTGAGTTCCTTTATTGGTTTGGTATGTCTGACGCTTTTTGGAGCAACTTGGTGGTCAGTTGCTATAGCCGTTGGTACTGCTATTTCTGTAATGATGCTTACCCGAACAACTCACCCTCCAGCAGGTTCTAATCCAGTTATTATTTATCTAAGCAAACCAGCATGGAGTTTTCTACTGTTTCCGACTTTTTTTGGGGCAATAATTTTAATCTTTTTTGCGCTTCTCTATAATAATTTGACTCGTGAAAGTAGATACCCAAAATATTGGTGAATCAAACTTCTTGCTTGTTAAGAGTTAAGCGCTAAGATTTCCTTATTCCCTGTTTCCGTTCGGACTTCGGCGTGATCGCGGTTCCTGAACTTGCCGAAGGGCAGTCGAACGCTGACTCAAAGCTAGCACCATTTCTTGGTGGGGTAAACGACGGTGGCAAATAGAGGGTTGGTTTAAAACTGCAAAACACCGTTTCGGGTTACATCGGTTTGGTGAGTCAGCGCTGCAGGAGGGTTTCCCGACCTAGGCGACTGCGTTAGCGAAGCGTGACCGGAAGGTCATCCCCGAAGGGGCAGGGGACGCTTTTAGGCGTTTATCGTTGGTTGGTATTGTCCCTGATTTCTTATGTTTTGGCGCATTGGGCATATTTATCCAGTGCTGTCACCTCTACAAATCTACCTGATTGGGGAAAAGCCGCAGAAATTGCGTTCCAAACTATATTCCCCCCATTTGGTAGTGTTACTTCTTTTACAAGATATTGAACGTTTGAGAGAACTGGCACTTAGTCAAGGAATTAACATTCAAATTTTCAGGTGCAAGATATAAGTTAAGGGGGGGTTGGGGGGATAAAACTATTTATTTGAATGATGTTTGCTGAACTTTGTATGCCATAACGACTGACGCCAGAAACGGCTACTGTGTCAACATTAATATCAGTTAATGGAAATGTGTTTTGATTAGCTGGCAAGATATTTGTCTTCCATTCATTTCCTGTTTTTGTTTGTAAAACCCATAGTGATACTGGTTGTGTACCTGTTGGTTTCCAAGTCAGTTGATTAATATTGGTAAAAGTATTTTTCTGAATATCCAATATTGGCTTACTAGGTAGTATGTTGTTTAGCCAGGGTGATGCTGGTACCAATGCTGGATTTACATAACTTTTCTGCAATAATAAATCTGATATTCCTGAACCGTCTTGCATCAAGGGTTTCATACTAAAGTGTATGTTACCACTGGCGCCAAGTATACCGCGCGTGCTTTTTATTTGATAGACTATTTCGTCAGGATTCCAGTTTTGATCCTCTTTGTTGCCAACTCTACTAGTGTAAACTGATGCCCAAAGATGGCGATTTTTAAGGTTTTGGCTTTTCCACCAATTTAGTAGTACTGGATAGCTTTGTGCGGTTTGTTCAATTTTCCAATAAAGCTGTGGGGAAAAATAATCTAACCAACCTTCTGTCAACCATCTTCGAGAGTCAGCATATATTTGTTCATAAGCATTAAAACCCCCTGTATTGGATATTTGTTGAGGATATCCAGGTTTCCAAACACCAAAAGGACTAATACCAACTTTTACCCAAGGTTTAGCTGTTTTGACGCTTTGATATAACCTTTTAACAAATACATTAATGTTTTCTCGGCGCCAGTCGTTACGATTTAGTTTACCTCCGGAACGTAGATACTTTGAATAACTGACTTCATCAGGAAACTCTATATTTTGCTTCTTTTCGTTTCGTACTGGATAAGGATAAAAATAATCGTCGATAGTTATTCCATCTACATCATAGCGGTTGACTACATCCATCATAACTTTTAACGAGTAGTCTTGAACCTCTTTTTCTCCTGGGTCTAACCACATATATTTACCATATTTTCTAACTAAATCTGGACGTGTTTTAGTTATATGGTTTGGAGAAACGGGTGATTTAGATTGAATATGACTCGCGCGGTAAGGGTTAAACCAAACATGTAATTCTAAACCGCGTTTACGCGCTTCTGTGATCGCAAATTCTAGAGGGTCATAAAATGGTTGTGGTGGTTGCCCCATTTTGCCCGTGAGAAACTCTGACCAAGGTTCGTATGATGATGCGTATAAAGCATCAGCCATTGGACGGATTTGAAAAACTATTGCATTCAGCTTTAATTGTACGGCTCTATCTAAAATAGCTATCAGTTCAGCTTTTTGTTGGTCAGTACTGAGTCCAGGTTGAGAGGGGAAGTCAATATTTGCTACAGTAGCAACCCATACACCCCGAAATTCTCGTGTTGGAAGTGGGGGAGTAATATTTCTTGTTGGGGTTGTTTGGTTTAATTGTTTTAACTGTGGTTGGGGTTGCTGGGATTGAACTGGGGAGGTAGCTGCCAGAAGGAACAATCCGCTTAGAATAGTGGCTTTGATGTTCACGAAGTTTTAAGTTTAAGATACAGACACAGGCGAGAGAATACAAGCACAGGCAGGGATGCCTATGCTACAAATACACTTTATGATTTTGACAAATTTATTACTTGATAAACATAAATGAAAAAAATAATATTAAATACGAAACGTCTTGTTTCTTTAGATGTATTTCTCGGTTTAAAGTTCCCTGTTACCGTATCTTGGTATTACCTAAAACGCGACAAAGGAAAGCTGGAAAAACGTTTTGTCTTATCTACTCGACCTATTAAAGCTTCTACTCTCAAATGGTGGGGTAAACGACGTTGGCAGATCGAGGGATGGTTTAAAACCGCCAAACATCGGCGTTGCATAAATGCGGGATGATTCAGCAAAATACAGGTATTTCTCTATACTTTAGGTAGTGAAGTAACAATCGAATCGAGAATTTGAGCATATCTACAGATAATGTACCGAAATCTCATTTCAAACCAGTTTTAGCGAGCGCGGTGACTGACAACCGAGAAGAATCTTGATTGTTAGAGCAAACGTGAACGGTTGTCAGTCAAAAACTGTAGAACTTACGCATTGACAAATTAGACAAACAATGCAGTGATAAGAATCAGGACAAAACAGGCGATTGCCCAAAGGGCAGACGCCAAGGGCGTATCGCTAGTTACCAGAAGCATGAAAAACAGATAATTTATCTGTCTGTGTTGAGGGTTCGGACAATCAGAGCAATTACTAAACCATCCACCGCCAAGTGTGACCTGAACACTTATACTCTGTTTCTACTGGCAGAATCAAAGTACCCAGGTTGCACACGTCTGGCAGAGATAATGGAAGATTTCTCTCTTTTGGACTTTGGACAAAAAAGTGAGTTCGCGGATATTATTCGCGAACTTAATGAATGAATGATTAGTCTTATTTATATTTTTCAGCTTCGTCTATCAAATCGGCTGACCCTTGCAGTAAAGTATCTATAGCTCGTTGCAGTCCTTCAATCTTGGCTCGAATAGCGACTTGCTCAACTGCCATAAGGTAAGCTTTACTACCAGCTTTTCCAAGATGTTTATATTTCGTAAACGTCCCTTTGGTTTTTGTGGGGAAGATAGCTTGCGTTGCCTGTAGCTTATAGTACCAGTAAGCTCCGCTTTTCCCTTTAGCCAAGTAGCGCACTATCCAGCATCCTGGTGGAGCAACTAATCCAGTTGCTTGGAGATCTTTAATTTCTTTCTCCAAACGCTCTATTGTACTAACTAATTGGTCAGTACGTGTAGCTAAATCACTTTGTCTAGAGGCTTTAACATCCCTTAGCATAGGCAAAAGTTTTATTGTTCGCGAGCTATATACGCGATTTTTACCTCAGCTAATAGATATATCATTAAAGCTAGCGTTGTGCGACAAGCAGTAGAACTAGAAACAGTCACTTTCAACAGGGGTATTGATGCGATGAAAATAGCCATCAGTTTTTGAATACATAGTAATATCGAAATTCTTGTGTATTGAGAATGCTGATAGCTATGTCAACATATAATTACAATCAATTCATAGCGCAATTCCGTTCTTTCAGGCAACAACTACGTGATTGTTTTAACTCATACAGTGATAGCATCATCGATTTACTTGATGCTATGGCTGGCAACTCGGTTGGCGCTAGCTCGGTAGTAGAGTTATCTTTAAGTC
>NZ_JABXYX010000131.1 GCF_017982655.1 Brasilonema sp. CT11 | reverse complement strand
AATCAAAGCAGTAACTAAACCACTAATGAGTGCCTGAGTAGTACGTCGCCGCTTGCGTTCTTTTTCCTTTTGCTCTTTCCCCTGTTCCTCCTGCTCTTTAGAACGCTGCCGTAGACTAGCACTAATAAAATCTAGCTCTTGGGGTGTCATTTCCTTAGTTCGCTTGTGCAACCATTCTTGAGCTACACCCAATGGCACGCCTCGCAACAATGCCCCAGAGTCATGGTTACTATTCCTCCACTCCAGCACTGCCACTTTCAATCGCTCTTGCCAAACGCGAAATTGACGGTTAGCGTTCATCCACTCTCGCAGAGTCAGCCACTCGCGGATTAGGGCTTCATGAACAACTTCTACTGTATCAACGCCTGATTTCTCATCGCGCCCGGTGACAACCAAACGCGCTGGGTATCCTGCTAAATAACTGACTAATCCCCAGTTTTCATCTCCAACTTCTGCACGGGTGGCGATGCGACGAGTGTCCTCTGTTCCTTCTCCTGGGCGCACTAATTGCACAAAAATTCGTGGTACAATCTTTTGCTGTGTTTCATCCAGTCGTTTATAAACTTCCTCGGCGTGATTAGCCAAAGCTTTTTTCACACCCCCAATCGAATCATAAGCTTGATGAGTTAACTTGCGCTTTTGCTGCAATGACCAAAGTCGGGTGAGGGCAAATTCCAGCAATGGCAGATTCCCTGGCTCATTTCCGACATCATCTAAAATTCGTTGCGTTAATTGTGCTTCTAATTGCACTACCATTTTCTGGGCTGGCTGCTCAATTGCTTTAAGCAGTTCTTCACGATTCATTGAACTGAGGAGTTTCGGTGTAAACTCCTCCAATGCATCACGAAACGGACGATAGCCAAGGACAAAGCTGTAAAAGTCAGCCCTCAAAGTAAAAACGAGTGTAAAGTTGTCCAGATGAATCGCTGCCAACAGTGCATCAACGAAACGCTCAATCACTTCCTTATTCTGACAAAGGGTGTAAAGTTCCTCAAACTGATCTGCGAACAGTAACAAGCGTTTACTACTATCACGTTCATTAAGCCGAGATATCACCGTAGATAAAGTGATTCTCCCAACTTCCATATCTGCTGCTAATCCCACAGCTTCTCGCAGTTGTGCAGTTTCTCCAGTTTCTGGTTCCAATAAACGCACTAAAACAGAAGCTAACTGATAGAATGGTTTATCCCCAGGACGAAATGATTCAATCAACCAGTTTCCAGCAATCCGCAGTTGTGGAAACAACCCGGCATACACTACAGAAGATTTCCCACTGCCACTAGGACCAATGACTCCTACCAAAGGCTGTTGGTTGACGCATTGTCCCCTAGAAAATGAGCCAGCCTTTGTTTGTTGATCTGTCGGCGTAGTTGGGTACTCGTTGTTATAAGGCTGGCTCATTTTCTTCGTGTTAGACCCCGTGACGGCTGCTAGTAAACCATGAACAAACGTTTCGCGTCCAAAAAAGAATGCTGCATCATTTTCCGTAAATGCAGCTAATCCAACATATGGATTGGGAGGAACAACGTCAAATAATGGCTGAACAATACCAATTTGCTCTTTTTTCAACAAAACCGGAGTTTGCTGCTCTAAATAATTCATTAAAACAGAGCGTCCTAATTTATAAGCAAACTCCATCTGTTGCCCAGCAGCTATTGCATCGTAAAATGCTACAGAAAATGCGATCGCTGCTTTATCCCCAATCGTTCGATTCATGCCAATCACATAGTTGACATGCTGGCTAATAGCTTTTGCTTGCACTTCACTATAACAAGCATTGAGAAGTACACACTCAACTCCCTTTGTAGCAAATAACTCAAACATACTGGAGAGCGCATCTGCGTTGAGAAACGCACTGTCATCTGCTTCATTTTCTAAAACGATGCCATCAATTCCAGCACCATGCCCACTAAAGTGAACAATTTGAGGTTCGTAATCTAAAATCGCTCGGTAAAAATCACGCTGACGTACTGCCCACTTTTGCTCTAACTTAAACTGCGAACGCTTATTCCCTCGTTTCAACCCTTCATCAATTTCCCGTATTTCTTTATCCAATTGCAACCTGGAAGTTCCCGCAGGATTTGCTGCCAAGATTAAAATAGTTTTACGGTTGTTATCATCATCGGGTTGGGCAGAGTTCATAGAATTGCAGTACTTTTTTATACCCTATGTAGTGCCTCTGTGCTAGATGAGAAACACTTAGGCTTAACTTTATATAGATAAAATTGAAATCAACTTATGCACAACAGAGATAGAAATCGAAAATTTTGCGGTCGTTTGATTATTGTAAAACTGCCCAAGCGCGATCGCGTCAGTTGTTCTCGAAAAACTGGAACAACCCAATGCTGGCGAGCAACAGACAGATTTACGTCCTAATGGTTTCCACATGATTTAAAATTGTTAGTGAGTGTTTATCGTTTTGCGGTAAATGCACCTGTTTCAAAATCAGCAAACACTAAAGATTGACTGTCGGTAGTGTTTGCTTTTTTTATTCACTTTGAAAAGCTTCAAGTTATGAGTAACCGTTCACAGGATTTGATGCTATAACCGCCAACTGCCAGTCAGAAGTCTTTGAGCCAGTTCTCGGTACCGCCAAATAAGGGCGCAGCCTTCCCGAGTTACGTCACTTTCTTGCCCCCTGAACGGTTACTACAGAGCTTTTTTGGTAACCATGAAGTCATTATCAAACGCGATGTTGTAGAATTTCGCGAATAAAGCTATCAAAACCAATTCTTTGCAATCACGGTTAAGCCTTCACGATTGTACGTTTTGAATTAATCCTTTTCCTTGGCTCCTGCTAGGTTTTTACTTTTGTAGTTTCAGTGATTCAGTACTTAATTTGATCGCTCTGGTTGTTCGATAAGTAAACTTTTTTTTCAAACAGTTTTCATTATTCCTTGCACTGTAGTAAAGTTTATTTACACCTTTATCTAAAGAAAGGTTATTTTCTCTTATTGAATAAATATATAGGACTCCTATTTGATTTTTGCGAAGCTTCGTACACCTCAAAGAGCCTTATTTCCTGTTAAGCGTTAAGAGTTCCCTATTGCCTTCCTACGCAAGCACTGGTCTCACCAAATCAAACCGGATTCCTATACAACGACAAATTGTTTAAGCAATCTTTCAAGACCAATGTATTTGGCAAAGGAATCTGAAAGGTTCTACAGAATTCCTATTTGATTTTTATCAGCTAGGTACAGTTTATGTTAAGAGGATGTCTGAGAAGTAAGAAATGTCATGCTGAACGGAGCAATAGCGTAGTGAGGCATCTCAAAAATTAACGAGAAACTGTGATTCTTCGTTCCGCTTCGCTTCACTCAGAATGACAAAATATACCTTGCTTAATCTTTTCAGACATCCTCTAAGCGTTCCCTATTAAGAATTCCCTAGCTCAACTAGTCAGTTCACCAAACAAAACAGAATTCCCATATCCCGTTTCTTTGTAATAGAAAATATGGTTTGTTGATTGACTTAATATTTCTGCGGAGTATTTAATATGGAACTAGTCTTGTTGGTTTTATTGATGGCTCTGGTTATTCATTTCCCACGTAAGTCTGGACCAGCCATAATTAAACGGGAAAACGATGACTTACCAAGAATCAAAGCCACTTTCAATGACGATTATCAACAAGAGATGATTTTGGATACAGGAGCCACTCTCACCTCCATCACCAAGAAAATGGCAGATGAGTTAAAAGTTGAGCGAATGGGGAAAGTCAGGATAATTACTGGTGGTGGTGTCGTGGTACGTGACTTCGGCACAGTTGATTCTATAGAAGTTGGTGGGGCTAAAGTTGAGAATGTAGAAGTCACAATCGGAGACGTTCCTCTGCTAGGACAGAGCTTTTTTGGTAACCATGAAGTTATTATCAAACGTGATGTTGTAGAATTTCGCGAATAAAGCTAAGCTAATCGTCATTCATTTTTCCAAACTGATTCGCTTGTAGTAAGGGCTTCAGCCCTAGTTTTATGCAACTTAAATGCTCATTAGCTTATCAAAACCAATTGCTGACAAACAAGTGCGCTCCCTCATCAGGGTTTATCTCCTTTCGGGGGCTACAAGCGTTAGCCCTTCACGATTGTACCTTTGGAATTAATCCTTCAATTCCTTCTACATACCAATCCATTGCTAGTTGTTCCCTATCACTCAACACCTGACCGTTCGGGACTCGCAGCACACCGTTTTGGTCTTTGACTGGACCATCAAAAGGATGTGCTGTACCTTTAATAAACTCATCACGCTTCGCCATCACCAATTGTTGAACATCTTGAGGAATCACAGGATTTAAAGGCGAAATATCCACCATTTCTTGGGCAATTCCATACCAAACTTCTTCAGACTTCCAAGTACCATTGATCACAGCCAGGGCTTGCTCTGTATAAAATTTACCCCATTGATTCAGAACTGACGTTAAACAAGCTTTTGCACCAAACCTACTCATATCAGTGTTGTAGCCAAAAGCATAAATACCCTTTTCCTCTGCTAGTTGAATGGGTGCAGCAGAGTTAGTATCTTGTGTTAGGACGTCTGCACCTAAGTTAACCAAAGCTTGGGCTGCTTCTCTTTCTTTAGCTGGATCATACCAATTCTCAACCCAGACTACTCTTACTTTCGCTTTCGGATTCGTTTTGCGCAGTCCTTGCGTAAACGCGCCTATTCCTCGAATCACTTCAGGAATTGGGTATGAACCAACAAAACCAACCACATTCGATTTTGTCATTTTACCAGCAATCATGCCAGTTAAGTATCGCGGTTCTTCAAAGCGTCCCAGATAAGTACCGACATTTGTAACGCGTTTAGGTCCACTACATTGCTCAAAACGAACATTGGGAAAATCTTTTGCTACTTCAAAAGTTGGGTTCATGTAGCCAAAAGAAGTCGCGAAAATTAACTTATTACCTTCTAACGCCAGTTGGCGAAGAACCCTTTGGGCGTCGGCATTTTCACTCACATTTTCCAAAAAAGTGGTTTTCACCCTTTGCTGAAGATTTGCCTCCATTTCTCTGCGACCTAAATCGTGGGCATAAGTCCACCCAGCTTCACCTATAGGTCCAACGTAGATAAATCCTACCTTAAGAACTTCGTTCGCCGCCATAGGTGAAGCTGGGACAGGTACTTCACCCTGTGGTTGAGATTTACCGCCTTGGTTACAACCAGCAAATGTAAAGCTAGTTCCTGCTAAAGTGGCATACTTTAGAAACTTACGACGCTCCATAAACAAAATGTTAAGATATTGCCGCTCCTAGCGTGTCCTATACTAACAGAAATTGCCGTAATTACAATCACGCGTGAATTGCTAATTTCATTGGTTTACTCAGTAGCAAAATTTGCATTTGTGCTGTATGGGAATCACGTATTGCTCAATCAACATAAATATGTGATTAGTTAGATTGACAATGCTATACGCCAATATTGTCAATCGCCAACAAGTCTCAGCTTGGCCGATTCTAGGTTCCTATCCATGATTCCCCTGGCTACTCCAGGTGTTGTCTATGAATATATTTGAGCTTTTAGCAGGGGAAGACGATCATCCAGCCTTGGTTGCACCAGAGGGATCAACACTCACTTATAAGCAACTGCGTGAGAACGTCGTCGAACTGGTATCTCAACTCAACAGTTTTGGTTTGCAACGGGGCGATAGCTTCGCTGCTGCGCGGAGCGCAGATCGTATCGCCATTGCCATGTCAAACGGGGTACCTATGGTACTCAGCTTTCTTGCGGCGGCTTTATCTGGTACTGCAGCACCACTCAATCCAAAATACAAGCAAGAAGAATTTGGCTTTTACTACGAAGATACTCAGGCAAAAGCGTTGATTACGCTGCCTGACGTGCCAGAAGCTGCAATTGCTGCTGTCACACCCGACATGATACACATTTATGCTAGGGTTACCGAGAATGGCACATTAAGCTTTGAATTAGTGAAACCAGCTTCCGGGGAAGGGAAATCCTTGGACAATCAAAACTTTCCCGACTCCGACGATGTGGCAATGATTCTGCACACCAGCGGTACCACCAGTCGTCCCAAGCGAGTCCCGATTCGGCATCGTAACTTGATTGCTTCTGCTAATAATATTATCGGTGCATACTCACTTTCGCCAGCTGACACGACACTCTGTTTTATGCCTTTGTTCCACATTCACGGGCTGGTGGGGTGTATGCTGGCAACTCTGGCATCTGGCGGAACGCTCGTCATACCCGATGGTTTCAATGCTCTAAGTTTCTGGAAACTGGTGGAAACTTATAAACCCACTTGGTACTCGGCTGCACCTACCATGCACCAAACAATCCTAGCGCGAGCTAGCCGCAACGAAGCCATTATCAAAGCGAACCGCTTCCGCTTCATTCGCTCTAGCAGCGCTCCCCTTGCCCCTGTGATTATCGAACAAATGGAAGCAACGCTCAATGCTCCTGTCTTAGAATCTTACAGCATGACCGAAGCTGCTCACTTGATGGCGACTAATCCACTACCACCTAAAGTACGTAAACCGGGCACGGTTGGCTATGGCTTTGGTGTGGAAGTCGGTATTATGGACGAAGATGGCAATTTACTGCCTCAAGGAAGCTTGGGCGAAGTTGTGGTAAAAGGACCAAATGTAATTGATGGCTACGAGAATAACCCACAAGCTAATGCGACTGCTTTTGTGAATGGTTGGTTCCGTACTGGCGATCAGGGGACACTGGATGCAGACGGGTATCTGCGCCTGACTGGACGGATTAAGGAATTAATTAACCGAGGCGGAGAAAAATTTTCCCCACTAGAAGTGGATGATATACTGCTGCGTCATCCTGCAGTTGCTGAAGCCCTTGCTTTTGCCGTTCCTCATAAATCCTTGGGAGAAGATATTCACGCGGCTGTCGTCCTTAAGGGTGAAACCAGCGAAAAGGAACTTTTGGCTTACTGTGCAAGCCTATTGGCAGACTTCAAAGTCCCTAACCAAATTCACATTTTAGATGAACTACCCCGTGGAGCGACAGGGAAGTTGCAACGGTTGAATATGGCGAAGTTGCTCAAGCTATAGCAATCCGCGCATCATTCGTGAAATTCTCTGTTTTCTCTTTTCTCTTTTCTTGGCGTCCTATGCGCTAAGGCGCACGCTACGCTAAGGCGACTTGGCGGTTGGTTCAAAAAATAATTTTTACAACTCATTTAGGATTGCTATAGGGGAGTGAAAAAAAAATGAAAATCTGTATTGTTGGCGCGGGTGCTATTGGTGGTTACTTAGGAGCAAAGTTGGCTCTTTCTGGCAATGAGGTTACATTAATTGCTCGTGGTGCTCATTTAGAAGCAATTCAAAAAAATGGGCTGAAACTGATTCTGGCAGATGGCTCAACCCACGTAGCTACCCCAAGTTTGGCAACTAGTGATATGAGTCAAGCCGAACCTCAGGATGTGGTGATTTTGGCTGTTAAGACTACGAGTGTGGCGGCGATCGCCCCCAATCTCCCCGAGCTGTATAAACCTGAAACAATGGTAGTGACAGCTCAAAATGGCATTCCCTGGTGGTACTTTCGTAAGCACGGCGGCGAGTATGAAGGAACTGCGATTCAATCTGTAGATCCGGATGGTACCATTGAAACTCATATTAATGTTGAGCGCGTGATTGGTTGTGTGGTTTACCCAGCAACTGAGATAGTTGAACCAGGTGTGATTAAACATATTGAGGGCGATCGCTTCAGTCTGGGTGAAATCGATGCTTCTAAAACCGAACGAATTCAGTTGTTAGCGCAAGCTTTGAAGTCAGCAGGATTGAAAGCACCCATACGCACTCAAATCCGCACTGATCTGTGGGTGAAGTTGTGGGGAAACGTAGCGTTTAATCCGATTAGCGCCTTGACTGGTGCAACACTCGATCATATTTGCCAATACCCTTTGACTCGCGAACTAGCAAAACAGATGATGAGCGAAGCACAGGCGATCGCCCAAAAGCTGGGGATTGATTTTGGCATCACCTTGGATCAGCGAATTGACGGTGCCCAAAAAGTTGGTGCTCACAAAACTTCGATGCTGCAGGATGTTGAAGCGTTTCGTCCGACAGAAGTGGATGCGATCGTCGGTGCTGTCGCAGAACTGGGAAGACTGACGCAAACTCCCACTCCCCATATTGATGCTATCTATGCGAGTGTTAAGTTGCTGGAGAAAACCCACATGGGGAAGTAGAAAAATATTGGGAGTGGATGGCGCACAAGACGACATTTTTAGAAATTGTTTGACAAGTCTGGCTTTGAGTTAGAAAAAGTGGTTGACACCCAAACCAACCTTTCGGCAATGGAGTTTGGTTTTGCGTCTTGATCTAACGCACAGAATACATGTAATTACTGTGCAACAATACTAGGGAGATTAGAACAAAGGAAGATTAGACAGCAATGCGCCGACTTATTTGCATGATGGTTCTGTATTATTTAATTCAATCTTATGGATGTTATCCAGGACTTTTCAATCTTCCACTAAGGATCTATCTCAAAGATAACCTTGGACTTTCACCAGCACAGTTGGCAAGCTTCACCAGTTTTATTTTTATTCCCTGGTTAGTAAGACCATTTTTCGGAATCATTCAGGATGCAATTCCGCTCTTTGGCTATCAGTTCAAAAGCTATTTTTTTCTCTGCTATGCGCTAGCGCTGATTCTTTTATTAGGATTATGCGGTTTTCAAGTTAATACGATTAACATGCTGGCAGGCGGTCTTATTTTAGTCAATATATGCATAGCTTTTAGTGATGTGCTGACAGACAAAATCATGGTCGTTCAAGGCACGATGTTAGGCAAAACAGCTCTCTTACAAGCAGTTCAATGGACTTCTCTGAGTTTTGGTGTAGCGCTTCTGTATTATATTAGTGGCTGGCTCGCTACAAATTCTAATCTATCCATCGCTTTTGGGGTAACTGCACTTGTGCCGTTGATTGGTTTAATTGGAACCTTCATATTACTTGGAGATGAAAAAAAGCAGCACACAACTGTTTCAATGAAAAGTAGTTTGAAATCCCTTTGGTTAACACTAAAATCGCAACGGTTTCTAGCTATTATTGGCTTTATTACTTGCCTTGAATTTACTCTTATTCCGCCGCTGGTAGATTACGTAGTATATTACTATAAAGATACTTTGAAATTTGACGCTCAATTTATAGGTCTTTTAGGTACATTTGAAGCTATTGCCAATGGTTTAGGTGCGATCGTTTTTGGGATTTTTGCCCCCAGAATGTCACGACAGTTGCTGCTTAATCTTGCAATCGGGTTAACTGCTGTCTCTACCCTCGGTTTGTTGTTTATACAGAATGAGCTGAGTGCTATCCTGGCGAGTATATTTTTTGGATTTTTTTACATGATAGCCATGCTGGGTGTATTAGAACTAGCAGCAAGAGCTTGTCCTGTTGGTGTGGAAGCAACAACCTACGCACTGCTAATGTCCGTGTATAACCTGGCTAAACAGCCAGGTCCTATCTTGGGTGGTTACTTATATAATCGGGGAATTCCAGTTTCCATCCTTGTCATTGTCAGTGCAGTATTTACAATGCTTTGTTGGTTTCTTATTCCTCTACTTAAGTTAAAGCAAACCAGTGATACGCCCTCTTAACTGTAAGCATACAAAATCAATAGACTTCGTGGCAGTTGTAGGGAACAGGGAACAGAACGTCGTAAAATCTCATTTTTGCAAGAGATATAATCTTGTGACAAAAAAATAATTTTTCTATAATTCAATTGCTTTAGGCAAAATGGACTTTGATAAAATTCCGTGAACACCTTTTTGCGGACTGTTGACAACTTGAGTAATGCGAAAATTCACGGCTAAACTACAGAAAACATAAGCATCTTCCGGTGACAAATTGATGAAGCGTTCTAAAAAGTCAATCATGTTGTTTAAAGCTAGTTCCAAAGCTTCATCTAATGTTTGACCAAATCCCATTGTGATGATATCTGTAGGAGTTTCGGCAATCGGCATTGTCAATTGCAAATCTTTGCGAACTTTTAACTGAATTGTGCCGTTCATTGAAGTCTCAATTGCGGTGACATTAACTTCCCCATCTCCCTGTACCGAGTGTCCATCACCAATAGAAAATAAAGCACCAGGAACAAAAATTGGCAGAAAAATCTTAGTTCCAGCTTGGAGTTCCTGGTTATCAATATTACCACCATAATCACCAGGAGGAATTGAGTTTCGGGATGCTTCGGTAGTCGCGACACCCAGGATACCAAAAAAGGGTTTGAGAGGAATTTTGATACCGCTACCAATTGGAAATTCTGTAATATTATCTTCTAAATTCAGAGGAATAAATCTTAAAGTTGGTTGATGAAACTGATGTGGTAATGCTCCCCAACCTGTACGAATAGCATTAAAGCCAACAGGTAAACTCGGTGTGATTGCTTCTAGTTTGACTTCTAAAACATCTCCAGGTTCCGCACCCTGCACATAAATTGGTCCTGTCAGTAAATGTGGTCCGGCTGCAACTTTGCGTTCTGGAGAAAGATTTTGGCAAATATCAACAAATGCAGGTGTGAGAAACTCAGGTGGTGCTTTGTCGTAAACGTAGTAACCAGTGTATGTTTCTACATCAACCGTATCGCCAGAGTCCACCGTGAGTGCTGGTTCTAAAAGATGAGAGAACCCACCTAGATGCACAGTTTCCCTGGTGGCTTTGAGAATGTGGTGAGGCATTGTTTATTATGGTATTTTGTTATACTTGTGTTTTTCTCTCGTTCCTATGCTCTGCATAGGAACGAGGAAAATATTCTAAATTATAAATTGCATAGAGGGAATAACTCAATTTATAATTTCTTCCTTTTCTACGCTTTCATAATTATTCTGAACCAGAAGTTTTTGTCGGACGTGCTGAGATAATTTCACGCAGCAACATCTCTCCCCAATAAGGAACAGGAGCAAGTAGCACGGTACCAGTTCCCTCGAAAGTATTGACTAAAAACTCACCCGAAGTCATCGAACCCAAAATAGACTTAGTTGCTTTTTCAACTCGATATTTTAGGGTGTTCGTGCGAGCAATCGCAAAATTACCATCCACAACTAAGCGGTCATTTTGCAAATGGATCTCTTCAACAGGTCCTTGCGTTACCATGACCACTTTCCCTCTACCTTTGACTTTAGTTTGAAAGAAACCTTCGCCACCGATGAAACCAGAAACTAGTTTATTTCTCTCAACACTGACTTCTACAGAACCATCACTTGCCCAGTATGCTCCTCTGTCTAAAATCCATTCAATACCATTTAACTCCATGACGTAAAATCCAGATAAAGAAGGCTCTAAATATAATTCACCAGTTCCTGTATAAGTGGGTCGAAAAATATTTTCACCTGTTGCTAAAGATTTAAAAAAACTACCTGCTGAAGGTGCTTTAGATTCCATATGAATATTGCCACGCATATAGTACAAAGCACCAGACTCCGTTTTCACGGTTTCGTTTTGCAAAATAACCTTGACTAAGTGCAATCCTTCTTTTGCTATAACCTCAAAAGTTGCCATTGCTTTCCTCTGTTATTACAGAAATACAAATTCATTGTTTTCAAGACTAAGTTTGCTTGTTCCATGTCATTCGCGCTCTCCTCACCTCCCAACAATTATATAGAGGCAGCAGCCCACAGTTATGCATTCCTTGCCAGAGACAAGGAACGAGAAAATAGTTTTATTGTAATCAAAGAAAATAAAATTATCCCGCAAAAATGTAACGCCTATTTACTTGCGCGATCGCCAATTTCTAAACTTTGACGCGTTGTTTTGCGAGTAAAGGAATTCCAAGCATCCAATTCTAAAGCAGGACGGCTGAGTAATATCGCTCTTATCGCCTCACTCAATCCCTGAACAAGAGTAAAATCTGCCCCAGCAATACTCTGAAGGTACTCGATTTCAACACCACTGAAATTGGTAGCTCGCAAATCTGCCCCTTGTAAATCTACATTATTCAGTCGCGCATTCCGTAAGTCAGCTCCTGTCAAATACGCTAACCGTAAATCCGCACCACTCAGGCGTGCATTCTGTAAATTTGCTCCAGTGAGATCTGCACCACACAGATATGCTCCCAACAGATTTGCATTCCTCAAATCAGCATCTCTCAAATTCGCAGTGTTGAGGTGAGCACCGCTGAGATTGGCACCTGGACCAATTGCTCCACAGCTTTTGTAAGCAAACCCTTCGGGCCAAATCGTGTCTTGATCATATCGAGCTGCTTGTAGTTTAGCTCCTTCCAAATTCGCTCCGCTGAAATTTGCTTTCTGAAGAGATGTCCGGTGCAAAAATGCTCCTTGCAAATTGGCATTGCTTAAATCAGCGCCCTGCAAGTCAGCCTTACGCAGATCTGCACCACTCAGATCTGCCTCACGCAGAATTGCCCCACTCAGATTGGCTCCAACCAGATTTGTCTGGCGCAGGTTTGCTCGTTGCAAATCGAGTCCCCTGAGGTCGGACTGATACAAATCTTCATGATTGAGAGCCTCTCCTGCTTTGAGGGCTGCGATGTTACTAGATAAGGAAATATTGGAGTTTTTTGCAGTCATTTTCTTTAAGGAGCGCTGAGAGTAGGGGTAAACAGTGAACAGTCAACAGTGAACACAACGACCACGCTCCCTTCGACAAGCTCAGGGCGGTGCAGTGTATCGCAGTGAACAGTGAACAGTGAACAGGGAACAATTGATCACTGGTACTGCGGGTACTTGATAACTGATAACTGATAAAAGTGTACAATGTGGAACATAAGATTAATTCTTGTTACATTCCTTTATACTTTTTCTGCTGTTGAGGTTAGAAATGCGGCTGATTCCACCCATGACTATGATGGACTTTTTTCGTAAGAGTCAAGGCACGTGGTTTACCCAACGCACTGTCCACCATTTTGACCTGGCTGCGGATCAGTCTGGGGAGTCAAATTTGATTATTCAAGTCGTTGAACCAGAAGATCCAAGAGTGAAAACGATTTGTGAAAACCAAGGAATTGATCCTGCCAGGGCAATGGGGGGAGGCAGTTTTATGTGGCAGGAAAACCAGGACAATCGCGAACCCAATCCAGACCAAGCGGCGGTGCTCGTTGATGTGCCAGATGATGAAAGTTTGTTGTCTGGAAAACTCATCCGCGATCGCGGCTACGTGGAAAAAATGCCCGTTATGAGTCGGTACTGGTTTGGTAAAGACGGCATTTTGACAATGGACACGGAATATGATATCAACCAGGGACAAGAACGGTGCTGGTTTATTACTGATGACTTTCGTGTGCGTGTTAGCACTGTGCGGACGATGAATGGTGTATATATGATGACGTATTGTTCAGAACGCCGTTGCGTATCAGAGGCAACGTTAAATCAACTGATTCAACAGAATTTGGCAAGAGCATCAGGAAGTTAAGTTTGGTAACTGGAGTATGTCACAAATTATTGCATCCTTGTAAAGAAATGGGGCAGAGGTTCTCACAATCCTTTATTGTTGTCGAGAAAGTCTTATAAAAATGGATTAATATCAATGTACAAGCCCTTTGTAAAACATTTAGAAAATGAACTGTTTAACAGATTCAATTTACAAAATCGGGCAATTCCAGCAGGGTTAGAGTTGAAGGTCAGCGATCGCGGCAGAAACCCAGCAACCATTCAAAGCTGGTGCTATCAATGCCCACAATTGCGGAAAATTCGCTATACCTACATTGATGCGGGCGAAAGTGCTCAAATTTTCAATAGCGTTATTTATCCTAACCATCATTACGACTTACCCTTGTTGGGAGTAGATTTTCTGTCGTTCGGCAAAATAAAAAACCTGGTTGTGCTTGATTTTCAGCCTCTGTTCCAAGATGAGGCGTATCAGCGCAAGTACATTGAGCCATTGAAATTCCTACACGCTAAATATCCAGATTTGGCACAAAACTTAGAGATGAAGTTTTATGACGCCAATCAATATTTCTCTAAATACCTACTGTTTGCCAAGACAGACCCCGAAACCGTCGCGACACGCTTACTTGAAGCGTTCAAGGACTACTTGAATTTGTACTGGCAAATGCTAGATGAGGCGGAACCTCTACAAGATCCAGAAGACATTGCGCGAATCGTCAAGGCGCAAAAAGATTACGACCAATACAGTGCTGAACGCGATCCGGCGTCTGGTCTATTCAGCAGTTACTTTGGTCATGAGTGGGCAGAACGCTTCCTCTACGGGTTTTTGTTTGAAGATGCACTACCATTAGCCGCTACCGCTAAAAAGTAAGTAGTTTTTTGCTCCTTGTGTTCTGTCATTTGTCATCTGTTAAAAAAATGACTGATGACTGATGACTAATGACTAATGACTAATAACCAATGACTCTTTATCAACCGTTTCTCGATTATGCGATCGCCTATTTGCAATCGCGATTAGAACTGATGCCCTATCCCATTCCTTCAGGGTTTGAATACAAAAGTGCTATCACAGGCAAGGGCAAAAATCAAGAGGAAGTTGTGACGACCAGTTATGGCTTTTGTGCACCAAAACTTCGACAGATTCGGGCAGCGCACGTACAGGGTGGTAAATCACTCCAAGTTCTCAATTTCGTTATTTTTCCTGATCTGAACTACGATCTGCCATTTTTTGGAGCGGATTTGGTAACCTTGCCAGGAGGACACCTGATTGCCCTGGATATGCAACCCTTGTTCCGGGATGATCCGGACTATCAGGCAAAGTATAGCGCACCAATTCTGCCCATTTTTGAGAGCTATCAGCAACATCTACCGTGGGGTGGAGACTTTCCCGAAGAAGCCCGCCCTTTCTTTTCGCCTGCATTCCTTTGGACTCGCCCCAAAGAGACTACTGATGTTGAAACCCATGTGTTCGCCGCGTTTAAAGACTATCTCAAGGCATACTTGGATTTTGTAGAACAGGCAGAACCTGTGATGGATACTCAAGCCCTAGCTACCATCAAGCAGGCACAATTGCGCTATTTGCGGTATCGCGCCGAGAAAGACCCAGCACGAGGAATGTTCAAGCGTTTCTATGGCGAAGAGTGGACAGAGGAATACATTCATGGCTTCCTGTTTGACCTAGAGAGAAAGCTGACCGAATCAGTTGTCAGTTAACAGTTAGCAGTTATCAGTTATCAAGTACCCGCAGTACCAGCGATTAGTTATCAGTTGTTACTGTTCACTGTTCACTGTTCACTGTTCACTGTTCACTGTTCACTGTTAAACGTTAACTTTCCTTATCATTTGGCTTAAGCTTTGCTTTGCGGATTAATTGGGCGATTGTACGAGACAGGGAGAGTCCAGACTCTTCGGCGAGCTTTTCCAACTTCTCCCGTTCAAGGTCGTTTAATGTAACGTTTAGTCTACTTTTCTTGGTAGCCACGGCGTAAAAGTGGTGTAACTATGGTACGTATTGTCAAGCTTAAAAGCTAGACTGCATCTAGATTGTTACCGATTGTAAAAAAAAACTAAGTTCTAACAACTTTTCACACACAAGGTTCCCCTTTCTATTGTATAAAGAT
The DNA here is from genome assembly GCF_017982655.1 of Brasilonema sp. CT11. Lineage (GTDB taxonomy): Bacteria > Cyanobacteriota > Cyanobacteriia > Cyanobacteriales > Nostocaceae > Brasilonema. The sequence goes on along the minus strand of NZ_JABXYX010000131.1, from coordinate 4,260 downwards.
TTAGGAAGGCAAAAATGAGAAGCATCTTATGGCTCAGTTACCTCTAAAATCAGAAAATGAGGAGTTTGTCTCAGATTCGTTAAATAAGTTAACACTGTTCTCAACATACTGAAACAGGCAAATCTGAGAATTTCTGAGAACTCTGATGCCCAATATCACTGTATAGCCTTTCTAAGCTGCCCACACAGGCAAAATTCACGATTGCTGAATCATTCAGTTGTGAAACGACATCGTAACTCAAACGAAGGAATTTAGGAGACGAAATTTATGCAAGACGCATTTGCAAAAGTTGTTTCTCAAGCCGATGCACGAGGTGAATACCTGAGCACTAGTCAATTGGATGCTCTGGCAGCAATGGTTGCAGATGGCAACAAGCGGATGGATACCGTTAACCGGATTACCAGCAATGCCTCCGCGATCGTTGCTGATGCCGCTCGCAGTCTGTTTGCAGAACAACCCCAGCTGATCGCTCCTGGTGGCAATGCTTATACCAGCCGTCGGATGGCAGCTTGCTTGCGCGACATGGAAATTATCTTGCGCTACATCACCTACGCTATTTTTTCTGGAGATGGTAGCGTACTTGATGATCGCTGTCTGAACGGTCTGAAGGAAACCTACTTGGCATTAGGAACCCCCGGTGCTTCTGTGGCAGTGGGTGTTCAAAAAATGAAAGACGCAGCCCTCAAAATTGCGAATGATACCAACGGTATCACCAAAGGAGATTGCAGCGCGTTGATGTCGGAAGTATCTGGCTACTTTGATCGTGCAGCTTCTGCAGTTGCTTAAATCTTTAGTCACCAGTCATTTCATCAATGGTCATTAACTTTAGACAAATGACTAGTGGACAAATGACTTAAGACAAACTCGCTTTCAAGCAAAACTTTGTAAAACAATACAAGAGATCGAAAAAGCTATGAAAACTCCACTCACTGAAGCTGTTAGCGCTGCTGATTCCCAAGGACGTTTCCTGAGCAGCACAGAAGTCCAGGTTGCGTTTGGTCGCTTCCGTCAAGCTAGCGCTAGCTTGGAAGCTGCTAAAGCTTTGACCTCTAAGGCTCAAAGTTTGGCTGATGGTGCTGCAAACGCGGTATACCAAAAGTTCCCTTACACCACCCAAATGCAGGGACCTCAGTATGCTGCAGACTCTCGCGGCAAGGCAAAGTGCGTGCGTGACATCGGTTACTACCTGCGGATGGTCACCTACTGCTTGGTTGTTGGTGGTACAGGCCCCTTGGATGATTACTTGATCGCTGGAATAGCTGAAATTAACAAGACCTTCGACCTGTCTCCTAGCTGGTACGTTGAAGCTCTCAAGCACATTAAAGCTAACCACGGTCTGAGCGGAGATCCAGCTGTAGAAGCTAACTCTTACCTCGACTACGCTATTAACGCTCTAAGCTAGTAAACACACAGGCCCGGTAGGGTAAACAGCTTTGTTAGCAATCATGATGATTGATGATTGAGTTGTTCACTTTACCGGGCTGCTTTTTTGCTATGAGGCACATTAAAACAGGGAACAGGGAACGCTTAACAGTGAACAGTAACAACTGGTAACTGATAACCCTTCGGGTTCGCAGTCGCCTCTGTCGGGAGACCCTCCTGCAGCGCTGGCTCACTGATAACTGATAACTGGTTGAAATAGGGAGGCAAATATGGCAGTTTTCGCTGGTTCGGAACGACTCGGGATTACACCGAGCGAAGCTTCAGCGTGGATAGAACTGCGCCCAGATGACAGTGCAGAACAGATCGAAGTGGTAATCCGCGCTGTCTATCGACAGGTATTGGGCAATTGCTATGTGATGGAAAGTGAACGACTCGTTGTCCCTGAATCCCAACTCAAGCGCGGTGAGATATCGGTTCGCGAGTTTGTACGGCAGATTGCTAAGTCGGATTTTTATCGCTCGCGGTTCTTTGAGAATTGCTACCGTTACCGCACAACTGAGTTGAACTTCAAGCATTTGCTTGGTCGTGCTCCAAATGACTACAGTGAAATGGTTGCTCACAGTCAGATATTGGATGAGCGCGGCTTTGAGGCAGATATTGATTCTTACATAGACAGCGACGAATATCAAGAAAATTTTGGCGAAAATATAGTACCCTACCATCGAGGCTTTACGACTCAAGTTGGTCAGAAAAATGTCGGATTTAGCCGGATGTTCCAACTGTTTAGGGGCTATTCCAGTAGCGATCGCGCCCAAAAACAAAATCAAGGACGGCTAACTCGGGAAGTAGCCCAGAATACAGCTTCACCCATCTACGCAGCCTCCAGTGGCTCGTTGACAGGTGTCTCTACAGGTAGCCGTGGCGGAAGTACCTATCGACTGCGGATTATGCAACCGCCCTCTTCCAAATCGCCTGTGCTGCGGCGTGCTACGAGTGAAGTTGTTGTGCCTTTTGAGCAGCTTTCCAGCAAGTTGCAACAACTGAACAGCAAGGGCTTCAAAGTCATGAGCATTACGCTTTCTTAATTAGTCATAGGTCATTGGTCATTGGTATTAGACAAATGACAAATGATGAACTTGGTTAATAAGGAGATTTTTTAAATGGCTATTACAACAGAAGCATCCCGCCTTGGAACCTCTGCTTTTAATAATTTTTCCCCTGTAGAACTGCGTAGTCCGGCAGATGTGCCAAATGTTATTGGCGCGGTCTATCGTCAGCTATTGGGCAACGATTATTTAATGGCTTCCCAACGCCTGACTAGTCTTGAATCACTCCTGGCAAATGGCAGGATTACAGTGCAAGAATTTGTCCGGCAGGTGGCAAAATCAGAACTGTATAAATCCAAGTTTTTCCATAACAGCTTCCAAACCCGAACCATTGAACTGAATTATAAGCATTTGTTGGGTCGGGCACCTTATGACGAAGCTGAAATCATCCATCACTTGGATTTGTATCAAAACAAAGGCTACGACGCCGACATAGATGCTTACATTGATTCACCTGAGTATCAAGCGAACTTTGGCGAAAACATAGTACCCTACTATCGCGGCTTCGCGACTCAAACCGGACAGAAAACTGTTGGGTTTAGCCGGATGTTCCAACTATATCGCGGCTATGCCAACAGCGATCGCGCTCAGTTTGCTGGCAATTCTCCACACCTCGTCACAGAGTTGGGACGCAATACCGCCTCGGCAGTTGTCGCACCGGGTAGCCCTGGCTATGGCTATCGTCCCTCTGCCAAGGGAGTGACTCCCAATACTGCTTTCGGTGGCTCAACCATTTATGGAGATCGCCGCTTGTACCGTGTGGAAGTGTCTGCTATTTTAACTCCCAAATATCCGCGTGTACGCCGTAGCAACAAAGCTGTTGTCATTCCTTATGAACAGCTATCAGATTACATGCAACGGGTGCAACGCGAAGGGGGCAAGATTGCCAGCATTACACCTTTGTAGTCCCCTTTGGTGAGTCGTCCTTTGGTGGAAAAAACTACAACCGGCAATCAGTTATGGAGCCTTCCAACTGCTGATTGCCGATTTTCCGTAATTACAGGATTTTCTTTGCCAAATGCCCGGATGGGTAGGTGTTGGAAAAAGGGTTTAAAAAAAATGGCTGGATTGCTTACAGGATAAAGATTTTAGAGAAAACTTGTTTAAAACCATCCGCGCTCCTTGCCCAGACTGGATTTCAGCAATTTACCTGTCAACCAATTTACTTTTTCTGATGTTATCATTAGATCATCCGCGCTTTAGAACCTTGAAAACTTTATATGGTGTAGTTTTCTAACTGCCGCAGTTGAAATTTCTCTTTCTCCCTATTAGGGATTGAAACCAATCTTCACAAAACCAAATTACTACTTCCCACAGTTGAAATTTCTCTTTCTCCCTATTAGGGATTGAAACGATTCATGATTTCTCGACACCAAGATAGCCAGGAGTTGAAATTTCTCTTTCTCCCTATTAGGGATTGAAACTAAGCTTGAACTGTACAACGGCATGGGATACCGAAGGTTGAAATTTCTCTTTCTCCCTATTAGGGATTGAAACATTCTGGACAATGATAGCAAGTCAGAAGGCAAATACGTTGAAATTTCTCTTTCTCCCTATTAGGGATTGAAACGACAGAATCGCTATTGAGACAGAAGGAATGGCTAGTTGAAATTTCTCTTTCTCCCTATTAACCCAAGTTGCTAGTTACTCTTGTGAGCGATAGCCCAAAGGGCTGACGCTTCGCGTATCGCTTTGGGTCACTTAAGTCATAAAATCCCCTCCAGGAAGAAGATTCGGAGGGGTATATGTTAAATGAAATAATTAGCTCCGC
>NZ_JABXYX010000130.1 GCF_017982655.1 Brasilonema sp. CT11 | reverse complement strand
CTTTCAGCGATTTGAAAAAGTAGAAAAAACGAGGTTTTATTCTCAATAAAAGTGCTTATTGACAAAAAATTTGATGTTTTTTCTACTTTTTTTAAATTTATGAATAACTTGACAAATTAAGTTTAATATGCTGCCAATTTACTCTCAATTCTTGAACTCAATTCTTGAACTCAATTCTTGAACTCACAATAAAAAACCCGCACACATGGCGGGTCTTTAGGTAATCGGAGGTAATGGGTTAGGTATGTAATAAAGACAACAGAAATATGAAGGACTAAACTAGTCTAAGAATCATAGATATATTGAAATACAGTATGTTAGCAATTCTTGCAATAATTTTAATTTTTGTTTTTTTCTGGTATTTTATGGGTTTATTAAATTCAGTTAGAAGTATAGAAAAAATACTTAAAGAAATACGAGACGATAGACGCGAAAACTATTGACGAAATATTTAAATATATGTTAATAAGCCAAAACTTTAAAAATCTGAACTCATTTCAATATTTGAAGAACTTTGAAAAATGTTGAAGGATGGTTAATATGTGGTCAAACGGAATAAAAAAAAAGAAAATAGAAGTACAATGCTTAATTGATATATTAAACCGACAAGAATTAATTAGTTTAATTTATATTGCTTCTCATGCTTATCTTGAAAAAATTTCGTTAAGAGAAGCTTATGACCGTACAAGCATAAAGATTGAGATTTTACATCACCACGCTGACGAAATCATGCGAGAAGAAATTGTAGAAGTAGAAGACCCTTTAGAACTTTGTGAAATTATTGACTTGTCAAACATACAATTGCAAGAGAGTTTGAATGATAAAGAAACTTGAACTCACTTCAAAAACTTAACGATACCTAGCAATTGATGAGCTATGTTTTTTAACGGTTGCCGTCATTAGGTTTTTAACTGGTTTTTTGAAAAGTTCTTTGTTTAACCCTTTTAGTAAAATTTTCAAAGCCATTTCTTGAGATTTGCTATTTTCTCTAAACGTGAGATTAGCTTTAATTCTTTGACTGTTTTTTAAGTCGAGCCAGACATCTTCTAAAGCTTGTATTTCATTGGAATTATCACCTAAAATATCAAACTCGTAAGCGAAACCAACTATTGTTTTCAAAGGTTCGTGAGTGTTGATCCATAGTTGAGTTTTGTTTTTGTGAATTAATAAAATTTCTCCGACATATTGAATACTAGTATTTTTATAAAAATCTAAAGTGTGTATTACCAAATTATTTTCAACAACTTTACCTTGGATGATGCAAGACTCTTCAAATGAGTAAAAACAAGCTGTGATTATAGTGTCCATATAGATTTTTCCTTATTAAAGGGACTTACTGAAAGAGCAAAACTTAAACTCATTACACAATCGTCGTGTTTGCCGTGCGCGGCTTCTAGTTTTTTACCCGTTCTTCTAAAGTTTAGTAATTCTTCAGTAATGGGGCTGTTACTTGGAAAATTTAACATTTCTGATTCAAGAGCTAATTGTAAAGTACTTATCATTGCTGGTTTACTATCGCCAGTAGTCCTAATAGCTTCAAAAACGGTTCCCTTAAATTGCTTTGATAAATTCTCTAAATACAATTGCCCCACACCGCCGGTGGTTTCAATTCCAACAGAATTAGGTTGGTATCTGGTGATTAATTCCCCAATTTGGTACAAATGGAATTCGCTAGTCTGTTGCCTCTTGCGGTAAATATTCACTACAGAATATTTATCATCTTTCAATTTCAGTACAACAGCTACACAATAATCCTCTCCTGTTGTCGATGTATCTAACCCTATGTAGTAATCAACCTGAGAATCTACTTCACTTTCTAGCGTTCCTATCGCACACAGACGAATTATATTGGCGCTAAATACTGCACTTTCAGACTCTGTAAATGATAAATTATACTCTTGATTTATAGTAGTCCAGCTAAGTTTTTGTTTCTCGTGTACCTTCTCTAAAAAGTGCTCATCACTTCCGTAAATAGGGTGCGCTTTCCAGTGAATCAGAACTTTTCCCCAATCGCCACTATCCACCCAATATTGAAAAGGTTCACTCTCACCTTTTGAAGCTTGACTACATAGTAGTTCTACATCCCGTCCATTGTTGCCAGAAATGAGCAAATCCCAGTAAAAACCAGTTTTACCATTAGGCGTGCTGACTGCAAAAACCCTAGCCCTATCACCAACCATTTGCATGGCAGGTGCGAGCGCGTCATACACTTCCTTGCCAGTTTCCAAAAATCCTAATTCGTCCAAAAACACGTCCACAACCGACTCAATACCCCTCGCGCTGTCTGGTCTACTGTTACGGAATAAAATCCGACCGTGACCCTGTATTTCGATATCGCTTAAATTTTCTGTGGCGGTCTTAAGCCCTAAACTTTGGATCATCCGTTTCATTCTGCGAGCTAGCAGTGAAGAATCAGTTTGAGTTTTTGAAAACACTAGACCTAGATACCCTGGATTAAGGCAGGCACGCCAAAGCATGAAACAGGTGATAGTCTCACTAATGCCAAGCTGACGACTCTTTACTACACACACGGAACGCTCAAGCATCAGGTCAACTAGTTTTATCTGATAGTCGAACGGGTTAAACGGTTTCACATCGCCTCCTGACCTAATCTTGACCATTCGGGCAAAATCACCCCAATTCTCAGGAATATGTAACTGATTACTTGATTTATTTTGCTGTTGATTTCGCTTCCTTACCTTAGCTTCTAGTGCCTTAATTTTGCTCAGAGTGAGTGCCATCAAAACTTTCCTCAAGTCGTTCTAATCTTTCTTCTAATGCTGATTCTTTAGCTCGCGCTGCATTGTTTAGAAGTACATTAATTGCTGTCACTTTAGTTTTTGAAGGTACGTCAGGGTCAGAGATAATGCGTTTAAGTTCCCGCGCCGCTTCTCTACTACCACTTACCAATTCAGCCACAGCGCTATCATAAGTTTGGGTAACAGCATCCTGTAATAATTTTTTGAAATTACAAGTAGTTTTCCATCGGGATAAAGTACGCTTACCTACACCAGTTTCAGCAACAACCTCATCAATTGTGTGTCCGGCTGCAAGTAAACATAAGGCTTGATTTTGAATAGGTGTAAGCGCTTCCACTGGCGTTTTTTGGCTGAAAATGGCAATCTATTTACTATTTTACTTTCCACTAGTTCGTACTAGTGGAAATTGATTGGGGATATTTATTCTGAAAAAGTACCACACAGTTCACGTACTTCTGAAATATCCAAAACTTCTACATCCCTGTCATAGCTTAGTGCTGCATCCCTATTTTCTAACAGTATCCGGCTGATAAAAGCACGTTTCTTGCGCTCATTGGAATCATTGAACAACGCCGAACAGATTTGAGCGTAGATTTGACGGTTCAAGTGTCCCTTAAATTTGTTGACCATTTTATTACCCTCTTTTACCTCCCAGTCTTTACCGTTGGTAATTTGACATTTATCCGCTAGCTTTTCCATAGACTCAGCAATGTATCGAGAGCATCTATCGTGAGATTTCTTAGCCGCTAACTGTAGTGCTTCTACACTCCGTTCCGTTGGGAGGGTGCGTTTTTGATGTTGATCCAACCAAGCGATCGCATCAACAACTTGCTTAGCTGCCTTACCCAGTACAGGGATTTTTTCAGGGTCTACTAATTCGGCTATGTGGCGCTTAAGTTGACCCTCAAAGACAACTGTGGACTCATCAACATAGGTAAAGAGTCCAGTAGCCAGTACTTCAGACTGTCTTCTACCCGTAAGCAGCATGATTGCTATGGCTACCTCTTTCCATCGGGCAGAATTAGCGGGTAAGTGGGAGACTTGCTCCAAAGCCCATTCTAGGTATGGCAGGACTTTGATTGCTCTAACGTCTTCTTCTGCCTTATGGGAGCGCTCCTGATTCATCTTGTACTTAGTAGCGCCAATATCCTTAAAAGCACCTTGTACAGCGCTTTCAAAGTCGTTATAAGTATCAAGCAATGTTCGGTCATTGACAGGTATGAAATTATTAACTTCAGGTATTACAAGTTCTTTCAAATATTTCATGATGTCTACACGGTGTTTTTGAATTGTTCCTGGGTGTGCTTTACCCTCTAAGCTTTTAGAATCCGCGTAGCTCTCAATAATGACACGGGCACGGGCGACCAAAATTCCAAACTCAGGTAAGAAGTACTTGCCAGTTCTACAAAGGTTTAGTTGATATTCTCTCAATCCGGTTAAGTCATCATTCTTTTCCGTAGAAAAGTACAACTTTTTAGCTATAGCAAACTTTTCAGCTTCAGAGTCTTTATATGGGGTGTCCGTAATTGGTTTTACTACTTGTTCTACTAATGGCTCAACTACAGGTTCTACTAGTGGCTCAACTACTTGTTCTACTAGTGGCTCAACTACAGGTTCTATTATTGGTGTTTTGATTTTAGCTTTAACTGTTTTTTTGCCTGTTTTCTTGGTAGGTTCTTGCACTTGTACTATAGGTTTTTCCTCTAATTTTGGTTCTAGAACTGGTTCTACCTCTGTTACTGGCTTTGCTAAGAGTTGACCCTCCCACATACTGATGTGTTTAACCAAATCATCTTTTTTTCCATTAGTGCGTATCCATCCAGATGTTTGAGGAATTCCGTGATTCAGAAATTTCAAACTTGGATTTTCTCTCATCATGTCAGCCGCCAGCTTACGGAGGTCAACAGCTTTGATTTTTTCCAATTCTTCAATTGAGCGTGGCATAGTTGAAATACTCAGCATTTTTTGTTTACACCCCAATCATAACACCCCAGTTTATTAATATCTCGTATTTTAGGATTAAAAATCTGGGGTGTATATGTGGGGTGTATTTAGTTTTCTCTATGGTTAGCTACACCATTACAAATCAGCATATTAATTCCCTAGAATTCTTATTCCGTCCGGTTATGTTCGGGCAAGTGGCGCTATCGCTCATTGGGTGTGGTTTGTAGAAGAGTAATTTTGCTAATTGACTCACCGTTGTCAACTGTAAGTGATGTTCTTACAAAGTATTTTGTTTTTCTCATTGGTCTAACCTGTCCCTTTGGGGTGTAGATGTCTTCTGTCAACAGGGTGTAAGTTTCACTGATTCTACGAGCACTGAGGTGACCCTTAATAACACTTTTCTGTTATTAAATATATTTAGGAGAAGAAGCAAACTTTTGAACTCCAATAATAAACTTTCAAAAAATTTATTCAAATAATAATCTGATATATAACGATTACAGTGTAGAGATGCATAATAACCGCTGTAATCAACATGATATTTTTCTGAAAGAAAATATACTAATCAAATGGTAAATACTCAAAATTGGGAATGTGTATATAATTATACAGACGTAGCAAGTTATATTTATGGCGCTGCAATAACACCAGATGGAAAAAAACTTGTCAGTGCAAGTTATGAAAAAATTTTAATTCATGATTTAACGACAAATAAAATTTGTAATATTTTGTTGGGACATTCAGCCTTAATTCTTTCTATTGATATTAGTCCTGATGGAAAATTTGTTGCTAGTGGTGGAGATGACAAACAAGTAAAAATATGGAATTTAGAGACTGGAGAACTCATAAATACTTTGTCATTACGTGCAGATGTAATTAATTGTGTTGCTTTTAGTCCAGATGGACAATTTATAGCTGCGGGAGGTACGAATAAATATAGAAATAACGATTCTCAAGTCAAAACAACTACAATTTATTTGTGGAATTTTCAAACTGGTAAACTTATAGCAACTCTTGGTAGCCATCGTTTACGGATAAACCAAATTATATTTAGCCCTAATGGTCAGATATTAGTTAGTAAAAGTAGTAATGGTACAGTAAAAGTTTGGAACTTAGAAACTCTGAAAGTTATTTATAAACTTAGAGGAGAAACTAACCCAATTAATGGAATTGTAATTAGTCCTGATGCAAAACAACTGTGGGGTATAACAATTGACAAAATTTTAAATTGGGATTTATATACAGGAAAATTAATTAAAAGCTTGTGTGGAGAATTTAAATATACTTTAGACTTATGTATTAGCTTATGTGGAACAATATTAATAGTATATTTATTCAACAATATACAAGCGTGGGATTTAACAACAAAAAAACAAGTGTTCTTATTTCCTTTTGATTGTCATAATATTTTTTCCAATATTAATAAAATTACTGATAAACTTATTTCTTGTGCTTATACCAATCAAGGAGCAATAATTAAAATTTGGAAATTACCTGATTGTAAAAATTATATTAATTTAGAAATAGCCTCGTTTTTAATTAGGTTAGAAAATGAAATAAGTTCTGATACATTTATTCCAGGAAGTATCAAAGATGCGAGAATAAAAATTTTTACTTCGATTGTTGTAAGAAGAGGACAAAAAATTTTTAGAGAAAAACTTCTTAATGCCTATAACAAACTATGTGTTATAACCGAGTGTGATGTTGAGCATGTATTAGAAGCCGCTCATATTTACCCTTATAAGGGAGATGATACAAATAAAACTTGGAATGGATTAATTCTTCGAGCAGATATTCATACACTTTTTGACCTTTACCTTATTACAATCAATCCAGAAACAAAAAAAGTTTGTTTATCACCAGAACTTAAAAACACAAGTTACAGTAAATTTGAAGGAAAAGAAATTAGATTACCCCAAAACGTAAATCTTAATCTTTTTAAAGAAGCTTTACAATGGCACTACAAACAATGCACATGGATAAATAATTAATTACTAGGGGTTTGTTGCTGTCGTACACTCTATTGAATATAAAAACCTACAGAGGTGCTATATACCAAGTCCAACATAGTGGGAGGTCGTCTTTGAGATTACGGTAACACTGGACGATTATTAAATCTACCCAGTGTTTTTAAATCACTGTTTTGTTTCAACTCTTTGCTGTACCTGCGGTGTAGAGCTTTCCCGTAATCCGTACCCAATCAGCAAGCCCACGTCCAGAAGCGCCAATACGGTTACAATGAAAAATGCCCTTCATACTGGAAGAGCATTCACCGAATTTGTCGTCATGCTAAAGGACTGGTAGTCTATCCGGATTGCCAGTTTTTAACTTGTCTGTAACAGTTTTGGTAACACTGTTTCTATCTCTTCTGCTGATATCTTTACTCTTCCTGGAGTAGCCCGTAACATATCTACGTATTTGTGGAAAGCTTCAGTATCTTGAGGATTTTGACGTACATATGCCATAAGTTCTTGGCGTGTCATACTTTCAAAATTTAATTCCGTCATATGTCAATCCTCCATCAACATCAATTTCTATGTCTATTCTCTCGTCTACAATCATGTAGATGCAACGTGTTCGTTCATCTAATCGAACCATGTTGATATCCTTTAACAGAGTACTGGTTTGTACGCATACTCGGTAGAACGATTTTAATTGAGCAAGGGTTGGTTGTATCATCTTTATTATGGATAAAACTTGTTTTACATTTCCCTTGGAAAAATTTTGCCACTTCTAGAACTCAACCAACATTATTTTATTTTCTTTCGATTCCTTGCTGTATCTCAGGTTTAGCACTTTCTCGCACAGAATATCCTATCAGCAAGCCAACACCCAAAAGCGCCGCCAGACCCGCAGCAATGAGTCTAGGAGATATCGAATGCTCGCGTTTCGAGTCGTAGCGCGAGAACATCCAAAGTACCATTGCGTATTGATGAGGTAAGAAATCGTGCCATTCCCTTGACTTAATCAGCTTGACATTCCGATGTTTAAACTGGCGGTGCAAAGCATCTTCCACAGCAGCCATATCAGCAACATAGATTGCTTTGACAACTTTATAGTTACAGGGTGGCTGTGAACTGTGCAAAGTGTCTAGCCTGTTTTCTACACTGCGAGTCAGACCTATCTTGCAACGTCTCAAATAACACCCTGGCAGTATACCGTGATACCCTTCCGCCTCAAGCAAATACACCCACCCAGGTACATGATCATCGCGATATTGAAATGACATAATTCAGTGATTCCGTATTTGAATAGAGAAAGTCGTTTTAAGGCACTGGCAAGGATTCACGCCCTAACCAGTGCTTTTGCTTTTACTCGTTATCTGTACTAACTTCTAGCCACTTCAAGCCAGCAAGGTTCACATCTTGTGGATTGTCCAAAATAGTGATGTTTGCGTTCTTCACTTCATTCTTGAGATAGCGTATGATCCAATCGCTCACTACCCCAATAGCAAAACCGCCGCCAGTGCAATACAAGTACTCACCTTTAGCCAGTCTTTGAGAGATGGTGTCAAACAACTTTTGAATGGCATAATTCCCGGCTACCCATTCAGACATAGCACCTTCTACCTCAGCAGCTATATCTTTCACCTTGCCGCTACTACGCAAAGGAACGCGCCACTGTCCGACTTCTGTTAATGCTGAAAGTTCAAGCGCTTCTTGGATATCACTATTTTCAGCTTGAATTGCCCCTCGGTCAGTACGGGTAAGACTTTTGAAGATACGGTTGATGATGCTGGTCATTCCACCGCCGCTTACTGGAGTCTTGGCAATGGTCGCCAGTTCATCACCATCCCAATCATAGGACGTGTATGTGATGGTTCCTCCCCCTAAGTCAAGCAAGTGGAAGCGCTCATGTTCATAGAGATTCATCACTTCCAAGGCAGCACCCTCACCCTCATCAATGAACTGGCAAGCTTTGACTGTAACCTTGAACTCTATGTCCTCCCAAACAAAGTCACCAATCTGCTTTAGCATTCGGTCTAACTCTTTACGTTGTGGACTAGACAGGGTAACGACTCTAAGCCAGAGGTTAATTTGAACAGGTTGGGTTTTTCGGCGTCTTGACTCGACTGCTGACTTCAGAACTTTGCGATAGTGGGTGATAGCTCCCAAAATCCACACGTCCAAGTGACTCAACTTGTTGTCTTGACTGGACACAATGAGCGTTCCATTAACTCGGTCTATGGCAGCACCCACAACATAATTTTTCTTCCTGTACCCAAAGCATCCATCATTGCGCAAAGGTACTTCACTCTTGATTTCCTTGGCTTCTGCGTTAAAAGATTTATAGAGTCCGTTGAGACGACATTTGATTCTCTTAGCACCAGCGTCAATGTCTAGCTGGAAATCAATTGCTTTATTGGCTTGACCATGTTTCTTCTTTTTGACTGCAATTACTGGATTAACTACTGAGTCAGTCGTGATATCTTCATTAGTGATAACGGTTGTCGGTTGGTCGTTTGCGCTTTTAAAGTTCATGATTTTTCAACTGGTGATAATTGTTACTGTGTCGGTCTAGTGACGGCGCTCCGTCGGTAATTTGCCCTTTATTGCAAGTCATTTTCTTCTATTGCAATTGAAGTGTTAGAAGAAAATTGAATAGTTTGTGTTAGTAATTAGGTCATTCTTTAACTTCCTGTTTTACTCCTTTAAAATTTCAACTAAGAAGAATCATGTGCTAGCACACGAAAACACACGGTACCCCCTATAGGGAAAACACCAGGTGTTAGCACAAACGTAAAATCAATACTTTCAGCCGCTTAGCACACGGCTAACACACGAGCACCTGGTGCTAACACACGCTTAAAAAATAGCTAGCACACGGGTATTTTTTCCTTAGTTACTATTAGTTAATCAAGTGCTTGGCAGTAAAATTGTGACCACATTCTTTACATGAGTACTTCTGTACTGGTGTTCTTGCTTGCGTCACACCGTTCATTTTTATATTTGTAGATTCACACTTGGGACACTTGACCGATGGCAGCGCGTCACTACCTGTTACTTGTTCTTGAATTGGTTCAATGACACTAGAGATTAGCTCTTGAGTACCGTCACCCATAACGTCGTAGTAGTCATAGCTATCGAAGTCTGGAAGCTGGATAAATTTTGGTAGACCTGTTAAGGGAACTGCTAAAGCGAATCGGTAAGCGCCAGGGTCGGTAAAGATATCCAAGCCTAACTCTTCATTCTTGCGATCGCAGAACTCTTGAATCTTTCGATACTGCTCAAGTAATTTGGTCGCATCTTCACTTGTAATGGTTTTAGCTTTATCCAGCCAAATTCCAGCGTTAGCTCCAATGTGCAGTTGAATTGCGTTATTCCAGTCCGACCAACTCATACCGGGAATCGTACTAGCATCACAAGCTTGACCAATGTAGATTGCCCCAATGTTCTGATGACTGGCTTGCTTAAGCGAGTAAGTTACCTTGTCCCTAAAGTAGTAGTAATCATTGTTTTCACGTTCTTGAGCGATTGTTGAATCTACCTCATCAAAAATGTAGAGTACAAACGGGTGATTAGCTTTTGACTTGGAACGCTGGTCTAGTAGATCGCAAAGTTCTTCCATCCCAGTCACATTGTCAGCATGGGTTGTACCTGATTTAGGCATATCCCAGTAATCTTTTTTGGAACCATCTTGAGGGTCATATAACCTAATCTCACCTTGACCCTTGCGACTTTTCATAACGGCTAGTGCAAGATTTTTGGCTGTTGGTGACTTACCTCCTGTAGACCCAGCAGTGATGCGTACTCTTTCCCAGTTCTTGACATAGCTTTCAAACCTATCAACAGGTATCCAGATTTTATCAATGTCACCCTTAGCTTGCTCTTTCTTAGCTGGTTTCCTCATAACCATAGTCAAGATAACTGTGCAGTTGCGATAGTCATAGGTAAACTCAGGAAACGTACCTTGCAAGCATCCTGTCAATTTTGCGAGCTGCTCTTTGGCATTTCCTACCATCAGTTCATCGTTGGTAAGTGCATTGTTTTGACGTGTTGCGTAGGTGATGGAGTAGCCTGTCTCAGTTTCTACCCAGTTGATAAAGTCCAGTCTATACCCTAGTTGTTCATAGTAGAAGCCAGAAACACGATTAGCTACCTTAGCATATTCGCTTAAACCCATAGCCTGCAATGGTTTTGATAGTTCTTCGACTTGCTTTGTTAGGTCATCAATTACTAAGTTTCGCTGTTCAAGCAGGTCAAGTAACTGGGAATGAATGCTATTGTTGTTCAGTAGTAGCGCTTCATATTTTTCAGTTATCCGTTCATCTACTTCATCCATTGCACCTCTGATTCTTGCTCTAGCATCTTCCTTGGGTATGGATGCTTGTAGAGAAGTTTTCAAAGATTGAGCTTCAGTTTTAAAGTTCTTGACCTGACCGTCTTTCCAGCGAGTTTTGACATTCAAAAACTTGTTATCAAATTCAAAAATGTAATCAAGAATTTCCTTAAAATCAGTAAGGTTAAGTTTCTTGATTTCCACCATTGCGTCAGTCAAATCTTGCTTGAGTTCGGCTATATCCCTTAAGCGCTTATCAAAGGATATTCTGATTTCCTCACTAACATCTGCTTTCTCTAGTGCTTTCTGGATTGCATCCAAATTGTTGTACCTTAGAGAGAAAAAGGTAACTGTGTGTTTTCTACAATCTTCAAGAAAGTCCTCAATCCTTGTGTCTTTGGCGTCTACAACGTCCTGTAAAGCTTTGATTTTGATGTCTTTGGCAGATACAACTTTTAAGTACTCTTCAGCTTTAGCGTTCAATTTATCTTGCAATTCAGATATCTGCTTAGCGTAAGTATCTTTATCAGTTTCAAGCGTTTTGATACGGCTCTTAAGTTCATCAATCTGTAACTTAAGTCCTGCAAGTTCCCGGTCTTTAACTTTGGTATTGTCCTCTAGTTTCTGCTTAAATTCGCCTTCAAGGGTGTCTTCTTTACTCTTGTATGCAATTCCAAGTCCGAGAGTAGTAAGAGCAGTGGCAGCGCCTCCTATGCCAATAGTGCCTGCTATTTTCTGAGTCAAACCTTGTGTATGGAATGATTGCACAAGACCAACCGCGCCTAGCAAGGTTGATCCAAGTACTAAGCCGAAGTAGATGTGTTTAAACATGATAATATCCTTCTATAAGATGACGTTGATAAGGGTGTACAAAGTAGTACACCCGTTACTTTAGAAACCAGCAGTAAACTTAGCTTCCGTTTCCTGCTTGATTTTTTCCTTTTCGTACTGAACTGCTTGAATCTCGTAACCTTGCTTTTCGATGTCCTCGCGCATTTTGGCTACTTTTAAGATTTCAGATTCGCGGATAAGTTCAGTCTGGTTTTGAGTGCCTTCTGTCCGAATTTGTTGCTGTACAAGCAGTTCCCTATCTTGCTCAAGCTTAGATAGCTCAGTGTCACGCCCAACAACCGCACGATGATAAGTAACAGCCTTTTTCTCATTGTTGACATCCAAAGTCTTACCATCAATGAGCATTCCAATAAGCTTTTTCTGCTCATTGTCTAAGGTCGCTAAGTCCTGCTTTAGTCTGGTGTTATTGATTGCTACGCCTACAAAGTTACGCTGTCTGGCTATAACGATGTTTCGCTGTGTGGCTGTTCCAGAGTCTAACTGTGGGATGGATTGATCTATATCGGCGCTCGCTCTAGCCAAAATCTCAGAAGTGTTAACTTTACCGTCGGTCAATGCTGATGGGTTCCGGTCTTGGTCAGTTCCCTGTACTGTTTGAGCAATTTTTGAGGTATATCGCTGGACAGTTGAGACTACATTTGCACCTTTTTCGATAGCGGAAGCAGTACCATTGCCTATTTCTTGTAATTTCTCTACAACACTGGTTGGGGTGGGAACTGCTGTTGACTCCGGAGTGGGGTCTAAAACGGTTTCTGCGGCTGTTTCAGCTATAGGGGAGGATGTTTCACCTGTTACGCGCTTACTGCCTGTTAAACCGCCTTTCTTACCTCTATTAGATTGTTCTAAAGAAGCTCCGGTTACTGTACCTGTTTTTCGTGTAGGCATATGAGATAATATCCTTATAAATGCTGCATGTGTACTTTTTGCTTAAATGCACCTGGTGAAAAAATCAGCGCTTTTTATCAGTGGTCGGAGCGCTGATTTCTGATTTCAGTGGCTTCTTGGAAAGCTTCCAACTCTTCAAGTTTGATGTAGAAAGGTTTAGAAACCTGCTTAGGTGGCTTAATGCGAGCTATTGATGTATTGTCTTGTTCTTTCATGGTTGAGCCTCTATGAGTTTTCTTGCTTCTCTTCTTTCTTTTGCTTCCATTTTTGAGCGTAATTGCATTGAGCAAAAAAGGATAATATTGTTCAATTTTTTAGGACATTCCACATCTTCAATCAAAGAAATCATTCCGCTTGATTCATCATGAATAGGTGGAATGATTGCGCCTAGATTTTCATAAGCTTTCTTGAGCGAAATACCTTCTCTGATGGCATCTGAAGCTACATGGATTAAAGTAGCTGTATTTACAAAATTGAGTTGGTTCAAATAATAAAAAATTTGATTCATGATTCACGTCCTTTGATTCCTGCAACTAATTTCTCACCGTAATTTACTAAAAAAATTGAAAACAACTGAGATAAACTTTCAATCCCTGTTTGAGAAAGAATTTCCTCTGCTTTCACTTTATGTTTTGGTGCTAAAACAATACGTGTTTGACTCATTTATTCCTCACAATTTGGCTGATAAGAACCTTGGTAAACCTTGGCTCATGTCAACCTCTAATGAGGCTACCAGCTTCACAGAATCACTACCTGATTGGTTTAAAATTTAACCACTTCGGACTAGTGCGATACTGTCACCTTCAAGAGAAAATGTTGTGAGCGAGCAATGCAACGATGCATTACACCTCAACTTTGCTGGTGATAGTGAAAACTTTGCGCGGCTTTGTGTGTTCGCGTCACGTCTTTCTATATCCTCAATATACAGCTTAACCGTTTAGACTGTCAACAGTCTAAACGGTTAAGCTAAAAAAATTCGGTATTTATGCCAAAATGTTAACAGTTCAACAGTTTAAACTGGTAAATTTCAATGGCTGCAAAGAGTAAAAATCCTAATTTTCATCAGTTATGTGTCTACGTACCTAAAGATATGGCTGTTAAATTTAAAGCACGTTGTGTAGAAAGAGGGGTAGGACAAAGTGATGTAATAACAGAGTTTATAGATAATTGGTTAAAGGAGTTGGGACAAGAGGGTGAAAAATAATAAGTAAACTCAACCTTTGAACAATTAAGTTTAAAGGCAGTAAAGTCAATCAGACTGCCTTTAAAAATTTTCAAAACTCTAGATAGTCACAATTAATTCCTCAACTTCCATAATATTTCCCGATATATCGGGCAATGTACCAGAATTCCACATTCTACTTTGTGATACTTTAGTCAAAAATTTCTCATCAAAAAAAGCTTGAGCAGCTTCAAAATTTTCAAAATCTTTTTGAATATCAAGCGTTAGAGTCAATTGATACTTCATTGGCTACCCTGGAAATATTTGGTAAATTTCGTCACCAAGGTAGCTAATAAACGTATGACATGTCAATTATTAATTAGTTAAATAAAAATTATAAAAATAAATATTATAAAATCTGAACTCAGTTCAAAAATTTAAAATCATTTTTAGAAAAAATTTTTATAAAATTATTGACAAAAATTCGATGTGATAGTATTAGTTATTGGCAGTTATTTGCAGCTTTTTTATGAATGAAAAAAATGTAGTTAAAGGTATAGTGATGAGCCAATCCACTGTGCAACAAATTAAAATTTTGGCAAAAAAAGACAACCGTAGCGAAAGTGGAGTTGTTAGGGATGCATTGAGCAGCTATTTGAGAAACAAGTAATATGAAAAACAATCAAAAACCCTCTCACAGCAAAGGAAAGGGTCACGCAGCTAAGCTTCAGAAAATAAATTGTAATGCACTTAATTCTAACACTAAACAAGTCAAAAATCTTAAATACAAGGGATACAAAGAGGTTTTTCAAAGTTTAGGAACTTACGGCGTTACATTTGAAGAATCTAATCAACGTTATTTTGTCCTTTACCATAAGCTTGAAAAATTTCTCACAATAGATCTAAATCACCAGAAACAAACGATTTCAATATGCTGTTTTGATTCATTCATGGTGCAATTATTGAAAAAAATGATTGTAGAAAAAGTTGAAGAAACAGATATTGTTGCAACACTGATCAATGTGAATCTTTTGCAAAAACGAGTAGTGAAAAACCCAGTCATTAAGTCAAACATTAAGACTGGGTTCTTGAAAGATTTGATTTTCTGAACTCAATTCGGAAAATTATGCTGCTTGATTTTCTTCTTTCACCACTTTCAGCCTTCCTTGACCAATCATTTCGATAAGCTCAGAACGTGAAAGCATGAATTCGTTAGCGATTTTATCAAACGATTCCCAAGAGTCAGGAGTTACGGTAACAGATTTTTGTACTTTAGTTACGTGGTGACGTGTAGGTCTAGCCATAATAATTTTTCTTTATTGTTTGTCTTACAAAATTCATTATACCGTGATTAAACGAATTTGACCATCTAAAAAACTATATAAAATATATAGACAATATTCGTTTTATCATGATATAACTAAAAGGTGCAAAACAAAAAGGTGAGCATCGAAAGACAACCCACCAACAAAAACCAACATTATGGGCTATAGCCCAAGGATTTATATGACCATTATCAACCTACAAGAACTAGCAGCGCAACTGGAACAAACCGCCAAAGCGATAGAAGCAAAAGTCAAAGGTACAGAAACACGATTCAATATTAGTGCTGACAAGCTGGTCAAGAAAGTTCCTGAACTTAAAGTTTTTGGAAACAAAACAGTGTTTCAGGCTAGGTGGCAAGATGAAAGTATGAGGATTGAAATTCCTCGTGTTTGTAAGTCTTATGAAGCTGAAGAAGTTGTAACACAGCTACCTGATTTAGATTACCTAGAAGTTGAATATATTTCCTACGTTACTGGCTTAGGTGGTTATGCGATTGTTGAGATAGATGATCACCAATTTCAAATCGGTCTTACTGCAAATTTAGATTTAGACGATGATGAAC
The DNA here is from genome assembly GCF_017982655.1 of Brasilonema sp. CT11. Taxonomy (GTDB): domain Bacteria; phylum Cyanobacteriota; class Cyanobacteriia; order Cyanobacteriales; family Nostocaceae; genus Brasilonema. The sequence continues at coordinate 3,983 of NZ_JABXYX010000130.1, read as the reverse complement.
TTGATTCTGTTGATGGAGAAGGAGAACCACCTATCGAGGTACTAGGTTATGAAAAACGTCCTGAAATTCCACTGAGAAGCGATTCAATACCCCTCAATAAAGAATTAATTGTCATTGCAAACGGTAAAAAATCGCGTGAGCATAACACGCAACTTTGTGATGTAAAAATAACCGAAACGGGTGAAATCATCAAAAACGTGATTTGCAATACTCAGCTAGAAAGACTAATTCAAAAATATGGTACTAAAGGTAATTGCAAATTCAAAGTTACTCGCAAAACAAAAGCCAAAGAAGGTAAATCAAAAGTGTCCATTCTTGACTTAAACGGTTTAGATTTTAGTGACTTAGAAGTTTAATTTCTGTTGAATAATTTAAAACCGAGAGATGTCTTCATTTCTCGGTTATTTTAGCATAGCCAATTAAAAATATGGTTCATTATAGCATTTTTTATATCAAAAAAGATAAAAATAAATATCTTTTCAATATCGATAATGGTAAAAATTTAGAAGATATTCTTAAAGAAATTCGAGTTAAAAACAAAAATTTTTACAAGGTATACTTACCACTAGACACAGATAATGAATGGCAAGGGTTAAACGCAAAATATAGAGATATTATTCTTAATAAAAATCGTGGTCGGTTAATCATCAAAAGTCAATCACGACCGTTACTCTGGGATATTCATGATACCATTGTCCACAACCACTGGGACTTAAGAGATTTCTCAGAATTAAAAATTCCCATTCGATATCGAATGTTAGATAAGGGAATTGGATATGTAGGTGTTCAAATTCTTAATAGCATTCCAAGTATTGAAGCTACCCTATACTTAGCCGATGACAAAGCAAAACGAGATAAACTAAAAAAACTGAAGAAAGAAGGTAAAATATTCAGTTTCGTAGAATACGCTCATTTTGGTCTTGTAGACTTCTTACCACGTTTTGAAGGTAAGTTTAAGAAATCAATTGAAACTCTATATAGAAGTAATAATTACCAGCAAATAAAACACACCAAACATCACCATACAAAAACCGAGTTTACAACCAAAGATGGTCATACTGTTAGCTGTGATTTCATTAGACCTAATTGGATTTTGGTAATCAACGGTGTTTACTTTGCTGTGGAATTTGAATGTCATGACTCATTCGCAATTATTGGTAACGCTGGTGCTGCATTAATCAGTTTAGCTCCCTCAGCAGGTGTACAACTTCCTTATAAAGATATTCTTAAAGATAAAAATGGTGATCCACTAGATAAAAGTCTTTACCTTGATATCTACTCAAATCCTGAATATTACGATATTGAACATAAATATTCTATTGGTGATTGTGTAGCTTATAAATGCCTGGAGGGTATGAATAAGTTATATGAAAAAGTAGATGAACCACTAGGCATATCTGACAAAACAGGTATACTACCCAAAACACTCGGAAGTAACACAGCACAAAGAATAAAAGCTAGGTGGGAAGTATTAGCAGAAAATGAAGGAATTGAACTGGACAAAGAAACTTTAGAACAACTAAAAATTGGATATTCAGCCAATAGTGCTGAAGAACTATGTAAAAACCCATTATCTACAGAATCCATCTTAGGTAAAGGATTTGGTGGTCGTTGCTTTATAAACAAACCTAGATTAATTACTTGTAAATCAGTAATGATGGATGCTGACGCTAAAAGTGCTTACGTTTCCATCATGATGAGACAACCTATAGGTTTTGGTATTTCTCAAAAGTTAACATATAGTGTAGATGGAAACATCCTGAAATGCCCTACTATTGAAAAGTTTTATAAAAAATATGGTAGTGAAATTGTAAAAAATAACTACGAAACACTAATAACTTTAGCTAGTGGAGGAACTATCAACAATCCTGAATTATTAGAATTACCAGAAGATTTAGATTATTTTTTTAGTTACAAACCTCCTATTAAGTGGACTAATATAGTTATTCCAGACAATTTAGACAAACCATTGTTCAAGCTTCCTGATCAAACAGTCATCAGAACTAGAACACTTCAAAACACTATATTTACACACTCTGAATACGAAATATTAATGAAATTATGTAGTCCAAAAACACGTAATTTTATACTAAAAAACGCTCGTGTAATTGCAGCTAACTTTTACCCCAAATCAAAACAGGTAAACACAATCAGTGAAGCTTTAGATGGGTTAGATAAAGGATTTTGGTATCAAACAACAATTGGAGATTTAATAATCAGTATTTTGAAAGAACGTCGTGATTTTTATAAAAAAGTGACAGGAGGCATGAAAGAACTAAAACGAGCTAATTTTAAATATAAAAATTTATCAGAACAAAGTAAAAAAGCTATCGAACAAGCCTTAGCTAATTCTGGTGAAACGTTTGATGAATTAGTTTATGCTGCTATGAACTATTCAAAATACCCTCTTGACGACCTCAACAAATATGCTGGCAATTGTGTTTTTGGAAGTATTCAGTCACCGTTTTTTATGATTGGAAACTGCGTATCTGGCAACAACATAACAGCACAATGTAGACAATTTGTTATAGTAATGGAAAAATTTTTAAACTTAGCTGGTGCTATTACAGATGGTCAAGTAGGTGATGTCAATCAGGTTCTATATCCTAAAGAAATTACGATTAACAATCGTCAAGTCTGTCGTGTAGATAACTATAAAAATCAAGAATTAAATCAAAAATTTGCTATCCAATACAAGCCATTAGGAGAATATAATAAAATTGAATGGGAAAGTGAAGATAGTAATAATATACTTTTCCATACTGATAAAGATGTTGTTATGAATTTGGGAGATGCCACGAAACTTATTGAAAAATTAGCTAATGAACACGTTAAAAAACTAGGTAAAGGACTAAGTACCGTCAATTATTTAGAAATAGAATTAAAAGGACTACAACGAGAGTTAGTCTTACACGGTCAATCCAACTATATGCTTTATGGTGGTTCTCATGAACTTTACAAAAAAGGTGAAAATAGTTTGACTGCTATGCGTAGCTATCCAAAAAGAGTAGGAAGTGAAGCATACAATTTTTTGAATGCAATCAGATTAAACCCTTATGCTGTACCGAGACAAAAACCTTTTGAATTAGAATACATACTCAAACCTAATGAATACAAAATTAGATACAAAACGACTTACAGTAAAAAATGTTTTATACCAGGTGATGGAGTTTTTAAAGTAGCTTGGATACGTGAATTTTCGCCTAGTAGTTTAGTATATCAATCGTCTAAACAAGCTGAATCATGGGAACGAGAGTACACCTATTTAAAAAATAAATACGGTCAATCTTACGAGTACTTTTTTCTAAACGATGATGGTACTTTGGATTATGCAAATATGATTCGTATTTTAGATGATTTAATTCACCAAGGTTACAGGTCATACACAGAATATCTAATTAAAAATAATTCTAAATACTCAGAACTCAAAGATTATAAAAATTTAAAAATAGAACATCATCCTTACTGGAAAGAATATTTAGAATTAAAAGAATATATCAATAATTTAGGATTTATTGATAACTTAGACAGTAACAGCGATTGGGATGATATTGATTGGGAAGATTATGAACCTTATGAAGAAGGTGACGAAAGCGATATCAACTATCATGATGCAGCCAAGGACATGACGGCTGAAGAAATAGAAGCTATGTTTGACGATATTGAAATCAACTTGTAAATACTAATAACTCAACCCCCTAATTACTCCCAAATCCCCCGTTAGAATCACCTCAAATCAATTACCCCTATTACCTCCTAATTACCTAATTCCCGCCTAATTGTGCGGGTTTTTTATTGGATTTCTGAACTGAGTTCAAGATTCGAGTTCAAAATTTGAGAGTAGGACAAACAGCACATTAAACTTAATTTGTCAAGTTATTCATAAATTTAAAAAAAGTAGAAAAAACATCAAATTTTTTGTCAATAAGCACTTTTATTGAGAATAAAACCTCGTTTTTTCTACTTTTTCAAATCGCTGAAAG
>NZ_JABXYX010000129.1 GCF_017982655.1 Brasilonema sp. CT11 | reverse complement strand
ATCGGCTGATCCGAGAACGGCAATGAATCTGTACGCAGATAGGTAATATAGCCTTGTGCGTACAAAGTTTGGGCTACTCGCAGCGTGTCCAGTGTGCTAAGGCGCTGTTTGCGGTTGGATTCCTGCTGTAGAGTCGAGGTGGTAAACGGTGGCGCGGGTTTACGCGTAACAGGACGTTCCTCAATGTCTGTGACTTTCCAAGTTTTCTTTGTTAAGCGTTCTTTCAGGGCTTCTGCTTGCTCCTGATTGAGCAGGATTAGATTGCGATCTGAGGGGATTTTCCCTGTGGCGGCATCAAAATCGCCGCCATTCGCCAGCCTTGTTCCTCCCAGTGTTACCAGTTGGGAAGTAAATGATTGTGCTTTGGGAGAATCCGGGGGGTTTAACCTTGCTTTCAAGTCCCAGTAAGAACCTTGGCGGAAAGCACGGCGTTGACGTTCGCGGTTGACTAAGAGCCGCACAGCAACAGACTGTACGCGTCCTGCAGATAATCCCCAGGCGATTTTTTTCCACAGCAGGGGAGACAGGGTATAGCCCACAAGTCTATCCAAAATCCGCCGCGTTTCTTGAGCACGAACCAACTGTTCGTCAATATTGCGGCAGTTTTTCAAGGCTTTCTTGATGGCGTCAGAGGTAATTTCGTGAAACACCATCCGCTTTGTAGGAACTTTTGGCTTGAGCAACTGGTATAAATGCCAACTGATGCTTTCACCTTCCCGGTCTTCATCCGTTGCCAGAATCAGTTCATCTACTTCTTTAAGGGCATCTTTGAGCTGAGTGACAACTTTCTTTTTATCTTTAGGGACGACATACAGCGGTTCAAAGTCGGCATCTACATTTACCCCCAGCTGCGCCCACTTCTCCCCCTTGACATTGGCGGGAATTTCAGTTGCTGATTGAGGAAGGTCACGCACATGACCCATAGACGCTTCCACCCGGTAGTCTCTTGGCAGGTAGTTGCGAATGGTACGAGCTTTGGTCGGAGATTCGACGATGACAAGAGTTGACATGGAAATTTCAAACAAAGAATAGCTGCTAAGCTAAACAGTCAATTAAATCGTTAAGAGCGTATCGGTTAAGCTAAAACCTCACGCTGAGCGATATGTGATTTTATCCTTACACAAACTGCCCGCAATGGCGAAAGTCGCCGATGTTTAGCACAATTGCCTCCCAGATGGAAGGTAGGGACAGTGGGTGTGTGAGTTTCTAGTTATTTCAATCTTTAACTTATGATCGGCATAATTGGCGACTACTGTTTTCAAAATCCCTCAAGCTGAATTGTTATAGAATTACATAACAACCAGATTTGTGTCGATTATGCCAAAATGAAATCAAATTTAACACTAATCTAATCCGGGGTATGAATCAACTTCCTGGACAAAAAACCATAGAAGCATTTTGTCTTGGTGACGTTATTTTATAGGATTTATGCAAAAACTTTCTCAAACTCTCATTTATACTCTACGCAAAGCACCCCACCGAAGCAGGGCTGTTTCATTCGCTCAGGCAAGGATTTTGTCAAGAGTATCAGCCATAAATTTGAGAGAGCCGGTAATCGAAAAGTTACTACTTCAACGGGTAAATTTAAGTGCGATCGCAAGGGAGCGCAGCAGCGTTTGCGCAGCGCCCCCTTAGGGGCTAGCTATCGCCAAGCTCATAAGCAAATAAAATTTTTGATTTACCTGATTTTTTGGTTGATACGCTTGTAAATTAGAGATTTTTATGGGATGAAACAGCCCTGCCCACCGGAGGGCGTCTACGTGTTCTACTCTGCGGCAAGCCCCAAATCGCTGACTTGGTGGAGCGACTTCTACTTTCAGGTTTTATTCATCCAGAGGAATTTTTTGTCCAAATCTAAATTTACAGGAGTTGAGACTAAATTTTATTTTTCAGCCTACAGCCCAAATGTTGCAAACATTTTATATTTCGGAATCAGAACAAGCCTAGAAATTATAAAAAGCTTTCTGAATAAGGGTTTGGCAGCTTTAGAAGTAAAATTAGTCTAAATTCCAATAAATTCTTAAAAAAAATTAAGTTTATAATACCTTGCTTCTTCTTGCTATATATTTATTTACTTTCTTAAAGAATAAATAAAATGAAAATGTCATATAGTCATCTGTCTTAAGAAGTATTTAAGTAAGTGATAGCTGATACATACAATATAGTAAAAGAGAATATTTGAAATCAACACAAAAGAATAGATTTAACCTTTCTTTAAATACAATTGTGATAAAATTAAGTCTGAAGAGGTAAATTCGGCGATTCAAACCTTGTCATGATGAAAAACTGCAAGCGGCTCTCCGGATATACATCTGTTTCTATCGGATTCTGGAGAATTTCATGTCAATTTACGTAGGGAACCTATCCTACAGCGTTACCCAAGAAGATCTCAGCAAAGTCTTTTCTGAGTATGGTACCGTAAAGCGAGTTCAATTGCCCACTGACCGGGAAACTGGTCGCCTACGTGGTTTTGGTTTCGTAGAAATGGACTCAGAACAAGCAGAGGACAAAGCCATTGAAGCTCTAGATGGTGCTGAGTGGATGGAGCGTGTGCTGAAAGTCAATAAAGCAAGACCACGTGAGGAGAAAGATGGTCGCTCTGGTGGCGGTAACTGGGGGAACCGAAGCAGTGGTGGGTATTCTGGAAAGGGACGCTATTAAGGCCTGAAATGATTGATGAATCAAGCTTCACGGTCTGTAGCCAATAGGCACAAAAAGCATTTGCAAAGCGAAACTTAATATCTAACGCAATGAGCAGTTTCTAAAAAACTGTTACCATCACTTTGTATGCAAGCAGATTAGTCTATGGCTGGTCTGCTTAATTTTTTGAGAACAATTTTTTTCAATCACGCTGACTAAACTTAAACATAATTTAATCAGATGGAGGTGCTCACCCGACACACGATTGAATGCAACGCGAGTAAAAGACAATAGAATGAACACAGTTAGACCATTATGTCTGATAGCCAAAACCAATACAGCTCATGGATTTTGCTAATCTTGCATCGCAGCTGAACGCTGGAACAATTCTGCCAGAGGGGATTGTGATTGTCACTCTCTTGGGAGTTTTGATTGTTGATTTGATTTTAGGGCGGACGTCCTCACGCTGGATTGGATATCTAGCAATTGCAGGTTTACTTGCTTCTATCGTCGCCCTGTTGTTTGAATGGGAAAATACAAATCCGATCTCTTTTGGCGGTGCCTTTAATGGTGACGACCTAAGTATCGTCTTTCGGGCTCTTGTGGCATTAACTGCCGCTGTCACCATTTTGATGTCGATTCGCTACGTCGAACAAAGTGGTACCCCTTTAGCCGAATTCATCGCGATTTTGCTAACTGCTACTCTGGGAGGAATGTTTCTATCAGGGGCTAGTGAGTTGGTGATGATTTTCATCTCTCTAGAATGCCTGAGTATTTCCTCTTATTTGCTCACAGGTTACACCAAGCGTGACCCCCGATCTAACGAAGCAGCGCTGAAATATCTGTTGATTGGTGCTTCGAGTACAGCAGTGTTTTTGTATGGAGTTTCGCTGTTGTACGGTTTATCAGGTGGAGAAACCGAACTGAGTGCGATCGCAAGCGAAATTGCCATATCTGGTTTTGGTCAATCTCTAGGTTTAGTGATTGCTTTAGTTTTCGTGATTGCAGGTATTGGCTTCAAAATCTCCGCTGCACCTTTTCACCAATGGACACCAGACGTTTATGAAGGCGCACCCACGCCAGTGATTGCCTTTTTATCAGTTGGTTCCAAAGCAGCCGGGTTTGCCCTAGCGATTCGCTTGCTGACAACAGCCTTCCCCCTGGTTGCTGACGAATGGAAGTTTGTTTTCACCGCTCTTGCCGTCCTGAGTATGATATTGGGTAACGTCGTCGCCCTTGCTCAAACCAGCATGAAACGGATGCTGGCTTATTCTTCCATCGGTCAAGCCGGCTTCGTCATGATTGGCTTAGTTGCAGGCACACAAGCAGGATATGCCAGCATGGTATTTTATCTGCTGGTCTACCTGTTCATGAATTTATGCGGCTTTACCTGCGTGATTCTGTTCTCCCTGCGCACAGGAACTGACCAAATTGTGGAATACTCTGGTTTGTATCACAAAGATCCACTCCTGACACTGGGGTTAAGTATTTCCCTACTGTCCTTGGGTGGTATTCCACCACTAGCCGGATTTTTCGGTAAGATTTACCTGTTCTGGGCAGGTTGGCAGGCTGGACTGTACTGGTTAGTTTTGCTAGGCTTAGTCACCACTGTCGTCTCTATCTACTACTACATCCGCGTAGTTAGGATGATGGTTGTTAAAGAAACTCATGAAATGTCTGAGGTGGTGAAGAATTATCCAGAAGTACGTTGGAATTTGCCAGGATATAGACCTTTACAGGTGGGGTTGATCGCGACATTACTCGCCACTTCCATCGCTGGAATCTTGTCAAATCCTTTATTTACTCTGGCTAACAATTCCATCGCTCATACTTCAATTTTGCAACCGACAACAGTTGTGACCACTCAAGTGAGTGCAATGAACAACGAGTAAGTTAGTCGTGTGTTGGTAGCTGTGCATAAGCGCAACTACCAACAAAATCTTGTCCATCACATTCAGCAAGTAGCTCAAAAAGCGACTACAATTTTCTAAGCATTTTTTCTTATTTGATTTTCTGTTGGATAAAGATGACAACTTGAGCTAACTGTTTATTCAAACTATCTATTTCTGCTTGCATGTTGACAATTTTTTGATTTAATATTTGAATGTCAGCAGTTGATACTCCCTCATTAGAATTCGCTGTTATTTCAGTATTTGTAGCAGGTACTGTTAACAGTTCAGCCGGTTCTTGACGTGGCTGTTTAGCCTTTTTCATTGCTGATTTGATCGCGTCAATCAGTTGTTTCTGGTCAAAAGGCTTTTCGATAAATTCAAAATATTCAAAGGGTTGTGGGATTTTTTCCATCACCTCTTCTTTACGACCAGACATAATCAGCAGAGGAATTTTTTTTAGATCTGGGTGGGATTGAATCTCCTGGAAAACTTCCCAGCCACTCACTTTAGGTAGCACGAAATCCAGCAGAATCAGGCTGAGTTTTTCTTGACGGATGAAATTCAATCCTTCAAGACCATCTCTTGCTTCCAACACTTGAAAGTTGCCCGGTGGCAACATTTCCCGTACTTTTACCCGGACAACGGTAGTGTCATCGATAACTAAAATTTTATGAGTTACCACGAGTTTTTGCTGTAATAAAAAGTTTAGGTTTAGATAGTGCTTCCGCTAATTAACACACTATACTCAATCTTTTCTTGATTTAGGGGAGAGTAATTTCTCGGACAAATGACATTATCAAATGTATTTGGTATCGCTTTTGTTCTCGATTTGTATCATGGTGATATTTCAGACAATGAGAAGGAGAGTTTTACCCTGACTCCACGGCCGGTGTTACAACGAAAGCCAGCGCTGCCTCCTCACTCCTACTCCCTTCCCGCCAGAAGAATACCTAATTTAAGATTAGCAACAAGACGAGGCACTGCGTTGCGGTGAATCCAGCGCTGCAGGAGGGTTTCCCGACAGAGCCGACTGGTGTTAGCGCAGCGAGACCGGAGGTCTTCCCCGAAGGGGGGTTCCCAAGGCGCGAAGCTCGCCGGGTGGAATCTTCCATCCGGCAACGCCAGACGCCTCAACGGTCAAAGCTCGTCGGGGGAAGCTTCCCCCGACAGACTTTGGGGGAACCCCCGCACGGCGCTGGCTCGACTTCGCAGCTTTTGGGGGGAAGCAGAGGAACATAACGTGCCGCCCCGTTGTAGCACCTGCCGTGCCAAGGACGCCAAGAAAATCAAAAAGAAGATAGGTAATCTTGCACCGGGAAGGGAGTAATACTGTTGTTTACAAAGATTTGAAATGCTTATGACTTCTTCACAAAAAGCCGAACTGAAATCTCAGATCAGGGCAATGCCTACGTGGTTGCGTCGTTCAATAGGTAAAGCCAGCGCACTTTCTACAGTACAGCGTATTATCAAGCAGCACCAAATTCACACGATTTGCGAAGAGGGACGCTGTCCGAACCGAGGGGAGTGTTACTCTCAAAAAACTGCAACTTTCTTACTCATGGGCGCTGTATGCACCAGAGCTTGTGCTTTTTGTCAAGTAGATAAAGGTTATGCACCTATGCCTCTTGACTCTGAAGAACCGCAAAAGGTCGCACAAGCAGTGCAGCTTTTAGGATTGCGTTATGTTGTGCTGACTTCTGTAGCACGAGATGACTTGCCAGATCAAGGAGCAGGTCATTTTGTCAAGACAATGCAAACTATCCGACAGCTAAACCCAGAAACTCAAATTGAGGTATTGACACCAGATTTCTGGGGTGGTGCGGGTGCTGGACAGCAAGGTCAACGTGAGCGTATATATAAGGTAGTGAAGGCGAAACCAGCCTGTTTTAATCACAATATTGAGACGGTGCAACGGTTACAAGGACCAGTCCGCCGAGGAGCGAAGTATGATCGCTCGCTTTTTGTGTTGCAAGTGGTTAAAGAAATCGACTCTTGCATTCCCACCAAGTCAGGGTTGATGCTGGGACACGGGGAAACGGTTGAGGAAGTTATTCAGACAATGATGGATCTTCGCAAAGTGGGGTGCGATCGCATCACAATTGGTCAGTATATGCGTCCTTCCTTGGAACATTTGCCCGTCCAAAAATATTGGACACCTGAAGAATTCGATCAATTAGGCAAGGTAGCACAAGAAATGGGATTTAGCCATGTTCGTTCTGGTCCTCTAGTTCGCAGTTCTTACCACGCAGGTGTTGAGGAGTAAACTGCCCACCATTAAATTATCCTCAAAAAGACTTTGTGCTACATTTTGTTTATTTTTGCTGATTTGTGCTGCAAAGTCTACAAAAATATTCTTGAAGAATCTGGCAATATATGACAGCTCTTTGGTATTTGTTAAGAAGTCTTTAAATAGGAGAGAACACAATGACTGCTAATGCTAAGACAGCTGCTGCTAATGCTACTGCTGCAAAAGTAGGCGAAGACGTTGCAAAAAGTGGAGCTAAAGCTCCTTATACCTTTCGTGTAGGTTGGGCAGTGTTTCTACTGGCTATCAATTTTCTTGTAGCTGCCTATTACTTCCATATTATTGAATAATTAGTTGACATCCTCTCACGGCTGCGGAAATCGCCCTTGGCGCTCAGCATGAGCGTTCGCTTACGCTGATTCGGAGCGCTCAAGCCGTGGGATTCCAAATCTGACAACTTGGTTTGTTTGGTTGTGGGAGTCAGAATTCTGACTCCTTAATTTTGCATTGTTCTTCTTACAGCTGTCATGCTGTTTAGTTAAGGTTTCCTGCCTACTCTTTACTTAATAAACAATTGCCCGACTTTCGCCAAATCCACATTTCCACCGCTAATAATTACACCAACCCTAGCCCCCGGTACCTTCACCACTCCTTCCAACAAAGCCGCTGCGGCTAACACCCCAGTCGGTTCAATAACAATTTTGAGGCGTTCCCACAAAAAGAACATGGTGCGTAGAATCGCTTCTTCTGATACCGTGATCATATCATCGACATAATGCAGCACCAGTGGGAAAGTTATTTTACCTAAATAAGGGGTACGAGCACCATCAGCAATGGTTTCTGGATTATGAACAGTTTGTAAGATTTTGGTGTGAAAGGAACGTGTCGCATCGTCAGCAAGTTCTGGTTCTACTCCTATCACCCGACAGTTGGGTAATACGGCTTTAGTTGCAATGGCAGAACCAGAAAGTAATCCACCACCACCGCAACAAACGAGCAGCAAATCTAATTCACCAACTTCTTGAATAAGTTCTTTGGCAGCTGTACCTTGTCCCGCCACAATGTGAGGATGATCGTAAGGAGGAATCATCACACCTCCTCGCTGGGTTAATAGAGTTTGGGCTAATTCTTCTCTGTTGGTTTGCTTGCGGTTATACAAAACCACCTCACCGCCATATCCACGAGTCGCAGATAACTTGACGGCTGGAGCATCATCAGGCATAGCGATGGTTATAGGAATGTTGAGCAGTTGTCCAGCAAGTGCTGTTGCTTGAGCATGATTCCCAGAAGAAAAAGTCAAGACGCCTTTTTGCTTTTGTTCTTCAGACAACTGTGATAGTGCGTTGTATGCACCTCTAAATTTGAAAGATCCGGTGCGTTGAAAGTTCTCGCACTTGAAAAACACTTGAGCGTTGGTGCGATCGTTAACAGTTCTGGAAGTGAGAACTGGGGTGCGATGGGCAACACCAGCTAAACGCTTGGCGGCGGCTTCTACATCAGTGATGGTGACGGAATTATGCTGTGACATTGACGGCTTTGTTTTCAGTGAACGAGTATTCAGACAAATCACCTACAGGCTGGTAACCGATCGCCTGGTAAATGTAGTTTGAAGTTGGGTTTGCCAAATCAGTGAACAAAAAACAGTATCGATGTCCCTGATTCAGTAAAGTTTGGCTCAAAGCCGCCACACAAGCACTAGCGTAACCCTTTCTCCGGTGTTCTGGTGGTGTGTAAACCAAACTCACCGCTGCACCGTTGGGCATTACACGAACATTGCACGCCATTGAAACAGGGATTTTATCTTCCCAAATGTAAGCAATACACCGCTGCAAAAGGTGCTCTACTTTGCGTTCAGCTTCTGACTCAACAGTGCCCAAGGCTTCCAGTGCGAAGGCTGCATACCAAGGGATGAGAAATTGGCGATAGCTAGCCCCTAAGGGGGCGCTGCGCAAACGCTGCTGCGCTCCCTTGCGATCGCTCTGTGTCGCCAAACGTAAGTTACCTGTTGTTTTGGAAATCGGCTGCACTTGCTCCAATTGAAAAGCACGCAACGCCATTTTTAGGTGGTAGGATTGACCAGTTAGGGAATGCCAAGCTTCCACGAAAGCTTTTGCCTCAGCAGTGGGAGCATTGACACCTGACAATAATTTCTGAGTCAGGTGTATGTCTTGGGCGATCGCCTCAATACTCCCAAAATCCTCTATCTTTGACAACAGCAATTTTCGCCTAGGTGTTTTCATCGCCACAGCAATAATATCTCTGTCTACTTCGACGGTTGCTAAGTAGGGCTTTTCGTTGAAGCCTTGGGGATTATGAATCAAATTGTTGCAAAGTGCAAGCTGCACGTTATGCAGTGCTTCGTGATTGAGCAAGTAGTCTTTCACTTGCTCGTAAAATTGGCTTGCATCTTCAAAACAATTAATTTTTCTCAACGTCACTTATGGTGGTGACAGAATTATGCTTCCTGACTCAGCAAGTAGTCTTTCACCCGCTCGTAAAATTGACTTGCATCTTCAAACCGATTGATTTTCATATTACTGCAATATGTGAGCTTTTAACTAGCAGTAAAAAACCGCTATTAATATATGAAATAAACACCATCCCCTTCTTGCCTGTTCTCTGTTCCCTGTTCCCATATTCAAACAAATCGTTGCGTAAACTCGCACATCAAATCTACTCTGCCCTTACGTAGCATTGCTGGATCTAATCTTTCTGTGGTGTTACAAGTCATCAAAACAACTAACTGCTGCTGTATATGAATACCAGAATCATCAATTACACTTTGATACAGCGTGCCATCTAATAAACTCAATATATGTTCAGTTTTGTTATTGTACTGGGCTACTTCGGTAGCACGATTTTGGGCTAAGTTATCTGCCTCGTTGATAATAATACAAATTCTTTCTAGATATGTGGGTGGGACAAAGTTGGCGATCGCATCATGATCCAAAATAAAAATTACATACCCCAAAGGCACCAAAATCTCTTTAGCAACTGCTTGTGTCCATGCGGTTTTACCCGTTCCTGGTTCTCCATGTACCAAAACTGCTAACTGCTTTTGATTCAGAATTGCCTGTTGTACTAAATCAGTAAAGTTTTGAAGATCGAGAGGAAAACTCCGAATAGGAAACTGACTATAAAGTTTACCCACACGAGTTTGATATCCACTCAGCATAATTGCTAAATCATGTGTCGCTTTGTTAACGAGTGGAGCGAGATTTTTGGCTAATAAAGTATACTGTCGTCGTCCCCTGTCAAAAGAGTTTATTTGTAGCCAAACGTCATTTTTTGACCAATAAGCATAAACGGTGTTAAGAACGTCTAAACGCTCCCAGTTGACAAATTTTTCAACTGGAAAATAAAAATCTCGTTCCAAATAATATTGTGTGATTATGTCAGGACATCCCAACACATCTAAAACGCGCAATACAGCAATTTCTTGAAGACGATTCAGAACATAATCAATTGGAATGCTGTTGCGGCTGACAAATTGGACGATAGGCGTTTCCGTACTTAAAATATCTTTGTAACGATAGTCTGGTGACAGAGGATCGGGTGTGATGTAATTCCAATATTTTTCTACTTCATAACGAGTATTATCAGAGACAACACTTAATAAATTAGCCCACCAAGTATAATTATTCCGTCCTAATATCTCAGCGAAATTACTTGCTAAATTAAAACTTTTTTGCGTAAACTCTTGCCTGTCGTGACACAACAGTTGCCATACAAACTCCCAGTCCAACTCTCTATGGAATGGTCGCCAGCCACTTGCTAGTAAACTTTGACGGTTACTATTAGCAGGAGCGCCTTCGTCATTTCTATAGTATTCAAAGTCCATATTGTCAGTTGTCCAGCAGTGGTGGAGTTGTCATCTCCTGATATGGGAGATTTGGCAAAAGTTTTCTCGTAATATAAACTAATTACGTGTAAGTTGCTACAGTCATTGTTTCTGACTTGAAAAGAACTGTACCCTGAGAAGAGATTAGTGCTTGGCGGCGGAATTCACGCATTCGCTCATGGACTGCGTCCCGCTGCGCTAACACGCAGGCTTACATCATAAGCTTTTGCTCCTCCTTGTAGACGCTAGGCACACGCTAAGGGTATGGTAGCTTTATTTGGTGCGCCCGAGGTACTAGTAGTCCTTAATCGTTAAAACCCGTGTTTTTGTTTTCTGTAAAACGCTTATTCAACGCAAGTTCCATGAAAAATGAAAATACGGTTTTTAGAAATTATGTCCTACTAGGCTAATCACTTTATAAATTTTCTGTTTTTGTTTATTGATACTTGTATACTACATTTTTACTACAAACTATGTCAAGGCTCTAGAAAAAGTTTATATTTTTATACAATCACAAAAAATGATAAGCTTAGAGGTGTAACACTTTGCCGCCTACACCCATACGCTTATAACCCAATACTTACTAAATAATTTGGTGAACTTTGTATCATATACAGCAATGCAGACATGTATATTTCCGGGTTTCACATTAAATGATTGTTAAATATCTTTAATGCTTTTAACTTTATTAGCTATCATTTTTATCCATTTTGCCTATAATAATGAGGAAGTGTATTCTCACTTCTTAAGCTTGAGGTGTT
This sequence comes from Brasilonema sp. CT11, assembly GCF_017982655.1. Lineage (GTDB taxonomy): Bacteria > Cyanobacteriota > Cyanobacteriia > Cyanobacteriales > Nostocaceae > Brasilonema. The sequence goes on along the minus strand of NZ_JABXYX010000129.1, from coordinate 8,730 downwards.
TTTTCCTTAAACTTCATTAAGTGAGTAAAGATAATCAACTTGGTAGAGTTGAGACACGAGCCAGTCTAATGTGAGCGCTACATAACCGCTTACGGAGTGCCTCGTTTATTTTCTCAAGACAGATGATGAGTTTTATATGAATCTTCTGGAGAAGACATGAAGCAGGCACAATTATTCAGTCATCAGAAAAAGCACAATTCTCAACCACCCTTAATATTAGCGGTGGAAGATAATGAGGATAACCTACTGCTGTTGAGTTATACCCTTGAGTCGCTAGGTTGTGAGCTGATTCGTCAAAACGATGGTTTAACAACATTGCTTGTTGCAAAAGAATATCAGCCAGACATCATACTGCTAGATATTTTATTACCAGGTCTTAGTGGCATGGATATAGTGCGTTCTCTAAAACAAGAACCTCTAACCAGTCATATTGTAGTTATTGCGGTGACAGCATTAGCTAGTACAGAGGATAGAGAACGCATTTTGAGTGCAGGTTTTAACGACTACATCAGTAAACCCTACATGATAGAGGATCTAGAAGCTCTTGTTAGCCATTACCTTTGTAAAGAGTTGAATCCAGCTTCAGCTTATAATCTCTGTCAAGATTAAGCAGATCACACTGATTTTGGAGTGTTACTTAATATCAGATGAAGTTTTTGTAGTAACTTTGTTAGAGTCAGATGTCGCAATGCGGATAGTCGGCGAATCTGTCAGAATAGCAATAATGCCAGTACGACCAGTCTCTAACGTGGCATCACTTAAGAGTTCTATCACTCTAACATTCAAAGTTTCTTCAATCAATGCCTTGAGTTGTGGCGCAATTGCATCATCCAATTCTGAGCGAATTTCCTCAGCTAATTCTTCGTCACCTGTTTTAACCAGCAATTTTTCTGGTTTAGTGATAGAATTTTCTATGATAATTACGACATTCTGATCCGATAGTTCACAGGTGATTTTGCTAGGCTGATGACCGAGCTGGTCACGGTACAAGGCTTGAATACGTTGTGCTAAAGTTCTTTCTACTTGACCGCGAGTTGGTGTTGGTGTAGTCATGTGCTTGTTGTTTTTCCTAAAGATTTAGACCACCAGCGACAAGTCAATAAGTGATGTTATAAGCTATTAGTTACTTAACTTCTCAGGCGTCACTCAGATTTGGGGTTGATAGACTAGGGACATTCACTCTTGACTCTTTGAGTTGTCAATAGTAGTATAACTTTACTAAAAAATCTAGTAAACTCGGGAATTCCGAACTATTGAGAACATTATATTGGTCAAAATTGCTAAAAATCACCTTCCAAATGCAGTATTTACCATCACTGTTAATGTAAGCTTTTATTAACCTATAGGCATAAAACTTAATATATATCCCTGTGATCTGCAATTGCAGATCACAGGGAGTAAGCAATTTAGAAATGAAAACAACTTAAGCTTGTTTCGGCAAACGTACAGTAAATACACTGCCTTTACCAAGTTCAGAAAAAACGTCAATTTTTCCCTTATGTGATTCAATGATACGCTGCGACAGATGCAATCCCAAGCCACTGCCAGCACGCTTATTTTTACCCTGACGAAACCGCTCAAAAATTGTTGCTAGATCTTCCGGGGCAATGCCGAATCCTGTATCTTGGACTTCAATGATCACCCAAGTATTACCTTCAGGTTTAACGGATGTTTCAGATACACGAATGTTGACACTTCCTGTATCTGTAAATTTAATGGCATTTCCAACTAGATTGGCTGTGACTCGTCGTAATTCTAAGCGATCGCCTTTAACCACAGCTGCTGTTTCGTCTTTTTGATCTAAGTTGCTAGAGTCTATATTGATAGTTAACCCCTTTTCAAGCACCAGAGGAGTGAGTTCTTGAACAATTTCTTCTACGATTTGCCGCAGATTGCAGCTTTCAAGTTGTAGATTTTTTTTACCTGCCTCAAAGCGGTAGACTTCTAGGAGGTTGTTAACCATTTCCAACAAGTTCTGGTTGCTGCGAATCATGGCGAATATCGCCTCTTTCATGTCTGGCGAAATTGCACAAAAGAGTTCTTGATGAAACAAATGAAGCATCCGATCTGCGGCTACTAGCGGGGTTCGCAAATCGTGAGTCAGACGTGAAACAAAGTCCTCTCGTTGGCGTGCCATTTTTCGTTGTTCATCAATACTGTGCTTGAGGCGTAGCATTGATCGTACTCTTGCCAGTAACTCTTCATGATCGAATGGTTTGCGAATAAAATCATCTGCTCCTGCATCTAAGCCTTCGACAACACTCGCATCATGGTAGGCTGTTATCAACAGTATAGGAATGTATGATATTTCTCGATTTTGACGAATACGGCGTGTCACTTCATAGCCATCCATTTCTGGCATCATGACATCTAGTAAAATTAAGTCGGGTGGCTCTTGGGCAATTTGCTCCAGAGCATGTATACCATTGGAGATTAACTCAACTTTATACCCTTCACTCTCTAAAATTGTTTCAAGTAAGATGAGATTATCGGGATTATCATCAACAGCAAGTATATGTTCAACTTGAGAATTGTCTTCTGCTAGCATAACTATTTATTTTAATAAGCTAAACCTGTACATAGGCTGGATCAGCCCAACAATCCCCCAAACTAAAGTTTGGGGGAGAACGTTAATTATCTCTACTGTTACTGTGTGCACCTTCTTGAGCAAAACAAGGAATTGCTTGCTGTCTCCAAAAATGTTTTCTGGCTGAAGCATGAGTAAAGTTTGATGTTCCATCTGAACCTTCTTGGCTTAAGGATGATATATGATGTGGTAGTTGAATCCGAAAGACTGAATGATTATTCAACTGACTTTCCACGCTGATGTTACCACCCATCGTTTGCAGCAACGCTTTGATCATTGGCAAACCCACACCTGTACCAGAATATTTGCGAGTCAGACTTTGATCCACTTGCCGAAAAGGTTCAAAAATCTTTTGTAAATCGGCAGGAGCAATACCTATGCCAGTATCATGAACTGCAATCTCCACTTTTAGTTCTGGCAGTTCCTTCACTTCAACTTTTATACTGCCAGACTCTGTAAACTTGATAGCGTTTAAAAGCAGGTTGCTTAACATCTGCCGTATACGTGTTGGATCATTGAACATCAAAGAGTTTTGCAAGTTCATTTGAACTAATAAAGACAGATTTTTCTCCTCTGCTAGAGAACGCATCTCTTCCACAGTAGCATTGACCACCTTTGATAAATCAAATATTTCTAGTTTTAAATTTAACCTTCCTGCCTCTAGCTTAGAAAAGTCAATAACTTGGTTCAGCAGCATCAGCAAGTGCTTAGCGTTACTGAGGATACGCTCTAGCATATCTTTTTGCTGATGTGTTAGTTGACCAAACTTAGGACGTAACAATAGCTGAGAAAACCCAATGATCGCATTCATCGGAGTCCGTAACTCATGAGATATTGTTGCTAGAAACTGCGACTTGAGGTGTGATGCTTCGATGAGTCTGAGGTTTTGTAACTCTATATGTTGTCGCTGTACTTCTAGTTCCTGGTTTTGACGAATCAGAAGTTCATTGCTTTGGTGCAGTTGTTGATTAATTAAGGCGACTTGCATTTCTGCACGGTGAACGCGGATCGCATTGCGCAAAAGCTTTAGCAAAATTTCTGATGACAACCTCGATGACTTGGATATATAATCAGCTGCACCTGCTTTCATCAATTCAACTGCTATCTGTTCATCTTCATCACTTGTCAAAACAATAACAGGCACTTCGATATTGTTTAAACGCAGGCTTTGAAGTAGACTTAAACCGTCTTGGTCTGGTAAACAATAGTCGAGAAAGACACAATCATACAAAGTATCACTCAAAAGAGCGATCGCACTTCTTAAGTCACCCACCTCAGACACTTCCATTTCAACGCCTGTTTTGCTGAGGATACAACGTACTGCCATGCGGTCTACTTGATCATCATCTATAATTAAAATCTTTAGTTTTTCTTTCATTGTTTTTAGCCATCCCCATTAAATAAATTGTTTTTCTTTCTATGATTTCTTATGTCTTGGCAGTAGATGTATAACGTTGAAATTATTTTATATTTTATGGTTGCTGTCGGATGGTAACATAATCAACATTTGATAACTAGCAACAACTAATTACTCATCTCAAACTTAAAATCCCGGAAAAATTGGTAAATGATGGCATTTTGCACAATGTCCAATATTTCTTTAGTGTTGCCATGAAATCAATAAAGCTATTGAAAGTAAAAGGTTTGAGGATATAGCCGCGATATATTTAGCTTAGAAGTCTCTACGTTTCTTTCTCCTGGTTTTAAGTTATCATAACTACCATAGAAGTTGTTTTCCATAGAGGATAGCAACGTCATTTTGAAAGTAGCTCTATCGCTTCCATTTCAAGCATATTCAAATTTAGCAAAATTAAAGGTTACTTTACAGATTTTTTTTGTTTGTTAATTCTTATTGCTAGTAGTTCTATTTTATTGGTAGCAACAAAAAGTGGGTTTGTGACCTTAACTTTTTTGAAGGCTGGTTTCACATTCATAATATTAACTTCGTCATCCTCCACAAGTAGTATATTCCTCATTTTTTTTACATATCTTTTGATTTCATACAATCTGTTTTACGTACATTCCAGTTTCTTTCTATAAATCACCAGAATTTCAGATGACAGATGAGCTGAAATGCATTCACTAATTCTGTAAAGACAAACGATCAATGATAAAAGGTTAGCTTAATGGAAAACATGCGATTTAAATGAATTGCAACTTATTTGCCTGTAAGAAAATGTCGTTTTAAGTCTAAAATGTTATGCTTTGCGACGAGAGCGTGCCCTATTTCCTACAAATAGGCTAGTTTGATAAATATATGTAGGGGTAGCACAGTGAATTTAAGTGCGTACGGGCGCTCAGCATCTCAAAATTTAACGCAAAACTGGGATTTATGTCCTTCGGGATGCCTAGGCACATCTGACGATATTCACCCTTGGCGTGCGCAAAGCGCTAACGCCAGTGATTTGGGTTCGGGTTACCCTCACAGAAGTTTGCATCGCACACCGAAGTTCTAAGCACCGGGAGTAGCTACTCAGACTTCAAGGGAAGCCAGAGGAACAAACAAAACTGTTGGCAGCACTAATCTGACTTTGCTCCACTTGATTCTGACAAAATGATACTTTTGAGATATCCTGTAAGTTTGTCATTGCAGTAAGCACAACAACAAACACGACTCACAGGCATAAAAATAATTGTTTGTGTGGAAATCAGAACAAAGCCGTAGTAAAATGACGTACTTAGTATTTTTCAGTACAATTATAAATTGACACTCAAACACCTGCCTTCAGCCATTAGTCAGAACTATATAGCAGTCCTAAATGAGATTGTAAATTGTCTCATGAGGGCAGGGAACGCTTAACAAGTGAGACCAGCCCCCGTCTTGGTGAGTCCAATTGCCGTCTTGGCGCTTCCCGTCACGGAGCGCGAAGCGTCTGGTGCAGGAGATTGGCAAAGTGGCGGAGCGCGTTAGCGCAGGCCCCCGAACGGGGCTAGCGGAACCGGAGCTTCTCCCCGATAGCCCTCCGGGTTCACCAGAGCCGGCACGAGGGAGACCCTCCCGCAGCGCTGGACTCACCGTAAGGCGGGCCGTTCCCACTAGGGCGGTCTCCGTCACGGAGCGCGTAGCGTCTGGTGCAGGAGATTGGGGGACTGGCGAACCCTAAGGGGAACAGGAATTGTTTATAAATGATTTAGGATTGCTATATATGACAAGACAATTGAGTTTAGGTGCTGCCAACTCGTAATTCTGCTACCAAGCCGTTGGTGAGATCTTCCATTTGATGCACTCGCCTGCCCAACAAGTGGTAGTGTAGCTATTGACTGAGTATACTTAGAATTTTTCGCTGATGAAAGGCTTTTTTTGTCAATCAACTTTAATAATGATTTTAGAAAAAAAATCATTTGTTGTTATTTATTCGTTTTAGACTGGTAACAAATAACTAACTCTAACTTACTGATCAGGAAAAATACAAACTGTTGTTAAAGCTCATAAGTTTTATGCGTCTAGTCAATTGATGATGCATCATCACAAGGAGTACTAGTGGACATTTGCAAAATTATCCGACTATATTTGAACATTTTTGATAAATTACCCATATTTGCCAAGGAAGATATTTGTCTGTATAAAATAGCAAGAAGAGAAAAAACTCCTTATTTCTATCGGTGGATGCAAGTTTGATAAAATATCATCTATCTTTGGTTTTGGAAAATAAAAAAAACAATCTGCAAAATGTCAGATATTGACAGATGCAATCTCCTAAAGTAAAGAGTGTAACTATGAGTGAAATTAGTATTGTTTTAATTGAGGATCATGATCTGACTAGAATGGGGCTAAAGGCTGCATTACAGTCGAGCAACACACTTAGAGTTATAGGTGAAGCTCCAAATGGAACAAAAGGACTAAAACTTTTGGAAACAGCTAAGCCAGATGTAGCTGTTGTGGATATTGGTTTACCCGATATTGATGGAATTGAACTCACCCGAAGATTTAGAGAGTTCCAAAAACAGACGGGTGATTCAGCAACCAAAATCCTTGTTTTAACGATGGATCATTCAGAAGATGCAGTACTTGCGGCTTTTGCAGCTGGAGCTGACTCTTATTATATGAAGGATACAAGTATAGATAAGTTGACGGAAGCAATTCAAGCAACTCACACAGGAAACTCCTGGATTGATCCGGCGATCGCCAACGTGGTGTTGCAGCAAATGCGGCAAGGTATCCCAGAAAATCAGCCATCTGAACTGCCTAAAACTGTCAAAATCGAAGCGCTGCCATCAGAATACGAGCAAGTTTTAGAAACTTATCCACTCACACAACGAGAACTGGAGATTCTAGAGTTAATAGTAGCAGGATGTAGTAACGGACAGATTGCTGAGAGACTATACATCACAGTTGGTACCGTTAAAACGCACGTTCGCAACATCCTAAATAAACTTTGTGCCGATGATCGTACCCAAGCTGCAGTTCGAGCTTTACGTTCCGGTCTAGTGGCATAAAGCATACGCTACTTTGGATTATCTAGGGTCAATTATCATATTAGCCCAATCTAAATCACACACTCAGCACCCTACTTTCAAGAGGAAATGCACTGTAGAGTTTTGCCAATCCCAGTCACAATCTAAGATGCGATTGAATGATTAACAATAGCTCAAACAGTTTCACTGTCTACTTTGCACTTCCTCTAACGTGCGTGCTATGTTTGATCATATCAGTCATCAAAACAGTTTCTTGAGTCGTGAAACCATCCAGCTTCTGAAGTTGAGCAAAAACTCTTTGAGAGAAAAAACATTGTATTGTTCTACACTCTACAATTAGATTGGCAGATCTTTAAGAAATAGATGTAGTGTCTTAACAAAAGGCAAGTCATACTAAAATTTATCACAGTTATCTCTTACGACAGAACAGTTATTGCACTTACGATAGAAGAGCAAGTCAAGTTTATATTGATAACATATATAGTATAGTTATCAATTTGAAATATAGAGTTATGAACATTATTGCTTGGGTAGTTCTTGGCATCATCGCTGGAGCAATTGCTAAGGCTATTTATCCTGGTACTCAAGGTGGTGGAATTCTCGCTACAATTATCTTAGGTATTGTCGGAGCTTTTGTTGGGGGTAGTCTCGTCACCTTTTTACAAACCGGAACCCTTTCCCTAACTGCAGCCACCTTAAGTATTCCTGGTTTGGTTGTTGCTGTGATTGGAGCAATGATTGCTATATTTATTTGGGGCTTAATTACTCGTAGCAGTGCTGTTTAAATCAATGACAGTGAAAACAATGGTTAGAGCCAATTTATTAGGACTAACCTTTTTTGTTTTAAATTACTAAAAAACTCCACTGCGAATGAAACAGTGGAGTTTTTGACTTAGTAAAATTTTTAGTTAATTAACGACGTTACCTAGTTGGATGACAAGAGGAATATACTATTCTATTATAAATTTTTTTTCAGTTCATCTTTGATGTTTTCAGTAGTGTGTCTAACTTGAGCTTCTGCTTGCTTTGCTTTACCTTCAGCTTTTTGTTTTGGATCTCCTGTTATATTACCAATTACCTCTTGAATTTTGCCTTCGATATTTTTCGCTGTTGCTTCTATTCTGTTTTCAGCACTTCTGTCTTCAGTACTCATGTTACACCTTTAATTTTAGGTATTATATAGCTGTAATAAATATGATATCAGACTTACTTTTTATGTGTACCTATCTTAAGAAAGATATTGCGTATACACAAAAAGCAGTTTTGTTTTAAATCTCTCATACCAAAAGAGTATTTTAGATATATTCATCAAATATCCTATCTTACGGTAGATGCAATACTCCAAATGTAAGTAAGCACATAAAAATATTTAGAGATATTGTTTTCACCTCATAAGTTATAGACGCTCAGGATATAAACATAAACTGTTAAGAAAAAATAGTTAATCAGCTGAGCAAATAGAATGTGATATGTCTATACAGCTTGCTGATAGATTATTAGTATAGGATTCATATTTGATTTTTGACGAAGCTAGGTACACTTTCTGTTAAGCGTTCCCTACCTGCACGAGTCAATTCACACTCATCAAACCGGATTCCTATATTGGACTTTGGACAAAAAAATGTGTTCGCGAATAAGGTACGCGAATAATAAAAGAATATAAACTTTTCTACCTCAGCCTTGCTCGTATGCTGAGTCAAACAACTGTATAACCAGAAAAATTACGC
>NZ_JABXYX010000128.1 GCF_017982655.1 Brasilonema sp. CT11 | reverse complement strand
GTAAAATTCTGGTTAAGAACTTTGAACGAACCCTGGCTGGTGCTACGGCCAAACTCAACCTCTGCTTCATCAGGTTAATGATTAAGAGGCTTGCAGCCTCTTGTTAGATGTCAAATGGGTTCTATAAGCATCAATCACACGTTGACTCACGATCTGTTGAGTAAGGAGCAGGCATGATGACCGAGTATTTGTACTGTTCCTCTAGCTTACTAAATTTGTAGTCTACTCAACTGAAAACCGCTGTAAGCGGATACAGTTATCAGTTATCAGTAAAATTACTGTAGGGTGTGTTGTTGCGCAGCACAACGCACCTTGCACAGTCTGATAACTACAAAATGAACCGTCGTTCTAAGTAATAGTTTTCTTGAATTTTTTGGAGATATTCAGGTGTTTTTGTTTTGACTTGGTTATGAGAAGAGAAATCTAATTCAGAGTTATCCATGTGAGATGTCTTCTGATTTTTTTCCTCTTTTGGAGGAGGTTTGAGTTGGAAAACTAGGGCGATGTACAACATAACTGTTTAAGTGACTCCCTTTGTTTAGAAGTTTTTGTCTTACGCTTGACGACTTTATAATACAAACAGAATACAAGCAGTTTCAAGGAATTTCGGAAAAAATGTTTGAAATTCTTTGAAAACCTGATTACGCTTGTCTTTGATCTGAAAATCTTTGTCCTACCCCGTAGACAAGGAAGTAGTGAGACAGTGCTGCAGTCCTTGTTTCGGTGTGTGTAGGAGACTGCTCTCCCATTGGAAGAAGCAAAAGAAGATAGGTCATCTTAGACTGGGAAGGGAGTAGGATACAACTGAGATCTTGCACGATTCTCACGCCTTGCATTCTTGTCCACCTGGGATTTAAATCCCAGTCTCATAGCAAAAGTCGTCTAAAGACGACTGTATAAGCCTTGAAGTCTACTTTAGTAGACTTGGGCTGTGAGCCTTGGAATTCATTCCAAGGCGTCAAAATGGGCTAATTGAAAGTGATGCAAGATCTCAGATACAACAAATACGCCACTCGCTCTTTAATAGGAGTATCCATCTGTGCAGCCGGACTTATTGAGCCTGGAAATAACTAAGGGAGAACTGAGACGTTTAATTGGATTAAATCCAGATGATGTCTTACGACCTTCTATTATCAAGGATCGCGAGAAGCGATTTCGTTTTTTGATTAACGAAATTGTTGTAGCACTGCTGGTGAGTTTGATAATTGTCGGGTTTGTTTATGCGTTTGTGATTCTGCCGACAATTGGTTCCTCAATAATACTAGGAATTGTTTTGCTCACAACTGTGCTAATTGCTATTATAGTTGGGCGTTGGTTTTGGCGGCGTTTTACCTATCCCAGAACACTCAGAGTACTTTTGGATCAAGTCGATAAATATCATAAGTTGGTGATCGCGATCGCTATCCATGATCAACAGATAACATCTGGGAACACAGACAGTCGTATAGCTGATAGAGAAAAAGTCCTTGCTGCTCTGCAACTTATCAGAGAAGATTTCGTTCGCGCTTTGAAAACAGAACGAATTTTACGAGATAATAAAGAATTATTTACCAATAATCAAGAATTACTTGTCAATAATTTAACTAAGTTGCAAGCCTTACAAGTGAGCAGTCAGGCAAGCGAGTATGCTCAAATTCTAAATCAATCATTGCAGATTGCAATGAGTGTGCAAACAGAGATCACAAAATTGCGGGAAATCTGAATCCCGCTTATCAAAGCAGTCTCCATTCAAAGCAGCAATGCTTGCCAGAAGTTTCCAACAAATAGTTGTCCGTTGACTTAAACATGACTAACCAACCAAAAATTATTGTCTTAGATGATGATCCAACAGGTTCTCAAACAGTCCACAGTTGCTTGCTACTCATGCGTTGGGATGTGGAAACATTATCCTTGGGGTTGCAAGATGATTCACCAATTTTTTTTGTATTAACAAACACAAGAGCGCTTCCTCCAGAAGAAGCAGCATCTATTACCAGAGAAGTTTGCCATAACCTGAAACAGGCTATATCTACAGTCAGTGAAGATGTGGGAGATCAAGGAGAAAAATCCACCCTTACCCTACAAACAGATACAACAAAAGGATTTACCGTTGTCAGTCGTTCTGATTCGACTTTACGAGGACATTACCCAATTGAAACTGATGTCATCGCCGATGAACTTGGTCCATTTGATGCTCATTTTCTCGTACCAGCGTTTTTTGAAGGCGGACGTATTACGCGCGACAGTGTACATTATTTGATAGTTGATGGTGTTCCCACCCCTGTCCATGAAACTGAATTTGCTCGTGATTCAGTCTTTGAGTATCATCATAGCTACTTACCAAAGTATGTGGAAGAAAAAACTCAAGGAAGTATCAGTGCTGAGTCGGTAGAAAGGTTTTCATTGGCGGATATTCGCGCTGGTAGCTTAGAACGACTTATGCAACTCACTAATAACCAATGTGTTGTTGTGGATGGTGAAACTCAAGCAGATTTCAACCAGTTTGCACAAGACGTTTTAACCGCAGTCAGTCAGGGGAAACGCTTTCTGTTTCGTAGTGCTGCTAGTATCTTAACGGCAATAGCCGGATTACCGCCCCAACCGATTGCTCCAGAAAATATGTCACAGTACGTGCAACGAAGTAAACCGGGTATAGTAATTGTTGGTTCCCATGTTAAAAAGACAACTCAGCAGTTAGAGGTGCTGTTGCAACAAGAGAAAACGATGGGAATTGAAGTGGATGTGGGGCGGTTAGTTGATGATGGAGCAAATGAATCTGCTACACTGCTAAGCGAGGTTCTAGATCATGTCCATGCAGCATATGATGCTGGAAAAACAGCAGTGGTTTATACCAGTCGTAAAGAACTGACTTTTAAGAATGCTAAGGCAAGGTTAGAGTTTGGTACAAAGGTGTCAAGCTTATTGATGGATATCGTGCGGGGTTTACCATCGGATATGGGATTTTTAATCAGTAAAGGTGGCATTACTTCAAACGATGTCTTAAGTACAGGTTTAGCTTTGACTTCGGCACGCTTACTTGGTCAAATTTTACCTGGTTGTTCAATGGTGATAACTCCATCAGACCATCCTCAGTTTCCTAATCTACCAGTCGTGCTGTTTCCAGGAAATGTTGGCGATGCCGATGGATTATCAATAGTCGCTAAAAGACTTAGTAAAAATATAGGGTGAGGAGTGGTGATTTTTTAAGAACGCTGTTGCAAATTGTAACTAATCTAGTATGGATGATCGCTCTATCCCGTATTCTGGCAACCGTTACACGACTTCTGACTCTACTATCGGTGATCAGAAGTCAGAAAAATCCTTTGGTGAAGTAGAGGAAATCTCTGCTCTTTGTGATCTAAAGTCGATTTCGCAACCAGAGGAAAACCCAGTCCTCCCCGAAGCAGAGGTAAATTCTGTCTTACTTTACTTAAAATCACATATTCCAGATTATAATGTCCAGTCAAATTCCAATCATTCCAACGTGGAGTCAAATTCTTTCGAGCCTAATATAGAACAGACAAATTCTTCCGATTCCAACGTGGAGTCAAACTCTTTCGAGCCTAATATAGAACAGACAAATTTTTCCGATTCCAATGTGGAGGCAAATTCTTTAGAACTTAATATAGAACAGACAAATTCTTCCGATTCCAATGTGAAAGCAAATTCTCTCGTCCCTGATAGTGAGCCACATCCTATTTCGGATACAGAGTCAAATCCTTCCGATTCCAATGTTGAGTCAAATTCCGTCGTTCCTGATGTAGAATTTAATCCAGCCAATATCAACCTAGAGTTGAGTGAAGAATTCCCGTCGTTAGAAGCAACGGTGAATCCTAATATTCAAGTCCAAATAAAAAGTCAGGAGGGAAAACTTTTATTAATACTACCAACAGAATCACAATTGCCAGCCTCAGAATACAGTTGGACTGAGATTTGGCAACAAATGAAGCTGCGACTTTTAGCTGGCGAGCGCTCTTTTTCACCTAATACAGCCGTGAATCTGATCGCCCAAGATCGCTTATTGGATAACAGACAACTCCAAGAACTGGCGGAAAGTTTGAATCAATTTCAAATTCAGCTAAAATCAGTTTCTACTAGTCGTCGGCAAACTGCGATCGCTGCAGTTACAATGGGCTACTCTGTAGAACAACTACAGCGACAAACAACACTTGGCAGTGAGTTAAAGTCTGAGACACCTCCTTTTGCAGAACCTCTCTATTTAGATAAGACGGTGCGTTCTGGAGAAGAAATCCGTCATCCGGGTCATGTTATCCTCTTAGGGGACTTGAATCCTGGTGGTATCGTAGTTGCAAATGGAGATATTCTTGTTTGGGGTCGTCTACGTGGAATTGCTCATGCGGGTGCCCTTGGAAACCGTGATTGTCTGATTATGAGTTTGCAGATGGAACCAACCCAGCTGCGAATTGCAGATGCTGTTGCTAGGGCACCAGAAAAATCGCCATTGCAATTTTATCCAGAAGTGGCGTATATTACGTCCCAAGGAATCCGTATTGCTAGGGTGAGCGATTTTTCTAAAATCCTATTAAGTAGGATGATAAAAGACACATAAATCTTTTTTATTGTTGTATATTTTCTAATCACTAATCGAGCTCGTTTCTATCATGACTCGCATTATTGTTACAACCTCCGGCAAAGGAGGGGTGGGAAAAACCACGATTACGGCAAATTTGGGAATGGCTTTAGCCAAAATGGGGCGTCAAGTAGCTTTGGTTGATGCGGATTTTGGTTTGAGAAATTTGGATTTGTTGCTAGGGCTAGAAAACCGGATAGTCTACACTGCTGTTGAAGTTCTCGCAAGAGAGTGTCGGTTAGAACAAGCTTTGGTGAAAGATAAGCGGCAACCTAACCTCGTTTTGTTACCTGCAGCCCAAAATCGCACCAAAGATGCGGTCACTCCTGACCAGATGAAGTTATTGGTGAATGCACTGGCGCAGAAGTATCAATATGTTTTGGTTGATAGCCCAGCGGGAATTGAAATGGGGTTTAAAAACGCGATAGCCCCAGCAAAAGAAGCCCTGATTATCACCACTCCAGAAATTGCTTCCGTGCGTGATGCTGATCGCGTCGTTGGGTTACTAGAAGCACAAGGCATTAAACGTATTCACTTGGTTATTAACCGTATCAGACCTGCAATGGTACGGGCAAATGATATGATGTCTGTTCAAGATGTTCAGGAACTTCTGGCAATTCCCTTGATTGGAGTTGTTCCTGATGATGAGCGGGTTATTGTATCTACCAATCGCGGTGAACCTTTAGTATTAGCGGAAAACCCTTCTTTAGCTGCTACAGCTTTCGATAACATTGTTCGGAGATTAGAGGGGGAAACGGTTGAATTTCTTGAACTGGACTCAACTCAAGACAACATATTCTCTCGTTTGAGAAAGTTGTTTTGGACAAAAAGTCTTTAATCTGTTCCGTCTGTTGCTGACTTAGCTCCAATGATTCTTGAAATATTAGAAAAATTTTTTGTTCGTAGTGTTGACAACAGTCGCACTCAAGTTAAACGCCGCCTGCAATTAGTGATAGCTCATGATCGTGCTGACATCAGCCCTGATGTACTAGAAAAGATGCGGCAAGAAATCTTAGATATTGTTTGTCGTTACGTAGAAATTGAAACGGACGGCTTAGAGTTTTCCCTGGAAAGCAATCAACGGACAACAGCTTTAATTGCTAACATGCCAATTCGTCGAGTCAAAGAAGATCAAGAAGAAATGTCTGAATTAGACAGCAGCAATTAGGTCTAAGTGATTTGACGCTTTTTGTGTGATCATTAGCAACAACAACAAATAATTCTGTCCTAACTGCGCCAGAATCGATTCCGCGCGACTAGAACACCGATTCAGTATTCATAATTGTGACTAAAAAACCCGGTTTTTTCTTGTTGAGTCAACCAAATTTCGGTCTTCCCAGTAACAGAAACCGGGTTTTTGGCATTAATGAATCGGTGTTCTAGTGAACTAGCGCAGTTAGGCAGTGCTCTGTCTTTGGAGAGCCACAGACGTCAGCAGGGCGGTGAGCCAGTCCGGAGGTAAAGCAGCACTGCGCTGAGGTAGCGCGGACACCAGTCATCGGTATTGGAAACCGTTTCGACTACGGAAACGGTTTCCAACGTTAGCAGGGCGGTGAGCCAGTCCGGAGGTAAAGCAGCACTGCGCTGAGGTAGTGCGGACACCAGTCATCGGTATTGGAAACCGTTTCGACTACGGAAACGGTTTCCAATGCGCAACGGCAAAGCCAGTTACCAGGGCGTGGGAAAACGCCTCATCCAAACTGGACTCACCAGATACCAAACTCACATCTCCCGCGTCCCCAAAATTTGCTTTTCCTTAACTGAATTTTGGACATACAGCACATTGCAAGTAAATGAAGTATAACGCGCTGTTGTATAAAAGCCAGACTTATCAGCCCTTTTTGCTTCTGAACGCCTGAACGCCAGACACCTACGGAGGGATACCCTCCTGCAGTGCTGGCTCCTTTTGACTCAGGAATTCTTGCTGTATTATGAAACGGAGAGAGAGGGATTCGAACCCTCGTTGAGGTTGCCCCCAAACAGCATTTCCAGTGCTGCGCCTTCAACCACTCGGCCATCTCTCCAGGCGTCACGAATTCCAAGTATACAATAAGATAAATGAAACTGCAACTAAATTTCGTCTAAAATCCCAAATTGAAACCAAAAATTCAAATGTCCGAGACATACACTATTAAAGTTCGCGATCGCGCCAAAGGCACAGTATACACCTTGCAAGTCCCTGATGACCGCTACATCCTGCATACAGGTGAAAAACAAGGGGTAGAACTGCCGTTTTCATGTCGGAATGGGGCTTGCACCACTTGTGCTGTCCGGGTACTCTCAGGAGAAATTTACCAACCGGAAGCTATTGGACTCTCACCAGAGTTGCAGAAAAAAGGTTATGCCCTATTGTGCGTCAGTTATGCTCGTTCTGATTTGGAGGTGGAGACACAAGACGAAGATGAAGTCTATGAACTCCAATTTGGACGCTTTTTCGCTAGGGGGAAAGTTCGCAAAGGTCTTCCCTTAGATGAAGATTAAATTTTGTTTCAAGGGCATTGGTGCAAAGCTGGAAAAAATCGTCATTCTGCTTTGTCTACTACTACTTGTAGCTTGTCAACCTCAAAAAAAACCTGAAGAAAGCACACAGGTGCAAGTCAAAATCACACAAGTTGTCAGTGGACAAACTTTGAAGGTGGTAGGTTTGGGTGATCAACCAAGTCTCATTTCTCAAGTACGCTTGCTGGGAATCGATGCACCAGATTTGCAGCAACGTCCTTGGGGAGATGCAGCCAAAGAACGCCTAGAAGCGGAGGTTCTGGAACAGCCAGTCATCCTGGAGTTTGATGTGCAAATCAAAGATCAATTTGGGCGGAGTTTGGCTTATGCGTGGAAAAATGGGGTTTTGTTGAATGAAGAGTTGGTGAAACAAGGGTACGCTTTGTTTGTGGGGCGATCGCCTAACCACAAATATGACCTACGCTTAGAACGTGCCCAGCAATGGGCTAGACTCATGGGGTTAGGAATTTGGGACCCAGAAAAACCTATGCGTTTGACACCCGCTGAATTTCGCCGTCAGTATCGTTAGTAATTAGTAATGGGGCTGAGCATTACTACTTTTCAACATTCATAAGTCATTTATGCCAGCAAAAGATGCATTTCATACTATTGTCAAAACAGCCCTCCAGAAGGATAAATGGCAAATAACCCACGATCCATATCCACTTGTTGCAGGTAGTTTTAACTTGGCAATTGACTTAGGTGCTCAAAAGGTTATTGCGGCTGAACGAGGAGAACATAAGATTGCCGTTGAAATTAAGAGTTTTCTTGGTCCATCTAATATTTCGGAGTTTTATGGTGCATTAGGACAGTTTTTGGCATATCGAGCAGCACTACAAGTACAAGAGAGCGATTGCCTGCGGCAGAGCTACGCTTAACGCCTATTGTATTTAGCAGTGCCTAATAACGTGTATGAGGAGTTTTTCACCACATCATTTATTCAATCACTAGTTGAGCAGCATCAACTGTATTTGCTGGTCTACGATATTGATCAGGAGATAATTAAGCGATGGCAACCGTAGATGAATATCGTCAGCACATTCAAAGATTGTTGAGTGAACACGCTCAGTTAGTTTGGGATAACCGCATTAGAGCTAAGCTAATTTTTGATCAACAGCGTGATCGCTATCAATTGGTATATGTCGGCTGGCGTGAATCACAGCGTGTTTATGGAATTGTGCTTCATATTGACATCATAGATGGAAAAATCTGGGTACAGCAGGACGGAACAGAAGTCGGCATTGCCAATAAGCTAGTTGAAGTAGGAGTGCCAAAACACGATATTGTCTTGGGTATTGACCCACCAAAGATGCGTCAATACACAGAGTTTGCTGTTGGTTGAGTTAGGCAAAGATTGCCTTTGATCAGACGAGGTAGAGCGTTCTCACCCAAAAGTATTAAAACTGTTTAGGACGCTAATTTTTATGACTTGAGATATAGGCAAGTCTTTTTACAAATTTGGAATAATTAGTATAGTTAGTTTTTTATTCTTAAAAAGATCCAACATTTAATATGAACATTCGTTTTCCAATAATAGCTGCCACCTTGATGGCTACTACCGTTAGTTTAGGTACGGTTTTTAACGCTTCACCAGCTTCTGCGCGAGACACAATAACTTGTGAAAGCACCGGTAATAACAGGAATACTTGTGAGGTAGATAGAGGAAGCAGAGTAAGGTTTGTCAGGCAATTGTCTGATGCTAGTTGTAGAGGAAATTGGGGCCAGAACAGAAACCGGATTTGGGTAAGAAATGGCTGTCGAGCAGAGTTTTCAGTGAGCGATCGCTCAGATGGCAGATACGACACAAATGACAGATATAATGACGGATACCGCAGGAATGACAGATATGACGGATACGGCGGATACGGCGGAAATGACAGATATTATAACGATGGATACCGCAGATAAGTGAATATACAGGCATCTTTGAGAGTTAATTGAAACATCATATCATGCCCGGATAAACACTTATCAAAAACGAAGAACCTCACCCCCATCCCCTCTTCTTAATAAGGAGAGGGATGCCCGATAGTGTAGCGTGCCGTTAAGCATAGGGCGGGGTGAGGTCTTTTTATTGTGAGTAATTAGCGCGATATGCCCCCACACTGACAACAAGCTGTACAGTTCCACCCGAAGCGTGAGAACGAGAAGACTGCCATAATAATGATTAATAACTAATCTTTCTACAACCTAACGATATAATTCCTATTACAGCTTTCCTGAATGCTCTATATCGAAAGCGTCAAGTTCTTAAAGCTGAGATTTAAATGATAAACATCTCACTAAAGCCCGAACATGAGCAATTTATCCAAGCACAAATTGCTAGTGGTAGATTTAATAATCCAGATGAAGTTATTGATTTAGCATTTAAAGTTTTAGAAAAATTGCACACTGAGTACATCCAATGGCTCGAACAAACCCGTCAAAAAGTGGAAGTGGGACTGGCTCAAATTGAGCGAGGTGAAGTTATTGATAGTGAAGTTGTGATAGAGAGACTAAGAGAAAAATTGCGGAAAGCCCGTGAGGCGAAAGAATGAGCCGATATATTATCTCTCTAGAAGCAAGTCGAGATTTAGAAGAAATCATTGATTATTTTGCCAGTCGAAATGTTGAAGTAAAAATTATCCCTGGCGAATGAAATTCGCGGCTATACAGACAAAACCCGCCTACGCGGGTTTCAAATTCCTTAAGTCCGCGCAGGCGGTGAGACAGCGCGAATGACGGCTCTCCCGACCTAGGCGACTGCGTTAGCGCAGCGAGACCGGAGGTCTTCCCCGAAGGGACTTCGTTTGTGTAGCTGCGATTTCTAATCGCCAGGTATTTTGGTAAAACTGAATTCCAAACAGACACGCACTCATTGTCGTCAATGTGATCTAAAACATCTGTTACCTAAGTTAAATTGCCATAATACATAAAAAGCGATACATAAGTGCGGGAAATGCTCAGGCGGATTTGGCAGTGGCTCAAAAGGTTTTTTCAGCGGTTATTTGGCAGCAAGCATCCATCTCCTCAGTTGAGGAGACACACGGTAGAATCACCCAAACAATTGACAAATGCGGAGTATGAAGCGTTGTTCCTCGAACTGTTGGCAGGTGTGAATTCGGGCTGGAGTCGGGGACGGGTAAAAGGTTTCTTGGATGCAAATAAAATCACTCAGGCTGGTTTGGTGGAGTGGTTGCGGCGCTTTGGGGAAAGATTGCGCTTATCAAGCGGTGAGAATAGAGAGTTAGGTTCCCGCATGGTGCGGCTGGGTGAGTTGGGTGTTGGGGAAGTGGGTGAGGTGGCGGGTGAGATTGGGATGCGGTTGTTGGGGAGGGGAGGAGAAACGAACCGCAGAGGCGCAGAGGACGCAGAGGAAACAGAGGAGAGAGATACAGAAACACTCACCATAGATGAGTTGTTTGTGAGGTTACAGCAGGATGCCGGTTTAGTCCAGCAACTTGCCCAGCAGCTAGGAATTGAAACAGATGATCCACTGACGCTTGCTGGATGAGTGCAAAAGTCCTGGCAAGAAAAAGCAGTTGGCTTTGAAGTTTGCTCCTTTTCAGCAGTTAACTGTTGATTTGGCTGTGCAGTCGGGTGAGATGGTGCAAGCGTTGGAACTGGCAGAACAAGGGAAAAATGCAGAAGATATTTGCCAGTTCAATCTGAGTCACTACGAGTTGGTAAGCCTTTCTGCTTGTGAAACGGCTGTTACAGGGAATCAAACCATCAGCACTGAATATGTGGGTTTAGTCAGTGGCTTTGTGCGTCAGGGTGTTGCTCATGTCGTCAGTACGCTGTGGCGGGTGGAATCTGTTTCCAGTGCTTTGTTCATGATGGAATTTTACCGCCAGTTAAATAGAGATATTGAACCCACTACCGCCCTCAAACAAACCCAAATTTGGCTGGCGAGTGTTAAATATAGTGAACTGGTTCAATGGTACAAAGATATCGCCACTGAAATCGCCCAAAGTGATTCTCTTTGCGCCGAAGATTTGAAAGACAAAGCCAAAATCATCGAATACGATGTTGAGAAAATAAATTCGTTTGTTCCCTTCGGCTGCGCTCAGGGTAAATCTCCTTACGCTCATCCCTATTTCTGGGCTAGTTTCATTATCACTGGGACTGTTTAACAAAAGAACTCAGGAGTCAGGAGTCAGGAGTCAGAATGAACTTCTGTGCGACTGGAACGGTTGGGGGTTCAAATCTCCATCCTTCTGAATTCTGAATTTTTCTTCAATTCTCCACTTTTTTCTTATGCTAGAAAGATACACAATACGCCACCAAGCTTTTTTGCAAGCATTCAATAAACTTGATTTATCAACCCTTTCACCAGAACTGCAAAAAGAACTTCACCAAGTCCGTCAAGCGTTGGGGAATAATGTGAATGAAGCTACAATTAGGCGGCTTGATGCTTTGGTAAAAAAGAGCGATCGCCTCAATCAACTTTACGAAAGCGAACGCCTTAGCTTGATAGGGAAAAACAATGAACAAGAACGTGACAAAGGCTTTCAGGTAAAAGATGACAACCCAAAACCAGAGGATTTAGGCGTTAATAATGTCAATCCTTCCTCAATAGCAGCAAACACCTCCAATTCGACTAATTCCAGTCATGCACAAACACAACGAAAATCCAAAAAAGCCCGCCCATAAGTCCAAAATTTACGGGGGCATTCCAATTTGGAAATCAGACGAGTAGTGGGAGCATCTTGCTCCCAAATTTTAACCACTTAAAGCAAACAAAGCTTTTTATTTTGCTTTGATAAGACGAGTCGTGGGAGTATCTTGCTCCCAAAGATTGACCTAAGCAAGCTAGAATACCACACTACAAAACACCTCAAATTTAAACATTTGGGATGCTCCCAAATTCACTGTTAATTAACAAAACTAGAGTTTGATTAAATATTCACTCGATGAATGACTTAATTTACTACCCCACTCTCGATGTATTTGTCTACCAATTAAGAGATGGATTGGGAGACAGTGAAGCTCAAGTTGCTGAAAATCACGATAAATTCTGGAACAATCTACCTCCTAAATTACATGTTTATTTAGAAGAAGAGTTAGCAGCCGAGAACCCAGAATATATCAAATTACTAGACTTACTTGATCCAAAATACCGAAAGCCATTTAATATCAAAGATAATCATTTAATTTTTCAAGATAAGGTTGCAGATTATCAAATTGGAGGTTATTACTATCCGGTTCGCTTAAGTGATACTTACGGACTACTGTTTGACTGTTCTGTTGATGACTTTGATCATCCTCACTCTGTTACTTTTTTTCAAAAGCTCAAAGAAAAAGCCTCTGCTAAAAATGGTAACCTAGGGAAAACTTGGATGCTTTCCGGTTGCCTACCTGCAAATTTTCAAGATAATTTAGAAGATTTAGCCAAAGCATCTGCCAACGCTTTAATTCCTGGTGATTGGCAAGAATTAAAAATTGGAAATTTTTTAGGCGCTACAGTTTTTGAAGTCTGGAAATCGCCCCAGAAGTGGGAGAACGTTGCAGAAGAAAATACTCACATTTTAATATTTTTCTATCCCGCCCTAAATATTATGGAGGAAGCTGCAAGCTTTTATGGAGATTGGCTGCGGTTATTATGTGCGCGGAACAAAATTTTGTGGGAATATGCTTATGCTGAGAAAACAACGAGAAGTTTACAAGCTGAATATAAGTCTATCACAGAAAACGTTGCAAAAGTGAAAAGTTTATATACAGAACATGGAGAAGTAATATTATCTGGTAACAAGTTACAGTACTTACAAAAAATATTGAGTGAGAGTATTGCGAGTTTATCAGATTATCTCAGAAAAATCAGCGATTTGGAAATTATCAGCTTGGCGATCGAGACTAATTTAAGCAATTACCAAAAATACCATCAACAGATTGTCCAAAAAGCAGAACAGAAGCAACAAGAATATGGTAATTTGGGTGATACAGACTTGGGGTTTTTGAAAAACTTCAGTGATATTGTCGAGGAAAAATACAAAGCGCAGGTAGCGCAAGATCGTGCTAGCCTGAGTGTAGGCTTGAGAATTTTAGAAGACTTAATCAACACTGTTAGGGGTATTATTGAAATTGAGCAAACCAAGAGCGATCGCACTCTAGACAACACCATCGCGCTTGCAGGAATTGGACTCGCCATCAGCGGCATAACAGCCACCGCCATCTCCACCCAACAACCTCCTGTGGCATCTTATAAAGACTTTTCTTTCGTAGGTTCACCAACTTTTGTCTGGAGTATTGTCTTTAGTTCACCATTTTTAATCGTTCTCATCCTTCGCCTACTTCGCCGGTAATTTAGCGGTTTTCAATTGTGATACGTAGACGCTATGAAAGGGGGAAGAAAAATCTGATTTCTTTGTATTTACCGTTGTGTGATGGTTGGATTATTTACGATAACTCTAATACTAATGCTAACTTAGTAGCTGAGTCTAGTTATAGACAACAACTTATTGTCTATGAAAATGCAACCTGGAATCAAATTAGAGAAGAAAAAAATGGCTGAGAAAGAATTAGAACTTTTATCTAGCAAAATTGATGCTGGAGTTAAAGCTGCAATTGCAGCCGCTGTTGAACGACATCGTAAGCTTGGTCAATCAATTAGTATTATGCAAAATGGTAAGATTGTAACTTTAACGCCTGATGAGATTTTAGAAATTCAGAATCAACAGATTACTACATCAGAGTAGTAGGGGCTTTGAGTACTTATAATATTGGAGAAATGTTGATCATACCGTGCCAAAGGAAGCTGCAATAAATATTTACAAAATTATGAAACGCTTAAATGTTACAACTTACAAGTCTCAATAGGAGAGAACAGACCCCCTTGCGGCGACCCTCCCACGAAAAAACCCCACCCAACAACAGCCAACAACAACGCAACGGGAGATGTCCTTTGGGAGCCGTTGTATCAAAAGTGAGTTGCTCGTAAGAAATCCAGTTTTCTTCTCTACTCCATCCCACGCGATCGCCAAATTTATTCCAGGCTTCTTCGTCGTATTCACCGTTCGGCTTGCCGCCAACACTGAAGTAAATTTCCTTCTGAACACTTAAGCCAAAATGCCCGTTACTATATTTTACCCAAAGTTGGTCAATTATACGGAGGTCAGTACAGGGAAAGTTTAAGAGTTCTTCCTCTCTAATCCAGTCATGTTCCTTGCGCCCGACAGCTTGAAGCATCATTAGGTAAGTTTCATAGTCAGCTTCTTTCCACTTTCCTGCTGCTAGTAAATCTCGCAGTTTCGTGTAGTCTACGCCTTTTTCAGAACTGAGGTCATCTTGCTGGCGTGGTGAGATTAACTGCGCCTCAATTGCTGCGATATCTTCATCTCTGAGTTGTAAAAGTTGCTGCAAGCGCTTCAAATCCTCTCGCGTATTATAGCTGAGACTACCTTCATCCTCTAACGCCTCAGTCAGTGCTTCTTCATATTCTTCTAGATTTTGCTGGCGTTGACGATAAGGTTCTAGAACTTCATTCTCAATTTTCGCTACTTCCTCCATTGACAAACCCAATTCACTTTGACGTCGGTTGAGAATTCGGCGACCAATACGCGAAACCTGACCATTTCGGATGCACTGTTCTACTTCCTTACGATACTGCAGTTTCGGATCGCCTATCGGAGCTTTCGCCAGCTGAATTTTGTAACCCTCTTTGATGGCATAAATCTCTGGCTTCATTGCGGGTGCTGCTTCCTGCACTTTCTTGCGGGCATACTCATGCAGTTCATCCACGGAAATCACACCGTCATTGTCAGTGTCAGCCGCGCCTTTCTCTATTCCTTCCACAAGATAGCGGGTATAAACTGATAACTCGGAACCCTCTTGTTCAAAAGAATACTGCACGGCGGTGGAAGAAGTCAGAACTGCCCGTCCTTCTACTTCCTGTGGTTTTTTGGTTTCTGCCAGTTGGTTTTTGAGATCCAAACTGCCATCATCTTTTGCCTTCATACCTGAGGCAAATGCACCACTGAAGCAACAGTCAAGAATAATCACCTGTCGCCGCGAACGACTATTTTCCATGACGTCGTGTATCAAGCTTGCAGCAACAGCGGTGGTTCTGATTAATTCTCCCTTGGTATTTTTGCGAGTTTGACGAGTTGCCAAATAAAGCCTGCCGATATCATCTTTAATACCATGACCAGAAAAATACACCAACACCAAGTCATCCTTTTGCCGATTGAAGAATAGCGCTTCAATCGCTTCTTCCATCGCTTGTCGTTGGGGATTTTTCAGCACTGTGATATCTGCTTTGTTAAACCCGCCCATATCTGGATGCTGCAAAACTCGCTGTATGGCATCGACATCTTTAACAGCGCCAGCCAGTGGGTTTAAGCCCGGTTCATATTCACTCACTCCTATCAACAGTGCAACTTTCGCCATGTTTGCTAGTCTACTCTGGGTTCAGTAATTCTTGTATTGCCTTGACTGCAGCTTCTAACTCTTGCTGACTGCTAGCTTTTATCTTAACTTTCTTGCCGTTTGCTTCTGCTTCTAATTCAATGACTTTGTTGGCTAAGCGATCGCTCAAAAATCCCCACACTTGTTTCACATTTTCTGGCTTCACAAAAGCAATCACCTGAGCTGCTACCCAGCCTGTCACTGACTTGGTTCTCAGTTGCGTGTTGGGGTTCACAACTCGATCCACTGTTTCTACTTCATCCAAATCTTGCATCTGTGCGAGAAGCTTTTGGACTTCCTCATTCTTCTCTGAGTCATCCAAGGCGGGATCGGTAAATGTAATGCTTAGTTTAACGTTTGAGGTATCTGCCATCATACTGCTTTTGTTATGAATAATATATACACTTGCGAAAATTCTACTGTATGTAGATACCAATCAAACAGTAGAGTATTCCGGAAATTCTCCTCCCTTTCCTCTTTATGACGACTTACGCACTCAAAACCCGAAACCTCGATCCCCCCTAGCCCACGCGCTTGTGCTACAAGTCGGGGAACTCTAGCCGAGCACTGGCTCCCCTTCAAAAAGGGGGGAATCTTAAAAGCCCCTTTTTTAACTCTGTTGGGGGATCTCTTTTGCGTAAGTCCTATTTATAAGCGCAAAGGTGCTGCAGGCGGATAGGGGTAAACTCCACGTCTGTGCTTAATTTTTGCCTAACAGCTTTGTTCCTCACTCGTTCCCAGCCTCAGGCTGAGAATGCATTTCTGTGAAGATCTGCCTCTGGGAACGACTCTCTATGCCTCTCCTTTCAAATCATCAATTTCTAACAAACTGACAAGCAAACCAGCAATTGGAACAGCAAGAAAAATCCCTAGCAGCCCAGCAATTCTTGCACCGACTAATAAAGCAAAAAATGTAACGACAGGGTTAACATCGACTGAATTTTGCATTATTCGCGGCGAAACTAAGTTGTCTTGGATTTGCTGAAGTATAATTGAGGCTACTAAGACTTTGAAAGCAAGGAAAATATCTTGAGTTAACAAAATAAAAAAAACAATACCAATTCCTAAAGTTGCTCCAATGCCTGGAACCGCATCAATAACTCCAATGATTAAAGACAAAACTAAGGGAAAAGGAACCTGGAGTAATATAAAAACTAAAAAAGTTACACTTGACAGAAATAACATTAAAATTAATTGCGCTCTAAAAAAACCTAAAAGCTTCTCTTCAACTGTATTTGCAAAGTGCTGGCGCAATCTTTCTGGTACAATTTTCAAAACAAATTGCCAAACCTTTCTCCCATTCAGCAACATAAAAAGGGTAACAACTGCAATCAAAATAACATTAAGAAAATTGGTGAGGGAAGCTCCTAATAGACTAATAAGATAATTAATACCTGAGAAAGCAAAGCTTCGGATTCGCTCCGCAATAGCATCCAGGTCTAATTGGATATTGCGAGTTTGAAGAAAAGCTTCTATTTGTGCTACAAAAGAGCCAATAGAATTAGCAATTTCAAAAAATCTATCAATGAGTTGTTGTCCTTGAGATAAAATTGCTAACCCGAGGGTGATTGCTAAAGCGACAATAATTAAAAGGCTTACCAAGAAAACCAAGATAACTGCAACTGTCCGGGGTAAAAAACGCTGCAACCAGCGAACAGGATAGTTCAATAAAGCAGCTAAAATTGCGGCGAATGTGAAAATTACAATAACTGTTTCAAAATAAGTTAAAAGCTGTAACATTGCCCAACCAAAGGCAAATAATAGTAAAAAGTGAATGATAAAGGAATTATTTAGTCGCTGTCGGAGATTGTTCATCATTTACTTTCCTGATTTCTTCAATTTAGCAGACTTGAAAAATGAAAGTGAAGCATTGACTTGTTTGTTTGGCAACAAATTGTTTTAAAAGCCGTACTTGGTTTGGCGCTAAAGTTCGTATGATGAGAACATTCAAGTAGGTAACGTAAAGTTTAGTTTCCCAGTTGACATAACTGCTAATCAATGAGTTGCATTTTTGCTGATACGCATAATTGCATCTCTTGCTTTGCGGGATACGCACATGCGATAAGTCGGAGGCTGATCGCACCTTGAGGACAATGCTCAGTTTACCTGGTTTTTGGTCTTAACCGAACCGTATTACTTTATAACGGGAAAGGTGCTGCAGGCGGATAGGCGTAAACTCGACGTCTGTCCTTAATTTTTGCGTCACAGCTTTGTTCCTCGCTCGTCGCTCGTTCCCATCCTCAGACAGGGAATGCATTTTCATAGCTCAGCCTACCCAACGGCGTTAGCTATTGTTTTGTCATGTACAGTCATGCGGTTTGGTTGGGTGGTTGTGATTGTATTTCTAGGATACTAGCTGCTAACAGAAAACAGATATCGCACACCGCAAGCATAAAATGTTATATGTATTGGCATTTGTATATACAAATGTTAATTTAAGCGTATGTTACAAGAGATATCAGGCTATGACTGGGATGATGGAAATTGTCAAAAGTGTCAAAAACACGGAGTCTCAATAGAAGAAATTGAGACGTTATTCTCTAGCAAAGTTTGGATATCTCCGGATATAAACCATTCTCAGCTTGAGGAAAGATTTCTTGCTGTAGGTAAGTCAACCAAAGGAAAGTATATTTTTGTAGCATTTACCTTACGTGAGAAAGAAGAAGAAATATTCATTAGACCAATCAGCGCCCGTTATATGCACGAAAAAGAGGTGCTTCGTTATGAAGAAAATATTACCTAAAATGACGACCGATGAAGAGGTAGAAAGTTTACTAGAACAAGACTTGTCTGACTATCTTCATGAAGACAATTTTAAACCTGTTAGTTTTGAATTCAAACCTAAGGACAAAACTGTTAACTTACGAGTTTCAGAAGAGTTACTAGAAAAAGTCAAAACAGTTGCCAAAAAAGAAGGTATATCTTATCAAAAATACATCCGAAGGGCAATAGAGAAATCTTTGGGTGAATAACATGTAGTGTATCGTTGTAGTTAATCTTTAAAAAAAATATTATTGACATTTGTTTTACCAGATCCAAGACGTAAGTTACGATCAACCTAAACATATTCTTAAACTCACCAATGTCTGAATCAGTTCAGTACGTTACCAACCAACAAGGAGAGCGAGTTGGTGTACTCTTAAATTTGGAAACATATCATCAGTTAACCAATACATCAACATCTGATGCTGAAATATTAACTGGCTTGAGTCTGGATGAACTGCAAGCCTTGGCAGAAAGTATGTTGTCTCCAAAAGCTCAAGTTCAATTGGACGATTTGCTAGCTAGAAATGCAGAAAATCAACTCTCGGGTGATGAAACAGCTACTTTAGACCGTTTGTTGGAACAGGTTGACCAACTAAATATTCTTAAGACTAGAGCAAGGTATACCTTGAATAAGCTTGAAGGAACATCAGGAGTAGCGTGAGCGTTTATATTCCTGTTGAGTTACAACGACGGATTCGTAATCATTTTACAGATTAATGGATATTTCCCCTCGGTGGCAGGTATTGAAATCTGGAAATGTTGATTATAGCGTGCGAAAGGAAGCTGCAATAAATATTTACATTATTCTGAAACGCTTAAATGTTACAGTTTACAAGTCTCGATGCGAGAGAACCCACCATACCCCGAAACCCGATTCTCCCTTGGGGAGCAAAGGGAGGTGTCCTTGGGGAGCAGTTGTATCAAAAGTGACTTCCTCTCCCCTAATCCAGTTTTCTTTCACTCTCCATCCCACGCGCTCGCCTAATTTTCTCCAGGCTTCTTCGTAGTATTTACCGTCCGGCTTGCCGCCAAAACTGAGGTAAATTTTCTTCTGAACGCTGAAGCCAAAACGTCGATTGCTGTATTTTACCCACAATTGGTCAATTGTGCGGAGGTCAGTGCAGGGAAAGTTTAAGAGTTCTTGTTCTCTAATCCAGTCATTTTCCTTGCGCCCGACAGCTTGAAGCATCACTAGGTAGGTTTCATCGTCAGCTTCTTTCCATTTTCCTGCTGCTAGTAAGTCTCGCAGTCTAGTGTAGTTTACGCCTTTTTCTGAACTGAGGTCATCACTTGAATCATTTCTTTGATTTTGCGGAGTGTTTTGAGGTTGGCTTTGTGGGATCACCTTCACCCTTACTGGCTTTTTCCCAGTAATACCCCAGATCAGTCTCTCCATTGGAGGAATATAAACACGTGTCTGTTCCCGAAAATCAACCCATGTATAGCCTTGAAGAAAACGTGGGAGATCAGGTGTGTGTGGAGCATCAGGAAGCAGCACAGGAATAACAGGACACTGTCGATCCTTAAATTCACGCAAAAAAGCTCTTATTTCATCCTCTTGCCAAGGACCAATACCAGTTTGACCAACAAAAACTGCTGCTGACTTTATCTGAGCAATCTGCTTTTCTAGTTCTGGCTGCCAAGGAAAACCAGGTTGTAGTTCCCATATATCCAGCCACGGTTTAATCTTATTTTCTTCTAATTGCTCTGCAATTTTTATGACTGCGTCCTTATCTTTGCTATTGTGGCAAAGGAAGACATCGAATTGAAATTGATACTAAGTTGCGTTCAGAGGTAGTATCCTGAGATGAGGGAAAAAAGTTAAAGAACGTAGGCGAGCGCAATCAGAACAAAGTTCTCGTAAGCCTTGGCAGAGTACATCCTCAACTTGATCTAAAG
>NZ_JABXYX010000127.1 GCF_017982655.1 Brasilonema sp. CT11 | reverse complement strand
CCTGACGGTAACGATGCTCCAGTTCTGCGATACTTAGATGTGGTTGTAGCGTTAAACGTTTTGGCATATACCAGCAATTTTTTCTTTTAGAGAAATTATACACTTACTATGCCACCGGACATGATATAAGTAGCTCAACATACTCGTCATAAAGCCTGTCTGCTATAAACCACACACCTGAAACCCCCTCCCTGTAAGCTATCGACGCATCTCAACGAAAAATAAGGCTTTCGGGGTTTTCCCGAGATGCGTCGATGAAGGACTCAAAATCCCCCTTCGTACTTTGTTGATCAATCAGCTAACTGTACGCACCTCTCTAGGTGCGGCTGCAGTAGGCTTTGCTGGAATGATTTGAAAACGAAACGATTGAAGAGTCCAGAGTTTGCTACCCAAACAATGCTAGCAGCGGCTAACCCTGCGGTGACTCCCATCAAAAGCGCTATGCCTCTTCTGCGTTTTGATTTTTTGACTCGTTTTTTTATTAATTTGGGAACCCTTGGAGTCCCGACTCCAACTGGATTCAATGGATTGTTTCTAGGTTGCGCCCCTTCGTGTACAAGGCTAATGAGTGTTTCTGAGATTGCACTTGGCGGCGTTGTAACTGTTGGTACTTGAGGAATTTCTTTTTGAGGCAATGGTGTTTGGGAAGGCAAGCGCTCAGAACGATCCAAAATGACATTAAGATCAGCGAAGAGTTCATCCATCAAGCCATCAGCATAGGTTTCTATGGACCAGGGTTCGTTAGCGATGAATTCTTCGGATTGTTCTGGAAGAATGAGATAGGTATTGGCGTTTTGTGACATGGCGTTCTTGACTACTAACTCCTAGCAAGATAATTATTGTTCCCCCTGTGTCCGCGAATAAAACCTAAGATGAAACCCGTCTAATCTCTCGTCCTAAATATCACGAGTAGATTTCAGGTAGATTTGAGATTCTGATTGAATATGGAGACTGCGAATGATGTCACGGTGTTAATTTCATGTCATCACCGATACTAGTCTCTTGATATTTCACTTATAACTATACTCCCTCTTTTGGAATTGTTTTCAAGCTAACACCGAAAATTCCTTCCCAGATTTGGTTTTATGCAATTCTAGATAAATTAATAAAGCATTCACATCCGCTGGATTCACCCCACCAATACGAGCTGCTTGCCCTATTGTCAATGGTTTCACCTTGGTCAGTTTTTCCCGCGCTTCTTTAGAAAGAGTTTCAATCGCCTGGTAGTTTAAGTCTGCAGGTAACTGGCGGTGTGCTTGACGGGCAATTTGGTCAATCTGATTTTGTTGTCTTTGCAGGTAGCCAGAATACTTGATGTCAATTTCAGCACCTTCTTTTTCCGCACGTTCAAGATTGGGGTTTCCCAGTCCGTATGTGTTGAGATCTACGTAATGAAATCCCGGACGCCGTAACAAGTCAGCTAGGGTAATCGAACCTTTGATTGCTTGTTGGGTGGTTTGGGCGATCGCCTGCCCAATTTCATCATGTTCCTTCACGCGCGTCCCGTATAACCGTTCTTTTTCCGCTGCAATCTTTTCTTGCTTGCGAGTAAAAAGTTCCCAACGTCGGTTATCAATTAAGCCGATTTCCCGTCCTAATGGTGTCAACCGCTGGTCGGAATTATCAGAACGCAGTATCAATCTATATTCAGACCTGCTCGTGAGCATACGGTAAGGTTCCCGTAAGTCTTTGGTACACAAATCATCAATTAATGTACCGATGTAACTTTGTTCACGGGCAAAAACAATCATTTCTTGACCGCGAGCAAAGCGAGCAGCATTAATTCCAGCAACAAGCCCTTGAGCTGCCGCTTCTTCGTATCCTGTTGTGCCGTTAATTTGTCCAGCGCAGAACAGCCCTTCTACCTTTTTCGTCATCAGCGTCGGATAACACTGAGTCGCAGGCA
Source organism: Brasilonema sp. CT11 (assembly GCF_017982655.1). Taxonomy (GTDB): domain Bacteria; phylum Cyanobacteriota; class Cyanobacteriia; order Cyanobacteriales; family Nostocaceae; genus Brasilonema. The sequence continues at coordinate 18,421 of NZ_JABXYX010000127.1, read as the reverse complement.
AATAATCGTACTCAACAGCATAAGCTGGGCGGAGCATAACGCACTTTTCCAACCCAGTCAGACTCCGTAACATGTGGAGTTGCAAATTTTCCGGTAACCCTGTAGAAAACCCTTGAATATAAAGTTCAGGAATATCTCTTCCTTCAGGTTCAATAAAAATTTGATGGCTTTCCTTATCAGCAAAGCGGACTATCTTATCTTCTATACTCGGACAATAACGTGGTCCTTTGGCATCCACCCATCCGCCATAAACTGGTGAAAGTTGGAGATTTTCCTGAATCAGGCGATGAGTTTCCGGCGTCGTGCGGGTGATATGACAAGGAAGTTGTTCCCGTTCTACCCAAACTTCTGGGTCAAAGCTAAACCAACGGATATCTTCATCCCCTGGCTGTGGTGTCATTTTACTATAGTCAACAGACCGCTTGTCTACCCGTGCCGGGGTTCCTGTTTTGAGTCTTCCTGTTTCAAACCCCAAGCGATTGAGAGTTTCCGTCAAACCAACAGCAGCAAATTCTCCAGCGCGTCCCGCCTCCATCGACTTATTACCAACCCAAATCCGTCCTCCTAAGAACGTCCCCGTCGTCAAGATAACTGCTTTGCACTCAAACGCCACACCAAAATATGTTTGAACGCCTATGACTTCTTCGTTTGCCCCCAACACCAAATCTGTGACCATTCCTTCGCGGATAATTAAGTTGTCTTGGTTCTCGACAATAGCTTTCATTACCGCTGCGTATTCTCTTTTATCTGTTTGAGCACGCAAAGCCCAAACAGCAGGTCCTCGCGAAGAATTTAGAATCCGCTTTTGCAAATAAGTCCTATCTGCTATTTTGCCAATTTCTCCGCCGAGTGCATCCACCTCGTGAGTCAACTGGGATTTGGCTGGACCACCCACTGCTGGGTTACAGGGTTGCCAAGCAATTTTATCCAAGTTGAGTGTCAACAGCAAAGTTCGACAGCCGAGGCGTGCAGCAGCAAGGGCGGCTTCACAACCAGAGTGACCTGCACCGACGACGATGACATCATAAGCGTCTTGGAATTCAATAGTGTGCATGGTCATACTTGAAATAAGTATATAGTCAATCTCAATATTAGCTGATACAGTGCTTGCATCGCTGAAAACTGAATATGGAAATGTCAGATAAATCACTCTATTCTATCTACGTTTTCTTGTTGTTAGTAGAGTGATATACAGCTAATATAGCAACCTTAATGAGGATGTACCTACCAAGCGCGAAAATGAAAATGAGAACTTTTTTAAAAAAGACATTTTTTTACATTATGATTGCTTTTCTTTCTTGTGCATTAGTCGCAAGTCATGGAATAAGCCGCGACAAGTTAATGGCAGAGATTCCAAATCCAACAACTTGTATCACAACTCCATCTTTAGAGAATAACCGAGTGTTAACTCAATCTTGTACAAATCTTCCTCAAACACTCATCTCTCCAACTCCCAGCCAGCCATTTACTCCCAATCAAAACTTAACTGAAAAAGAGCGATTTTTATCAGCACTTACAAATAAGTTACTAACAATTCCCACACCACATACATTTGAATATATACTATTACGTGCTTATGGGTCAGTATTTGTCAACCAAGATCCGCAAATTAAACTTCCACCAAAAGTTCTCTTTACTAACGACCAGGAAACCAAACAATTTCAATCGACTTTAACACTAACTCAAGTGAAGAATACGAGCGAGTGTTATTTACAAAAATTAGCAGCCGACGCTTTCAATCAAGCACGTTCACAAGTACAAATTCCTTTAAAATCAGGTTATGGTGCTAGTGATTGTAGTCGCAGTTTTGCCACTAATTTGAGATTTTGGCAAAAATATGCAACTAATAAGACTTTAGAACAAGTGCGTGAAGGAAAAGAAACAAAAATCCTTGGTCTAGTTGCACCACCAGGTGCATCACAACATCTTTGGGGCTTAGCTATTGATTTGAGAGTTACAAGTCTTGCCCAAAGACAGATTCTCAATCAATATGGCTGGTATCAGACTGTAGAGAATGATATACCCCATTGGACTTATATAGGTTTACCACCTGAGAAATTGACCGAGTTTGGGTTTCAAAATAAAGTTGTAGAAAATGTTACTTACTGGCTAACACCACTATAATTAAAATTAAGCTTTGTTAATTCATAAAATGGTCAGCACAAAAGTGCCACGTCGCCAAAATCGATGCAGAAACAACCTGATAAGATACTAGCTGCTGTGGAACACGAAACAGCACGGCTAAACAGACTTTATCAGTATGAAATACTCGACACGCCTGCTGAAGCAGACTTTGATGATTTGACTAAATTAGCAGCACAGATTTGTCAAACCCCTGTGGGATTAATTACTTTTGTAGACGCATACCGACAATGGTTCAAGTCAAAGGTAGGCACGGAAATTACGAATGCCCCACTTGAAGCTGGTTTCTGTCCGTTGACTGTGCAAAAAGGTGATACGTTAATCATTCCAGACACTTTAACAGATCCACAATTTGCCAAGAATCCAGTCGTCGTCTCACCGCCTCACGTTCGGTTTTATGCAGCAGTACCCCTGATTACAAAAGAAGATTATTCGATAGGTACACTCTGTGTACTCGACTTTGTACCGCGTCAACTTGAGCAAAAACAAATTGAAGCACTACAAACTCTCACCCGTCAAGTGATGGCGCAATTAGAGCGACGGCTTTTGACTCGTCGAATCACTCAAAAAAATCAGCAGCTAGACCAAGCTTTAAAAGAACTCACTCATACACAAACCCAACTGATGCACAACGAAAAAATGGTCAGTTTGGGTCATTTAGTTGCGGGAATTGCCCATGAAATTAACAATACACTCAATTTTATCTATGCTAATTTGCCTCACGCCAATCAATACACACAAGATTTGCTAACCTTAATTAAACTTTACCAGAAAAACTATCCCCATCCAGTGGCGGAAATTGAAGCTGCAACAACGGCGATTGACTTCAATTTTATTGAGGAAGACGTATCCAAACTTATGTCCTCAATGACAATTGGAGCTGAGCGCATTCACCAAATTGTCTTACAATTGCGGAACTTCTCACGGGTCGAGCAAGCTGAAAAAACAGCGCTAAACATTCATGAAGATCTTGAAAATACATTGTTGCTCCTTGGACACCGCCTAAAAGGTAGATCAGATTATCCGAATATTACAGTTATAAAACAGTACGCTCACCTGCCTGAAATAGAATGCTATCCTGGGCAGTTGAACCAGGTGTTGATGAATATTCTGACTAATGCAATTGATTCCCTTGGCAAGAATCTCAAGTCAACGATAAACGATCAGCCTACCTTTGACTGGAATCCATGCATTTGGATCACAACGGAAGTTTTAGACTCTGATTATGTTGTGATCCAAATTGCTGACAACGGACCAGGTATGACACACAAGACACGCGAAATGATTTTTGACCCATTCTTTACCACAAAACCTGTGGGTTGCGGTACAGGTTTGGGTTTGTCAATTAGCAACCAAATTATTAACAAGTGTGGCGGACAATTGACGTGTGTTTCAGCACCCGGAGAAGGTGCTAAGTTTGTCATCAAGCTGCCAATTGGTGCTTGAATTTCCTTAATAATTACTACAATGAAAAAAGCACCTAACCTCTGGAGTTCTAGCAGTGGGCTTATTTGACGATTTTAATCGGTTTTTGGAAAACCGTTTGGAGGAATTCTTGCGTAATAATCCGCATTTGGAGCTAGAAGCGCTGTTGGAGCAGCTGCGCGAGCAAGAGGAAGACACATTGAAGCTCATTGCAGATTTACAAGTCCAGGAGAAGCGATCGCAAGAGCAAATTCTCTCCACTGCTCAAGAAATCCAAAGGTGGCATATTCGTGTAGAAAAGGCAAAATCTCTGAATAGACAGGACTTAGCGGCGGCTGCAGCACAACGAGAAGCCGCACTCTTGCGCGAAGGAAACCAGCTTTGGGGACAAATGCAAGGAGTGAAAGAACGCATCACCCAAGCCAAAGAACTATTGCGCAAAATTCAACAACGCCGACAGGAAGTGCAAGCCAAAGCAGCCCAAGCTCAAACAGCCCGTGCTAAGACTAAGGCGCAGCAGCCCTCAGAAACTAGCGGTTGGTGGGGTGCGACTAGCGGCTCTTTTAGTGGACATGACGATTTAGAGGATAAGTTTCGCCGCTGGGAAACTGAGGAAGAGTTAGAACAAATGAAGCGAAAGATGGGGAAATAACAATTCAAAAAACAGTCCTAGTACAGTGGGCGCACCAAATAAAAGAGAACATCTTACTTTTGTAAAAACACCCCTGCCCTGGCGAATGGAATTCGCGGCTATACAGACAAAACCCACCTCCGTGGGTTTCAAATTCCAAAAGTCCGCGTAGGCGGACTTCGTTTGTGTAGCCGCGATTTCTAATCGCCGGGTATATTTGCAAAAGTGAGATGCCCCCAAATAAAACTACCATAATGTGCGGCTAAATATTGGGGATTTTGCAAGAAATATAAACCTGGGAAACAGGGCTGAAATCTATGATGTGTTGTGCTTTTTAATTATAAAAGCATGGTAAAATACAAACACAAAAGCGCTCAAAGTTTGAAGACCGAGGGCGCTTTTGTTTACTAATTATTGATTAACTAAAACGATGAAATCAAATTTGTCCGAGATTAAGCACCTTCATATGAAAAATGTTATAAAAAATCTTCCCATCAAGGAACTGCTTAAACTGGAGGCGTCTGTAAAGGAGCAGATAGCAGAGGAATTAGCCCAGAAGAACCAAGAAGAACCGCAAGTAACAAGAGGATTTGGAAAAGGATCTGACAGAAAGCGACGCAAATAAACGATAAAGCTTGTTTAGTTGCTATTGATGTTATGGCTCTTTGGTAGTATCCAGCTGTTTTGAAGTTGGGTAAATCACGCGCATTGAATGTGCAGCTAAATATGGGGGTTTTGTAACAAAAATAAACTTGAGAAATACGACTGAAATTTATATTTATTGTGCTTTTTGATTATAAAAGCATGGTATAATACAAAAAACAAAAGCGCCCGCGTGTCTTGCAAACCTGAGCACTTTTGTTCAGTAAACTTATCAATTTAACTAAAGCCATGATAACAAATTTTGACTCAACTGCGATCGCTTCTGAAGAAAATTTACAAAAAAATCCTACAATTCAGCAACTGCTTGAGATAGAGGCGGATGCAAGTCGGCGGATAGCACAGCAATTGGCGGATAAGAAGCAAGAGTGTGGCAAGAACAAGCGCAAGTGGCAAGAGTATTTGCAAGAAAACGGTATTACAGAACGTGACGCGAAGAAACGGATAAAGCTTGTCAGGTTGCCATTGGTGTTATGGCAGGTTGGGACTATAATGGCGCTTCAGTTAGTTACACCAATGATGGAGCCTGTACGAGATTATTTTACCGCTACTGGTGATGAAGTGACTCAAGAGGCTGTGCAAGCCAAGATGGACGACGTGAAGCAGATGCGCAAAATGGAGCGCGAACTACTGGCGCAAGAGGAAGAAGTCAGTATCTGGAAAATGGATAAGAATGGGCGACGGTATTGGGAGAGTGGGAAAAGTTATGATCAACAGGCGGGAGTTGTATTAGAGGAATTAGTCAAAGAAACTGGGAAACTTCCTCAAACGATAATTTCTGAAGCGCTTTTGCAGATGGTAGATGGTGGCATGAGTGTCTCGCGCTTGGTGAATGACAACATCCTTAATGGTGATGATACAGCAGAGGCATCCGGCGTTTTTACAATTAGGACGAACTTTGGAGGAATGCGCGGCGAAGTATCGCAGGTTTTGTCAGAAATATCGACCACAGGCGAAACCAGAGAAGCGAAATTACTGGGGTAGTCGCTTTTTGCCATCGGTAATGAAGGGTGGGAAAGCTAAAAAGTCGTCGCCAGGACAAATGAGCCTACCTTGGGACAAACAGAGGGTGACGGAGAGTACAGAGGTGCATGAGGTAGCAGAAAAATTTATCCACGCAAACTGCTATATTCCCCCGGTGCCAGGTATCGGATTTCACCAAATGCTGATTATTGCGTGGGAAAGGAGGCTGTAATAAATGTTTACAAACTTTTGAAAGCCTTAAATGTTACACTTTACAAGTCGCAAGGCGAAAGAAGAGTTCCCGGCCTAGGAAATCATCCACCATAACCAACCCACGTACTAAAGGTAGGCTTCCCCGCCCCCAGTAAGGGTTATCTTTTATACGCTCCATCAAGTCGTCGTACCTCAAGAAGTTTCCTCTTGATCCCTGCTCGTCTACTTTCTTGTCATCATACCATCCAACTGTCTTGGCAAACGAAAAATAATTGTCATAATCTTGTTTCCAGTCCGACGGTTTTATAGCCAGTCTATTTCCAGTCTTAATCCATATTTCCTTTTGCACACTAAAACCAAAACGTTTGTCTGATTCTACCCAAAGTTTGTTTATTTCTTTTAGGTGTGGACAAGAAAAATTATTAATGTCGTCATAATCTAAATATCCTTGTTCTTCTCTTTTGGCAAGATTAAGCATGAGTTGGGCTGTTTGTTGGTCAGCAGCCTTCCAATCTTTAGCCTTCAGAGAATATTTAAGTTGAGCATATAAATGTTTAGTGAGAGATGCTTCAACGTCTTTCCTCAATTCTGATTCTGTATTATTTTTGGAGAGTAGCTCAATGAAATCTCGATGAACTAATTCAATATCTTTGGCTGTGATAAATTGGTTACTTTTTCTAAAGGGGCTAGTTTGTTCTGAGTAATCCTTAAGAATTTTAAATGCTGATTTATAAGATTCTATCGCCTTGTTTTTTTCTTTTTTATGTACTAGTAAATCACCTTGAACTCTATTTGCCAAAACTTGGATTTGTAATTCCTCATTAGAAGTACTATTATTTGCATGATTCTTTAAAATCTTTAGACTTTCTGTAATGGAATTTCCTGCCTCATTCCACTTTTCAAGTTGCTGATATGCTTGTGAAATATAAGCTAACAACATTGCTCATTTGAGTTCATAGTCTTGAATTTCAAAGGCTAAACCTATTTGTTCTCTAGCCTGACTTGCTTGAGTTAGTTTATCCTTTCTATGAAGTTCTTCACTTAGTTTAGATAAGGTTGAAATCTGTTCGGTAGTTTTTCGGATTTCTTGAATATCCTTACCTGCCCAATTTACAGAAATGACTGCTCCTAGTAAAGTCAACACTAAAACAACAGAGCCAATACGAATCTGTCGTTGAGCTTTTTTATTAGCTTCAGCTAATAGCTCATACCTTTTTTCTGCTGCTTCCTTATCCTTTATTTCATGTTCCAATGCAGCTTCTCGTTCTCTCGCAGCAATTTGCTCCTGAATTTCTTTCTGTTTACTAGCTGCTAAAAATTGCCTATCTTGATAACTTAAACTTTTATCCGTTGCCCATAATTCAGCTTCTTGTAATGCCTTTCCCCGTAACAATCGTGACTCATCAGTTCCTCCAGAAGCCACCCAAAAGCGGAAATTCTCAGAATATGGACGCAGGTTTCTTAATTGATTTTCTACCCAATTCTGGTCAAAAACCTCTTTGTAAATAGGATTGTAAACTCTTAACTTGTTATTTTGCCTAACGACTATTCCTGAAAGTTGTAATTCACTTTGTTCCAGAGTATCATCTGCTGTAATTTCAGATTGCTCGTCCGTTACCCGGATTTGCTGATACAACTCCAACAAATAAGATGCGCGTTGTTCATCCCTGAGAATTCTATCTCGAATCGTTCGCAGATGTTCTGGTTCATCTTGAGATTCCCAATTTTTGATCAGGCGCGATCGCACAACCTGTTCAACAGTACGAGGATTATCTATTTCTGACTCTTCCACGATGAACTGACACAGCTTTTGTGTCAGAAACGGTTGTCCTCCTGTCCAGTGTAAGATTTGTTTCATCACTGCTTGAGAATCAGAATACCTTCCGTGCAACCCCCTCTCTAACGGTTCAACTTCATGCAGTTGGAATCCCTTGAGAGCGATGGCTTTCCCAATATTAAACGGGGTGCGCTTTTTATCTGAAATCAAATTGCTGGGTGATGCGACTCCCAACAAACAAAAGGTGAGGCGATTATATTCAGGATTATCAACACGCTGATTGTAACAGGCACGGATAAATGCAAAGAAGTCGTCTGTGGGGAAATTGAGGCTGAGAACACTATCAATCTCATCAATAAAAATGACAATATTTTCTTTAATCTCAGCAAGTAGTATTTCTTCAATAAACTTCCGAAATCGCGTGACAAGCGAATTTAACTGATTTTGTGACCACCAATCCCCAAATTCTAGATCCAATCCAAAACTCTCAATGAGCGTATCAATCAAATCTGCATACCATTGTTCTGGTGGGACATTCTGAATACCTCCAGCAGAAAGATCAATAGCTGAACATTCCACGCCAGACTCTCGTAATCGGCGCATGGTTCGCACTCGCAAGCTGGACTTTCCACTTTGTCTGGAGTTCAGGACATAACAAAATTTACCCGCCTTGAGTCCTTGATACAATTCACCATCAGCTTCTCGCGTCACATAAGTGGTGGCTTCTTCGGGTAGACTTCCAGAGAAAATGTATTGATCAACCATAACTTACCCCAAACGCACTAAGAAGTACTGACGATATAAATCGCAACTGGGAATACAATCATTACCAGCGAGTTTCACTAACCCCAAACTATGCAGTTTAAACCCAACTTCCGCATCAAGTCTCATAGGTTCATCTGCCATCACCACTTTTTTATATGCTGATTCTAACTGAGGGTTGTGTTGTAAATTCCATAGTTGCTGTCGCAGATGATCGCTAAAAATTCCCTGTTCGGTCGGCGCAAGGCTTAAAAGTTGTTCTAGAGTTATTTGTTGAGTCTTGAGATTGGCTAAAGCCTGCTGTATGAGATATGGGTGTCCTCCTACCAACGTAATCAGCTGACGAAATCCATCTTCTCCCAACTGTCCATCTAATTCATACTGCTTGGCAAGAGTTTGCACTTGTTGCAGGTTAAATTCGGGTAACTCTATCGCTAATCCAACATTAAACGGTGAATGATTGGTATCCAACGATGGATAAGCTTCAGTGGAATGAACCACAACTAACCGCAGTTTCTTCCAAATATTACCAACTCTGTCTCCTTGTTTCGCTGTTTCATACCAACTCCGCAGAAGCAAGCAAAATGGAGAGAAAATATCAGGAGATTCAAACAACCGTTCAAAATTATCTATAGCAAAGACCAGAGGAGTTTTGATATCTGAGAGTAAATACTTTTGAAAGTAACGAGTACAGTTTTTATTCAGCCCGTAGATATCTTGCCAGTATTCATTCACCTTAAGTTGAAGTTCTAAACTATCAGAAACATCAACGCATAACCACTGCAAGAAACTTTTTAAGCTAGTTAGGGTATCAGTATCAGCAAGTTTCAAATCTAATTTAGCTGTTTGATAACCCTGCTGTCTGGCATAGTCGAGCAATTTCTCCAAGAGTAAAGTTTTTCCCATTCTCTGGGGTGCTTTCAGGCGAATCAGCGCCCCTGGTTGTACAATCGCACCAAAGCTTTTCTCCTCAATGGGCGATCGTTCAATATATATGATTTTATCTGGTTCTGGTGTATAATTACCAGGTAGTGTTTCTTTGGAATGTTGGGATTGTAAATTATTGTGAGTCATAAGTTGAGGAATGAGGTGTTGTGATATCCCTGCTACCTGAATGAGACTACAACCTAATTTATAAGCAAACTCATAACTCTTATCTGCTGCGAGTGCATCATAAAAACCCACGGCAAATTCAATTGCTGCTCTATCTTGGATTGCCTGACTCATGCCTATGACATAATGAATGTGTTGTGCGATCCCCCTTGCCTGATACTCTGAATAACAAGCATTAAGGACAACACACTCAATTTGGTTAGCGAACAATTGAAACAATCCTGCCAAAGCTTGTGCATCAACGAGCTTGATTTGATCCGCTTCATCTTCAAATACCAAACCATCTTCTCCAGAACCGTGTCCGGAAAAGTGAATGATGTGCGGTTCGTATTCTAGAATAGCTCTGTGTATATCCCTGTAGCGTACTGCTTCTGCCCGATCTATTGAAAAGCGATCGCGCTTCTTTGCCCGTCTTAACCCCTCCTTTATTTCGCGCATCTCCTCATCCAGACGCAATAGGCTTGTCCCAGAGGGATTTGCTGACATCAGCAGGATTTTTCGGTTTGGACTGGGATTATCACTCATGAGAAATTTATGATATTCAAGAGTTATCACCTACGCATTTCCGGATATAGATTATATAGGCGTAAGTACTTATCGCTTATGCACTTAATGATAAAGGATGGTCTCTACCCCAATACTTGTAAATTTCATCGAAAATGCATATTATAAGACCACACTGCTGAAAAACAGTGTGGCGATGTGAGTTATATAGCAGTCCTAAATCATTTGTGAAAAATTAGAAACCCGGTTTCTGCCAGAAACCGGGTTTCTGGACTCCAGCAATTTTCACAAATCAAATAGGATTGCTATAGTACCTTTAACTTTTTGTTTCAGATTTTTGTAATTCTTCAACAGAATCTGAAATTGTAAGCGAAGGTGAATCATTAAGCAAAATTTGTTGGGGTGATGCTTCGCTTGCATGACTTAAGTAGGAGCCAAAAAGCTTATCGTAATTAGAAGCAACAGCTAGAAATGCCCCACCTAATATGTATATAGGAAGCGGTAGGTTGAATTCTTTCACCCAATCAAACAGTTCTGCTAGGGCAAACAGTACCAAAAAGCAGGCTAGCCAAACTCTCATGTTTCTACCCCTGAGATTTTAACAACTTTATTAATTTTGACGCTTCCACTCCGAAGTGAAAACATGGCGTTCCGCTGGTTTTGATCAACAACGTGCTTCAAAATATATCTATTATAAAGATATTAGCCTGAAAACCCAAAAGGGATGTAACTACAAAGCACGGCACAAGATACAAGCACTACTACCGCCTTCCGACGCTCACGGCGCGGAGCGATTCAACCGAACCAGTCCAAAATCCATAAGTTAAGATCCAAAATTGAATGACTGACGCATTTGCACCACTTGTCGGACAACACCAAGCAGTGGAATTACTGCTACAAGCTGTAGCAAAAAAACGTATTGCTCCAGCATATTTGTTTGTCGGTTCAGATGGTGTAGGACGGAGTTTAGCAGCACGGTGCTTTGTGGAGTTGCTCTTCAGTCCACATCAAAACCGCGTGCGTCAAGGTAACCACCCAGATTTGTTGTGGGTGCAGCCAACTTATTTGCATCAAGGACAACGACTAACAGCAACAGAAGCAGCAGAAAAAGGACTTAAGCGCAGAGCACCGGCTACAATTCGCTTAGAACAAATTCGGGAAATTACTGCATTTGTGAGCCGTTCGCCGTTGGAAGCACCAAGACAAGTGGTTGTGCTGGATCAAGCAGAAACGATGGCGGAAGCTGCAGCAAATGCTTTGCTCAAGACTTTGGAAGAACCCGGACAGACAACGCTGATTTTAATCGCGCCTTCAGTTGAGTCTGTATTGTCAACATTGGTGTCCCGCTGTCAGCGAATTCCTTTCTATCGTTTGGATGGAACTGCAATGGCTCAAGTTCTGACACAAACAGGGCATGAAGAAATTTTGCAGCATCCAGCAGTGTTGAGCGTTGCGGCTGGTAGTCCGGGAGATGCGATCGCATCTTACCAACAACTGCAAGTTATTCCCCCTGAACTACTCAAAACCCTGACCAAAGTCCCTTCATCTTACCGTGAGGCTTTGCAATTAGCTAAACAAATTGATAAAGATTTAGATACAGAAGCTCAATTGTGGTTAGTTGATTATCTGCAACAATTTTACTGGCAGCACAAGCGTCAACTAAGCATGATTCAACACTTAGAACAAGCTCGTAAATCTTTGCTTTGCTATGCTCAGCCGCGCCTTGTTTGGGAATGCACACTTTTATCATTTGTCATTCATTAGCCATTTGTTGAAATCAGTAACTATCATGTACTTCCGTACACCCTTACACCCCTACACCCCTACACCCTTACACCCCTACACTCATCTTCAAGCTAGTAGAGACGTTACATACAACGTCTCTACCTTCAAAGCCAATTAAATCGATGTCGTTAAACGTTGCACTAACTGCGGTGTTTGCAGCACACCCTCAATCCGGTCCACTGGCTGACCCTGCTTAAATAATACCAGCGTTGGTAGAGCATAAATTTCATATTGACTTGCTAATTCTGGATATTTCTCAGTATCAATTTTGACAATTTGTATGCGTCCTTGGAGCTGAGCGTTAACTTGCTCTAAAATTGGAGCCATCATATGACAAGGTCCACACCAATCTGCATAAAAGTCTACCAACACTGGTACATCAGCACCAGAAAGCATCTCTTCAAAGCTGTTGAATTGTTTTTTAGTAGCCATGTGACACTCACCACTTTTCTACTGTTTGACTATTTGATTTTTCAATGGTAGTTCCCGAGAGCGTTTATCTGTCAAATCCTAGATTGTTTTTATTGTTGACCAAAGCTAAGGGTGTAGGGGCAAAGAAAAAACAATATTTTTGTACAACAAAGCCCCGGAACCACCTTGGTGTCAGAGCAAGCACTGATTTATTCCCTACAACGCCAGGTGCTAAGAAAGCGGGAAGCCGCCTCCGGCGTCTACAAGTCGGGAAACCCGGATGCCCTTCGGGGAGAACCTCCGGTTCCGCTGCGCTAACGCAGTCGCCTAGGTCGGGAGACCCTCCTGCAGTACTGGCTCCCCAACGCACTGGCTCCCCTTATACTCTTATACCCTTACACCCCTTCTTCTTGACGCACAATCACTTTATGATGATTAGCGCTACGGATCATAAAGAGGAATATTTATGGAACTATTGCCAGAAAATTTGCAACTTTTGCGTGAAAAAGTGGTTATTGTTACCGGTGCTTCACGGGGTATTGGGCGGGCGATCGCATTAGAATTAGCGGAACTAGGAGCCAATATCGTCGTCAATTATGCCAGTTCCAGCAATGCCGCCGAAGAGGTTGTCGATACAATAACAAAAGCCGGAGGAAGTGCCATAGCCCTTCAAGCTGACGTTTCTCAAGTTGATCAGGTAGAAGCGCTAGTTAACACTGTGACGAAAAAGTTCAATCGTGTCGATATCTTGGTTAACAACGCCGGTATCACTCGCGACACACTGCTTTTGCGAATGAAACCGGAAGATTGGCAAGCTGTGATAGATCTAAATCTAACTGGTGTTTTCTTCTGTACTCGTGCAGTCAGTAAAATTATGCTCAAACAACGTTCCGGGCGAATCATCAACATTACCTCTGTCGCCGGACAAATGGGTAACCCCGGACAAGCCAACTACAGCGCCGCCAAAGCAGGCGTCATCGGCTTTACTAAAACCATCGCCAAAGAATTTGCCTCTCGCGGTATCACGGTTAACGCTGTTGCTCCCGGTTTTATCGCCACGGACATGACAAGCGATATCAACGCTGAAGAGATTATTAAATATATTCCGCTAGCTCGTTATGGTCAACCGGAAGAAGTCGCCGGAATGGTGCGCTTTCTGGCTGCCGATTCCGCCGCTGGTTACATCACCGGACAAGTTTTTAACGTTGATGGCGGAATGGTGATGGCTTGACACTCGCTAGCCTCTCCAGGGGCGCTCTTGCAACGCTGCCTGCGGCACGCTGCGCTAACAAATTCGCTGCCTGCGGCACGCTGCGCTAACATTCAAAATGCAAAATTCAAAATTAAATTTCTTAGGACTTACGCACCATCTGCTAGAAACCCGGTTTATTCGTTCGTATTTGGTTGCCAAACAGACGATTTTTGCTCTTAACTGGGTTTGTTTGCGTAAGTCCTGTTTCTTTTTTTGATAGCGTAGCGTGCCCGCAGGGCATACTTTGTTAGCGCAGCCCTCCTTTGAATTTATTATGACGACTCATCAGTCCAAAAAGCTAATAGTAGAATAAGGTACAGAAAAGCTGTATGGAACGGAGGAACGGAAATTGGATGAACTAAGGGTAGCACTAGAGCTAGCAAGCGACGAAGAATTGCAAGATCTAACAGCAATTCTGTTTAGTCGTAAGTTTAATCCTCTAGATTATGTTCACACACCGGAACCTATAGAAGTGCAAAGCAAAGGTCGCAAAGCTTGGCTAGATGCACTAGAGCAACGCTTTCGTTTTTTGGCAGCAGATGGGATCACGGTTCTGCGGGGACGCAGCCGTCAGGTGACTTACCGACAAGCGTTGATTCAAGTGTGTAAATATTTGAAAATGCCTTATTCTAATCAACTGACAACAGTTGATTTAGAAGCTGAGGTATTTCTGCACCTGTTGGGGCAGGTATGGAGAAAATTACCAGAAAAAGATAAGCAAAAATTGACTGTGCGGATACAACGTCAGCTAGCAAAAGCAGAATTAACAGAACCGCTACCACTGACATTGCAGCGAGATCCCTTGGGGTTACTTCTCAAAGGCGGTAGCGCGCTTGCTGTCACCTCCGTTCTCCAGCCAGTGTTGCTCAAACAAATTGCCCGTCAATTTGCGAGGCACTTTGCGACATATCAAGTTGCTAAAGAAGCCGTGATTCAAGGTTCTGGAGCAGCAGTAAATCAGTTTCAAAATTATGCCACACTGCAGATGGCAAAGCAGGGTATGACTGTTAATGCCGCTCGTTATGGAGTCACTCGCAGTGTGTTTGCCTTTTTAGGACCAGTGATGTGGAGTTGGTTTGTTGCGGACTTGGGGTGGAGAGCGATCGCCACTAACTACGGTCGGATTATACCTACCATATTTGCCTTAGCTCAAATTCGTCTGACTCGTGCTGAATGTTGGGAACCTGCTTGAAAACGGCTTTTCGTCATCCCAACCCTAGTTTGCAATCTTCTTGGAACTATGCCCAACTGGGACTACTTGTCTTCCCATTGCTTCCGTTTCTCGGCGCTGTGGGTATAGTTTTAGCAATCTTGGGAGGTTGGTTCACTCAATACCGCGCAATTATTCGCCGTCCCCTCCACAGGGGGTTTGCGCTTTTGAGTGTGTTCATGGTGATCACCGTTGGTTTTGCTCACGACAAAACGGCGGCTTTGTTGGGCTTATTTAATTTCCTACCGTACTTTTTAGTTTTCGCTGGCTTTAGTACGCTTATTCAGACACCTGTACAATTGCGGCAAATTTCTTGGATTTTGGTGCTTAGTTGCCTACCAGTGGTGATTCTTGGATTTGGGCAGTTGTTTTTAAACTGGTCTTCTAAAATAAGAATTTTGTGGTTTGTCGTGGAATGGGAGATAGAACCTGGAGGACAACCAGTAGGTCGCATGGCTTCCGTATTCATGTACGCCAACATCTTTGCTGGTTATCTGATGATAGTTTTCATCCTAGGGATAGGGTTGTGGGTGGAAAGCTATCGGCGTGTGAGGAGACAGGGGAACAAGGAGAAAGAAGAGGGAGAGAGGGAGAGAATCAGAGAAGGAGAGAAACTTCCCACACTCTCTCCCTCCCACACTTCCTCACTCCTTCACTCTCCCTACGGAACGTTCTTTTTCCTCACAGGGGCGATGATTGCCATTTTTGTGGCGTTGATTTTGACTGACTCGCGCAATGCTTGGGCGATCGCTATTTTTGCTTGTTTAGCTTATGCGGTTTACGAAGGTTGGCACATTCTTGTGGCTGGTGTTGCTGGTATCGTCGCCAGCGTGCTTTGTGCTGCTTTTGCTCCTTTGACTATAGCTCAATTGTTTCGTAAGTTTGTTCCTGCTTTCTTCTGGGCACGTTTAAACGACCAACTGTATCCTGATAGACCAATCGCCTTACTTCGCAAAACACAGTGGCAATTTGCGTTGTCTTTAACTCAGCAACGTCCTTGGACAGGTTGGGGTTTACGCAATTTTACTCCTCTGTACGATGCACAGATGCATATTTGGTTAGGACATCCTCACAATTTGTTTTTAATGCTATTTGCGGAAATTGGTTTTCCCACGACTCTTTTATTCTGTGGCTTACTTGTTTGGATATTTATTGGGGGTGTCCAAGTGTTGCAAAAGTTAAAATCTGTCGATCAGGCAGAAGATAAATTGATATGTTTCAGCTATCTTCTGGTATTTGTCAGTTGGGTGTTATTCAACACAGCAGATGTCAGCTTATTCGATTTTCGCCTCAATACGCTCTCGTGGTTATTATTAGCTGCTATTTCTGGAGTTGTCTATCGCCATAATTATCACCAAAGGCTTGCGGTGAAATAAAAACTTATTGTACATAGCAGTTGCCAGGTAGATTAGGACATGAACTAATAAGAAAATACGGACACCACCAGACCATCAAGCCTATTAAGCGCGATGCACTGAGCGTGGTCGTTGTGTTCCCTGTTTCCTGTTCCCTGTTCCCTGTTAAGCGTTCCCAGCTATAAGTCATTGCTCACTGCCCAGATTTTTCCGAAGATACACTGTTGTTTATAAAGTTACAGATTCATAAAATTACTCTTATACGACTGTGACCGTGTATGTGGATCATCCCGCATTTTGTCACATTCGCTGATTGTTGGGAAGATGTAGGAATAGCTTTTTATAGTGTTTTCCTGCATGACGGGCATCTCTTGTAGATGCCTTTACTTTTTTAAGAAGAACTCAGACGTGAAAGCGTCAATGATTAATTCTGCGAGCAATCGCCCCAGGGGATTTGATCTGACTTGTGATTTTATGAATGCGTTCTTTAAATTTTTGTGCTTTTTGCTCATCAGGAATTTCTGCCATCAAAGTTTCTATAAGTTGGGTTGGAGTTAGCTTTGGGTGTTGCTTTAAAGCATCTTTGATAAGAATGACGCTAGCAAAAGGACCAACAAAACTAATTAGTTCTCGCCGACAACGATCTAAAAACTCCGGATCGCTAATTGCAGGATAGTTTCCAAGGGGTTGGTGTAAACTGTTAGGATTTGCAAGTTTTGCTGAGTTAGGTTCTACAGCAAGTTGGAGGCGATTTCTAAACTCTTGTGCTTTTCGTGGATCAAAAATTTCCTTAGCAAGCGCTTCGGTAAATTCCTTTTGGGCTATCTGTGGACTTTGGTTCAAAGTGTTTGTCATCAAAATACTGGCGATAGGGCCAACAAAACTAGTTAATTCTCGCCCGACAAACTCTAAAAATTCTGGGTTGAGAGAGACTGGTGTTTGTGTATGCGATTGAGTATTTGTTTCGCTGTTTTGCTTTTCCTGCCCGTGTGTAGTGTTAATTTGAATTTGCGGTGTTTTCGGTAACGGACTCGAAACCCCACCAAGTGACAATGATGAGTTATTATCATTAAGTTCAATGAAAACTTCTTTTGCTGATTGGTAGCGCTCTATTGGTACTTCTGCCAACATTTTTTCTAGTATGCGAGCTAGAGAGTCACTGATATTGACATAGGAGCGCCATTGCCAGTTTAGAGAACCATCCATCAACACATGTGGCATTCTTCCAGTCAAAAGGATAACCGCAGAAACACCAAGTGAGTAAATATCACTTGAGGGGTAGGAACATCCTATACGCAGCTGTTCTGGTGCAGAGTAGCCAATTTTTCCTACCACTGAACCCTGAGCTGAGTATTGATGATTTGGAGATTGGGCTGATAATATCTGAGTCAATTTCTCCTTAACCGCCCCAAAGTCAATCAGCATGGGTTTAGATTCGTTATGGCGAAGCATAACATTTTCCAGTGAAATATCCCGGTGAAGAATCTTGTGATCGTGGATATATTCCAAAACTGGCAACATATCTAGTAGCCATGCTCTGACTTCAGTTTCGGAAAATGGTCTACCTTTGTTATGAAGACGTTCGGATAAAATTTGTGCATAATTTTTACCATTAATATATTCCTGGACGATAAACAACCGCTCGTTCTCTGTCAACCAAGCCAGAAATTTGGGAATTTGGGGATGCTGAATTTGGTATAAAACTTTAGCTTCCCGCTCAAATAACTCTCTTGATTTACGAATAATCTCTTGTTTGGTGGTTGCAGGTACAAACTCTTTGAGAACACAGGCTTCATCAAAACGCTGAGTATCAAATGCTAAGTAAGTTCGTCCAAACCCCCCTTGTCCAAGAATCTTCTGAATCAGATAACGATTATTGATTAAAGTTCCTGGGTTTATTTCTGCAGTCATTTTAAGTTCTTATTTTAATTATGAATACGATTTTTGATTTAATAGGGTTAGAAATTCAAAATTATGCATTCATTTTAGAAAAACAGGAACAAAAAGTGACATACGCCCTTGGCGGAGTGCGTGGGGCTTGGTGGTGGTTTAACCCAAAGCAATGCACCGCCAGTTACCTCGCGGTGCATATATAGAACCCATTTGACATCTAAGAAGAGGCTGCAAGCCTCTGAACCATCAGCCGAATGAAACAAAGATTAACTTTGGCAGTCGCATTAGCTAGAGTTCTCTCAAAGTTCTTAACGAGAATTTTGCA
>NZ_JABXYX010000126.1 GCF_017982655.1 Brasilonema sp. CT11 | reverse complement strand
CTGCGTAATTTTTCTGGTTATACAGTTGTTTGACTCAGCATACGAGCAAGGCTGAGGTAGAAAAGTTTATATTCTTTTATTATTCGCGTACCTTATTCGCGAACACATTTTTTTGTCCAAAGTCCAAAAGTACTGCTACACGAGGCGCTTTTTTGTGGCTGCCAGTAGTGCAGTTACCATAGTTGAAGTATTTTCTGAACTGTTGGTGGTTTTGGGATGTACTGAGGTAGTCCCAACTTTTTACGTCTTCTTGCTTCGCCCATGTATAATCTCCTGTTTCAAGAATTTTTAAAATTGAAAGCCTCAACAAGCACACTTGCAGCCAAATGGCTGCTTTTTTAAAGCTTGCTTAACTATTGGATCAAAGGATTTCCACTCGTTGCAGATCTGTACCTGGTACTAGACACTCAAATTCACGCAGCTTGCCCAGAGAACTATCATCAAGCCAAACTCTTATGCTGGTTGGACTGACATAATTTACTGAGCCTAGCATACCGTCTCGTTGGCTACCAGGACACACTACCCTAACACGCATTCCCAACTTATATTGAGGAGTAGAAATTTCTGAAACTGGCTCTGTGACTGGTTGCACAGCCTGCACAGGGCACTCTGTTTTCTCCTCAAGTACCCTGTGCAGGCTGGAATCCTTATCTGGTGCGGGTGCACAGGTGTCACCACCGTCACCACCCTCATTTTCTCCCCCTATATATATAGTTAAAGATGAATCTGAATCTTTAGAGATTCGTAATTCGTGGTTTTCATCTCGCATATGTAAATCTCTACCCTGTGCACTTGTGCAATCTGTGCACCCTTGCTGTGTAAGGGTTTCAGGGTGCACAGGGCAATTTGAAAAATGAAAACTCCCCTGTGCACCCTGTGCACCCTTGCTGTGTAAGGATTCTGTTGTTTCGGGTTGCCAGAATTCGAGGAATTCTGATAAGCCACCGTCTTGACAATTCCTTTTTAAGCAAGTCCAAATTAGGTTCGTATTTTTTGCCCGTTCTTCTTGACTCATGCCGAACGAATCCACTGGAACCGATGTCTCATCTGAGCGAGAAACAAAAACTTGTGAAAGTGGTATCAGGCAATTCCAATGTGCGGGAACCCAAACTCGTTTACCGTTAACCCGAGTTTGAGAACGATCCTTATGGTTCTGGGGTAACACCGTCCGCAGGTGATTGATGAACTTACTCATACCCAATGGTGTGTAACCGTGCTGCTTGCAATAAGCTGTGTACCAATCATGTAATTGGTGGTTGCTGATTTGTTCATTTGTCGCGGATGGACGTAAGCAGAGGTCTACAAAAGATTTGGTTGAATCACTGTACAATGCAGCATCTAAGGCAAGATTAATTGCACGATCCGAAGTTGGTGGTGATAGCAGTATGCGATCACGATCCTCACGGGGCATTGCCAACGCCCAAGAAATCACATCCGCCTTGCAAGCTTCCAACTTTCTCCATAAGTCCGGATCTGGCTTGACAGATCTGTTTTTAACTGGGATAGGGAAAGCACGGCGACCCCATCCATCACCTGCGTTTTCAATTTGAAGGTGATCAACTGAGGCAACCCAAAAACGTACATACCATTGTTTGGAATAAGCAACTTTATTAAAAAGTGCCCTTCCACTCATTGATCCATTGTCAACAAGTTCGTAAAACGCTCTTACACCTCCAACAAACCCACCAACGTCGGGTAAACCAAAGGTTCGTTTACCAGTAAGGTATTGATGCCGCCCTTCCGGTGTGGATATATCATTAAATTGAGCCGCACTACCAGAACCTTCTTGCCCAAACAAGTTACCCCAAAAACGCCCCAAAGTACCTTTACCACCACCTGATTGCCCAATCAGGTGGGGGAACCTACCATAAGGTGCTGTTGGGTCAAGAAACATTGAGGTGAACACTCTTATATTTTCAAGTTGATCCTCTCCAAAACTCTCAATAATATAAACACGAAAATCTTCTGGGCATTCTTTACCTGGTGAATACTCATGTGGTATCATATTTGTCAAAAAATGCTTTTTGTCGTGTGGCATCTGCGTACCGGTACGCAGATCCACCACACAATTTAAAAAGCTTAGTAAGTGAGCATTAGCTGGTAGTGGTTCTGTCCGTTCTAGGCGCTTTTGAACGTGTTTGAAAGCAGATTCAGTGTGGTAGCTGGTTTCATAGGGACGGGAGTAAATCCACCCGAACATTTTGCTATAAGTAAGCTTGAATGCATCTTTTCCACTTTCAGCAATCAATGTGTAAATCAAACTATCTGGTTGCAGTTTCCAGTATTTGAACTCAGGTGACCATTGGTAGAAAGCTGAATCAATCACACGCCAATTTTCACCAGATCCAAAAACTTGGTCGTATACCCAGCAATCATAAGTTGTTTGGGTTACGCAATTTTCAAAAGGTAGATCCATTTCTTCACACACAGCTTTATGTATAGCTTCTGGATTTCTTGGATCTAGTTTTACTTGTTTGCGTTCGTTTTTTTGAAATTCTGGTACTGGCACACCAGCATCAAAAGCTAATTCATTTACAATTTCAATGAAAGCTTTACCTCTTGGTGTACCAGTGCCCCCGCGCATTTTGTGACGGTACTGGATTGCACCACCACCTTCACCCGTACCTTTATCTGTCCAAGCCCATTCCTTACCATCATTCCACACATGAAAGCTAGTTCCACTGGTTGATTCACGCCATGTAGGGCGACCTTTTAATGTATTTCCACAATTTTGAAATTTGTGATCGCCGTTGTAGATTTGATCTACTGAGAGTTTGGGAAGAACTTCAAAATATAAAAAATCTACTCTATCAGTGACCTTGCCATCTGGATATTTGGTAAGTTTTTCAATTTCTGAATAATCAATGGCTTTTTGCTTTTGGTCTTTTTTCTTGAGTCGGTCGCCTTCAGCAAGTTTTACCAACAGATCACACAACCACTGGGGTGCAATTGCCACTTCTGTACTTTCAGGTGAATTTATCCAACTGTAGTTACCTGTTGAGGGGTGACGGCTTGGTGGTAATACACTTTGAACACCGTTATACCTGAACTCCAGCAACTCTGTGGGCTTGCCCTCCTCATCACGGGCTGTTTGTAAATCACCCCATTCGGTAAGAGCTACGCGGTTAAAGTCCTTAAGCTGTGATCTAAGTTCATCTGGGACTTGGTATGCAATCTGGTAGCGTCCATCTTTACCCGAAGTCCATGAGACGGTTTTTGGCAGGTCACCACTGCTCATGGCATCAAGCAGTGGTTGTGCTGATGATCCATCTACATCAATCGCAATTATCCCACCAGATTGCTCACCAGTCCTGATGCCATAACCAGACCAGTAATTAGTATATGCGTTGCCTTTACGATTTACCTTTTTCTCTCCCTGCAAAATTAATGCTGCAATTCCCTGGCGTGGGATAGATTCTTCAATCTGCCAATTTTGGCGTTTTGGTGATTTATCTTGAACGGGTGTCAAAGACCAGTTAGAGGGGATTTTCTCTAGTTCTGAGGCAATGTATTTAGCATCAGGTACTGGATTAAATGGTTTCCAGGAAGAAACGGGGGTTTTTGTTGTTGTTGTGACATCGGTGTTGCTCATGATCTTGTCTCCTTGTTGTGGTTGTTGATGTTGTTGTTTGAAGTGAGTGGTGGTTACAAAAAATCCGCTGCGGGTAAAAGTCTTACCTGTAGCGGAGTTGAAGAATTATGAGATGAATATGATAAAAAGTGAAAAGCCGTTAGGCTGATCTGAGTGCAAAGCAGTGCACTGAAATTATGTCCTCTGTTAAAAAAATTATTTTTATACCCGCTGACTAAACATTGTTTAGTGGCATTTCGTTTTAATGTTTTGTCCGAAACACACTGTACTATTTGTGCAAAAACCTTGCCCTGAGGCTTTCGGAACATTATAATAAAAGTTATAACGTCTTCCGCTAACCCTTCTTCGAGTATTTGCCTATGACCAAAGTTACGCTGTGCAAAAGCTGTAACACCTCTATACGCTTCAAAATAAGTGTTGTCGCGCTTGCCAGTATGGACATTTTTAGGTGAAGATAAAAACATAAGGTGAAGAAAATAGTAGGTGAACAACCGAATTTTTTTTCAAGAAAATAGTAGTTTTAGAAAGCGTGGCTGTTACAGGTCGCGTTTTTTAGTATCTATGTACTTATCGGGTTTTTTTGGATTAGCACAAAAGTTCTAAAAAGTATGACGTAACAACGGAGGTGCTTTCATACCTGTTGCCAAAGTAGTTATATTGCTTTGAAACAGGTACTTAATTAATACGCCTCTAAAAACCTGTTGCCCTCAATAATACTCCTTCTTTGGTACTGGCAGCAAGCCTGAAGCTATTACACTGCAAAGTATACAGCTAATTGTTTTCAGTCTTTGTTGTTATACGTATACTTTTCTTCCGTTGCACATCTATAGTTAGTACATTTGCTCATTTTTCAGCTTTTGTTATTACAGTTTTGAACTTTAACATTGCTTTTGAGACGTGATATTCACTACACAAAATTTATCGCAAGGAATGTTAAGTCTTACCGCAAGCAGCTACTGCGGTGGCTTTGGCTTTGGTTTTGGCATATCCTTTGGCGATCCACTTGCCTGTGGCTTAAAGTCACCTTTGGGCTTAAACGGTGGTTTACCTTGTGGCGGTCTGCTAGTTTTACCTGCTGCTTTATCAGCTGCTCGTTTTTCTGCCATCGCTGTCGCCTTATCGTCCTTGCTCACTTTTAAGAATTTGGGCGGTTTCTCTAACGGCACTCCTAGCAGTGAGTCGAATTCAAATGCATTGCGTGACGGTTGAAATCTTGCTTTGATTTGAACAAAGACTGGTTTACCCTGTTCTTCCTTTGTTGCTTTGGGGTTGAATCTGAACGGTGGAACTGGTGCATCCCTCCAAAACAGTGGCAGGTGCGCTGCTTTCATGAATTTCACCTTCTTTGCTGGTTCTGACTGTTTGACGTGTTCAAGCCGTTCCTTGGTAAAGTTCCGGAAAACACTTATGCACGGAGTTCTACAAACCGGGATAAACTGCCACAAGCCACAGAGTTTAAACTCTAGGTCTTGAAGATCCACTGATGCCCCTTCTTCCTGGCGTCCTTTGTCAAAACCTACCAGTTGGAAGCCGACGTTAGGTTGCTGATCTCTTCCAGGAAAGTGAGTAAAACGTGGGTAAACAACTAGCCGTTGATTGGTTTCGCCCGTTGCTTCTACTTCCTTCTTTAGTGCATCATAGGCACGCTGTCTCCTAGGGGCATAAAAGAGTGGGTATTCAATACCCGCTAACTTAATACTGGCTTGGGTCTTATCTTCGACCTGGGTAAAAGTCACATTGCCACGAATAACACCAACGGCTTGGAAAATGGTTCCGGGGGGAATCTCAACTTTCTGATCCTGCTTAGCTGTTTCTTCTGATGCTGTTTCTGGCGTTACTTCTGGCGTTGCTTCTGGCGTTGCTTCTGGTGTTGCTTCTGCGGTTGGTGGTTCTGCTGCCGGTGCAGGCGCTGGTTTTGTTAATTGTGGAGTAGCAACGGGTGTAACTGGTTCTGCTGCTGTTGTTTCTTCCTTAGCTACCTTAGCTGGTTCTGTTGGTTGTGCTTCTGCGGTTGAATCATCCTGCTTCTTGGGCTTGATTTCAAGTAACTGGGACTGAGGCTTAGCTTCCAGTGGCTGTGATGATTTTTTAGTTCGCTTAGTTTTAGGATCACTCATAACTTTTGCAATAATTACTACTTTGGTAGTGCTTTGATGTCAATGTTTTGACGGGGTTGATCATTTTTTATCTTCCGCAGCAAGTATTTCTGGTGTTATCTCACCTGTCACATATTTATCCATTAAGGCTGTGATAACTTCGCTCATTGTTTTTCCTTGCGTGGCGCACTTCCCTTTAAACTTATTTCTCAAATCACCAGGAATGAATACTCTTAGTTCCACAATTCCTTCCCCTCTTTGCTGTGGCTTTTTAGCCATAAGATTGTACTTCCATTCTATGCAATAGTGGATGTAATTGAATAATTTGCCAAACTTATATTATATCCACTAAGCGATAGATAATAAATATATTCCACTACTTCCACTACTTCCATTAGTAGGCTATATTAGATTCAAGAGCGAAAAAACAAGCAAAAACGCAGTCAGGATAAGGAATCCAGCACTGTGGTGGGGAGTTTTGCTTGTCCAAAAAGAGCAACAACAAGGTTACGACTGCTTGGTCAGGTTACGTTCCTTGTTTGCTCAATCAACTTTTCAAACTGCAAGGACATCCACAAGGGCTTCAACAAGGCTTGTGTGGACAGAATTGCAACCATATTAAAATCCTTGCCTACTTTGGCTAAACAATGTTTAGCGAAAGTTGCAATAACTCCCTATCTGAACCTTGACAAATTTATAAATAGTTTCCTGGTAGAGCTAAGAAAAACCAGGCAGCGCTCGCAACGCTGGAAGATGGTACGCCCCTCGTGATGCCCATCAATGCGTGTCTAGCCTCACGGCTGGCAACAGCCATCACCAATGGCTGCTACCAACCAGTGAGGAATTATGCCAAATCTATATCCAGACTACTGCTCGCTTGAGACGTTTTTCGGTGAGCAAGTTTTCTACAAACTCGACGTGGAGACACTTTCAGACCTTTCGGCTGATGCCCTTTTTCGGCTGCAAAACCTAATCATGATGGCTCTTGCCGAAAAGGTAAAGGAGAAAACTAATGTTTAACCTTAACCAACACTATTCTGAGGTTGCTGACTATTTTGGTGATTCGGCTTTTGAAGCGCTGTACCTTGAGGCAATTAGCAATCTTTCATCCGAGGCACTTTCCCGATTACAGGCTTTAGTTGAGCAGGCGATTGCCCAGAAGGTGAAGGAGAAAAGCTGATGTTCAGCGCAAGACAAATGACCTACCTCTGCCATGTCCAATGGCAGGATGACTGGCACTGCTCTTACTTTGTCACCGTTGTGAGAGAGTACCACGCCTCACCGATAAACGATTTTGTAAAAGAAGCAAGGCTTGAGCAAGCGGAATTTGACGAACTAATGGCAATACTTTCACGCGCTGATCAAGAGGACGTTTTTAATCTCCAGATGGCGCTCAACTGCCTTAATTTGCTGTCTTGTCGGATGTTTAACCCACCCATTGATCAAGAATATCCTGAAGCAATTTCTTGCCAGGTCACAACTGTAGAAGGTGACTAACGTTAACTAAAGTGCTTTAGTACAAAAGTGCTTTAATGCAAATATCGCCAAACTCCGACAAATATCAACCGCTACAAATATAGTACTGATAAAACTACGAACCCTTAAGGACAGTTCAATGCTAACTCAGAATAAAAGCGTCACAAATCTTAAAGAGGTGACACAACTTGTTGCAGACTTCAATTATCTGGATGTTGCAAGTTTGCTCCATGCCGTCTCAGATGCCATTAGGCAAGGTCAGACACTCGGAGACACCCTAGAGGAGCTTGGAGTAGATATAAAGGGCATCACGGACGGTGGATGTGGACTACTCCCTAACATAAAAGATGTCGTTGATGAGATGGAATTGATAAATCTTGCAGGTGTTTGCACAGCGCGTTTATTGCAGAGTTACCAAATCGCTTGCTAAAAAATATCGCAAGTGTCACATAGTTGCAGTCCTTGATAAGTCCGTACAGTTTGCAAAAATATACTGTTTAAAAGCAAGTACTGTGCTCAGAGTCAAAAAGCTTGTTTCAGCCTGGGGAAGTACTCAAAACACCCGTTTGTGCCCGAAACACATTTACCTGTTTCAAGATGGCTAAATCTGTTTCGCCCTTGTTTCATATATGTTTCAGGCATTGCTCCAAAATGTTTCAGCCTGTTTCAGCAGTGTTTCAGGGTGTTTCAAGCTGTTTCAGCCTCGTGCAAAACGTTTCAGCCCTTGTTTCAGCAGTGTTTCAGCCTGTTTCAGCTTCAAAAGCACGTCTCATTACCTTGAAGTGTACCTACTCTGAAAGACGTACTTAATACCACAACATGCTGAACACATCATAGTGTGCCAGTTGCGATAAAAATAAGCCACCACTTTTGTAAGAAGGATCAAAAATGCCAGCGAAAAAGGTCAAGGAAGACCAAGCAATTGTGCCCAACGAGTCAGACATCATAACTCATGTTGATGAGTCGCCAGATGCTTTAAAAGCCCAAGTAGAACTTAATGCACCCTCAAGTGATCAAGAGGAAAATTCAAAGCCTAAGAAGCCGCGTGTCATTATTCCCAAAAAAAAGATAACTGTCGTGATAGATGGAGGTAGGTCTAGAGTCAAAATACTCGTTATCGTTGATGGGGTCATAATCACAAGTTTCTTCATTGACTCCACTATTTGTTCAGTTGAGTCACCTCCTTTCGGTGAAGCGGGAGCATTTAGCATGAGCAAAGGAAAAGGTGAAGATAAGAAGGATATTGTTGAAAGTTGGGTGTGTGGTTCATCAGCAAAACTTCAGAACAAACCATTTATTTCAATGACCGATGGAGACAACCACAAAGTTTTGCATTTCGCAGAATTGGCGCTTGGCGCGATCGCATCTTATTCGAGACTTTTTGAATTATCAACTGGAAGTAGCGATAAAAGCCGCTCATTGTTGATTGAGTTGGTTACTTTAAGCCTAGCTGATCCATTGAAGCTAAAGAAAAACATAAGCACTTGCAAATGGATAAAAGTAGATGGTGTTAAGTACTCGTTGTCATTTTCTAAGACAGCTTTGAACTATCCAGAAGGTTATGGAGCCGCTTTATTTGGTCAAAGCTTAGGCAGAATGACTCACACCTTTGATATTGGTGATGGGACTGGTTGTGTAAGCTTGTACAACAATGAGGGCAAGATTCCAAAACGAGTAAGCTTTAAACCTCACGGAGGTGCAGGAACAAGCACACTCAATAGAGAATTTGCAGAGGCGATCGCAAACGCGGGTGATAGTTCTCGACTAATTAAACCATCCCAACTCAGAGAAATTCTTGAAACGTCAAGTTATGACGTGGAACAGGGAAAAGTGATAGCAACTGATTCAACTGGACGTGACATTGGATCAGCCCTTGAAGTTGCAATCAAGAACTGGATGCAAGATTCTCCTTTAACTTTTGCGCTGGAAACCCTACGCACCGCAGGACGAAAGCACCCAATAGTACTGTGTGGTGGTGGTTTTGAAATTCCCGCAGTTAAGCACTTCATCACAGAAACGCTTTTGCAGTCTAAAGTCCCGCTTGATCACATTGTCTGCCCCCCTAACCCTGGACTAGTTTCACTTTCTGGAATGACCAAAATCTACACACAAGAGCAATGCCCGACATCAAGCGAATTAACTACAACATCCCTGTAGACCTTGCCCCACACATTCAAAACTTTGCTGACCAAGATGGACAAAACGTTCGTTACTGGCTCCGCAAGGTGCTAGAAAAAGCCGTTAACGAACGTCTCAAAAGTGCTTCTTGAAGTAGTGCCAGGTTCTAACCTGGCTGTCTTCTCAATCATCCATATTACATTTACCAAGGCTACAAAGATGAGTAAGAGTTTAACCGCGTATCAGTTGCACAATTTAGTTAAGGCTGGTGTATCAAAATCTCGTAGTTCCAGAGTATTTGGTGCTTTAGAAAGATTAGGACTAATAACAAAAACCCCACGTGATACTTACGTCATTCCCGATGACTTATTAATTACCAAAACAGACTTACCAGAAATAATCCAGAAGGTAATCGAATGTACGCACTAAACCGCCTTTCTCCTAACAGAAACTACTTGATCTCCAACCACCCTGGACAATGGCACTTTTTACGAGTAGCGGGGGAATATGCAACTTTTTATAGGTTTGCTCACAATAATCGACGGGTCACAATCAGGCTTGCCCTAAACCGTGTTGAGCAACTTGTTTGGGAGCAAATCTCCTTTAATCTTTCAAGCCTTGAATCATTCCAAGGGCAGTAATAAAAATGGTTGCCGAATAAAGCAACCACGACATGAATCCAGAAAAGGGAATTATACCAGTGAAACCAGTAACCTTCCATATCCAATCTGATAGCATCAACAAGCTTGCTGATCGTTTTGGCTGTTACTTAGAGCAGCTTGACCGTGCTCAAAAAATCCAGATCCGCGTGCTCCTCACAACTTTCTTGCTTGGTAAGGAGATGATGAGTGATGAGTACAGCATTGGCGACGCCTGGGAAGATGCTTGCTTGCACCTTATCACCGCAGATGATGACGTGATAGAGGTGGCTGACATCTTGGTGGACTTGACTATCTGGGAAGCTGAAGGATTATTGCAAGCACTCCAAGAGCAATGCACTGTAGGAAATGCAAGGTTAAAAACACCCGTTGAAATCACAACTGATCAGTTAACTCAGCATGGCGTCCCTTCGGAATTAGCGCTAGTCAGCGCAGTGATCATTAGAGAAGTAGATGCAGTGCGTGAGCGTACTGCTGAAGAACAGGAAGTCATTAACCAGATTTTTGAAATAATGACCAAGAAGGCTGCATAACACCCCCCTGGAGAAAAACAACTGGGGAGGCAACTAACCCAGACTCATAGACCCTAGGAGAAACAACGATGGATTTTACTGAAGATTCAGCCCCAGAGTTTAAGGCAGAAAATTATAAGATTGACCCGACGCTGTATGAGATCAACACTGCCGAACCTGGTGATGACCCAATCACCCGCAGCTTTGAAACAACACCAGCTAATTGGGTATCACGCACTTTTTTCAACGCATCAGGTAAAGAAGCACTGGTGGACTTAGACCGCGACGCCATTAAGCAAGGTGGTGATGCAGCCCAACGTGCCAGCCAACAAGCCAAGTTTCTCAAAGGCTACCAGAAAGTCAATGAGCAGATGGTTGACAACAAGGTGAACGCTGCTAAGTCTATCCTTGCGATCATGCAAAAACGGTACGACGGCGCTCAATCTCTCATGGAGGTTGCTAAGGATCTACATCTTGCTGGTGTTGAGTTCAAATCTTCTCATCAACTAATCCAAGCAGAAACACAGTACAGCCAACAAGTAGTTACTGCTGAAACTCAAAGTAAGTTGATCCTGGCGCGGGTGCAATTCTTGAAAGACCTGGCTCAAATCGCCACTAATCACCAAGAAAAACTCAAAGATAAGCTGAAGCCCGAAGACGAGAACCAGTACAGCTTACGCGCTCAAATCTTCCGTCAAATGGATGCTGAATATATGAAGTACTTGGGGGCTTTGGGTAAGTACGGTACACCAGTACAAAACGCGCTTAGTGCCCCACCTAAGCCTGTGTATGACACGGTAGCCCCTAAAGGTGGGGCTATAGGTCAGTTCAACTCTGTGATGAGGAATGCTGCTGGTGTTTTTCGTAGAGTGCTAGGTTTGTAAGTTTTGTTCGGTGCAGAAGGATCTGCTGATTCTGCACCGACCATTCATTAATCCACCAAAGACCATGAACAATAAAGAGTTTGACGCATTTTTGGCGCTTTCGGGTATGGAACCGCAACAAACCGAAACAAAAGGACAAGCGCCACAGCCAAAGCCTTCTGATAACTTTTTCGGTGCTCCCAGTTACCGAGGCGAAAACCAAGCGGATCTAACTGAAGATGAAAAACGTGCTGAGACAACTGATCGTAGTGACATTGATGAGTTGACTAGTAAGCAAAATCTTTCTAGTGGCGTTGCATCCATTGGAACTGGCTTAACTATCACAATCGGCATTAGTTCAGTTGCTGGTACTACTGGCGCTGGCTTAGGGGTAGGAGTTGGTTTAGTCAGTTGTCTGGTTTTTGGATCAGAAGCAGTAGCCGGGAAGAAAGCCAGTATAGTCCGACTTGGTGCAATGACCATCGGCACAGGTTACGCAGGAATTCAACTTTGGAATAATTACAGCCAAAACAATGCTGTGAGCGAGGTTAACCACAGCGTTGAGTTGTACATGGTCAAGCAACCGCAAAACGGGCTTCCACTTGGTCAAGCAGCCCCTTGGCTAATACTAGGGGTGATAGTCGCTGCTGCCATACATCACTTTCGATCATCTTCTCAGACTAATCAACAAAAGACGACTTCAAATAACCCATTTACACCTTAGAACCCTATGCAAGCTGATAATTTTGATGATCAAGACCGGGAACGGTTGGAGCGCCTACTGTCCCATCCCGAAAGTGCTGAGTATGTCACAGAAGGATTGACTCAAGCAATCTTATCCAAAAAAGTAGACGAGAGTAAACCCGAAGTAAACCAAAAACCTGAACCCGTCCAGAATGGCACAGCTATCAATATTACCCGTCATTTTATGGTTAGTGGTGGTTTACTAGCAGGTGTGCTACTGCTCGCTGCTGCTGTTGCAACTCCACTACGTGATACTTATACGGTTTGCTTCAACCCCGCACCAGTCCCCAATACCTCAAAGTGCTTAGGGGTGAAAAGTTATTCGATAGACCAAGACCATATTGAGAGGTTGGTGAATCACCCCTCGTTGGTGGTTGTACCAGATAAAAGAGGTAATCCTGCTTTAGCAGTCGGTTTAGCACTATTCGGAACTGCTTTTGCTGGTGGATCTGGGTTTATTGCCAAACAGGCACTTAAGGAAAAAACTGATGCGATACCAGTTAACCGCACCAATCGGCGAACAACATGGACTGCAACCAAGTTGGAAGCTGACAAACTTGTCAAGAAACGGCATCAGGACTTAACTCAAGGGTTTGCGATCGCCACCAATACCAATCAACACGTATTAGCAGCTACCGACACCCTTAATGAGTTTTCTCAAATCCAACGGTTGATTGCGAATTTAGAACCACAAGAGCGTGAGTTGTTTTTCCAGCATTTAGCGCTCAAAGAACAAAAAGAGTTGATGCAGCAACAAGCTCAACTGCAAGCACAACAGCAACAAAGCCCGTTTGCTGCCCTGCTTGGTGGTGTTTCTGGACAACAAGCCTTACCTGATAGCACACCAGTAAATGACATTGAACAAGCCAAGGATATGGGGCAGTCCATAATTAAGTCGATGGCTGGATCTATCAAGTCTAAGGTACTGGTTGCACCCTCAAGAGCAGGTAAAACAACTGTTCTATACCTGTACTACGACGCTATGCTTAACCGAAGCCCAAATGCTGAGGTGTTTGTAGTTGCTGACAAAAGGGAGATGATCCATCCCAAAATACCTGTTGCTAACTATGCCTTTTGCGATGGAACCAGCTTTAAGGGTGATGGGCTAAAGATGCTCAACAAAGTGTACGGCATCTACCAGGAAAGAGCTAAGCTGCCAGAATCAGAGCGAGATGCTCTAGCCCAAAGTCACCCCATCCGATTGGCTCTTATTGACTGGCTGGCAACATGGTCAACAGTCAAGAAGGATGAACCGACTGCTGACAAAGTAAACAGTCAGTTAATCGGACTTATCACCAAAGGTGCGAGTTGCGGCGTTTGCGTTGATATCGATACTCATAGTGCCACAGTTGAAGCACTGGGCATTGATGCAGCTACTCGTGAGTCATTGGACTTCGTTGCTATCGCCTACTGCCAACAAAGCGACAAAGGCGACTTAGACCGTATCTCTGACGGGCTGGGCTTGTTACCCAAGGTGATATCAAAAAGGTTAGTTGTGCCTGATGACAGCGACCGCAAACGTTTAAGCAGTGAGTTTACTAAGTTGCGAGACGCTTTGCTCAAAGGTGAATTCAACTCCAGCATTATCTTCACCACCACAGGAGGTAACCGCATAGGTATAACACCTCACTTTGAACGTAAAACACTGGGTGACTTAACTTTTGACCAAGATGAAGTAGAGGATGAGGAACAAACAGTAGTGGATGAAAATGAAATTACTATTGAATCCTGTCTTATGGATGCGGCTAAGGTTATTCAAAGTTACTTGAATTCTAAAGAAGACAAGCAAGCCAATTTTAGCCAAATACGAAATCATCGACCACTCAAGAAACTTTGGAACAAACCGACAGATCTGGCGCGGATCGCAATTGACTTTCTTGTCTCACAGGAGATAGTGGAGGCGCTACCGGAAATTGACCCAATTTTAGGTACAAAGCTAGACGTACCCGAGGATAAACGGATGTATCGATTATCTTAATAGCTGTATCAGATGCACAAATAGAAAGCCCCAAGACGGGGCTTTTTCTATCACTGGTTATTTGGCTCAAGTCGTTCAAGCACTGATTCAATGAAAGTAAGTAAGCGCTTTTCATAGCGCTCCTTAGAATCGGCACCTTTAACTTTCCGAAAATTACTTAACTGCTCAACTGCTGTATCAAGAATTATTTTGCGTACTTGTTCACAGGTAAGCCAATTTGCTTCAGGTTTGGCAATCTGGTTTTTTTCCTGAAGTAACTCATTCAACTGCTCTTGAATTGTGGATATTTTATAGTCTATGGTAGCCATTTCTTGCTTTAGATCTGTTTCTTCTTTTGGCGACTTACTATCCACTAAAGTGCTTTTAGCAAACGGTTGCCTAATATTGTTGGCTATTTCTACAAATCTCTCATAAGTTAATTCCGCACTCTTCCCAATAAAACGCTTATGCAACTTTCCGGAAACTTTTTTTACTCCGTACCAATAGTTTACATTATGGTATTTTTCTTTTCTTGCTCTATAGCCGTTTTCACCCGTTTCTACTCGGAATGACCCGTTTGTATGCAACCACTGGGTAAAATCTTCCGTATCTATATTGATACGCTTATCTTCATCGTAGAGGCACTTTTGATCGAGAATCAGATAAGCATTCGATGTTCGCTTAGGCATTTTGGTAAACTTATACAACTTTGCTGTATAACCAGCGTACCTTGCATTAATTTCAAAGACAATAGAGTTACCTGATGTGTACTCAAAAGTTGTATAAATAACTTTCATTGTTTAACTTTTAAATTTTTCTGGAATTAAAGTTATACAAGTTGTATACATATATAGAAACGCAACCGAGAGAAAAGCTGGTGAAGTACAGAGAATTGCAGCAAGAATTGAAAAAACACCGTGACGCTGGTCACAAGTTAGTACAAGGATTCCGCCTGAATCAAAGGGCAACAATTTTGCAAGCTAAGTACGTTGAGATCCTCAATGAAAGCAGAGAGTCCTTAGGGTTCGCTAAATACGAAGTCCACGAGATTTTCCCCATTAAACCATTACCTGAACCCAAGATTACCCTTGCACAACTTAAGGAACGGGTGCGTAAAGAAGTTGCAGGCGATGGACACGTTTCTAACCCGCAACTCAAAAGCTACTTTGAAACTATTACTTACCACTTCCAAGCGGATCACAAAGATTTCAAGCTTGATTTCACATCACGAGCTACGTGGTTGTTGCTGCAACAATACACCACCAAGATGAAACTTTCTCACATGAAAGTTACCCATCCTGAAGAATTCAAAGTACATGATCTTGTTGCAAAAGTACGCAATGATCACAAATTTTCTTACGAGATGAATCTCAAGAGCGCATAAAAAATGACTAGCCATACCGCTAGCCACTTGTCAAAAACTACTCAAAAAATAATTAGATCATGTATACCACACAAATCAGATCCCTTGAATTGCAACACCAAGACCTTTTAGCTCAAATCGAAGATCTTACTCACCAAGCGCACGCTTTGACCCTGGAAAAAGAAAAATATCAGGAATTGCAAAAAGAAGCCACGGTTCTGCTTGCGGCTATCACAGCACTAAAGGACAAACAACCTACTGCTTCGGCTTCCAGTGTTCTGTTTGCTGAAATATCTAAACTGTTCGTTACAACCACTGTGGCTGACCCACAACCAGAACCA
This sequence comes from Brasilonema sp. CT11, assembly GCF_017982655.1. Taxonomy (GTDB): domain Bacteria; phylum Cyanobacteriota; class Cyanobacteriia; order Cyanobacteriales; family Nostocaceae; genus Brasilonema. The sequence continues at coordinate 4,816 of NZ_JABXYX010000126.1, read as the reverse complement.
CAACCAGAACCACAATCACAACCAGAATGGGCAACTGAACCAAATACCAGATCTGTACCTGAAACCCTGACTGAACAACAACAAGAACCTGAAACAGTAGCTGAAACCGATGCACCCCTCTACAGCTACAAAAGTGCATCCGAGATTGAAGCAGCACTAGCAGACATAGAGGAATTAGATACTCACCTGATGGCGATCGCATCAATTCTTGATTCTTGCCCAGCAAATGAAGTTGGAGGTCGGGTGTGGTTCTTTGTTCAAAACATTCCGTCTGACTTTGACGATCGCATCTTGGGCTATCTACCAAAGTCCATCCGATCTGAGTGGGATAAGCAGCGCACAGTACAGGAAGAAGAAGCGGCTGTAGCCCATTGTGAAGCAGAGCAAGTCACCACCCCAGAAATTGGTACAGAAGCCACTGAAAGCACAATCGCGGATACAGAAGTCTCCACATCAGAAACTGACGCTGACCCTCATTATTTTGAGGTCGGTGATCTTGTAGAAATTCCTGAAGGGAAGGTTGGACACATTACTGAAATTGAATATGACAACCGAGCAGGACAACGCATAGCAAGCGTGGTCTGTCCTGGTGGTACTTCGTACTTGCCAACCAACGACCTCAAATACATCGGCAAATATCAAGCACCTCAAGCAACTTTTGAAGTAGACGACTTGGTGCAACTGCCTGACGGTCGCAAGTGCCGTGTAAATCAAGTCGCTGTAATCGATGGATCTCAGATCATTGATGTAATCCTGCCAGATGGTGACACTGGAGCTTACAAAGCCGTCAGCCTAACCAAAGTGGGCAGATACCAGGAACCAGCCTCAGAACCTGCTTTTAGCCCCGCTAAAAGCAAGAAAACCAAGAAATCAAAGGTAACGCCGACGGACATTCTAAAGTGCCAGTCATGGTCAGAGATTAGGACTATAGCAGGTAATGATCCACAAATCATCAAAGATGCTGCGGTCAACGCACGGACAAAAGCTGAGAAGGAATTAATCGAGAAGTTGCCTGAGCTAATCCGCGACTATATGTACGAAACTCGTAACTTTGATGACTTGGACTGGTTACCCACCTATGTGGTACAGCGTGTGCGCAGTTTGTTTAGTGAGCCTGGAACCCCTACGGCTGCTTGATTTTCAGTAAACAATTGTTTACTGAAAAATAAAAAAGCCAGTACTGACAAATACTGGCGAATGCTAAAACGAGCATAATTTTTGTGACCAACGGGCTGAAGTCATAAAAAGCTGCCTGGTCAACGTATTAGGAGAAAAACAATGGAACAACATCAAAACAGGGTCATGTTTTGGCACGGGGAAGACTTAAAAGGCAAGTTCTACGACTTACCACACATTCCCCGCATAGGTGAGGGGATTTTTCTTAAAGGAGGTCAATATCGCGTCATCGATGTTCTTTTCACGCCCGAACAAGATGATGCGAGCGATTTAGATATTTACCTAGAATCTGTCGAAAGTTTCTAAATAATCTCCCATTCCGTCGAAAACGACAAGAGGTAACCAAGCACAGGAAGCAACTATCTGTAACAACTAGTTGACGATTACCCCATCATTTTGATGGGGTAAATCTTACTCAGACATATTGCGATAATGTCAATTTTGGCAAGTTCTGCTGTATGAAAGAATTTTTCAAACAGTAGAACTATTCATTGAAAATGATAAAAGGCGTGTTGTGCATAAGTTGATTTCAATTTCATCTATATAAAGTTAAGCCTAAGTGTTTCTCATCTAGCACAGAGGTACTACAAAAGGTATAAAAAAATTACTCCCATTCTATGAGCTCTCCCCAACCCGATGATGATAATAACCCTTATGTCAAAACAATTTTGATTCTGGTAGCCAATCCGGCAGGAACTCCCAGGTTGCGCTTGGACAAAGAAATACGGGAAATTGATGAAGGATTGAGACGAGGGAATAACCGTAAGCAGTTCAAATTAGAGCAAAAGTTGGCAGTGCGTCAGCGTGATTTTTACCGAGCAATCTTAGATTGCAAACCCCAGATCGTTCACTTTAGTGGACATGGTACTTCCGTTGATGGCATCGTTTTGGAAAATGAAGCAGATGAGGAGGCAGCGTTTCTAAATGCAGATGCGCTCTCCAGTATGTTTCAGGTATTTGCTACAGTTGAGTGCGTACTTCTCAATGCTTGTTATAGTGAGGTACAAGCAAAAGCGATTAACCAACACGTCAATTATGTGATTGGCATGAACCGAACGATTGGGGATGAAGCAGCGATAGCATTTTCTGTGGCATTTTACGATGCTTTAGCCGCTGGGCAACAGATGGAGTCTGCTTATGAATTAGGTCGCTCGGTTTTAATGAGTTTTTCAGAGCAGCAAACTCCGGTTTTGTTGAAAAAAGACTACATTGCTGTTGTTCAGCCATTCTTTGACGTTATTCCTCCCAATCCATATGTTGGATTAGCTGCATTTACAGAAGCTGATGCAGAATTCTTTTTTGGACGCGAAACATTTGTCAATGGCTTGGTTGAAGCTGTTAATCAACAACCTTTAGTAGGAGTCATTGGTCCTAGTGGTAGTGGAAAATCTTCTGTAGTGTATGCGGGGTTGTTTCCTCCACTGCGGACTTCTGGCAACTGGCTGATTGAATCATTTCGTCCTGGGGATAAACCATTTTACCAGTTAGCTTCTGTTTTAGTGCGTTTATTGGAACCAGAAATTGGAGAAACTGCACAACTGCGAAAAGCTGTGGACTTAGCAGCAGATATGGAAGTTGGGAGAATCCCTTTATCTACGGTGATATCTCGGCTTAATGAACGTGATAGTAGTAAACGCTTGTTGCTGTTTGCAGATCAGTTTGAGGAACTTTACACTCTCTGTCAGAATAAGGAGGTCATTGAGCGTTTTGTTGATGCACTGTTGGCAGCGATTCATCTGGACAACTTTACACTCGTTTTCAGTTTAAGGGCTGATTTTTCCGGCTTTATGCTTGGCTATCGTCCATTTAGTGATGCATTAGAACAGTTTAAACCGAAATTCTTAAGTTCAATGAATCGTGAGGAACTGCTTAAAGCAATTGAGCAGCCAGCCCAGAAAATGGTAGTCCAGTTAGAAGGACAATTAACGCAACGAATTTTAGATGATGTCGGAAATGAGCCTGGGAACCTGCCATTGCTGGAATTTGCCCTCACCCGACTTTGGTCATTACAGCAAAAGCGCAAGTTAACTCACCAAGCTTATGATGAGATTGAGGGTGTGAAAAAAGCTTTGGCTAATCACGCCGAGGAAGTTTATAAGCGACTGGACGAAACACAGCAAAGAATTGTACCACGAATTTTTGTGCAATTAGTGCGTCCAGGAGAAGGAACAGAAGACACTCGCCGCATCGCCACCCGTGCAGAAGTTGGAGATGATAACTGGGGATTAGTGAGTTATTTAGCAGGATACCCAGCCCGTTTGGTTGTCACTAAGCGCGATGAAAAATCCGGAGAAGATACAGTAGAAGTTGTCCATGAAGCCCTTATCCGCGAATGGCTGACTCTGCGAGAGTGGATGAACGCTAACCGTCAGTTTCGCCTTTGGCAAGAACGATTGAAAGTGGTAGTGCTGGAGTGGAAGAATAGTAACCATGACATTGGGGCATTGTTGCGGGGTGTGCCATTGGGTCTAGCTCAAGAATGGTTGCACAAACGAGCTAAGGAAATGACACCCCAAGAGCTAGATTTTATTAGTGCTAGTCTACAGCAGCGTTCTAAAGAGCAGGAGGAACAGGCTAAAGAGCAAAAGGAAAAAGAACGCAAGCGGCGACGTACTACTCAGGCACTCATTAGTGGTTTAGTTACTGCTTTGATTTTATTAGGACTTATTTTTTTTGAATGGCTGCAAGCAGAAAAACAGCGAACTCACGCTGAGAATGAAGAGATTTTAGCTCAAAGTGTGACCACAGAAAATCTTTTTGCCTCTAGTTCTGAATTGGATGCTTTATTATTTGGGTTGAAAGCTGGGAAAAATGTGAAAAAATATGATAAAGCTGTAGATTCAGATAACCGCACAAAAGCAATTGGTTCACTGCGAGAAGTTGTTTACGGATTGAAAGTACACAACCGACTGGAAGGGCATGGCGGTTTAATCAACAGTGTGGTCTTCAGCCCTGATGGTAAGACCATTGCTTCTGGTAGTGATGACAAGACAGTAAAAATATGGAATCTCAACGGGCAGCTACTGCGTACCCTCAACGGGCATAGCGGTTCAGTCAACAGTGTGGTCTTCAGCCCTGATGGTAAGACCATTGCTTCTGGTAGTTTTGATGACACAGTAAGGTTATGGAATCTCAACGGGCAGCTACTGCGTATTTTTAAGGGGCATAGCAATTCAGTCACAAGTGTAGTCTTTAGCCCTGATGGTAAGACAATTGCAAGTGCCAGTGATGACAACACAGTAAGGTTATGGAATCTCAACGGGCAGCTACTGCGTATTTTTAAGGGGCATAGCGTTTTACTCACAAGTGTGGTCTTCAGCCCGGATGGCAAGACAATTGCCAGTGCTAGTGTTGACAAGACAGTAATCCTATGGAATCTCAACGGGCAGGAACTGCTATCTTTTAAGGGGCATAGCAGTTATGTCACAAGTGTGGTCTTCAGCCCTGATGGTAAGACCATTGCTTCTAGTAGTTATGATGACACAGTAATCCTATGGAATCTCAACGGGCAACTACTGCGTACCCTTAAGGGGCATAGCAGTTATGTCACAAGTGTGGTCTTCAGCCCTGATGGTAAGACCATTGCTTCTGGTAGTTTTGATGAAACAGTAAGACTATGGAATCTCAACGGGCAGCTACT
>NZ_JABXYX010000014.1 GCF_017982655.1 Brasilonema sp. CT11 | reverse complement strand
TGGATTGTTATCAAATTATTTAGTTCAGCAACTAAAACGTCCTGATGTTCCCATGTTTATCACCTAGTTGTTTGGCGTGCGGCGCAGCTACGCTGCGCCATTGCTTGTGACAGTTGCGTAAGTCCTGACTCCAAAGAAATCGCAATTGTTGCTGTTGCGAGAGTTCAGCTTAAGACGAACTAGTCAAATTCTTTGGCTCAGTGTTAAGTAGAAAAACTTAGACTAAATTCAGTTTTTGCAACACAACATCTATCTACAGTAATCATCAAAGTTTATAACAAAATATACATAAAAGGATGATAACAGTTGCGTAAATCCTGGAGTTGTGAGAAAATACGTATGTGGTTAAACAGAAACAATTGAGACCAAGTGAGGAGTGTACTAATGTGGATGCGATCGCTAGAATAATTTGTTAAAAACACCTGAAAGACTTGTCCCAAAAGCTTCACAACAGAATCCTGTAGAAGATATTTGGTTGCAAGCGAAAAGATTGATTCGAGAATTTTATTTTTTCTGTCATTCTTTCTCTGTTATTAAGGGATTATTTGAATTGGCGATTGGTTGTCACTTTTTTGACTTTCCTAAACTCCATGAATATGGTGTTTTCTCATGAATGATTTAGGATTGCTATAGATATGAATCAGGTTGTCGCACAAGCTGAATGGTTAGATCAGTTGTGCACTCAGGATAATTCAAACAGTGAACTGACTTTGGTTGACCTATTACGCAAAAGAGCGATACAGCAACAAAGCCAAGTAGCATACACCTTTTTGGTAGATGGAGAAACCCAAGAAGTTAGCTTAAGTTATAAAGAATTAGACCAAAAAGCGCGATCACTTGCCGCTCTGCTGCAGAGCATGAAAGCTACTGGAGAAAGAGCGCTGCTTTTATACCCGCCTGGACTGGAATTCATTGCTGCTTTTTTCGGGTGTGTGTACGCAGGTGTTACTGCTGTTCCTGCGTATCCACCGCGCCGCAATCAGCGCATGACAAGACTACAAGCTATTGTGAAAGATGCCCAAGCTAGTTTCGCCCTTACAACAACATCTGTTCTTACCAATATTGAACACAGCTTAAAACAAGAACCAGAACTAGCGGCCTTGCATTATATAGCTACCGAAAATCTTACTAACAACTTTGCACTTGATTGGGAGCCTTTAAAAATAAGTAGCGACACTTTGGCATTTCTCCAGTACACTTCGGGTTCTACAGGAACACCGAAAGGGGTAATGGTAAGTCATGGTAATTTGCTGCACAATTGTGCTTTAATTCACAAGTGTTTTGGGCATCAACCTCACAGTCTTGGTGTAATCTGGCTTCCTCCCTACCATGATATGGGATTGATTGGTGGTGTGCTACAGCCCCTTTATGGTGGATTTCCGGTCATACTTATGTCGCCGGAAAATTTGCTAAAAAAACCTTTGCGCTGGCTAGCGGCAATTTCTCTCTACAAAGGCACCACCAGCGGTGGACCTAATTTTGCTTACGAGTTATGCGTGAACAAAATTACGGACGAACAGCGCGCGACTCTCGATCTCAGTAGCTGGCAGGTGGCTTTTAACGGAGCCGAACCGATCCGTGCCGAAACTTTAGAGCGTTTTGTAGCAGCTTTTGCGCCTTGTGGCTTCCGCCGCGAGGCATTCTACCCGTGTTACGGCATGGCAGAAACGACTCTTATTGTTTCTGGTGGTCATGCAAGCGTCCCACCAATCCTACAAACCGTTCAAAAAGAAGCGCTAGAGCAAAATCGGGTAGTTACAGCTCTGTCAGAGGATTCCGCCAGCCAAACAATGGTTGGTTGCGGTCAACCCTTGCAGGACATGGAGGTTGTCATTGCCAATCCAGAAACAATGACCTGCTGTAAGCCCAATGAGATAGGTGAAATTTGGGTATCAGGTGCGAGTGTGACACAGGGCTACTGGAATCGACCAGAGCAAACAAAGCAAACCTTTCAAGCGCAACTGCTAGACACACAGTCCGGATCGTTCCTGCGGACAGGGGATTTGGGATTTTTGCAGAATGGCGAGTTGTTTGTGACGGGGCGCATCAAAGATGTGATTATCATCCGAGGGCAAAACCATTATCCCCAAGACATTGAACTGACGGTAGAAAGGAGTCATCCAGCACTGCGGGCTGGTTGCGGGGCAGTTTTTACGGTAGAGGTAAAGGGCGAAGAGCGACTGGTAGTTGTTCAAGAAGTGGAGCGCTCTTACCTGCGAAAACTCAATGTGAATGAGGTAGTAGGAAATATTCGCCACTGCGTAACGAGGCATCACGGTCTACAGATTTATGCTGTGGTATTGATTCGGACCGGCACTATTTGTAAAACTTCCAGTAATAAAATTCAGCGTCATGCTAGTCGAGCTGCTTTTATAAGTGGAAGTCTAGATGTGGTCCAAGATTGGAGTGAGAATCCTGAGAGCAAAAGGGAATTCTTGCAATTGCATAGTGATGTTGATTCTTTATTGCAAGAACTGCAAGAAACGCAAGCAAGAAAAACTATGCCAGGAAATTAAAGGTTGTTCACACTCAAAAGCAATAAGAATAAATGACGATGTATTTAGATAGCACAGAAACAGACGAAGCTGTTGTAAGTTCACCTAGTAGGCAGAAAATAACAATCAAAAGCGATCGCCTGAAAACTCAACAGCAGCTTCATGCCTTGGCTATTGTCTTAATTCCTTTAGTTGGAGCAATAGTAGCAATTGTCATAGCCTCGCGTTCGGGAATTAATCGAATAGAAGTAGGGCTATTGATCGGCACGTACATCTTGACAGTGATTGGGATTAGTGTGGGTTTTCATCGTCAATTTTCGCACTGCACCTTCAAGACACATACTTGGGTTAGAGTTACACTTGCCATTTTGGGGTCTATGGCTTGCCAAGGTCCGATCATTTATTGGGTGAGCAATCATAGGCGTCATCATCAGTTCAGCGATCAATCTGGGGATACCCATTCTCCATATGTCAAAGATGATGAACAGCTAGGTTTTCTCCACGGTCTGTGGCATTCTCACGTTGGCTGGACGTTTACCCAGGAAATCACTAATACTTTTCTATTTGCCAAAGACTTGCTTCGAGATCCTGTCATCTCCAAAGTCAACCAGCTTTACTACGTTTGGGTACTTCTAGGTCTTGCCATCCCCGCTATCTTAGGTGGAATTTTGACCAAGACTTGGATGGGTGTTCTATCAGGATTCTTGTGGGGTGGTCTTGTCCGCTTGTTCCTTACATATCAGGCTACAAACAGCATTAACTCAATCACCCATATTTTTGGTAACCGTCCCTTTGATACAGGCGATTGGAGTACTAATAATATTTGGTTAGCCATTCCCACTGGTGGTGAAGCATGGCACAACAACCATCATGCTTTTCCAAACTCAGCAAACTTCGGACTCTCATGGTGGCAAATTGACCTCGGTTACTGGGTAATTCGAGTTCTTGAAATGGCTGGTCTAGCCTGGGATGTCAAGTCTCCCACAGCAGGCATGATACAAGCCAAAAAAGAAGCCAAAAAAATTGCCTAGCTCAACTGGAAACCCTGTGTGAAAAAACGTTTTAGTTAAACCTCTAGAGGCACGATCAATGGAAATACAAAATGTTGAAGTCAAGCAAATACCTACGATTTCTGGGAATAACAATGCCGATCCTAAAAACGATGCACAAAAGCAGCCGCCGACTGCAACAGAAATTCAAGTCTGGCTTGTCTCCCATCTGGCAGAACAACTGGAAATGAATTCAAATGAAATTTATGTCACAATTCCCTTCGAGCGCTACGGTCTGGATTCCTCAGCAGCAGTAAGTCTGAGTGGTGACCTAGAGGACTGGCTTGGATGTGAGATCGATCCTACTTTACTCTACGATTACCCCACCATAGAAGCTCTGGCTCGACATTTGTCGGAGGAAAAAAGGTAAAAGCTTACAATACCAATACTTCGTCCTAATTAGAGGATTAGGGCTAGAGAAAAAAGCTAAATTCCTTTGACTCTAAAAGCTTCAGGCTTTTGAATTGGGCTTTAAACCCATAGCTCGAAACTTTTATTTTACGAGCGTTCTAAAAAATTGGCGAAGGCATCGATCAACTCAATTAGTTTTTTTGAAGGTGATGTATTACTATGACTAGTACTTTGAAGATTCCTAATCCTGGTGCATCAGCTGAAGCAATCCAACATCATTATGATGTTAGTAATGAGTTTTTCTCTCTTTGGCTTGACCCCTCTCTTACCTATTCATCTGCAATGTGGGAAGAGGGTGAAACGATTGAAAATTTTGAAAAAGCTCAGACGCGGAAGCTTGACTACCATATTAACCAGGCTAGGGTAAAAGGCGCTAAGCGAGTTTTAGATGTAGGCTGTGGCTGGGGTTCTCTTTTGAAGCGTCTCGTTGATGTTCATGATGTTGAGAAAGTGGTGGGGCTTTCTATAAGTCAAGCTCATGTCGATTTCGTTTCAGGCTGGAGACATCCGAACATTGAAGCTCGTCTAGAGAGCTGGACAGAACACTCCCCCGAGAGTCTTTATGATGGCATTATTTCCCTAGAAGTATTTGAACACTTTGCGAGGTTAGAACTTTCTCCTGAAGAAAAACTAGACGGTTATCGTGCGTTCTTCTCGCGCTGCCACGATTGGCTCAAGCCAGGAGGAATGATATCAATTCAAACCATCGTATACGAGAATTCTACTAAGGAAGACTTTAGCCAGTTCTTCGCCGAGCAAGTATTTCCAGAATCAGATTTAGCTCGCCAGTCTGAGATTTTTCAAGCAACTGATAGACTTTTTGAAGTTTTGTTGTTCCGTAATTATCGGCATGACTATATACGCACACTCAAGATATGGTTGAAAAACTTAAAGGCTAACCGCAAACAAGCAGTAAATATAGTGGGTGAGGAAGTGTTTGCCAGATATGAAAAATACCTCAGCATGTCTCTCATTGGTTTCCATACTGGAACTATGAATGTTTCTTGTATTACTATGCGTCGGATTGATCAGCCCGGTAAGTGATTGGCTAACAGGGCTGTTTCAGTTAAATTCCATTATTCCATTTATGGGGACTAGCCGCAGGCGATTAAAATCGCCGTCCCCATAGTGGGAACACATGGATTTGTACATCAACTTTATTACCCAAATATTGCTCCGAAATGAATCCAATTGAATTAGAGTGGCAACACCAATACGGCTGAACGATATGAATTTCCAGTGTGTAGAACGTAAGGATGCAACGTAAGATTGCATTGGTTGACGGTAGATCAATTCTTTTAACTGAACCGTATTGAGTGGCAACACCTCAAAAACGATGAACTATCGGGACAAATGTTTCATGATGAGCTAGACGCAAGCTTCATGCCGTAATTAATGGGGTCGAAGCTAGGGGAGAAAGAGGAAACTACAGCACGCAACGTGTAAAATTTCACTCTAATTGCTCTGCTTAATTTTTCGTTACATACCTATCAATTTTCACGCCCACCTACTTATGACCTACGAACAGGTAAAAAACTTGTTTTCCTTTCACCAAATGTGCGGTTTATCACGAGTCAAACACTTGTAGTAGATGGAGGAATCACATGCTAAATCAAAAAGAACCACAAGAAAATTTAGAGCTAATTGTTCACCAATATGATACTTTTCCTACAGCGCCAACAAATATTTACAATCCAAATACGCTACAAGTCAAAAAACTAATAAATAATTGGGTTATTTGTCGTCAGCCAAACAAAAATGCTCGTCTTCGTTTATTCTGTTTTCATCATTTGGGTGGTTCAGCTTCTACGTATCGTAACTGGTCAAATAATTTACCATTAGAAATTGAAGTTTGCGCTATTCAGCTACCTGGACGGGAAAATTTCACTCTGACAAAACCAATTACTAATTTTGTACAGATGACTCAAAAGGTGGTAGAAGCTTTAATCCCTTATTTAGATAAACCCTTTGCTTTTTACGGTCATAGTATGGGTGCTTTAATTGCTTTTGAAATAGCTTATCTACTCCAAAAGCAATATGAACTAGAACCAGTACACTTGTTTGTTGGTAGTTTATGGGCGCCTCACGCAGCTACATCTGCCTTCAAAAGAGAATTTTGCTTAGAAGAAATCCTAAACTTTTTGGAGATTCCTCAAATCCTTCGCAACAACAAAAAAAATATGGATAAATTAATGCCTATTTTTAAGGCAGACTTTCAATTATTAGAGAGTTACACTTACTCTTTAAAAGAACCATTAAACTGCCCAATTTTTGCTTTTGGAGGAATGCAAGATTCTTTAGTTAGCAAAGATGAATTATCCCAGTGGTGCCAGCATACATATAATTTATTTACCCTGCAAATGTTAGCAGGTCAGCACATGTTTTTAATAAAGAGTCAAGCATCTCTTCTTAAAGCCATCTCTAAAAAACTCATAAAAATTAATGCCAGTACTTTGTCTCGAACGCAGATTTAGATACCTACACAAGGGAATTAAAGCACTTTTATCTAATTCTACAAAGCGATTAGAACTAACAAGATTTTGAAAATATTTTTAAAAGAAAATACAAACGTATTTAGTATAGTAATCTTTGAAATTTCTATAAGACGAGTGATGAAAATAAATAATTATTGTCATGACTTCACTTAAACATAAATTAAATATCTTCTGGCGTTTTCGCTCACCAGTAGAGAGTCATTCTTCCTGCCTCTATTTGATTATCATTTTTATTTAATATTTTTTAAGTTTGTTTGCTGATTACGAGTTATTCGCCATGCGTGAGAATGGATCATGAATGGTCAAAATCAATCAGGATTGTAAATTCATAGATTTGTTTGATAGTCAAATTTAACTGTGCCACTTTAAGGTACGTTTGCCCTGGGGTAAGTATCTTGTCAATATCGTTAGCAAGAAATCTGTAGGCAGAAGTTATGGAACAATAACCATTTTGAAGTGCTCGGGTGCACGGTTAGTTCAGGCATCCTTTTTACAAGGAAGTCTGAACTAACCGTGCGGGATGAAACTTTGCTGCGTATCCAAGACTTAGGTAAAGATATTTCTTACCAATCTCAAAAAAAACTACAGTCTGAGATAAAACCTAAAATTGTGTGATTGACTATAATGGCTGTGTGCTCGCTCCACCTAATCATATTCCAATGCACGTCATTTGCAGACATAGCGGAACACTCAATAAATCGTTCTCTCCATATGGCTTATTCCCTGGATGTTTTACCAAGTTTGGGTCATAAGTTGGCAAAAATGGTTTCAGCCTTTTTGTAAAAAAATTCCATTCGATTAAGACTTGCGTAATTCTTTCTTAGCGATTCTTAATATCTATCGCTGCTGACCATCCATCATCTGTTGCACGATGTTCAAGCGCAATTGTTGAGCTAGTTGAGTAAACTGGTCTAAGTCCTTTTGCTTAACTGTTGTAGACAGTATGCGATCGCCTTGGGCTTGAAGTATAATTTCTGCCTTGTTCCCTTTCTTGAGTTCTACAGTCAGCATTTCGTCTTTTTTGACGCATTCGTAGCGATTGTGCTTGAGTGTGACTCCGCCCCAGATATCCATTTGACCACTTTCAGCCATCAGAGTTTGGACACTATTAAGGAGATTTCTGCCGCGCTCTTGATATGGCCGATATTTTTCTAAATCACCTTCTATAATTGATTTCACATAAGCAGATATGTTTAATCCTTTTCCATCTGCTTGAGATTGTGTCAGGTGCTCAATATGATGCTGGCGTTCTGATTCTAATCCCAAGTCCTTCAAAGCTTGCACGCAGGTTTCGAGCAGAAACTCGTCATCATCAGCAGCATCTACGCTAGGGGTAACTTCGTCTTCTTGTGAAACTAAATGGTGTTGCTGTACCGCTTCAGTGACTGTTGACTCCCAAGTCGGTTGTTTCTCGTTGGAAGTGTTGGAAGACTGTTCGGCTGAAGCTTCATTGTTTGCTTCTTCTACAAATAATTCTTCAGCGCCTTCCTCGCTTGGATATGGGGAATCGGGTGTAAAGGGTATAGCAGAAGAGGGGGGTGGTGCAGTGTTATCATATATACTCTCCTGCGCGTCAGTTCTCAAGCCTTCAACTTCAATCTCTGGAGTTTCTTCCCTGCTTTCTTCATTACCCCCTACACCTTGTTCAACAGCATTCTTTAATAACTGTTCTCGAATTGCTTCAGCAAATCCTTGATGCAATAAGTTCCTAGAGAAGGTGCTGGCAAAACCTCTGTCGGTGTTCCGCCATTCTCGTCCTAAAGACGTTACAGCAGTTTCAGCAAGAGCTAATCTTCCCTGCTTACTGATGTTGAATACCATCTCACTATCAATATATGTGTCCCAATTGTCGTTGAGATAGTGGGTGATATATAACTGTTGACCGTGACGCTCAATGACTAAGGGGATGTATGGCCCGTTCTCGATTTTAAGATGAAACTCTTCTCCCTCCATAACAGAGTTGAGAATTCCACCTTGCTCTAGCAGTTTGGCGATGTTCTTTTCTGGGCTGCCCTTTTGTTGGGAGGATGGAGCAATTCCTGTACCAACAGGTATTGTAGAATTAAGGCTGGTCAGTTCTGGTGTTGAATTGATATTATTTGACTGAACTGGTAAATCAGCTTCATCCTCTTCTTCAATCAGTGTTTCCCCAGTGATTTCAACAGCAAATGTAGGTGCTGCTGGTAACTCTGCTGTCGCAGGAATATTCTCAAAAGATGGAATTTCAATACCTAACATAGCACGTGCTGCACCAACCTGCTCATGAGCGGCTAGGGAGTATCCCTTGTCCCGCATCAGATAAGTTAGGAGTGGTTCCAATTTCTCTTTTTCAATGGAACACTCCATGCGATCGCGCACCGAATAAAAATCTTCCTCAGTAATCTCTAAAATGCCAGAATCAAGAAAGTACTTCCCTCCCGCATCCTTTGCTTTTGGGGTTTGCAGCAGAAAATCACTTCCTGTGTAACCTGGTTTAATTGTAAGACTTTTATCCCCCGTTTTTAATTGCCCTCCGTGCTCACTGAGGAATCGGCAAGCATCTTCAACAGTTGGCATGGATACGGGCATTTGTTCTAAGGCGGCTTCTGCGTTAAATCCTCTTGGCGTCAACAGTCCTTGGCGAATGTTACCTTTCGCATCAGTGAAGTTAATCATTTTGCCAGGAAACTTCTCCCAAGCTCGAAGTAAGTTTCCTGTGAATATTTGGCGTTTTTCTCGTGTTCTTGTTTGTAAATGGTCAAATAATTCGTAAATTGGAATGTTTTCTGGCGTTTTCTCAGCAAAGTTTAAACTGACAGAATTATCCTTGGCTGTATTGATTTGAGAAAGCGGAATCGTCAGTTCACGCACTGAATCTGCAAGCAGCAAATGCATTTCCCATGTCGAGGGAGCAACCGGACTTGCTGATGCTCCTGTATGCTGAACGTTGGCAACAACACCATAGAAGATATCATTTTTTGGAGTCTTCAGACAGACGGTTTGACCAACAGGAAATTCTTCTATGATTTTTGAGACTTCGTTGAATTGGATATCGACGCCAGCACCTCTTTCAAGACTAATGCCGTACTTATATTTTCTCACCTGCTCATGTAAGTCATTGATTTGTTGTTGAGCAGTTTGAGTTGATGATTCAAGAATAGTCTCTACTGCTTCCTCTGGGGGTACACCCACAATGCTGGCTTCTGACTCCTGACTCCTGAATTCATTTTTCGGTAAATTCAGCGTTTTTCGGAGTTTGTCGATAACTTCCAACGTGGGGTAAGGTTTTTGCGGTGCTTTCACATCACAGACTTCCGCGTAAACTGCTCCGCAGAAGGGTGAGTTGCTTGTAGCATCAGCCGCCAGGACTTCCATTCGTACTAAAGTTAAAGCCTCAAGATTGAGAGTGCTTGCTTCCAAAATAGATTCGCCCATCGCTTCTTGCGTAGCGACAAATTCCTTATACTTGGACTCAATGCAGTCGTAGAGTATTTCCTGTTCATTGATAGGGAGTAGAGGAATCCTCCCCGTGACTCTGCGAATCGCATTCTCGATAGGAAGCAGTCCATCAGAATCGTCCAAAGGCGAATCCAATCGCTCATGTATATCAGGATAAGCTTTCATCAATTCTGTAATCACAATATCGCCGTACTCGTTCATGAAATCTGGCGTATCACGCAAGCTAAAGGCGCTAGACCTGGCTGCTGTCGTGTTGGCGTTCAAAGAAGCCATTTTCTTAGCTAAAACAGCCCCAGGGCGCTTTTCTGCTGGCAAATCTGCCATCAGCAGAGTGAAGTTTGGCGGTATCACTTGACCAGTTCTGTGAACTCTTCCCAGCATCTGCATGAACTGGTTGATATCAGCTTCCGGCTGTACAACAATCATATGACGTTGTTTCTGGTCAGCGAATTTCTCTGAGCTATGAAGAGAGATACCAGTTGAGCCGGAGCGATTGAGGATGATAACATCAAGATTACCATCGTTGAACGATTTAACGGTTTTGACAGCACCGGCTTTACTGCGTTCAGTATTGGTTCGCCGCTGATAAGTTGTATTTCCCTCAGCGTCATAAACAGCAATATGCTCGCGCCCAGTCACTTCACCAACACGGTAGCCTTCTTGATTGAGTCGGAAAGTAATGTAATCAATCGGGCTTGCAGGAATATCACCAAAATCCAACTGGTTAATCAAATCGTGAACAGCATGAAACTTAGCTGTTGCGGCGACGCCCAATTCTTCATCACTCAATCTTTTTCGGGACTTCTTACCAAAAGGGTCACCAATTATAACATCCCGACTCCGTTCCAAGTAGCGATGCAGCACAGAACCGAAGTTGACATCTAAGTTCTCACCTGGCTTGAGTCCCTGTTGTCCGGCTTCACGAGAAATCAAACTGCCCATAGTATTAGAAAGAGCGATGACGGGCTTTTCTGGCTGTTGTTGTCTCAGTATGGTCAGTGTCTTTTGAACAGTTTCTTCGGCTTTGATGGAGAATAGCATCTGGTCAATAACATTATGCATGATGCTGGTAAAATTGGTACTCTCAACTCCAGTCTTACCCGTCGAGTTGTCGCCATTCAGGGCTTTGGCTTCGGCTTTAAGATCCTTGTCCATATCCTTGACCACTCCGCTTTTGAGGCGGTCAAATTCCATAATCTGCGCCATAATCAGTGAGACGTTCTCAGCAACATCCCGGTTCACAGGCACGACAATTGGGTCAAAAGAAACACCGTCAAAAGAGCGTTCTCTGCGAATATACTGTCCTGCCTCGGTCAGCATCGATGCCAAGGTTTGCTGTAAGGGAACTCCACCAGAAGCCACAAGCTCAGTTAAATTCTCCATGTTACTTAAAGCCAGCCGCATATCCGTGCGGAAATACAAGTCCATCACCTGCGGATTTTTGGCGTAAGTTGCACTAGAGTATAAGACCCCTTGGGATAATTGAACGAGTTCTCTGGTAAAGTCGGCTCGATTTGCTGCTCCTTGATTTTTTTTCGTTTGAGAGGTCGAGCCGCCAGCTTCATGACTTTCATCTAAAATGATAATGCTATTGGGAGCGAAAGCACGCAAGAAAGCGCGACGCTCAGTTTCTTGTCCCTTGACTGTCTGTAATTGCGAGTAGGTTGTAAAAATGGCATCATAGCTATGCAAGCGACCTGATTCTTGAAAAGCTTGCAACGTATTGCGATGATTCTTGGAATCAGTTTTCAGAATACGACCATCTGGTAAAGGTAATTTAAGATTCTCGTTCGTCACCAAAGGTTTGAAATCTGGCATTCCAATATCCCCCAGGTCGCGGATGATATCTGCATATAGTGGTGTATCCTTAGTGATGAAGATAGGTATTCGTCCTGTCTGTTTGGCGTAACGCATGATACCACTGACAACACGCCCTTTACCCACCCCTGTTTGGTCACCAAGCACGAAGCCGGAACCTTTTTCAAGATTGTTCACAGCCAGGGCGATCGCATCAATTTGTTCTGCGCTGAAATAATTATACAGTTCTTCTGGTGTCCCGTATCCAAGCCGGTCTGCAACATAAGCATCCAGTTCACCCACTTGGTTCTCCAGCCTTGTTAAAGCTTGGGTAACTCCTGTTTGCATATTCGCAGGGACAAGCGTTCCCAGCGCCTGGGCTGCACTTTTCGGATGATAAGGAAGCTGTTTGGGTTGTTCTACTTCAGTAGAAGGCTGCTCGCTTCCAGTAGCCATTCCTCCAGATTCGGCTGCGGGTCCGGTGTTTGAAACATTCCCAGTAACCACTGTTTCCTGTCCACGTTCGTGACGATTTTCGCTGGGAACGAGACTGCGTGAAATTGCAGAAGCATTAGTATAATGTCGCTCTCGAAGATGAGAAATCGTGTCCAACTGTTGATCCACTCCATCTCGTTGATTGGAGATATGGGGAGTTTCGGCAGAAGTCTCATTGGCAGGGGAATTGAAAATTCGTTCGTCAGCGTCTTGAGGAGAAGATGCGTTTCCTCCAATGTCTGTTGCTCTTCCCGCCACATCTGAATCAGCCACTGTAGGCGGAGTTCCAGAAGGTTCAGGTACTGACTCTGGTTTAGAGAGGTTTGATTGCTCGGCACTAATACTGCTAGAATCCGTTCGCCCGACTTTGGCGACCATACGTTCGGATTTGGCACGTAATACGTCATCAAGAAACTCCCCAATCTCAGAATAGCTTTTATAGATGCGCGGTACATCCCTCGCTGGCAGGGAACGCTCTGACTTTCCTCTGCCATTGATAACAACAACATCAATGGGAAATCCAGCACCTTGCTTACGGTAGAGACCTCCAGCAATCGTGAAATGGTCTGTCACATTATATTGTTGGTACAATGTCCAATAAAAACCACGGCTTTCCCGGCTGTTGTATTGGTCGCTGCGTTCTGCTTCATCACTGCCGAGTTTTCCCCCTAAGATTAACACGGCCCGTCCATCCGGTTTCATGGCGCGGAGATTTTTGAGGGCGATCGCATGGTCAATTTGATTTGTTCTGTAATCTCCAAATTGAAACTGCTTGGTGTTGCCAGGTGATTCCTCGACTGTTCCAAACGGTGGGTTCATAATCACGACATCGTGCAGCGCTTGGGGAACTTCACTTGAGGCGTCATTTTCTGTAACGGTGTATCCCTGTGCGCGTAAGTCTGCTGCACGTTGCGCATTGAGTTCATTCACCGTTACTAATTCTCTATTACTACCCAGCAATAGTGCGCCATGTCCTGCGGTTGGCTCATAAATTGTCGTGTCTGGTGTCACCTCTGCCAATACAGATGCGAGATAGGCGATCGGCAATGGTGTGCTGTACGCCTGCTGAGCAACGCTTGTTGATGAGCGGACATTGAGTGCTGGCTGGCGATCGTGCAAATCAACGAGTTGTTGGTATGCATCTTGCGGGGAATCAGCCGCCAAAACAATTTCTTGAGCAGTACGAACTAACGCTCGCTCTATTGTTTCATCGACTTCTTTGCTGATACGCGAACCTGGTGGAACATCTTGTCCTAAAAAATCAGCGGCGAACTTCCTTGCTTCGGTAATTGTCTGGAAACTTTTGCCCGACTTGAAATGTTCAGCGAAGGTTTGAATGAGGTCGGACGTATGACTGAACCATAAATTAAATTTCTATTTATTTATCCACATTTTTTAGAAAAAATCAACAAAAATGCTGCGCTGAATACAACCTGCACTCACAGGAAATGAGGATGCGTGGCATTTCTTCAACGCGGACGTGCGGTGTGGTTTGGGGTGTCCAGAGGGGTTTCCCCTTTGGCGCGGTTACCATTCGATTGAATGAACAGCCGAGCGTGCGAGGTTGTTCATTCAAAGCGTAGCGGTCGAATGTGTAACTGCGCTCTTACCGCCGCAAACGTCGGTGAGAGTCGGGGCAACGGGGGTGGCTTTCTGCGCGCATGACATCTACGGTCAATATGAGTATCATATCACTATGGGGCGCGTTGGTTGCCTGTGTCAAGCATTGCCAAACAAAGGGCTGTGAATAGCGGGAGAGATGAGAAATGACTGTCCGCCAACTCAAGCAGAAGAGTAAGAAAGTTGAACAGCTGCAAGCACGACTCGCATTGATAAGTCAGCAAGAAAATGCGGTCGCCCGGAAGGTAACGAATCAGCAATATCGGTCATTAGGGGAAGTCGTATTTGAATTGATTGCACTTGCCGAGACGCAACAGAGTTACGGTGAATTGGATTTAGTGGCTTTGAAGAAAGTCGTTCTGGGAATTTTAGATGACAAGCTGAAGCTCAATCATGAGCGTGAATTGTTCGGACTACCGCTCAATCTCGATAATCGTGAAAAGGAAACGAAGAAGCTGATTATTGAGGGGAATGTTTTGCTCAAGTGGTTGGAGTGGGGGCGTGTATTGCAAGCTGAATTCAAGCAGGGTTTGGATACATATCTGCAACGCAATAGCGATCGCACTTTGTTTGGATTACCGTTGATAGAGAATCAGCCAGGGGGCAATCTCACACCAGAGGCTTCTCCTGAATATGATGCCCTAGATCCATCTGCACTATCGAAACAAAAGTCCAATCAAAAGCTGATACTTATGGGGCGACTCCTGCGTTACTGGGTGCAAACGGGCAAGGTAACACAGGCACAGTATCAAGAGGGCATCGAAGGGTTTTTAAATGCGTACAGGGATAATAGCGATCGCGCACTCTTTGATTTAGCACCTCTGCCTTACATGATGCCTAATAAGAAGCCAGCAAAGAAGACAGAATCACCTGTAGCTGTTGGTTCACAGACTAAGAATGAGCGCAAAGAAGTTGGTTTAAAAACCAATTTAGAGACAGCATCTTCAACCAATATTGATTCACAACAACAAGTCTCAACTACTCCAAAAACAACAGGCACTTCCAGCACTATTACGAAAGCGCTCAAGTCAACAAGCGTATCAAAAGACAAGTTCAGTGAGTGGTAAAGTCACGGCTGACAATGACGATTTAGGTTTCAGCCATGTGTCACAGTCGTTCGTGAAGCACTTTATCCTAAGCCCTTGTGCACCTCGAACATTCGCCCCACAATTTGAGCATATATATTTTTCCTGAGATGATTTCGCTGACTTCTTAAAGCTATCTACGGCGGTTTTCCAGGGGAATGACTCGGCAGGAATCAGTGCCATAATTTCAGCGAATTTACCGTTAGGATCTATATAATGGCGGACACGAAAACCCGTTCTTTTACCGCCTGGACTCCCCGTTTCACTCGGAATCAATCCGATTTCTTGCATTTTGTTGGCCCATTCGGAGTTACAATAATCACGGCGTAAGGGAGTACCGAATTCATGCTGCCAAAGACTGACCATCTGACGGGCCAGCACTTCAAAAATGAGATGGTCTTGCCGTGATAACAGTTCAGGATTAAGGGCGATTTCATGGGAAATGGGGTTATCTGCCTTATTCCAGCGTTGGGGAATGAAGTGTCCTAGAGATTTCCCACGGGCGGCTAAGGTAATCAGGCAAGGTGGTAAGATTTCGTTGAATAAGCCCACGTTTAAACAATCAAAGGCGAATTGTAATGATTCCGATTGCTCAAGCGTCGGGGCTGCCCTTGCCATCTAATTCACTCTCGTAATCTAAATTGGTTGTACAACCAAGGTGGATTTTATTTAATTTGTAATTTTTAAACAGGGTATAATCTTTAAAATACCTATACGGCTTTAGAATACGAAAAATTGAACGAAAAACAAAATCGAACGATGTAAATAATGTGATGGATTATACTAACTCTTGATTTGAGTATTTCTCCTTTTTCGATTTGAGTTCTTGCAGGCGCTTCTGCCATGCTTCATCGGTTGGCGCTTCAAGAAAGCCAAGGCGGTAAAAGATTTCAATCTGATAATCCCTAGCTCCCCGGCATAAATGGGTTTCTTTTTTGCCAGACAAAGTGGGATGATGGCAGATTTGCGAAGCCTTAGAAATCACATCAGCTTGGATTCTACTTACTGTTCTAGGATCAAGATGCCTACCGTGCTCATCAACCCGAAAAGGGCAAGTGCTGCATTTAGCAGGCATCACAGGGAAGTTTGTTATTTTTTTGCTCATATTTAATATTTCTTTATTTATAATATATTTTCTGAAACTGATTTGTATAACTCATAAGGCTGCTCATGAGAGCGATGAATACTGATAGCTAAGCGTTGAAAAAGTCTTTTGAAAGCAAGCGCTTGGTTCGCGTTCATGTTCTTATAATCAACTTTTGGGAACGGATACCAGTTTTCGATCCAATTTTTGTAACGTTGGGTTCCGTTTATTGGCGAGAACATCAGAGTATGACAATGATCGATTTCCTTTTCTCTAATGGCACAGGAATCAACAAAATACAAAGGTTCTAAATCAGCACTCTCGAACTTGTTCATGAGATATTGACCGATTTCTTCAAGTGTTCCTTGAATCAAGTCTTTATCAGTGACGGCATCTACCAGGATAAATTTATTATTAGATATATTTTGATTAATTTGTGTGGTCATTCTTAGGTTACTCCTGATTTATTGGTTGAAATATTATCGATAATTATTTGTAACCTAAAAGTGTCTCATTTCAAAGAAAAATGAGACATCAAAATCAAAGAAATGTGATGATAATCACTAATAAAAATGCGCTTGAGTGGATAGCAGATTTGATGAAAGTGAAATATTTCTCTTGAGTAATGCTCGGAAAATTGTGGTTGAGTTTGATCAAGAAAGGCAGAGGGTAGGAGGCAGAAGGAATACTGCCCTTACACCCATATACACGCCAGATACCTCTGTCGGGAGACCCTCATCAAGTACTGGCTCCCCTACACCCCTTTCTTGGTCAACAACAGACAAGGGGAAGGTCGATTACCCTTTGGGGATTACCGTAATCGTCCTGTAATATTATTTATTGGTAATTGATGGGTTCAAAATAGCTGCGATCGCCAATATTTCTTGTCGCTCAATTCCTTTCAATTCCATAGAAAACGACTGACCATCAACGGTTTTTATTTCTACAGACTTTATCTTTTCCGTGGTAGGATCAGCGATATTAGCAACCAAGCTAGCCGTGTCAGAATCATGTATGATACTGATGTCATCGTTGTTCTTGCCAAGCACAGTACCAATTTTATTTAATGCGGATGATACCAGGCTGCGGCGTTCAGGAAACGGCAGACTCCTTTGCTGGAAAATCAACCGTAATATCTCAACCTTTTCCCTTGGCATTAAAATTTGAGTTGCGGGATTATCACTTTCCCAGCGTGTTACAGCCCGTCTGCTGACATTCATTAAGTCCGCAAGTTCTTGTTGCGAGATATCACCGAGCAATTTTCTAGCTCTTTTCAGCTGCTCTGGTGTCATCATACGTCATTGTTTAAATAGGACATACTCCATATCATAAGGATTAACGTTTTTTGCAAGCACAATCTAGTTTATGAATAATGGATATTTGTGAGGGCTGCTTTAAGGGCAGCCCCAAGTAGCTAAAAACAGCTGCATAAAGAATTTAGTTTAGCTTGAGCTTCAGTAATCGCTGATTCAATTAAGCCGTAATTAATAATTGTCTCCTCAATATCCTCCCAATCCCAAGTAGACATATCAGCGTGTCCAAGAAATACATTTTGTTTACTTGCAGTGACTTCGATATACGGACTTCCAGAATCTCTGTATTTCAACATTCGCTGATAGTCATTATAGACAGCGTTTTTAGCTAATAACCAGCTTTCATGACGACTGTAACCCCTTTGACTATAGTCTTGCTGATATTCTGCGACCGTGTAAGTGGGATTAAAATAATTGTAAGTGTAATGATTTCCAGGCTCATGAGGAACAGCGTCAACTTCTGGCGTGTCTGACCATTCTCCAAGCCAGGAGTAATCAGCGCTCTCATCAATAGATACTTTAATATGAATGATGTAATTTTGCCATTTAAAACAAGTATCATGTCCTAGTGATAATACAGGATATGGTAAAGTTTTCCCAGTTTGTTCTGCTTTTAGCAACCTGAAGGCATCGAGGGCAGTTCTTGTTTCATATCGAGATAAGCGGAACATTTTATAGGTTTGAAAGGTGAAAGTTTTCATAAAGGCTGACTTTTGCTAATACTGTGACTTAATGATTTGATAGGGTAAGGGGCTACGGTGTTGCAGGTAGCCCTGTGACCTTGAAGAAAAGGGGTCTTAACTGACCAGGATTTATGGCAGCCGTGATGGTTGCAATGTTAAATTTGAAAGCTTATTTAAATAATCGACAGCACGCTGGGCATGAGCGGCGGCGTCAAAAATGGCGCGTTTATCTTTTTTGAGTACCTTTAACCATCCTTGTAAGTAAGCGGCGTGGTCTTCCCGTGTCTCCGGTGTAAGTCCTAAGTCAGCGCATAAAAAAGCGGCTCCTAATTCAGCTACCAATTCTTCACGGGCGTATCCTTCATCGCCCCAGACTTTTCTCCCTAGATTCCGGTTCAGCCGGTTAGGGTGTCTTGTACTGTGTATGGTTTCGTGTCCCCTAACAGCATAGTAGCTTTCTGCATCTTTGAAGGTTTCAAATGGGGGTAATTGAATATAATCACGGCTGACGGTATAATATGCTTCGTTCCCTTCGTGCCGCACCGAAATAGGAATTGCAGTAAAAAACTTTTCCGCTTGTTCTATCCGTTCAATGGTAACAGGTCGAGGTTCTGGCTTATTGTAATAATCCTCTGGAAGGCTTGTTATCTGTTCGACATTGAAAACAGTGTAGGACTTGAGGAAATATATTTCCTGCTCAATCTCTTCGCCGTCTTCAGTTGTTTGTTTCTTCGTAAAGCTATCGGCGTAAACAATTCCTGTTCCCTTCTCGCCTTTGCGTACTTGAGCGCCTAACTCGTGAGCTTGTTTGTAGGTCATCCAGCGATTACAAGTAAACTCGGAGGCGATCGCACTCATCCACAGTAGTAAAATATTTATGCCTGTATAAGGGAGACCATTAGCCCTTTGGGGACGGGCAATCCTGTCTGCTAAATGGTTGGCGTTCCAGGGTTGCACCCAAGGACGTACACCTTTTTCCAAAGATTCAATAATCTGCTGAGTTACGCGGGTATAAATATCGGTTTTGGTTTCAGTATGAAGCATGAGATATCCCTTTCATTTTTCTCTATGAGCTTGCTCATGCTTTCTGTGGTAGGCAGAGGCGAATAAGGGGATTGGCAATGATGCGTGGGGGAGGGGAATCACCCGTTCTGCACGGAACGAAGCGAAGTGGAGTGGAGGAAGAACGGGGATACCCTCACGCACCCGTAGGGCGTGTCATTGTCAATTCCCGCGCCTCTGGCATACACAACCGAGTTGGGCGGATATCCGCGCTCTGCCTTGACAAAAGAATAGAGGCATGAAATGGGTGTAGGGTGTGACCAAAGAAAGGCAGAGGGCAGGAGGCAGAAGGAAAATAAGAATTATCCCTCTGCCTCCTGCCTTCTTAAGAATGATTTTCTACAACTATAAATTATTGGCAGGAAATGGTTTCATTTCATTAAGATTTCAGATATACTGTAGCATGAGTCAAAAGCTTGCCTTTGCTATTCCAACACAGAAATACGCTGATAGCGAAGCGTGGCGCTATATCAATAAAATCAGGAAAAATCCGCCACCACCAGAAAACGAATTCAAAGTCATCATTTCACAGTTGCGAGAATTAAATCCCTTCCTTTTTGAAGAAATTCTGCTTAACTGTTGCAAAGCTAATAAGTATTATGTTCTGCCCAAAAAGGGTTTTACAAAAGACAATGGAATTGATGGTTGCTTCGCCTATAACGGGCGCTTTTATGTTGTACAAGCAAAGCTATATGGCGGCGAGGCTAACCCAGAACATGTCATACAGTTTTCAAATGCGGTAAAGTGGCATCATGCTGCTAAGGGATTTCTATTTCACACGGGTAAAGCGACTGAAGAATTCAGGAAAGCTGTCAGTGAAGCGGCATCTGTTGAGATTATTTCCGGGCAGAAGCTGATTGATTTTCTCTTGGGGAGAAAAGGCTTATATTTGCTGGGTAACTACCAGCGCCAATACCAACAAGGAGATTGTCAAAGGTCTGATAATGTGGTTGAGTCTGAGTAATTCATACGCTCTTTGGTTATGCGAATCGACGAATAACCTTTAGTACGCACTAAGGGTATTGTCCTTGCCCCAAACCGCAACCCTGGCAGAACGCGCACATGCTTCTGTTAGCAGGGACTGGATAGTTTCTTTTGGTTTGTGGTTGAGGTGTTTTAGTACAAAGTTAGTAGGGCGATACTCTGCGTTTAGCTACGCTCAACGCAGGCAATCGCCCCTTTAGGTTGGTTAGGATAAGACAACGGTTGGTTTGGAAGGGTATAATTCCTCAGCCCACGTTGTTAGTACATCCCAATTAATACCTATTTCACAGTCGAAATTATAATATACTGCTTGTAAAACCTCGTGTGCTTGTTCATCACTTAGGTCTGACCGAACAATTTTTACATCATCAATGCACCAAGGATTAGCGATTGCCTTATCTGGATCGTAAAAATATCCTATGAAATAAGACACTATAGCTTTGACCATGAGTTGAGGAGCATTTTCAATAAAACTTTCGACAAGGCGGGTAATGTCGTCTTCTAAACCTTCTTGTTTGTTGGTAAAAATAGATTCATTCATTGATAATTTTCTTTCTTTCTAAAATTAGAGACATATGACGGAGGGCTACCTTTTTCGGTAGCCCCAGCACTTATTCAGTGTTCGCTTGGGAGCAATAGGACATGGCTTTCGCAAAACAGTTTTATTTGGGGTAAGGGAAAGTCAGTAAACTCTAATGTCTGAGACAGAACTACATTGTTATTGCCATCTTCACAGATAAGGGTGGTGGTTGCATTTTCGTTGACTGTGAGTTTCCACAACTGAAAGTATTGAAGTTCTTCCCAGTTTTTTTGTAACCGCTTATCCTTCTGGTATCCGGCGATGAGGTCGATTAGCCAGTATGCGCCTGCCTCTTGAGCTAAAAATTGCACGCCTTCGGTATAGCAAAAGTTACGAAACAAGCGATGATAGAAGAGGTGCTCGCTGCCTGTAAAATGTTCTAAGTCTTGCTCTAATTTCTTGCCTTTATCGGAAAGTTGCATGGTATTTGCTTTCTTTGAAAAATTTGTTATGAGGAAGGATGGGCTGCCGTGTAGTGGTGGCAGCCCCTTATCTTTTAAATGCCTTTGGCTTTAGCGATTGCGGCTAAACTGTCCTTAATGTAACCAGATACATCTACAGACCAGGCATAATTCATAACAAATTCTGTTAGGGCTTCTAATTCATGCAGTAACTCAGGTGCCGCTGCAATAAGAAGAGCGTTTGCTTCAGATTGCAATGTATCGAAGGTGCAAAATTTCAAATCTTTAAAATTACACTCCGCAATTATTGCGCCTTGCCAGCCATATTCACGCGCTATTACAGAGTTGCCGTTTGCTGTCCAAGGGGAGGGGGTATGTGGTGTTTTCATGTTAAGTATCTTTCATTTAATTTTTTAAAACAGAGCTACCGCTTGCAGAGAGTAGCCCTATTGATTCAAGGCTTGAGCTATTGGGTTATTCTGCCTGGGTTGTTTTTAAAAGCTGGGCAATCTGCACAGCTAAAGCATGGGAAATGCCCCTTAATTCCAGGGTATAGTCGTCTCCGTTTGAGGTTTTGATTTCTCCGTGATTTATCGTACCTAAAGAGAAATAAGCGGTTTTGGTGTAGTTGGACTTTCCCGTAAGACGGTTACTGCCTAGCAACTGTGCTATCTCTGTAATGCGCTGATTGGTGGTGTCGTTTTTCTCCCGTTGCTGGGTAACACGATTCGTTATTTGGTAAAAGTATTCAGAGTAATAGGGAAGTAAGCGGCGTTTGATGTCTTTAGCGATTGCTTCTGCTGTCCTGGTGGCAGAAACATTAATTTCATCTTGAGCTTTGTCACTATATTTTACTAATCCAAAATTTTTCGGGGTGGCACTACTGCCATAGGCATCTTGTCCATACCTGCCCCATATATTAATTTTGTTGTCATAGCGGTTATGTCGTAGGCATAATTGCCGGCCATCACTGTGTTCTATAGTAAGCCAACCCAAATCGTCGGCTGCAACTGAATCAATTTTTTCTACGGTAAAACCTTCTAAGTTTGCTGCTATTTCGGTAACTAAGTTGAAAAAACTTATTTTGTTTTCTTGAAGCATGAGATATTCCTTTCATTTTTCTCTATGAGCTTGCTCATGCTTTGTGTGCTTGCCGGAAGCGGGTAAGGGGTGATGCAATGCTTTTGCGTGGGGGAGGCTTCGTCTGCACGGAGCGAAGCGGAGGAAGATGGAGTACCGAAGCAAAACCCGCAGGGCTTGGCATTGCAGCAGCCCGCGCTTCTGGCATCACAAATAAAACTGGCGCACCAGCTTAGGGCTGGTGCGCTCCATTATAAAATGTGCTTATGGAATACAGGAGATCTAACCAGCTATTGCTTATTGATGGCGAGGAAAACAGGAATTGAATTTTAGGGAGAAATCACCCTCGTAGATCCATTTTCAATTTAAGGGTAAAGGTTACCCGGCTTTGTCTGTAAAAAGTGTAGCAGCTAGTCCGTTTGGTCTCAGTAATAATGACTAGCTAGGAGAACTACCAAAAAGAAGTTCACCATGTTCCTTAACATATTTTATAGGTATTTTAGGATTATTGATATCTCTGCCTCCACTTTCATACCATTTCTTTTCCCACAAACTATAAAATGGTTCTAAATCGCTTGTTCTTAAGCGGTAAACCGTCTGGATAACTATATTTTTATAGATGGCAAATATCCAATCAACTTTTCTATACTTATTGATAATGACTGGATTTATATGATGATGGGTTGAAAAGCCTCTGGTCAAATCAATATTTACTGACTTGAGTTCATACTCCTTGCCGTCTTAGTCAACTGCATCATTACCTTTTCGGCCAGGTACAATTGTTAGTCCCAGCAAAAGTAGAACCTGCAAAAGCTTACCGCCATTGTCCTGGAATATGTCGTTTATGCCATGTCGAGTCGCTAATTTTTGATACTCTGTAATAGCGGGAAAAAGTGCTTCAAGAAGTGCAAGGTCGGGATGCGGCTTCAACATTACCTGTCAGATTCCAGTAAAATTGAAGGTTTAAGATTGAGGGCATTGGCAAGGCGCTCAATATTATCAATGCTAATGTTTCTTTCACCTCTTTCCACGGAACTAACATATGTTCGATGCAGTCCAGAAATATCCGCCAATTCTTCTTGCGATATTTTAGCCGCTTCACGATATTTCCGCAGGTTGCGAGAGAGTAAAAGTCTTGTCTCACTGACGTTGGAAGTTTTTGTCATGGGGCATCCAATGACCCTTTGACACATTTATGTCTACAGACTATAAGTAAACTTATGAACAATTTCGCATTTCAATATAACAAGCCAGTCTACTTTACTCGAAACGGAACTGCGTATTGTGGCGATGCCCGTCAGCTATTAAAGAATTTACCAGATGAAAGCATCAATTTAGTCATAACCAGTCCACCGTTCGCTTTGCAGCGTCAAAAAGAGTATGGGAACAAAGAGCAGCATGAGTATATTGATTGGCTCACTGAGTTTACAGTTCTCGTTCATCAAAAGCTGCGGCATGATGGCAGTTTTGTTTTAGATTTGGGAGGAGCCTATCAAAAAGGTGTTCCTGTTCGCAGTCTTTACAATTTTCGAGTTGCCATTCGATTTTGCGATGAAGTTGGCTTTCATCTTGCTGAAGATTTTTACTGGCACAATCCTTCTAAACTTCCCAGCCCTATCGAATGGGTGAATAAGCGCAAAATTCGTGCCAAAGATTCAGTGAATACAATTTGGTGGTTCAGTAAAACTGAGCATCCAAAAGCTGATATTACGAAAGTTCTCACACCATACAGTGAGCGTATGAAGAAGCTACTGTCAGCGCCTGACAAGTTTTACAAACCGAAACTTCGACCATCAGGACATGACATAGCTGCAAGCTTTGGGAAAGATAACGGTGGTTCAATTCCGTCCAACCTTTTACAAATCCCAAACTCCGAATCGAACGGGCGTTATATGGATGGATGCAAGGCGTTGAACTTAAAGCAGCATCCTGCAAGGTTTCCAGCCAAACTGCCAGAGTTTTTTATTAAGTTTCTTACTGAACCTAACGACTTGGTAGTTGATATTTTTGCTGGTTCCAACACAACTGGTTATGTTGCTGAAACTGAAGGGCGTCAATGGGTAGCTTTTGAAGAAAGGATAGATTATTTGGCTGCTTCGGCTTTTCGGTTCTTGTCAAAAGATAGCAACACAGCACAAATGAAAGACATTCATACAAGAATTAGCCAGGGAGATTCCGTAAATTTAAGCCAGTGTCAAGCAGGAAGACATTTTTCTGATAAATCTCTTGAGATAACAAAACAAACAGAGGAATCATTGTTAATCTGACTTCGGCAAGAGTGACAGCAGGAATGCTTAACTATGCAGGAATGCGGAACGCTTCAGTTTCTCTTGGGTTGTGGTTGAAGGGATTTAACCAGTTATCAGTTACCCGTTGATAAGGGAGATTGTAGATTCGTTTCTACTGTTCACTGTAGTGGGCATTTCGGTTGCCAAACCCAGTTGGTAAAGGCGCATTTCGCCCAGGTAAGTATCTCGTATAACTGGATCTGAAATCTTTTGCGCTTGTTCTCTACGCCAGTCGTTGAAGTTTCGCATCATTTTTCTCATCTGCGGATTTACCAAGTGAGGTTTGATTCCATTTTCTAAGTAAGTGGTTTGATGTCGAATGGAAGGTAGAGAAGCGATTATTGGTGATTCTCGTAATATTGTCTGATAAATTTTGTAACATGAGAAACCAGCCATCCGTAATTTTCCCGCTATAGCGATATCAGAGTAATCGGGGTTGAGAGCGGTTTCTATACCGTGGACTAGATAAATTCGAGCGAGTTCCTTCAAGTACTCAGCAGCACATTGATTACGCCATTTGGTCGTATTATATCTCAGGGTCTTAACCGCTTTTTCAAGTTGGAGGTTACGGGAGGTGAGTGCTGTCTGCTTTGTTGCACCTGTAGGGGATGCTTTGAAGTCGATATAAGTCTGAAGATTGAATGTATGCATAACAGTTTTATAAATCAATTTAAAATCAACAAAAAAGATATATATCACAAACACAACAGAGATAATTTTGGATGAGTTTGATAAGTCCTGAAACTTATATTGGCTCACCCAAAATTCGAGATTCAACGAATTCTAATTTTACGATTAATCAGAATTTTTAAAAACCCAAATACCCCAAGAATCAGAATCGTATTCATTCACCCAAATCTTGTGGTATTCTTGCTCAAACAGTTTTGTCGCCACCTGTTCCCAATCAACACATTCTGACCAGAACGGGAACGTCTCTGAAAACTGTTTCCAGTTTAACTTTTGTATAACTTCACTTGAGCTTGTAGCAAATTCAACTTCATCATCCCAATGGTCTCGATAAAGCTTGTTGAATGTGTCAGCAATCTCTTCCGTAGCAATGTCGCTTTTCCAATTTAGGAATGCTGTTATCACTACTCCGTGTTCAGCAATGAGTTGGTCAATGATTATGTTTCGCTCTGAGTTGTAAATTTCCATGATTAAGTTGGGGTAGACAACAAATGTGGGTTGAAAAACCCAAAGACTGGAATTTCAGTTTGAAATTCCTATCAAAAATTAACTTATTGAGCACATAAAACTAATTGAAATCAACCAAAAATTAGCGCAAAATCGGATTTAATCACTCGCTTTGCGTACATCCGCTTCTTTTCGTTCAGCGGATTTTTTTAAACATTTTACTGTTTTGAATAATTGAGGATTTGAACTATGCAATCTTTCGCATTTGCAGCAGAACTCTTCGTGGTTGTTTTCTCGTTTATTTGTTGGCTTACCTATGTTCCAACAGAAACAACAGATATGAGCGGAACAATCAATCAAGGCCTTTCCCAAGAACAAGATAATGTTGTTGAGGAAATTTTTAATTTTGTTTCATCTGAAATTCCAGAGTCAACTGAAACTTCTCTTGTAGAAGGAATTACTTCAAATGATTTTACCACAAACGATATTCCATCTCCGTGGGACGAAACATTAATTATTGATTCGACTGTTCAGCCAACACCCATAGTGTATGAACAGGAACAACCATCAATATATCAAAGGATTGAAAACCTTACTCTGGTTCAGGCTCGACAAATCGCTTCTAAACTCAGAGAAATGAAGATGATTTCGTCAGAAACAAAGCTTAGTGGTAAGGGAATTGGTAAGAAATATTTGGTGGATTTGGTAAGCGATCGCATTCATGAACACAAGGAAGCTATCGCAGAGATTTTAGACCAAATTATTGAGCAAACAGTTGTTTCATGAGGTGGAATACTATCAGGCTCAGACAATCAATAGTGTAGCTTGTTGCATGTCCTGTGCATTAGACAAGTTAGCTACCCTTGATGACACTGATCCATCTGTTGAATCTGCTAAAGCTTTTCTCTCGCAAGCAGTCTTCTTGATGGATGAGTATTACCGAACCTGGCACTCGATTATTTGGATGAAATCTAATCGAGCTACGAAGAATCGAGTGCAGTCACAATTGAATAACCTTGCCTTTGATGCCTACACAGCATTTTCAAAGGCTAAAGAACATCTTGATGAGTACGTCGATAGTCAAATTGAAAAGGAACGAAAAGGCGAGTTGGTTAAATCTCCCCCTCAATGGTGGAACGATATGTCAACCAGTTTAACCCTCGCTGAAAGTTCTTTTCAAAAAGAATATCGCCACAGCATTTCGAGCAAGCAAATACGTTTATTTTAGTTGAGGTAAGTACGATGTTTGCAACAACTTTTGGTATCTCTGACAGTGGGTTTACTCTCAAAGTAGATCCTAATCTTGGAAAAGCAACACAGATGTGGTTACATAATCAGAAATGTATTTTTCAAACACTTCCCTTAGAAACTTATACTCTGTTTGAAATTGCATCTGCGCCTAACGGAGTTATCCAAAGATTAAGCAGCAATTTTTTATCATCTGCTAATGATAATGATGAAATTCAGCAAAAAGCGAACTCACTTCGTGACTGCATTGAAAAATCTTGCTGGAAATCTATTCTAGAAGAAACATCACAATGGTCTAACGATTTGAAAAAGCGAGTCTGGCTGAAACTTTCTGCATCAGAAAAAAAGACAATTCACCAAATTGCGAAAATACAGAAATTTTCTGATACGCTGTCAGCCCTTACGCTTTCAGATATTAAGAAAGTTATCTCCATTTTAAAAGAGGTGGAAATTCTTTCTAAAAGCGTAAAGGTAACGAAAAACTCTAAACAAGAAGATTTGGTCAATATGCTTAAAGAACTTATCACTACACACGAGAAGTTTTTGAAAGCAGCTTTAACACTTGTGTTAGGTGATTGCGAATAATCTCTTTGTTTCAGTCTTCAATAGATACCCGCATAAATCTTGATGAAGAGTAATATATATTTATATTCAAGCTCTTCACTAGATTTATAAGAGGTATCTCCATTTTGTTTGGATATTGTCCTACCATTTGGAGTCCTAGACATGGAATTTAGTCAATTGAATGAAAGACAGATTGCGACAATTCTTGCTTCTTTACGATTGTTTCAAATTGAGGTAGAAAAGTACGATATGGTTGAGCAGTTTCCTGACCATTTTGAATCAGGAAATATCACGCCATTATCTGTTGATGAAATTGATTCTCTATGTGAAGAAATCAATGCTGGCACTCAAAAGTCTACAGTAATCACTTCGACGTATGAAACGCGAAACTTCAATCCAGAAGATATAGCATATATAACGCGGGAATTTGTACGCCAAGATTGCGGTATTCATGGAATAAATCTTGTCGATGAAGACTGTGATGTCATTATCGATGAAGTTAAAAAATTGGCTCAACAGGGGAATTTTCAACATACAGGGGTTTATTGGATTGCTAATTACCTTGCTACTGAAGGAAGAATTCACCCTAATGTGCCTTATTAAAAGAAGCAGTAACGAGACTCTTGGCTTTATTTGATTTAGAAGAGGTTAGTATCTATGGGGCTTCTAGACGAATCAAAGCCTTGGAAAGAAATTGTTTGGAAAAACAACTTTGGACAAGTTGTCAATACTCCTTGTACTTGTCCTAATAGAATTCCAGGGCTTGATGCTGAAGGTTGTTTGGATTGTCGGATTTGGTGGGTTGATAAGGAAGAAGTAGAAAAGTATTTCAAAAGAAAACGCCGTCAACGCGCCTCGGAAGATGATGAAATCTAACTAAACGAAGATGTTCAGACAGTTATTAGCTTTCAGCGCCGTCTAATCTTCGTCAAAAGTTTATCAACAGTTTGAATAGTGTTGTTTTGAACCATTAAAGGAGTACGTCATGGAAGAACGTAATCTGCATTCATGGCTTGAGAATTGGATTGCTAATGCACCCATTGATGAAGTGCGTGCTAAATTCAAGGAAATCCTTCCCTATCTTGATGAAGTAGATATTGCATATATCTTCTATTCATCAATAATCGAGGATTATCCTGCCGAAGAAATTGATTCATTATTGCAATAAGTCACCTGACTTATAAGCTTTATCAGCAAGCCGCTTCCTTATTTAGGCGGCTTGCCTATTTTTGGTGAGCGGTTGAACAACTTCAAGAATTGTTTGAAAAGTTACAGTCACCGCCAAAGGATGGTGGGTTGTGGAGTGGACTAAAAGTTGGAGAATTGATTCAACAACAATTTGGCATCCGTATACATCGGGTAACGGCATGGAAACAACTAAGACGCTTAGGCTTTAGTTTACAAGTGCATAGATATCAAATGGGTTCTATAGGGAATCTTCTGGCGGCTCAGGAGTAGTGACAATTTCTTTTGCTTTTCGCAGCTGATAATCCTGTACAGTCACAAGTTGCCAACTGGAATCAGGTGAAAGCTCCAGAACCCATTGATGATAATTAAATAGACTTTCCCGATGTCCAACACTGATAAACGTTGTTTTCGTTAATTGTAACTGTTGATATAAATTCCCTTCATTTTTCAAATCCAAAGCACTCGTTGCTTCATCTAATATAGTAAAGCTAGGACAAGTAACTAATAGTCGTCCGAAAGCTAGCCGTTGTTGTTCCCCCAAAGATAATATGTTCTCCCAAGGAATTTCTGTATCAAAACCATTGACGCGACTTAGCAAGTTTTGCAGGTTGACTTGTTGCAAAACTTCTTTAAGTTCTGCGTCGGTCATTTGACGATTCGTATTAGGATAGAGTAACTGTTCGCGCAAAGTTCCTAAGATTATATAAGGACGTTGGGGCAAAAATAAGACGGATTCTAGCGGCGGTCGTATCAGACGACCAGTACCTGCATTCCACAAACCAGCGATCGCTCGTAGGAGAGAACTTTTGCCTGTACCACTCGGTCCAACAATCAGTAAACCCTCTCCAGGTTGAACTGATAGCGATAAATCTTCAACGATCACTTGTTCATAGTTAGGCGTTTGTAAAGTTACATTCTCAAAAGCGAGATGATTTTCTTCTATTGTTTTAATAGTACTAACGTTCTCTGGTTGTTTAGTAACAGCTTCTAAGGCATTTGAAAACTCAGCTAAACGTTCAGCGTAACTGGAAAAGCGTCCGGAAGTTCCAAATTCATTGATTAATTCTGCTAAAGCATTAGCAAATAGATTGCAGGCTATAGCCGCTTGAGTAACTTCTCCAAATTCCATTTCGCCTCTTAGCTCTAACGGTCCAAGTACTATAAATGGAAATATTTGGATAGCCGCCTGATATCCTCTCTTAAAAAAGTCTTGATTTCTCTCCCAATTTATTTTACTTTGAGCATTTTTTACCAGGTGACTAAATTTTCGTTGAATGATATTTAATTCTTGGCTTTCTCCTTGGAAAAAGGCTATAGACTCAGCATGATTGCGAACATGAGTCAGGCAATAATTATAATCGGCTTTAGATTCGAGTTCATATTGATTAATCTTAATCAATTCTTGATTTAAGTAAATAGCAATTATATTTCCTATGATAGTATAAGTAATTAAAATTACTGCAACTTGCTGAGAAATTGACCAAAGAACTATTAAAAAAGCTGTCATTTCCAGCACTTTCTCAAGGAAAGTAGCTGAAAAGCTTAGAACATTACTGGCAAGCGGTTCTATTTCTTGTGATAGACGTTGATCTGGATTATCTATATCAGACTTGAAATTGATTTTATAATAGGCTCGATTACTTAAATATTTTGATATAATTTGATTATTTAGCCATTGATACCAATCAAGAGCAATTTGCTTTCTGACAAATTTAGAAAATCCTATTAATAGTGTTACTAAGAATAGGGCAACGCCGTAAAGGGCTAACATTTTAAAAAACTTATCTATATCTTTCTCTCCAATAATAATATCGAGTAAATAGCGATTAATGAAGCTATTAAAAACAGTTGCGCCTACAAGTGCGATTATTAATAAGATCAACAGAAAGAGCATTCCCCATGATCGAATCACGTCTGAAAATGCTCTTCCATCTGCCTTTGTTGGATACCAGTAAGGACCTGCGATCGCTTTTACATTCTCCCAAAATTGAGTAAAAGCTGAAGAAGTATTTGTTGAAGGTTGATTGCGAAAAACTTGGGTTTGCATATTCTAAAAATAAACCTGAAATCTTTTGTAACAAAATCCAAAGGTTAAAAAAAATTACTTATTTTTTTTAACGAAACTATTTTTACACTTATTAAAATCCTCATTCCTTATGATATCAGATCCGTTAACATCGGACTAATAAACATGGAGTTAGAGTCATTAATAATAGTAAGTAATAGCTTGAATTAAAGACTGCTGTTATAAAAGGACAATAAAAGCGTCGGTATAAAACCCCCTCTAAGTCCTTAAGTTGATCAAAAGAACGATTTGCAATTGGTTTGTTAACTAATGACCACAAGCGTTCAGCAGCCTGTAATTCAGGTGAGTAAGAAGCCAAATACTCGCTTGTGCAAACTTTTTTACTACCCAATTCATATAAGCCATATTTTAAATGGGAACTCTTAACGGGCAACAGAGGAATCCCCATAATAAAAATTAGGGGATTTGAACAAAGACCATTTTTTCTTGCGCCAAATCGATGAAAAAATACTTTTATTTTTTTCATCGATTTGGAGGCTTGGAACCCAATATTCGGGCAGGTTTTTTCTTACTGTTCCCTGTTTCCTGTTACTAGTTGCCTGCCTGAAGGGCATGGTCATTTTCACAAAGGATTTAACCAAGCTTCATACGCTAGAGTCGTCTCCGTAACAGTGAGCGATCGCTCACCCTGCCTGTAATGAAGTACGCAAAGATACAAGTGAGAAACATCATTATCTTGTGCCATTTTTTTTATTTCTTCTACTTGTTCTCGAGTCGCCTGTTCGTTTTCAACATATCTGTCTACAAACTCACCAAATTTGATTGAAATCGGATTCACTTTGATTTTTGTCTCCCCCTTCAAGTACTTCTGAGCCATATCCACCAGCATGAATGGTTCTTGGGCATTTCCGGGAGCAAAGGTAACAATCTGCCCATGACCTGCTGCTGTCAGATGATCATCGAGTTCTTTGAGTATTGCTTCTACAAAATCAAGCCCCCAGATGCCAGCAGCAGAATGCAGATAGTGACTCATTCCCTGTGGTGTCGGCTCGAAAGGTGGATTAGAGATCATATAATCAAAGCGATCGCCACGTACTGGTTTCCAGATGTCGCTCACATCGCCATCCCTAATTTCGATCTTGCCTTCTAGACCGTTAGCGAGAATGTTGAAGCCAGCATAGTTCTTCGCGCGTGGATTGATTTCAAGAGCAGTGACATGAATTGCCCCTGCTCTAAGTGCACCAATAGATAACACACCCGATCCAAGGCCGATTTCCAGCACCCGTGCATCAGCAATCTTTTCCTCTATAATTTCATCAAGAAAGAACTGCTGCTCAGGATGTAAAGGAAAGACTTGATCTGGCTGTTGGTAGCTGACTAGATCGGTAGCAACTGTGTATTCTCCTGTGAGCTTTGAGGAAATGGCGCTGATGCGCTGATTACGAAAGTTTGAGCTGATTAATTCACCGATCATCGTAGTATGTGTTTCAATTTTTACGTTCTATAACAAAATCTTGCATTATCAAGGCATCAATCGCCGTGCGTTTAAAGGTTGAAATGGCATCCTTAGGCGAGCAGACTATAGGCTCACTATCATTGAACGATGTATTAAGGATTATAGGAATCCCTGTACGCTGTTCAAATCTTTCAATTAATCGGTAGTAACTGGGGTTAAGTTGTCTTTCTACTAGTTGCACTCTTGCAGTTCCATCTATGTGAACGACAGCAGGAATTTTTTCTCTTTTTTCAGGTCGTACCGGACAAGTAAATAGCATATACTTTAGACTTTCACTCTTGCGACCAATTTCAAACCATTTTTCGGCTTTTTCAGCTAAAACGCTAGGGCCAAAAGGTCGGAAATCTTCTCGGTGCTTTACTTTTTGGTTGAGCAATTCCCGAGTAGTAGCGTAGCGCGGATCGGCTAACAAAGAACGATTACCGAGAGCGCGAGGACCAAATTCCATACGACCTTGGAACCAGCCAACTACCTTACCATCTGCTACCATATCAGCCGCTTCGATGGCACTATCTATTGAGCGTCTGGTAGTTAAACCAGATTCCTCAATTGCTAACAAGATTTCCTCAGTTGTAAATTCCGGTCCTGTATGCGGGGTGAGTTGCGGAGTATGAACTTTTTGTTGATTGCATTGCGTATGATAAGCGTACAGAGCCGCACCAACTGCAGTTCCAGCATCGTGCGGAGCTGTCGGAATAAAGATATTTTTGAACGGTCCTTTTTCTTTAATTAACCAGTTAGTAACGCAGTTGAGCGCTACTCCTCCCGAATAGCAAAGGTTATCCGATGGACAGAGGCGGTAAAGGACTTCGACTAAATGCAGCACAGCTTGATCGGTAAATCCTTGTAAAGAAGCTGCAATCTCTTTGTGATGTTGTTCTATGGGTTCATTTTTCTTTCTACTTTTACCTAGTAGTGCTTCTAATAGTTCAAATTCGCCAACGCGAAAGCGAAGAACCTCTTTTTCAAGGGTAAAGTCTTTATCTGTTATCCGTGCAAACTGAGAAAATGCTTCTCGCATGGTTTCGCTTTGCCCATAAGCTGCTAGTCCCATGACTTTGCAAGCATCGTATTCCGAAAAACCGAGGAATTGAGCCAGTTTTTCCCACAAAAAACCTAAAGAATGAGGATATTGGATTTCATGTAATACACCGAGCCTGTTCTCATTACCATAAGCCATGATTGAAGAGGCATTTTCGCCAATACCATCTATGACTAAAATTGCTGCTTCTTCTAATCCTGAAGGGAAAAACGCAGAGGCTGCATGGGCTAAATGATGGGGAACCCAGATGAGTTTTTCTGCTGCTTTTTCGCCTAAAGCTTGAATTAAAGAAAGTTTGACTTGTTCCAACCCTAAAAGGAATGTTTTTTCTCCTTCTATACTCCCCCAATCTCTTGGAAGACTGATGGGGTCAAATTCAAAACTTTTTTTGCGGAGCTTAGGGTCAAAAGAAAATGCAATTAAATCGATATCTTTAATCTCTAAATTGGCATTTCTTAGACAAAAATTAATGGAATGGATAGGGAGAATGTGAGGATTATCGATACGTGCAGCTTTGCCGTGTTTATTGCGATTAAATCTTTCCTCTTCAACTGCTGACACGATTCGACCATCAATAATACAAGATGCTGCTGATTCATGATAAACCGAGTTGATACCTAAAACAATCATATATAGTTCCTTAAGTAAATAGTTGTAAGGAATTTAATTTGTAATCACTTCAGTGGTACTTCGTTCCTTGTGACCGCTTGTACCTTTTGGATGCAAACTTTCAACTGTTTGGCTAAAAC
Source organism: Brasilonema sp. CT11 (assembly GCF_017982655.1). Lineage (GTDB taxonomy): Bacteria > Cyanobacteriota > Cyanobacteriia > Cyanobacteriales > Nostocaceae > Brasilonema. Next base: position 75,984 of record NZ_JABXYX010000014.1, on the reverse strand, counting down.
CTGGACGTGGGGTTGAGTCATCATCGTAATATGGTTGCCTGGGACAAAATAGATATCTACAGGTTCACAAGAAAACTCGCCCCAGCCCCAGACTGTATCTTGTAAAATCTCAGAAGGTAACTCACTAGTAGAATCATCAACAGAAGCTTCGCTGGAGCGCAACAGAGCAATTCGGGTTGGATAGACCTGTTGTGGTGGTACATAATCAACTAGATGGTTAGCTTTGAAAACTTGCACCAAATTATCAAGTTGTGTAGTTTCAGCGTCAGGAGGCATGATATTAACCATTTGGAAATGCTGTAGAACGCATTTCAGTTGCTCCTTTGGTTCCAAAGCTTCGAGAGTTTCGTAAGAAATATCCAAGTTCTTTGCAAATGCAATTTCTAGTGCTTTGGCAAACTCAGTCAGCCATTTAGTATCATCCCAATCAACACCTATTTTCTTTTTCTGATAAATGGGTGCTTTAGTATCAAAAATGGCAACTAAACCCACTTCATGCCCTTGATGAAGCAACTGTTGCGCCATTTCAAAAGCTACTTTACCGCCAAAAGAATGTCCTCCTAAAAAATATGGGCCTTGGGGCTGAACAGTTTGTATTGCTTGAATATAATGGTCAGCTATATCCTCAACTCGGGTGATTGCCTGCAATCCTCCATCCAAATTATTTGCTTGGAAACTGTAGAACGGTTGGTCTGGGCCTAAATAACGGGCTAAGTTATACAAGTAGAAAGGATAGCCACCAGCTCCTGGAAGACAGAAGAAAGGTAACTTGGAACCGTTTGGCTGAATTGCTACCAAGGGAGAATAACAAGAAGAAAGCGAATCTTGTTGCAGGATAGTCGCTAACTGTTCAATAGTTGGATTTTGGAAGAAGGTTACTAAAGGAACATCTTTAAGTAGCTGTTGCTTAATTCGAGCCATTAAGTAAGTAGCTAAAAGGGAATGACCACCGAGGTCAAAAAAGTTATCTTGTACTCCCACCTTGTCAACCTTGAGAACTTTTGACCAGATTTCGGCAAGTTGCAGTTCTACAGTGTTTCGGGGTGAGACAAATGTGTTTGAAGCACTGCGGTGAGAAGGTACGGGTAGGGAGAGGCGGTCTACTTTGCCGTTGGGAGTCAGGGGTAAGGACTCCAATATGACGAACGCACTCGGTACCATGTACTCTGGTAGCTTATCCTTCAGGAATTGTCGCAGTTCACTGATTGTCGGTGTCACCTCTTTTTGCGGCACTACGTAAGCGACTAAGCGTTTATCACCTGGGGTATCTTCGCGGGCGATAACACAAGATGCCTGCACATCGCCATGTTGGCTCAGTGCTGCTTCTATTTCTCCCAATTCAATGCGGAAGCCCCGGATTTTTACTTGATTGTCGATGCGTCCTATGTATTCGATGTTGCCATCAGACAAATAGCGTGCCAAATCTCCAGTTTTGTAGAGACGGGAATGAGGGTCAGTACTAAAGGGATTGGGGATGAATTTCACTTGTGTCAACTCTGGACGGTTGAGGTAGCCTCGTGCTAATCCTGCTCCCCCAATGTGCAATTCTCCTGGTACGCCAATCGGTACTGGTTGAAGGTAAGTGTCTAAAATGTAGATTTGCGTGTTCGCTATCGGTCGCCCAATGGTCGGTGAGGAGCTTGTCCCTTTTTCTATCAAGCTAAATGTAGAATAAGTGGTGTCTTCTGAGGGACCATAGAGATTGAATACACGCTCGATTTTTCTGTGCTGATAGATTTGCTGCACAAGTTGATTTTGCAAAGGTTCACCCGCTAAATTAACCGTGCATACCTGCTGTGGTAAATTATTTTCTCGAATTAACTCAGCCATCGCACAAGGAACTGTATTAATCAGAGTGACTTGGTTGGCTGTAGTAATAGTAGATAAATGTAAAGCATTTTCAGCTAAAATGACTTTTCCTCCCAGGCTTAGAGGCACAAACAATTCAAAAACCGAGAGGTCAAAACAGATAGAGGTAGAAGCTAAGACACCAGCAAGCTGCTCTGGTGTAAAAACCGCTTGCGCCCAACTCACTAAAGCGACTGGACTGTGATGCTCTATGGCTACTGCCTTTGGTTTACCTGTAGAGCCAGAGGTATAGAGCACGTAGGCTAGGTTTGATGGTTTTACCTGGCTGGCGTTGGGAATTTCGTTGGCTTGGGCAAACTTCTGAGCGTCAGTATCTAAATAGACAAGGTGGACTTTGTCTTTAGGTAGTCTCTCAAGTAGTTGCTGTTGGGTCAGTAGCAGCGAAAGTTGAGCATCTTCTAACATAAAGCTCAAGCGTTCTTGAGGATACTGTGGGTCGAGAGGTACATAAGCCCCACCCGCCTTAAGAATGCCAAGTAGCCCTACCACCATTTCTATTGAGCGTTCCACACACAACCCGACCAGCACATCTGCTCCCACACCCAAAGATTGCAAGTAGTGCGCTAACTGATTCGCGCGACCATTCAACTGGCGGTAAGTCAGTTGTTGATTTTCAAACACTACCGCTACTGCATCGGGTGTGCGCTCAACCTGTGACTCAAACAACTGATGAATACATTTATCAACAGGGTAATCCGCCTGAGTATCGTTCCACTCAACTAATAACTGCTGTTGCTCAGGGTCCGTCAGCAGAGGCAATTGTGAAATCCGCTCTTTAGGGTTAGCAACAATTCCTTCAAGCAATGTTTGGAAATGTCCCGTCATCCGCTCAATGGTGCGCTCATCAAACAAATCAGTATTGTACTCCCACACACCCACCAGTCCGATTGATGTGTTTTCCATTGCCAAGGTAAGATCAAACTTTGCCGTTGTCCTTTCTCCTACCAATGGACTGACACTTAATCCAGCAAACTCTACTTCAGACATGGGAGTATTGTGCAAGACAAACATCACTTGAAACAGGGGTGTATGACTTAAGTTCCGTTCTGGTTGCAATGCTTCCACCAGCATTTCAAACGGCAAGTCCTGATGAGCATAAGCTAAAAGAGCCATTTCCCGAACTCGCACCAGTAATTCTGAGAAACTGGGATTGCCTGAGACATCAGTACGCAAAACTAAAGTGTTGACAAAAAAGCCAATTAACCCTTCTATTTCACTGCGATTACGGTTCGCAATTGGTGTCCCCACCAAAATGTCTTCTATACCTGTGTAGCGGTAAAGTAATGTATCAAACGCTGCCAACAGCGTCATGAATAACGTGACTCCTTGTTGCTGACTCAATTGTGTCAGCCCACTAGTGAGCTTCTGTGAGAGTGCAAACTTTTGATATGCCCCATTGAAGGTTTGTACCGCTCTTCGTGGTCGGTCTGTGGGTAGGGACAACAAAGCGGGTGCTGAAGCCAGTTGTTGTTGCCAGTAACTCAATTGCGTTTGCAGTACCTCCCCTTGCAACCAGTGTCTTTGCCAAATGGCGAAATCTGCATACTGAATTGGCAGTGGCGTTAAAGGTAAAGGCTGACCTTGAGAATAAGCATTGTAAAGCGCTGCTAGTTCCTGGACAAATACACCTATTGACCAAGCATCACTGGCAATATGATGCATACAGACAAACAATCTGTGTTCTGTCTCGGACAACACTACTAATTTTGCTCTGACTAATGCTTGATTTGCTAGGTCAAAGGGTTGAATAGCTTGTTGTTGCGCTAATTGCTGTGTTGCAATTTCTTGCTCGGTTGTTGGCAGATGTTTCAAGTCAACTACTGATAATGTCCAAGTAGTTGCCGTTTGAACGATTTGAGTTGGTTGTTCTTCAACTATGATGAAATTGGTGCGTAAGGCTTCGTGGCGAGCAATAATTTCTTGTAAGCTTTGTTCTAAGGCTGGGACTTGGAGAGTTCCTTGCAGTCGCAAAGCTATAGGAATATTGTAGGAAGCACTGTTTGGCTCTAACTGGTCTAAAAACCATAAACGCTGTTGAGCATAAGACAGTGGTAAGTCTGAATTCTTTGCCCTTGGTAAAATGGGTGGTGCAGAAAGTTCTAAGTTTTGTTGCTGTAACTGCCCAATTAGATGCGCTAATTCGGCTACTGTCACGGCTGCAAAAACGCTACGCAAAGGGATTTCTACTTTGAAACTGTTGCGGATGCGGGAGAGCAACTGGGTTGCTAGTAGCGAGTGTCCCCCAAGTTCAAAGAAGTTATCATGTATGCCTACTTGCTCTAGTTTTAGGACATCAGCCCAAATTAGTGCTAGTATTTCTTCGATTGGGCTACGTGGAGCGACATATTTGTCTGATAGCTCCTGAGCGAAATCGGGCGAAGGTAAGGCACGACGGTCTATCTTGCCGTTGGGTGTTAGTGGCAAACTATCTAAGAATACAAAACTTGAAGGTACCATGTACTGTGGCAGCTTAGTGGAGAGGAAGCGTCGGATCTCACTAATGGTGGGTGCTGACTTCTGATTCAAGATCGTGTAAGCCACTAAGCGTTGATCGCCAAGAACATCTTCACGGGCAATTACTACAGTTTGATGTACAGATGGGTGCTGTGCTAATACTGTCTCAATTTCCCCAAGCTCAATGCGTATCCCACGGATCTTAACTTGATGATCTTGGCGACCGAGAATTTCTAGAGAGCCGTCTAAACGATAGCGTCCGCGATCGCCTGTATAGTACAGCAAATCTCCTTCGTCATTTTGAAAGGGGTTTTTAACAAATCGAGAATGCTTTTGTTCTGGGGCGTTAATGTAGCCCAAACTGCAAAATGGTGTCCGCAAAACAATCTCACCCAGTTCACCAATGCCGCACAGTTGGTGATTTTGGTTAAAGACTAGTGCTTGAGTTTCAGGAAGTGGCCATCCCACTGACTGCACCCCTGGTATCGGTTCCCTAGGTACTTGGTAATAACACTTTGCTAAAGTTGTCTCTGTCGGCCCATAGAGATTGACAATTTCACCTGCTTGTGGAAATGCATTCCGCCATTGCAGTATAAGTGTGTCTTTAAGAGGTTCTCCGGCTAAGAATAACCAGCGTAAGTTTTCTAAAGAAACTTCTTTTGGTACATTAGCTAACCATGATTGTGCTAAGGAAGGTACTGTGTGAAGAACAGAAATCTGCTCGCGTTGCAAGTAATGCAGAATTTTTGTCGGTTCTAAATTCTCTCCTTCTGCTGGCAAACACAAGGTTGCACCACTGGTCAAAGGTAAGAAGATATCTCTGAGGACGACATCAAAGGATAACGCAGTCAGTTGGGCAATGCGGTCTTGTTGCCCAATTCCAAAAGTCTGTCTTTGCCAGTTGAGAAAATGCGCCAACCCCTTGTGACACCCCAACACTCCTTTAGGAACGCCAGTAGTACCAGAAGTAAAGAAAATATAGGCTGCATCATCAGCAGATATTTCCGGCAGGGGTATTGCATGACTGCTTTCTAAAGAATTTATCGCTTCTGCTGTATCTGGATTTACACAGATGCTAGTTAATGACTGCCATCTATTTTGGTCTTCTGGGGGTTGACTATTGATGTACAATATGTATTTGGCTTTAGCTTCCTGGAGCATTAGCCGTTGGCGATCGCTGGGAAGTTGGGGATCGAGGGTCAGTAACACTCCTCCACTCAAGAGAACAGCAATTATACTGGCAATCAGCCCCAAGCTCTGTGTTCCAAAAACAGCTACGACATCTCCCCGCTCGACTCCGTGGGTCAACATCACCTGTGCTAAAGCTTGAGCTATTTTGCCTAATTCCCCATAGTTCCAAATGCGAGATTCTTGAGACAATGCTGACTGTTCTGGGGTGCTATTTACCCAAGAGGTAAACGTTGTTGTGACTAATTCATATTGTGGTTCTAGTAAAACTGTTCTTGGATTTTGCAGCAGAGATTGAGCTTGTGGTGTCACAAGAGAATAGGAAGCGATCGCACTATCAGGAGCAGCAACAATCTGACTCAGCAAATGATGGAATTGTTGCAGCATTTCCAATATTCGTTCTGAAGAAAATAAGTCAGTATTATAAACTAATTCCAGTTTTATACCTTGTTCTCGTTCTGTAATATATAGGCTTAAGTCAAACTTGGAAGCTTCTGCTGTTGGAATTGATATAGATTCTACAGATAATCCAGACAGTTCTAATTGATTCTCCCCCAAGTTAAGTAGATTAAACCACACTTGGAAAATCGGATGATAGCTAAGATTCCGTTCTGGCTGCAATGCTTCCACTAACATTTCAAAAGGTAAATCTTGATGAGCATACGCACACACGCATACTTCTCGCACCTGCGCCAGTAATTGCCTAAAACTGTGATTATCTCCCAAGTAGGTATGCAACACAAGGCTATTGACAAAAAAACCAATCAGTCCTTCTGTCTCTGCACGGTTGCGATTGGCAATCGGTGTACCTATGCAAATATCATCCTGCCCACTATAGCGCCATAGCAATGTTTGGAATGCTGCTAACAGCGTCATAAACAAGGTAACATTTTCTTTTTGACTCAATTGTATGAGCGCAACACTAAGCTTCTGTGAGAGTGTAAACTCTTGATTTGCACCGTGGAAAGTTTGTACAGCAGGTCTGGGTCGGTCTGTAGGTAACGACAATAAAGCTGGTGCTGAAGCCAGTTTTTGTTGCCAGTAAGTCAGTTTGGTTTGCAGTACATCTCCTTGCAACCACTGTTTTTGCCAAACCGCAAAGTCAGCGTACTGGATGGGTAATTCAGCTAAAGGGTAAGGTAATCCTTGAGTGAAAGCTTCATACAGTTGAGATAACTCGCGAATGAAGATGTTAGAAGACCAGCCATCATAGATAATGTGATGTATCTTCAATAGAAAGATATATTCTTGCTCACCCAATTGCAGTAGGGTGAATTGTAATAAAGGCCCGACAGCCAGATCGAAAGGCTTGGATACTTCAGCATCTGCTATTTGTTGAATCCGATCAGTTTGCTCTTGGGCTGACAATTCTTGCCAGTCTATGACTGGCAGAGTTAAGGTAGGGGGGGGGACAATAATTTGGACAGGTTTTCCGTTTACCGTTGGGAAAGACGTTCTTAAGACTTCGTGACGTCGAATGAGTTCACCCAGACTCTGCTCCAATGCAGCTACATTTAGCGACCCGCTTAGCCGTAGAACCAGTAGCATATTGCTAAGATGAGTGTCGGGTAACAACTGTTGCAAAAACCAGAGTTGCTGTTGAGCAAAAGATAGTGGTAGCTCACAATCTTTTGGCACTCTTTGAATAGGCAAGTGATTATTAGAAGCTTTAACTTGCTTTGCTTGCTGTAATAAAAGAATAATTTCTGTTTTGCGCCCAGCTATTTCCTGTCGCAGACTCGGATTTAACACCCCTTCAGGTGCGTGGCAGCGCAAGCGTTCACCATCAGTTTCTAGGTTAATACTCAAGTTGCTCAGGTGACGAAGAAATTCGACGGTGCTGTTGGTCATTTTCAAAACTCCACTACTTCGCTATTGAGTTCTGTAACTGGTAAATCTTTTGTTGCCCAATCCATTACTTCCATGTAAGTTGCTATACCAGCCACTGTCGGAGACTCAAATATCATCTGTATAGGTAGGTCAAGTCCAAAAGCTGAGTTTACCCGTGATATTACTTGGGTGGCTAGTAGAGAATGCCCACCGATTTCAAAGAAGTTGTCCTTGACCCCAATCCGTTCTAGTCCCAGGACTTCACTCCAGATTTGAGCCAGTTGAGCTTCAGTGGGCGTCCGAGGTAAAACAAAGCCAGTTGAGAGATTTCTGGTGGCTGTATCAGATGCTGGGAGGGAGCGGCGATCCACCTTGCCATTGGGTGTCAGGGGCAGGCAATCAAGGAGGACAAAAGCTTGGGGTACCATGTAATTGGGTAACTTCAGTTGGATCAATTCGCGCACTTGAGGCACTAGCTTCCGGACTAACTTGCCCCGCAAGGGATTGTTAGTATAGTCAGCCCAGGGTTTGACAGTGACTGTCTCGTTGTCCCAGAAGGCCATAGCTTTCTGGGGATCATACGCTGGCGTCGAACTGGTGCGGCAAAACACCACATCATAGCAACCATCCTGACTACTCTCCCACCAACTCAGGTTAACAGTGTAGCCTAGATGCTGCCCCAGTTCCCAAAACTGCTCTGGATTTATCCCACCTGCTGACTGTTGTGCTAGCAGTTGTCGCAGTTGACTCACTGTCTCAACACCAGGGGGATGTTCCAACCATTCCCAAATCTGTAGTGCTTGCTGTACCCGTTGATTAGGTACGCGCCTGATTCCCAACAGTTCTGGCTGCTCTTGAAGCAACTGGTTTTGAATTTGTGTGAATGAAAGTTGGTCTAGTTGCCAGTTTAACCAAGGAACTACCGTTGTTTGGACATTAGTATTTACATGGATGGTGACATCATAGCGAAATTGGGTTAATTCATTTTGAAAGCGACCGCGTTTGGGCTGAATCTCCACCCAAGTAATCTGGGGAAAGCGTTGCGTTAGGGCGATGAAAAAACTGGGGTCGATGGCCAATTCTTCTTCCCCATCTATACTCTGATGTACCTGCTGCTGCCATTGCTCGACACTTTTGGACTCAGGGACTTGGGACAACTGCACAGCCGCATGGTATGGCTCCAATAACGACAAGTTTCGGACATCGCCCACGAAAATAGTGCCGCGATCGCCAATCGTCGCCATCACTCCTTCTAAAACTTGCAACAGATACTCAACGCTGGGAAAATACTGTATAACTGAGTTCAAAATTACAGTGTCAAATTCGGTGGGGATACCTTCAAAGTTATCCGCCGTTTTATGCAGCAACCGAACATGTTCTAGACCATCAACTGCGTGGCATAGCTGCTCAACATGCTTTAGGGCGGCTTTGGAATAATCGGTTCCCCAATACTGTTGACAGCGATTGGCAACGCGAGATAACAATAACCCCGTGCCACAACCAATTTCTAACACCCGCTGCGGTAACAGAGACAAAATTCGTTCCACGGTACTCTCTACCCACTCCTGCATCTCCGGTGCTGGGATTGGTTGCTTGGTGTACGAACTGTTCCAACCCGCAATATTGAACGTTAGGTCATCTGTAGATGCTTGAGACTGACTATAAGCTTGCTCATAAAGCGTTTGCCAGTCCGAAACGTACTCATTCTGCCATTGGTAAATCTGCTCCGATAATGCTTCGCTTTTGAGAGCCGGCACTAAATAAGCCACTAGACGTTGATCGCCAGGGATGTCAACTCTAGCTACGACAACACTCTCCCGCACCAAGGGGTGTTGATTCAAAACTGCTTCAACTTCCCCTGTTTCGATGCGAAAACCGCGAACCTTCACCTGATGATCTATCCGACCGAGAAACTCGATATTCCCATCACTCAGGTAACGAGCTTTATCTCCAGTTTTGTAAATGCAATCGCCAAGCTTTGAACTGAAGGGATGACGAATAAATTTCTCAGCAGTCAACTCAGGACGGTTCAAGTAACCACGAGCCAAACCAATACCCCCGATGTGTAGTTCGCCCGGAACACCGATGGGAACCGGTTGGCAATGTTGGTCTAAAATGTAGATCTGTGTGTTAGCAATAGGGCGACCAATAGGTGGTTTCTGGCTGCCGTCGCTACAAAAAGCTACCGTTGCACAGACAGTCGATTCAGTAGGCCCGTAGGCGTTGAACAAGCGTCGGTCTCTAGACCATTGCGCCACCAGATCGGCTGGCATGGCTTCTCCGGCCACAATGATATTCTGCAAGGCTGGCAATTTATCAGCAGGCAGAACCGCCAGTGCTGAGGGTGGAAGTGTTACGTGAGTAATGGACTGGGAATGCAGTAACTGCATTAAATCTTTACCCGGAAGTAATGATTCTGACGTTCCCAAAACTAACCTCGCTCCGGAACCAAAAGCCATAGCAATTTCCCAAATTGAGGCATCGAAGCTTAAGGAAGCGAACTGGAGAATGCGGCTGTCTGGCTGTACGTCAAACAGGCGAGTTTGTGCAGAAGCTAGGTTGCACAATCCTTGGTGAGCGACTAAAACCCCTTTAGGTTTGCCTGTAGAACCGGAGGTGTAAATCACATAAGCTAAGTTCTTGGGCTTAGCACCACTAACGGGGTTTTCTTTACTTTTTTGAGAAATTACTCCCCAGTCTGTATCCAAATAGACCACTTGTGCCTCATGTTTGGGCAATCGGTCCGCTAACGGAGACTGAGTAACCAGCACCTGCAATTGAGCATCACTCAACATATAGGCAATGCGATCGCTGGGATACTTTGGATCTAGAGGCACATAAGCACCACCAGCTTTGAGAATTCCCAACAATCCCACAATCATGGACACAGAACGTTCAACACAGATGCCTACCAGCATTTCTGGTTTCACACCCAGTTTTTGCAAATGATGTGCCAATTGATTTGCCTGTGCATTCAACTCCCGATAGGTGAGTTGTTGCCCCTCAAACACGACGGCTACTGCATTACTGTTCCGTTCCACCTGGGCTTCAAACAGTTGATGCAGACATTGCGAACTCGGATAATCCGTTTGAGTCGCGTTCCACTCCATTAACAATTGCTGTTGTTCGGCTGCTGTGAGTAGGGGCAATCGGTTGACTGGTTGTTCTGGGTCAGCAACAATAGCCGCTAACAACGTTTGATAATGCTGCATCATGCGGGCGATCGTTGCCGCATCAAATAAATCGGTACTGTAACAGCAAAAGCCGTTGAGACCTTCCGGAGTTTCCCAGAAGTGTAGTTCCAAGTCAACCCGAACCGTGTCAAGATGCCAAAGCATCTGCTCTACGCTTAAACCAGGCAAATCCCAATCGGAGGTAGGAGCATTTTGCAGTGCGAATGCCACCTGCACTAGTGGGTTGCGATTCAATTTTCGCTCTGGTTGCAACTCTTCTACTAATATCTCAAAGGGCAAATCCTGGTGTTCATAGGCATTGAGGGTGACTTGCCGCACTTGCGCCAGTAAGGCTTCAAAGGACGGTTCTTGGGATAAATCGAACCTTAAGGCTAGAGTATTGACAAAGAATCCAATCAATGGTTCTGTTTCTTTGCGGTTGCGATTGGCAATCGGAGAGCCTACCACCAGATCCGTTTGTCCACTGTAGCGAGACAGTAATACGACAAAACCTGCCAGCAGCGTCATAAACAGAGTGGCTTCTGACTCCTGGCTGATCTGTCTTAGTTGAGAAGTCAGCAAGGCATCTACTTGAAAGCGCTCTACACCTCCGCGAAAACTCTGTACAGATGGGCGGGAACGGTCTGTGGGCAATTCGATAAGAGGTGGCGCTCCAGCCAACTGTTGCTTCCAATAGTTTAACTGACGCTCTAGAACCTGACTGGTCAGCCACTGGCGCTGCCACACGGTGAAGTCGGCATACTGCACAGATAACTCTGGTAACACAACAGTACTACTTGTTGAAATAGCTCGATAATGGGCAGAAAGTTCGCGGTTCAAAACACCTATTGACCAACCATCAGCAGCAATATGATGAATCGCCAACAGCAGTATGTACTCGTCGATAGCAACTTGCCACAGCATGACTCGCAGCACAGGGCCATTAGCTAGATCGAATGGTTTGTGGGCTTCTTTTATTGCCTGTTGCTTTGCTTGTTTCCAAGAGTCTGCCACATTCTGGAGATCCACGACTGGCAATGTTATGGTTATCTGAGGGGCAATCACCTGTACTGGCTTGTCATCCTTGATCTCAAAGCGAGTACGCAGAACTTCATGCCGCCGCACAATTTCTTGGAGCGCCCCCTCCAAAGCTTTGACATTCAGATTTCCCACCAGACGCACGGCATAAGACATTGTGTAGGCACCACTTTCGCCTTCCAAGTGATGGAGAAACCACAAACGCTCCTGTGCCCATGACAGGGGTATATCTTTCTCTCTGGGGACGGGCACAATAGCTGGAACCGTCAGACCTGAATCGGTTTGAAGTTCAGCTAAGATCAGATCATTTAACTGGGCTATCGTAGGTGATTTAAATAGATAGCGCAATGGCAAGGAAATCTGGAAAGCTTCCTGCAAGCGAGAAATTACTTGTGTAGCTAGCAGAGAATGTCCGCCGAGTTCAAAGAAATTATCGTAAATGCCTACTTGCTCTAGTTTAAGGACATCAGCCCAAATTTGTGCAACCGTTTTTTCGATTGATGTATGTGGGGCAACAAATTTGTCTAGCAGTTGAGATTCTAAATTTGCTGCAGGCAGGGAGCGGTAGTCTACCTTGCCGTTGGATGTTAGTGGCAAAGTTTCTAGTACCACAAAAGCTTTTGGTACCATGTAAAGAGGCAGTAGACTGGAGAGGAACTGGCGGAGTTCACGGTTTGTGGGTGTGTGCTGTTGATATGGCACCACGTAGGCGACTAAGTGTTTATCCCCGGTCGTGTCTTCACGGGCGGTAACACAAGATGTTTGCACATTGCTATGTTGGTTTAGTACTGCTTCAATTTCTCCCAACTCAATGCGGAAGCCACGGATTTTGACTTGGTTGTCAATACGTCCTAGATACTCAATGTTGCCATCAGGCAAATAGCGTGCTAAATCTCCTGTTTTGTAAAGCCGTGAATCTGAGTTTGTACTAAAGGGATTAGGGATAAATTTTTCTTGTGTCAATTCTGGGCGGTTGAGATAGCCTCGTGCCAAACCCGCACCACCAATGTGCAGTTCTCCTGCTATACCAATGGGGACTAGTTGTAGGTATTGGTCTAGTATGTATATTTGAGTATTATGGATGGGGTATCCAATTGGGATGTTTTGCTCATCAATTTCTGTTGTGGCTGAACCCGGTAATTTGCATAGCGTTGCGGCTACAGTCGTTTCAGTCGGACCATATGCGTTTATTAGCTGAGGATACTCACCTATATGTTGCTGCCAGATTCTTAATTGTTGCTTGAGCAGACGCTCTCCGCCAATAGTTACCAGCCGGATGGAATCAGGTAACAGCAAATTGGCATTGGCTAATTCAGTAGTTACCTGATACCAGTATGCTGTTGGCAAGTCTAACACTGTTAAATCCCAATCCCTGCATTTTTCGATAAACATCTGTACAGAACTCAACATTTCATCGGTTCGCAACACTAAGGTTGCACCGCAACTCAGGCAGGGATAGATTTCTGCTGCCGCCACATCGAAACTAATAGAGGAAAACTGGAGTGAGCGATCGCTATTGCTTAATCCATATTCAACAATTGCTGTCTGCGTAATATTAATTAGGGAGTGATGTTGAATCATTACTCCTTTAGGCTGACCTGTAGAACCAGAAGTATAAATTATATATGCTAAATTTTTTGGGATGGTACTATTAACCAAGTCAAGAGCGCTCGACTGGGAGATAAGTTGCCAATCAGTATCCAAACAGACAAGCGGCGCGTGATGCTCAGGTAGTCTCTCAAGGAGTGGCTGTTGAGTCAGCAGCACTTGAACTTGAGCATCTTCGAGCATAAAGTTCAAACGCTCTTGGGGATACTCTGGGTCAAGTGGCACATAAGCCCCACCTGCTTTGAGAATGCCCAAAAGTCCCACCACCATTAACAGTGAACGTTCCACACACAACCCTACCAGCACCGAAGCTCCCACACCCAAAATTTGCAAGTAATGCGCCAATTGATTAGCACGACAATTCAACTCGCGGTAGGTAAGTTGTTGATTTTCAAACACCACCGCCACTGCATCGGGGGTGCGCTCAACCTGTGACTCAAACAACTGATGGATACACTTATCAAAGGGATACTCAGCTTGAGTATCATTCCACTCGACTAATAACTGATGCCGTTGGTCAGCAGTCAGTAGAGGTAATTCTCTCAGATGTTGTTTTGGCTGGGTGACAATTGCTTGCAGCAAAGTCTGGAAATGACTCAGCCAACGCCCAATGGTGTCTGCATTGAATAAGTCGGTATTATAATCACATTCAACTAATAGCTCACCTGCTATCTCTGCGACATTTAAAGAGAGATCCAGATCCTTAAATTTAACGACTGGAGGCGATAAGCTAACGTCCAGTTGAGACATCTGTGGCAGATTAATCGGCGGCTCTAAATTCAAGCTCACGTCAACCAAGGGAGAACGACTAGTATCCCTTGGTAGGTTCAGTTGATTTAGCAATTGGGCAAAGGGGTAATCTTGGTGTTCGTAAGCTTCTAATAAAACACCCCGCATCTGTTTAAGATATTCTCCAAACGTAGGATTACCCGTCAACTGACTGCGTATCGGTAATAAATGGGCACAGTAACCAACCATTCCCTCACCCCCCAAGAGCGATCGCCCAGATGTCGGAACTCCAATAATAATATCGTTCTGTCCCGTGAGGCGGTGAATTAACGTCATGTAAACCGACAGCAGGGTCATTAATAAGGTGCAACCCTGTTGCCGACTGAACAGTTTGAGGTTGGTGGTCACTTGAGCATCAAGCGTTATGGTTTTCCGACTGCTGTTATACGTTTGTATGGGTGGGCGAGTGCGGTCAGTGGGTAAGTCTAAAACAGGAGGTGCGGTCAATTTCTCTAACCAGTAGGATTGGTGAGTTTTCATCTCCTGCATCTGGCAATGCTGATTTTGCCACTCTATGTATTCCCGAAATTGTTTCGGGGGATTCTGGTGGCAAACCATTCCTTGAGACTCGGCTGAATACAAAGCCCCCAATTCTCGGAGAATGACTCCTATTGACCAGCCATCAATGACGATATGATGAGCGCTCAAAACCAATAAATGGATTTCTGGCTCTAATTTGAGCAGATGCACACGCAACAGAGAACCCTGAGTCAGATCAAAGGGTTTTTGGCTTTCTTGGTCGAGCCACTGGGCGACTTTAACAGTGCGATCACCCTCTACACAACTGAAATCTAATACAGGACAATCGACTTTGAAAGTAGGTAATACTTCTTGCACATCCCCCTTGGGGCTGATTTTCGTTCGCAGTGCCTCGTGGCGGTCAACTAGTTTCTGTATCGCCTTGTTTATTGCTGTTGCGTTCAACGAACCTCGTAATTGCAACGTTACAGATTCGTTATAGGCAACTGAGCTATCTTCTCCCAACTGAGCTAATATCCAGAGTTGCTTTTGAGCTTCAGTGAGAGTAACTTCAGATGCAGCCGATGCTATGATGACAGTTTGTTTGGATAGAATTCCTACCTGCTGTTGGTTATCAGGAATAGTTACAACTTCTTTAAATTGACTTTCCTTTAATAGATCCTGCCATTGGTAAGGAGAAAGCAAAGGGTGAGATGGTCTCAAATCTAGATCGGCAAACTTCCACCAACCTTCTGTCAACCCGAATGTCAAATCCAACCAGCGCTGGCGAACGGTTACTTCTAACAGTACTAGCAGCCCGCCTGGAACTAACAACTGCTGTATATGCTTTAATGTCTGACGCAAATCCTTGGTAGCATGCAACACATTAGCCGCTATGATCAAATCGTACTGACGAAATTCATCCGTCTGTGTTTTAGGATCTTGCTCGATGTCTAAAATCTGACAGCATACAAATGGATAGTCGCCGAATTTCTTTTGAGCTTTGGAAATCAACACAGCGGAGAGATCGGTAAACACGTATTCTGCCTGATGGTCTGGCAGTTGAGGCAGAATATAGGATGTTGTTCCCCCAGTTCCGCCGCCAATTTCCAGAATTCGCACCCTGCATTCCTGTGGTAAACGCTCCAGTACTCCAGAAACTGCCTTTTGCACCAAGGTGTTCATCACTTGAGACCCAGGCGAATCCTGATATAGTTTGGTTAACGCGGTTGAATTACCCTTTGGGAACAACAACTCCAATGGGTGGCACTCTCCCTGTAAAACTTGTGCGAGTTTCTGACCACAACGCTGGAGCAAGGTCAGTTCTACTTCTACTTCTGGGTATTGAGCCAAAAATGCAATTTCTTGTGCTTGTGGGTTTTGAATCTCTACTACCTGAGTGACTTCCCAATGATCATCTACTTGATGTAGCACTTTTTCTTCTACCAACATCTCCAGTAAGCGCTCCAGCAACCGTTGGTGCTGCTCAATGATGCCTAATTGCTCTGCAATAAATTTTGTTGAGAAGCGTCCGGAAGGTTGAAATTCCCATCCCATTTGCTGGAATGCTCTCAAAACATAGGTAATGCTTAGAGCTTCCAACTGAGCTACTGCTTCTCCATAAACTTTGACATTTTGTTGGCAAGTTACTTGATTGAACTCCGACACAAGGCGATCGCCAATCTCTGAGGGGGTAGGCATATAATCTCTGAGATGGCACTCGTCTCGACTTACCCTTAGATGTGTCAATTCCTCACTGGCTTCTGCATCAATTGTTTGTTGCGTATCTGAGAAGGCGGATGGCGTAAAGTTTTTATCCGAAAGGGCTGGTATCAAATCGCTTGATGTTCCACTAGTGATCTTATTTGTTGTTAGTAACTCGCTTAAACCTGACTGGAAAAAACCACCATTCCGCAGTTCCTTGACACTATCTTTGACTGCTTGGATAACATAATTAATATCCGCATCAGTATGTGCTGTAGAAAGAAAACAGTTACGCCCTTCCCAGATATAAACACCTTTGTCAATTAAATGATAAAAAAATAAATCTAGATTTCCTGAGAAAGCAAAACGAAACAGCGATCCAAAATGCACAATGCGGATGGGCACATCTTCTTCTTCAAAGTAAGAGTTAAGTGTTTGGGCTAACTGCGATGTGCGCTGATTTAACTGCTGCTGAAGTTTAGGGCCTTGTTTCTTGAGATGCTGAAGCACTGCTAATGCCGCAACCATGCCTGTGTGATTTTTATTGAAGGTTCCGGCAAAAAATATCTTTTCTGCTTGTGGATACGAAGCATCTCCATAGTTCCACAAACCACCATCAATTCCATTCATGTAGGTGGCTTTCCCTGCTACCACTCCTATTGGAGTCCCACCGCCAATAATTTTTCCATAGGTGACAATATCTGCTTTAACGCCAAACCATGTTTGTGCCCCACCTGAATGTATCCGAAACCCTGTGAGAACTTCATCAAAAATCAGTGCTGTTCCTGATGCTTGAGTCAATTGCCTTAACTGCTGTAAAAACTCTTTGGGCTGTAAATCCGGTCGGCGGCTCTGCACAGGCTCAACCAATACAGCAGCTAATTCTTGAGCATGGACTTGCAAAATCTCAATAGATTTTGGATTTCCATAATCCAGTACTAAAACATTTTCAACAAAGTTCTGAGATACTCCTGAAGCCAGGGGTACAGCTTTAATCTTACCCTCTAACGCTGTGGCTAAGATTCCATCAAACTGACCGTGATAGGAACCAGCAAATAAAGCAATTTTACTACGACCTGTCGCCGAGCGTGCTAGACGTAGCGCTGTCATCACTGCTTCTGTACCTGAATTACAGAAAGTAACACGCTCCATACCAGTCAGTTCGCAAATTAACTGGGCAACTTCTCCTGCTAACTTAGACTGTGGACCAATTTTTAAACCTTGTTGATAGTGCTTTTCAACAGCTTCAGTAACGAACTGTGGATCATGTCCAAAAAGAAGCACCCCGAATCCCATAGTGATATCTACATACTCATTCCCGTCCACATCCCAAAATCTAGAACCTTCCGCTCGCTCTCCAGCGATAGGATAAACCATCTCCTTAATGGAGAGACGGAACCCAGCTGTAGCTCTGCTATCAGCTAGTACCGGACGATAGCTTTGTGCAAGCTGTTTTGATTTTCGATGGCGCTTGTTATAATGATCGCTCAGTATTTCTATATGATGTTGTTGTCGCAGACTGAGTACATTTGCCTGAATATCTGCGCCTGGAGAAGAAAGAGGTGAAAATACCTGAGGTGAGGGTTGCTTTAGCTCCGGCTTGGCTCTTGTCGAGGAAAATGTTGCTTCAGAGATTTGGTTGTGTTGCTCTTTCTTTTGCGAATCAACAGCAGGCGTTATAGCTGGAGTGGATTGAAACTGTTCATGGGATGACAATGAACTTTTTGAAGTCGAACCGTTGCCGCCCAAAACCTCTAATTGCTGAGACATTAACTGAGACATAGCTTGGATCTGCTGCGTCATAATTCGTTCTAAGGTTGTCTCAGACGATATTGTTCCTTTGTCTTCAGAATCCTGTTTACTATGAAGGCTCGATTCAGGAGTTGAGTGAGCAGAGGTTAGTTGCTCTGGCTGCTGTGGTTGTACGTTTAAATTAGATCGTTGAGGCGATGGCTCAACCCATTGTGAAGATAAATTTTGGTTTATGTACGTAGCTAATGTATAAATAGTTGTCAACTCTTCAAATAACTGACGAATTGTAATTTTGATGTCATAGGTGTTTTCTATCTGACGCACGGCGTCAACGAGAATAATAGAATCTGCACCCATTTCCAGAAAAGGAGCATGAATGTTAACATCTAATGGGGAAACTTGCAGTAAATTCCCGACTAAGGCTTGTAATGTAGCTAAAATTTCTTCTCGTCTGCTAGGTGTGGGAGTCGCATCTAACTTTGACTTCTGTTTGTTGCCATTTACAGCCAAGTCTTTTTCATTCATTGTTTGTTCTACTTGTTGAATCCAATAGCGCTGTCTTTGAAACGGATAAGTCGGTAGTACAACTTTCGCGTGCGGAGAGTCTCCCTCAAACCCTAACCAATCAATTTTGACTCCTTGAACGTATAATTGACTCAAGCTAGAAAGCAGTTGTTGCCATTCTGGTATTTCTGTACGTAAAGAAGGTAGCCAAAAACACTCGTTATCTGGTAAGCATTGACGACCCATACTCAACAAAATCGGCTTGGCTCCAATCTCTAAGAAGACTTCATACCCTTGCTGATGTAATGTCTGCATACTAGTGGCAAACCGTACCGTTTGGCACGCATGACTTACCCAGTATTCCGCTGTGGTAATCTGCTCGTCAGCTAGTTGTCCAGTGACATTGGATACTAATGGAATCTCGGGCTGTTTGTAGGTGACATGATTGGCTACTTGCTCAAACTCCTTCAACATTGGTGTCATCAGCGGGGAATGGAAGGCATGGGATACTTGTAAACGCTTCGTCTTGATTCCCTGTGCTTCTAACTGGTGGCAAATAGTACCAATGTCTTCACTAGCTCCCGAAATCACTACACTTTCCGGCCCATTGATGGCTGCGATCGCCACTTTGTCTTGTAATGGTGCTATAATATGCTGCACTTCCTCAACGGATGCAATCAGCGAAACCATCTCGCCTCCCGGTGGCAGCTGCTGCATCAACTGTCCTCGACGGGCGATGAGTTTGAGTCCATCTTCCAGACTAAAAACCCCTGCTACAGTTGCCGCAACATATTCCCCAACGCTATGACCCATAACCACATCTGGTTCAATCCCCCAAGATTTCCACAATTGATACAGGGCATATTCAAAAGCAAACAGCGCAGCTTGGGTATAAGCGGTTTGATCAATAGGCATGGATGAGGAAGATGAGGGAGAATTTTCAACAAACTTCTCCCCACCTTCCCAGCTCCCCAGCTCCCCTACTTGAGGAGGATAGAGTACTTCTAACAGTGAATGCTCCAGGAATGGGCGAAGAATTTCATCACACTGATCCAATGTTTGACGGAAAATGGGGTGAGTGTCGTAGAGTTCGCGTCCCATATTGATATATTGGGAACCCTGACCCGTGAATAAAAACGCTATTTTCGGACGTTTTCTAGATACTTGTCCGCTTACCAGTCCAACAGTTTCGTTACCAGCAGCGATCGCGCTCAACTTTTCGCCCAACTCTGCGGTTGTTCGCGCTACGACAGCGAGGCGGTGGGCAAAATGCGATCGCCCGGTATTCGCCGTCAAACACACATCTGCTATGAATGCTTCCGGATTAGACTTCAGATAAGTTTGATAACGGTTGGAAAGAACTTGCAGAGCCAACTCACTTTTTGCAGAGAGGGTGAGTAGGTGGTAAGGACGCTCAATAACATCTTCATTTTGACTTTTGAGTCGCACCTTTGGTGCGCTGGAAGCGTAACTTGAATTTTGACTTTTTATTGGTGTTTCTTCTAAAATTAAATGCACATTAGTCCCACTCATGCCAAATGAACTGACCCCAGCCAGACGAGGCTGTTGTTTTGCAGACCAAGGAGTAAGCACAGTTGGCACTTCAATCGGGAGTTGCTGCCAAGGAATGTAGGGATTCGGCTGTTGCAGATGTAAAGTGGGTGGGATTAACTTGTGCTGGAGAGCAAGCACTACTTTCATGAGACTTGCTATCCCGGCTGCTGCTTCTAAATGACCAATATTGGTTTTTACCGAACCAATCGCTAGGCGATCGCTCTCTAAGCGTCCTTGAGCTAATACCTTTGCCAAGGCTAACACTTCGATGGGGTCTCCCAAAGGTGTCCCCGTTCCATGAGCTTCTACATATTGGATCTGAGTTGGCTCTACCCCAGCATTGAACAATGCTTGACGAATTACCGCTTCTTGAGCCGAACCGTTGGGAGCCGTGAGTCCATTGCTCTGACCATCGTGATTGACCGCCGAACCTTTAATCAGAGCTAAAATATTATCGCCGTCTGCGATCGCTTCACTCAGACGCTTCAGCACTATGATCCCACACCCTTCTCCCCGCACGTAGCCATCAGCACCAGCATCGAAGCTTTTGCAGCGTCCGTCAGCAGCTAAAGCTTTCAGCTTGCAAAAGCCAATTGTAGTTGTTGGCGAGAGCATCAAGTTTACCCCACCCGCTATGGCGAGATTACACTCTCTTGAACGCAGACTGGAGCATGCTAAATGAACTCCCAGTAGCGAAGAAGAACAGGTAGTATCTAGTTGCATAGTAGGGCCTTGTAGACCCAAGATGTATGACAAACGACCAACAGCAATACTTTGGCTATTACCTAATAGCGTGTAAGCATCAATACAGGTCGGGTCGCCAGAGTTTATGCTTAATTGTGAATAGTCATCAAAGCCAACTCCAATAAATACTCCTGTTTTGCTCCCTCTCAAACTTTCTACTGCAATTGAGGCGTTTTCTAATGCCTCCCATGTTACCTCTAGAAGCAACCGCTGCTGGGGGTCTATACTTGTCGCTTCTCGTGGAGAAATCCCAAAGAACTGGGGATCGAACTTGTCTACCTCATCTAAAAATCCACCGTACCGCGTGTACATCTTCCCTGGTACATCGGGATCTGGGTCATAGTAAAAATCAATATCCCAGCGATTTGATGGTACTTCTTGCGTTGCATGTCTTCCCTCGTACAAAAGATTCCAAAATGCTTCTGGATTATTTGCATCTCCCGGAAAGCGGCACCCCATACCGACAATAGCAATTGGTTCTGTTCTTGCTTGCTCAATAGCATCAAGTTGAGAACGCATATCTGTTAGCTCTAAATATGCATTTTTTAATAATTGTCGATAGTTTATATTATTTGAAGTACCAGTCATATCATTCTTTTTATGTAATTTTACTGATGCTAGGATAAAAATTCATAACTTGATTAATTCTATTTTCTCTTTTTATTTACTGCTATCTCCTCGCTGAGTAATTTAGCTAGCTCCTCTTCAGAGAGTGTTTCTATATCCGTTAAAACTTTTGCAATCTGCTTATTAGATTCTGGAGATTTCAGTCCTAAGTTCTTGGAGCTTTCGATTTCACTGTTGAACCGTTGCTGTGAATTTACTTGAGAAGTTTGTTTTGATATGCTGAGTTTGCTAGCTATATAATGCGCTAAAGCTTCAGTTGTGGGAAAGTTCCAGGCAATTGTAGCTTCGAGTTCTAGAGCTTGTCCTAACCAGTCTTCTAAGTCCTGTGATAATTCCACCACCATTACTGAATCCATGCCATACTCCGCAAACGATTGACTAGAGTTCACTAATTTGACATCAATTTTTAATTTTTTGACCAGCCAATTTTCTATCCAGTTCTGAATCGTCTCGCCTGTATGGAGATAGATATGTTGAAACTCAGCAGAGCTATCCTCTACAGCCTTGGGCATTTCAATAGGGGTAGAAATTTCTACCTGGTTGTTGGATTTTTGATCCCAACTGATTATAGAACGGTCTTGCCGTAGCAGTTCATCTAGTTCATGGTCTTCGCCTGGGAGGGTTTGTTCAATATTGCCGATCGCTTCTGTATAATCCAATATGATCTCACTAATGGCATCTGCACCTGATAGGATAGATTCAGCCGGGGTAACACGCAGGGCTGTTTCGAGCTTTCGTTGAAAGTGAAGTTGTGTCCACTCAACAGCACGGCGTAGGGGTTCTGATTGTACTTGCTCAAATGCCTGTTGAGTTACAGCCCACAGAACGGCAAAGGAGACGAGTTCGCCGATCAGCAGATATCCCCAGCGGGTTGCGGAGATTTGGTCTGGAAAGGGAGCCTGAGCTTGGGTGTAGCGATCGCGAATTTGTTCTACAGCTACTCTCAAGCGATCAGAAATTGTTGATGCTGCCAGTTCCTTACTGAGAAATTGGTGTATTCTTGCACTATTGTTGACAACACAGGAGCCAACAAACATTTGTAGGGTTTCGGTGGGACCTTCAAAAATGCGAATTACTCTGGCATCGCGGAGGAGCTGAGGTGCGATGTTCGTCTCAATATAACCGCGACCGCCTAGTAGTTGAACGAGACTATCAGCAGCCTTCCAGAAAAATTCGGGGCCAGTTGTCTTGCAAATTGCATAAACTTCTGGTGGAACAAAATTCCCATCGTCAAGTAACTTGCTTACCTTGGCAACCAGGGTTTCCACAGATGTAATAGCCGCCGTGAGATCGCTCAATCGCATCAGCGTTACTGGATTATCTAGCAAGCGACCCGTTGATATGCAACGGCGTTCAGCATAGCGAAGCATCAACTGGGCACAGCGCTTCATCCCGCCTACGCTCATAGCCGCCAGACCTAATCGAGCATACATCATGGCATCCTGAGCAGCTTTCATTCCTTGCCCTGGATTGCCCAACAAATGTTCTGAATCAACGGCTACGCCATCTAAATGTACCGTATTCTGAACCATGCCCCGCATTCCCATCGTCAGGGCTTCGGTTCCAGAGCGCAAACCTCGCATTCCTTGGCGGACAACGAAACCACTGATTCCGCTAGATTTGCCGTTGGTATCGAGGTGTTGAACAAAAACATTAATCGCACCTGCCCATGCTGCTGAACCGCTCCAAATTTTGGTACCTTGTAAGAGCCAGCCACCATTAGTATCTGGTATTGCTTTGGCTGAGATGGCTTGGGGATTTGACCCTGCTTCTGGTTCTGTAATTGCAAAAGCAGCCAGTTCGCGACCTGTGGCTAAGATGGGAAGAAGTTCATCCCGAACTGGATTTGAGGCATAGTTCTGTATAGGACGAATCCCTAAAACGTTGTGAACAACCACAAAGGAAGCTAATGTTTGGTCGATCGCTCCAAGTTGTTCTATAACCCGCATAGTATCATAGTTGCTAAGACCGATACCCCCATATTCGAGTGGCACCTGCATGCCTAAAATACCATGATTTCCAAAATCGAGCACAATGTAGGGTGGGATGCACCGACGCTCATCAATGAGTTGGGAGTTAATTCGTTCGTTGGCGTAATGGCGCAGCCATTCGATCAAATTGCTGGCACGTTCTTTACTAGTATCTCGTGCCACTGTGATATTGGTACTTTGAATGCGAGAATCTGATTTTTGGCTAGTTTGAATTGGTTTTGTTAGAGATTCTGCTTTAGCTTGAGACTGATCTGAAGTTTGGCTGGTCGAATCGCCCCAAGAGGCTACCACCTTTAAGCTTTTTTCTAAAAATGCACTTCGGCAAGCAGAGCGTTGAATCTTACCACTGGAAGTTTTAGGAATGCTCCCGGTATCGAGCAGGACTATTGCATAAATCTGCAACTCATGTTCTAGCGAGACAGATTTACGGATAGATCTCACTACCATCTCTACATCTAACTTCCGCCGCCAAGTGCGCTCTACCTCTTGAACAACCACCAATTGCTCTTTACCCTCAACCTCCACTATAAAAGCTGCCCCACAACTAGGTCGCAGTGCTGGGTGGCTCTGCGCCACTGTCCATTCAATGTCTTGGGGATAATGGTTTTGACCCCGGATAATGATTACATCTTTAAGTCGCCCTGTGATGAACAACTCCCCATCTCTCAAGAATCCTAAATCACCCGTTCTCATAAACGGTCCTTCTTTGGTGTCTTTTAAATAAGCACCAAAAGTTTTCTTAGTTTCTTCTGGTCGCTGCCAATATCCTTGAGCAACGCTAGAGCCAGAAACCCAAATTTCCCCAATTTCTTTTGGGGCACATTGGGTTAAGAATTCGGGATGAATAATGACTACTTTGGTATAAATTCCAGGTTGTCCGCATCCTACAATAGTTTGTAGTTTCTCTTCAGTTTTGCCCTCTATTACCTGATTGTGTGCTAGTGCTTTTGCTTGAACTGGAAAGAAACTCGGTAGCTTTTGGTTTTGCACTCCAGCTACTACTAAGGTCGCTTCTGCTAAACCGTAGCCGGGACAAAACGTTGCTAAGTCAAAACCACAAGATTGAAAAGTTTGGGTAAATTGTTTGATGGTGTCTGCTCTGACTGGTTCGGCACCATTTAAAGTCATGTGCCAGCTGCTTAAATCGAGGGTGGCGCGTTCTTCGGGTGTAGTCTTAAGCACGCAAAGTTCGTAGGCGAAGTTGGGAGCGCCACTATGAGTAGCTTTGTAGCGCGAAATTGCCTGAAGCCATCGTATCGGTTTTTGAATAAAAGATACAGGAGCCATCATGTAACAGGGAAACCCTTGATACAAAGGTTGGAGAACCCCATAAATCAGTCCCATGTCATGGAAGACAGGTAGCCACGTTACCATGACGCTTTGTGAGTTGTACTCCCATATCTGTTGCGTATACTTGGAATTTTGCAGCAGGTTGCCATGACTGACCATTACACCTTTGGGCGTTCCCGTAGAACCAGAAGTGTACTGGAGAAAAGCTAGAGTATTCCTATCTATTTGCACTTGTTGCCAGTTTGCAGCCTGACCAATAGCGATACTATCGGTAGCTAACAATGGCATATTGGCAAACTCTGGCTCTTGGGCAAATTGACTTTGGATTTGGGTGAGAGTAGAGCTAACAGTCAGTGCTATTGTTATTTGAGCATCTGATGCGATCGCCTGCAGTCTCGATAGACTTTGATTGCGTTTAGGTGGATAAACTGGAACCGCTACAACACCAGCATACAGACATCCGAAGAAGGCAGCAATGAAGTCTAGACCTGGTGGATATAGTAGCAGAACACGTTTACCAGCAGCTTTTAAAGACTGAAGATGGGTGGCGATCGCCCGTGCTTGTAAATCTAGTTCTCGATAAGTCAAGCTGATTTCTTCAGTTTCTCCATCTCGCAGAAAAGTGTAAGCCCTTTGCTCTGGTTGAATTTGTGCTCTGTAACGTAGCAGATCTACTAAATTTGAAAATTTATCATCTAGAGGATTTTGGAAATTATCTAAACAAGTCATAAACCAATTTTTTCTTTTTTAGACATTCGTCTTACAACAAAGTAATTGGATTTTTTACTTAGAAATCCATACGATTAAGACATTGCTTTACTTGGATAGACTTCCAGCTTTCTCTAAAAACCCATTGAAATTATTCCTGAACGATTTTAATTGTTTTTGCGAGCTTAGCCTCGATTTGGAATGGGTGGTTTATTTACGCCTTAGTGTACTAGTTGGAGGCTCACATCTTGCACCTGGAAAATTGAATGTCAATTCCATGACATTGAGCCAACGTCTGTACATAGTGACATTTAATCTGGAATTTCACCGAATTTAACAATGAAATTATTCATCGACAATTTCAACTGTCCTTGGTTCCTCAGAGGGTACGGTGTAAGTATTGGTATCTGGGGTCAGTTGATTTTTCAGTTTGAGTTTTAGCTCGTCTGAAATGGGTAAATCATTAATTTCTTTGAGGAGAAATCTTACAGATTCGGTTTTGCTACGTTCTGCATAAACTGCCTTGAGAATAGCTTCAATTCCATATCCTGCTATAGTATCCCCCAAAACTGTTGTTAGACCAAGTAATCCTATACCTCCTACGATGCCAAACGGTCCTCCCGCTGCTGTGAGGGCAGCAGCAACAGCAGCAGAACTACCTCCTGCTGTGGCTGTTAGAATCACGAGAATTATGCCAGGAAGACCCAGACCGGCAAGTTTTTTAACGATTTCGTCCATTGGAATTACCTCAAATTTTCGGTTTTGGTTCAAACATTCCTCAGGGTATAAAACTGGAGTCTTTGTAAACAAAGAAACCTGTTTTAAATCTAAATTAAGGGAGAATAGGGTGACTCACGCTCAGATAAAGTTAAAATTTTTGAAAATTTTCTCTATTTATCCTAACCTGATAGTTGAGTCTTGAATCAAGATTGTGACTGATTTTCCCGAAAAAGCCTGAGATCGCCACCGTTCTTGGGGAGGCGAAATAGTTTTTGCCTTTTTGATCGCCATTGCGCCCTTTCAAGAATTTGTTTCTCATAATCTTTCCATCTCCAAATATAACTGCAACTTATGCATTGAGAAAAAGCTGATTTTATAGGTTAAAAGCCATTTTGTATTTGAGGTATTTCAAAATCCAGTTATAAGCACTATTCTTGCTCTAAATTTTTGACTTTGATCATACGAAATTTCATGAAAGAGCGAAAAATTGGATACGATGCTATCGCTGCACATCATACTATAGTTGTGACTTTGCAGACACGCCCTAGCTATAAATAAGTTACAAACTGTAACTATTCTTGATTCACTGTTTTAATGTTCTTAAGTTAGTTCAACTGGTGGTTGTGCTACGCGCAACCACACACTTTTTCATGAGCGATCGCACCACTGGGTAAGTGTGAAGCACCCAGACGTTTTTAACCCGCAACTTGGATAATTATTTTTTTATTCTTTTAAATATCTGCTTAACTTTCTTAACTGTCTTAACTGTCCATTAAAATATCTGCTTAACTGTCTTAACTGTCTTAACTGTCTTAACTCTTAATCAAAATACGATGTCCTAAACGATATGTCTGTTGCTATATCCGA
This sequence comes from Brasilonema sp. CT11, assembly GCF_017982655.1. Classification (GTDB taxonomy): domain Bacteria; phylum Cyanobacteriota; class Cyanobacteriia; order Cyanobacteriales; family Nostocaceae; genus Brasilonema. The sequence continues at coordinate 49,115 of NZ_JABXYX010000014.1, read as the reverse complement.
TTGATGCTTAAACGATTAGCTGCTAGCTAGAAAAAAGATCTCAAATGGGTTCTATACCAACACCGAGGGTGGGGAATCCATATTTACTTTACACTATAAATGTGACTCACGATCCGTTTTCTAAGCGGATTGTCAAGAGTGGCGATCGCGTAGATCTAGGTCAAGGACACGAAATCGAATTCGTGAGTGCACCTAACCTACACTGGCCCGATACAATATTTAGCTTCGACCACAAAACCGAAACCCTGTATACTTGCGATGCCTTTGGCATGCATTATTGCAGCGATGATACCTTTGACATCAATCTAGATGCCATTGAACCTGACTTCAAATTTTACTACGACTGCCTAATGGGTCCCAACGCCCGTTCCCTCGTGAATGCCATGAATAAAATGGGTGACCTTGGGAAAATTAAAATCATCGCCAATGGACACGGACCCCTACTTTACCACCATCTTGATATTCTCAGGGAATGTTACCAAACTTGGAGTCATAGACAAGTTCAGGCACAAACAATAGTCGGCTTATATTATGTCTCCGACTACGGACACAGTCAGGAACTTGCCCACGAAATTGCTGAAGGGCTGCAAAAAACTGGGCTTGGCGTTGAAGTGATGGATCTCACCACCGCTGAAATCCAAGAAATTCAAGAACTTGCAGGTCGCTCAGCTGGCATTCTTATCGGTATGCCTCCAAGTGCTAACGTTGCAGCTCATGCTGCTATCAGTTCGCTCTTAGGTGTCGTCAAGAAGCAAGTTGTTGGACTATTTGAGTGCTACGGCGGAGATGATGAACCTATTGATCCACTTCGCAGAAAATTTCTCGACCTTGGTATTAAGGAAGCTTTCCCAGCAATCCGCATAAAACAAACTCCCAGCACAGCTACTCACCAAGTGTGTAGAGAAGCAGGTATAGACTTAGGACAATTGCTTGTTCGCGAACGCAACATCAAGCAAATCAAGTCCATCGACGCAAACTTAGAAAAAGCGCTGGGTCGGATTAGCAACGGACTCTACATTATCACAACCCGAAAGAGTGATGTCCAAGGCGCAATGCTAGCTTCCTGGGTGGCTCAAGCCAGCTTGCAACCTTTAGGATTTACAGTTGCGATCGCCAAAGATCGTGCCATAGATTCTTTAATGCAAGTGGGTGATAAGTTCGTCCTTAACGTTTTGGAAGAAGGAAATTATCAAGAATTAAAGAAACACTTCCTCAAGCGTTTAGTTCCTGGTGGTGACAGATTTGCTGGCGTCAAAACCCAAACAGCCAAGAACGGTTCCCCCATTCTCACAGACGCTCTTGCCTACATGGAATGTGAAATTGTCAGCAGCATCGAATGCAGCGACCACTGGCTGTTATATTGTACAGTTGCTGACGGTAAAGTCTCCAAACCAGAGGGACTCACAGCGGTTCGCCATCGCAAGGTAGGCACTTACTACTAATAGGGAAGACGAGGGAGTGTGGGAGTGAGAGAGTGCGGGAAAATATTCTTCCCTCCTTCCCTCTCTCCCTTTCTCCTTTCTTCTCTCCCTCCATCCTCCTCATCCCCCTATCTCAGAATCTCCCTCACTCGACAACTATGAATAATCCCAATCCCCGCGACGTACAAGTTCTACCAATCGCTACAAACACGACAGTACTAAGGGCACGTAGTTGGACACGTCTACGGTTTGAAATTGAATACGCACTAGCAAAAGGTACCACCTCGAATTGCTATTTAATACAGGGTGATAAAACTGCAATTATTGACCCACCCCCAGAAACTTTCACACAAATTTTTCTAGACGCCTTACAGCAATCTCTTGACCTGAAACACTTAGATTACGTGATTCTAGGTCACTTTAATCCTAACCGAATCGCAACTCTCAAAGCTCTGTTAGAAGTAGCACCACAACTGACTTTTGTTTGTTCGCTTCCTAGTGCTGCCGATTTGAGTGCGACTTTCCCTAACCAAAAATTGAACATCATGACGATGCGGGGAAAAGAAACTCTGGATTTAGGTAAGGGTCATGTTTTGCGCTGTCTCCCAATTCCCAGCCCTCGTTGGCCTGGAGGTCTTTGTACTTATGACCAGCAAACTCAGATACTGTACACTAATAAGCTATTTGGTGCTCATATCTGTGGTGAAGAAGTCTTTGATGAAGATTGGGGCATTTTAAAAGAAGATCAGCGCTACTATTTTGACTGCTTGATGGCTCCTCATGCAACTCAGGTACAAGCAGCGCTGGAGAAAATATCAGAACTACAAGTCAGAATGTTGGGTACCCTTCATGGTCCCTTGGTACGCTATGGCTTAGTGGAACTTACCCAAGCCTATCAGCAATGGAGCCATTCTCAAACTGCTCGCGAAATTACCGTTGCTTTACTTTATGCTTCAGCATATGGAAATACTGCAACTTTGGCGCAGGCGATCGCTCTTGGTTTAACAAAGGGAGGAGTGGCTGTAGAATCAATCAACTGTGAGTTTGCTGACCCGGAAGACATTCGTGCAGCCCTAGAAAAAGCTGAGGGTTTTATCATTGGTTCTCCCACCATTGGTGGTAACGCACCAACTCCCATTCACACTGCTTTGGGTACTGTACTGGCGAGCGGTAACAATAGCAAGCTTGCTGGGATATTTGGTTCTTATGGATGGAGTGGCGAAGCTTTTGATTTCATTGAAGGTAAACTCCGTGATGCGGGATATCGGTTTGGGTTTGAAACTATGAAAGTCAAGTTTAAACCCTCAGATGTTCTTCTCAAACAGTGTGAAGAAACAGGTACAGACTTTGCCCAAACCTTGAGAAAAGCCAAAAAAGTGCGTATGACTCAAACTGCTGCGACTCCTGTTGAACAAGCTGTTGGTCGGATAGTCGGTTCAGTTTGCGTTGTGACAGCAAAGCTTGGAGAAGTCTCTACTGGAATGATGGGGTCTTGGATTTCTCAAGCCACTTTTAATCCACCAGGTATTACTATTGCTATAGCCAAAGACAGGGCAATTGAATCCTTGATGTATCCGGGTGGTAAGTTTGTTTTAAATATTTTACCTGATGGTCATCAGCAAGAATACATGAAACACTTCCGCAAAACTTTTGCGCCTGGAGAAGACAGATTTGCAAATTTCTCCACAAAAGTTGCTGATAACGGCTGCATTGTTCTCACTGATTCCTCAGCATATCTTGAATGTTCTGTCAACAAACGCATGGAATGCGGTGATCATTGGGTTGTGTATGCAACTGTCGATAATGGTAAATTACTTAAAACCGATGCAGTGACAGCCGTTCACCATCGCAAAGCAGGCAATCATTATTAAACTAGGGGTGTAGGCGTGTAGGGGTGTAGGGGAGCCAGTACTGCAGGAGGGTTTCCCTCCGTAGGTATCTGGCGTGTGTAAGTGAATGGTTTCTTCGTTGGTTCCGACAACTTTGGAATAAAGTTAGGGTAAGAGTGTTTTACTTTCTTCCACGCCAGGTGCCTCAAGTCGGGAAACCCGCCCACGGTGAGACAGCGCTGCAGGAGGGTCTCCCTCCGTAGGCGACTGTGTTAGCGCAGCGGAACCGGAGGTTCTCCCCGAAGGGCACTGGCTCCCCTACACCCTTACACCCTTACCCCCTTACACCCTTACACCCCTAATTCTTGACGCACGAACAATGTGCTATATATAATGATTGAGGCAGTTTTAGTAGTATAACTACTGAGACTGCCTTCTAACAGTGAAATGCTGAGCGAAATTTTCCGTATTTACCTCAAGGACAATTGAATACATATTAGTAAACGTTAAATCAGGGAAGCATGTTAGTATTTCTTGATACTAGTTACTGTGCGCTCTGTCTTTTGTATTGTCCTTTTTGTATGACTCAAGAAAACAGCAACATTAAATTTCCTCTTTGGGAGTATCTAAACCAATCCGTATTCAGTTACAAAACCAAGTTGATATTAAGTCCTCGTCGCTTCGCGCAGCGATACAGAGTCCAACTTTTAAAAAGGTGCTTGGCTAAAGAATATGAGGCAAAAGGATCACAATAAAATTAGATAGCGTAGATAAGTCCAGCAACTAAGCTAAATTAGTATTGTGCTGCTTCAAAAACTAACCAACGGATATAGATCATCTTTATGAAGAGCAAGAATCAACCCATCTTCGCCTTATTGTTGAGAAGCGGTATAGTCTTCTCACCCATTCTACTGTCCGTTGGTATTGCCACTGCCCAACAAACACCTTCTTCGCCACAGCCTCCGGGACTTTCCACTCCGTACCAGCAAGAACTACCGCGACTGACAGAAGAACATCGCGTCTTTCTTCGTAATACTATCTTGCTTAACGTCTGGCTAGCGATGCTGACTCTTGTTCCAGTCACAGTCATTGCTGCTTTATTCCTGCTGCGACGGGTTGCTATCCGTGAGATAGTTGATAAGGCAATCGAACGGCTACACGGACTGGAAGAGTTAGAAAAACAGCTAGTGAGTGTTAAGCAAGAAGCACAAAAACTCATCCAAGAAACGAGAAATATTACTTCTGGCTTAGATAAGGAAGTAGATGCTCTTCAACAAAAAATCACAACTGAACAAGAAACTTTATCTATAATTCCATCTCAAATATTTAACTTACAAGAGCAACTGACATCAGAATTAGAAACAGCCATCAAAAATTCTAAACAAAACGTCAAAACTTTAGAATATGAATTTTCGGCTCAAGTTTCTGAGTTAGAATTGCAAACCCAACAGCAAAGAAATATAACTGTTGAGAATTTAAAAACATGGGAAGTAACAGTTGCATCTGAGCTGTCTGAATTACAAGGCGAGGTTCAACAACAAAAGAATATCGCACTGGGAAATATCGAACAGTCCCGGTTTGAGTTTGCAACTCAACTATCTGGATTAGAGTTTGGTGCTCAACAGCAAAAGAACAAGATTTTTGATGATTTGGAGCAATTACAGTCAGAAGTTGTATCTCGACTGTCTGCATTACAAGAGAGTGTTCAGCAACAAAAGGATATCGTACTCGGGAATATAGAAGAATCGAATTCTGAGTTGACATCTCACATGTCAGAATTCCAATCAAATGCAGAAGTACAAAAACACAACCTGCTCGAAAGCTTGGAGCAATTACGCTTAGAATTTAGCTCACAACTGTCTGCATTACAAGAAAGTGTTCAACAACGAGGGGATATCGCACTAGGAAATATCGAACAATCGAGTTCCGAGTGGACAGAGAAAATGTCGGGGTTGCAATCGGATGCAGAAGAGCAAAAAGACAAGCTCACAGAAAGCTTGGAGCAATTACGCTTAGAATTTAGCTCACAACTGTCTGCATTACAAGAAAGTGTTCAACAACGAAAGGATATCGTACTCGGGAATATAGAAGAATCGAATTCCGAATTGACATCTCAAATGTCAGAATTCCAATCGGATGCAGAAGAGCAAAAAGACAAGCTCACAGAAAGCTTGGAGCAATTACGCTTAGAATTTAGCTCACAACTGTCTGCATTACAAGAAAGTGTTCAACAACGAAAGGATATTGTACTCGGGAATATAGAAGAATCGAATTCCGAATTGACATCTCAAATGTCAGAATTCCAATCGGATGCAGAGCAGCAAAAGTACAAAATTATCCAAAGTTTAGATCAATTACGCTTAGAATTTGCATCTTTCCTCTCGAAACTGCAAGTGGATGCTCAACAACGCAAAGAAACAGTAGTAGAGAATTTAGAGAAATCTGGCGGTGAGTTTGCATCTAAGTTTTCAGAATTACAGTTGAATGCTCAACAAAGAAAAAATACTATTCTTGAAAAGCTGGGAGAATTAGAAGCAGAATTTGTATCTCAACTTTCGGAATTGCAGAAGGATGCTCAACAAAGAAAAAAAATCATGCTTGAGCAATTATCTGTGGTAACACCTCCTCCTTCTGTTCCCGAATCTGCAACTGCGAAAGTGGAGGAAAAAGTACAGGAAGTACCACTTGTAGTCATATCTCCTCCCTCTGTCGCCGAATCTGCGACTCGCAAAGCAGAGCAAAAAAGACAGCAAGTACCACAGTCTGTAGTTACACCTCCTCCTTCTGTCGCCAAATCTGCGACTCCGAAAGTAGAGAAAAAAATACAGCAAGTACCACAACAACCAGAGGTGAGAGAAGATACTCAGACTCAACAAGAGTCAAAAGTTGATGAGATTCTCAAACAAGCAAATGTTCTTTTCTCCCAAAGACGCTACGAAGATGCACTTGCTATTTACAACCAAGCAGTGGAAATTCAGCCAAAAGACGCTGTTGCTTGGTTGAACAGAGGTATGGCTTTAGGGAGGTTGAAACAGTACAAAGATGCGATCGCCTCCTACGAACAAGCTTTAAAAATCAACCCAGAGTACCATCAAGCCTGGGTTGACCTTGGTGTAGCATTGGGATACTTACAAAAACACAAGCAAGCTTTTATTGCTTTCAAGAAAGCAACGCAAATTAAGCCAGATGATGGTGTCGCATGGTTCAACAGAGCTCTTGCTTTGCAAGAAATGGAACGATATGAAGATGCGATCGCTTGTTTTGACAAAGCCATCAAACTCAAGCCTGAGTCTTACAAAGCTTGGAATAACCAAGGTTACGCCTTAGTCAGGCTCGGACAAGATGACGAAGCGATTGAATGTTTCAACAAAGCGCTGGAAATTAAACCAGACTACGCCAACGCTTATTATAACAAAGCTGCTTGTTACGCACTGCAAAGAGAGGTTAAGTTGGCTTTAGAAAATCTGCAACGGGCAGTTGAGATTAATCCTGATTATAAGGAAGAAGCGGCAACTGACATAGATTTTGATGAAATTGCCTCTGATAAACGTTTTCAGGAGTTTGTGACTGGAATTTCAGCAGGAAACCCAACAGTAGCAGGTTGAAATGCAGGCTCATGGTTATTAGCATCGAAAAAATGGAGTGGATGTGAAGCAGCTTATCGAATTTCATTGATTTTGCCTGAATGAAAACTAAAAATCTTGAGAGGTTTGGATTAACAGACGTAGCGTTCTTTGTATAATGAGTTAGAAAACGAAAGATGATTGTTGAGCCAGAATTTGATAAAGAAACCTTTTTTGAAGCAGGCAGTCACGAAGATTTGTCTAAATTATTACGTGCTTGTGCTTACGCTCTTGAAAAAAAGATTTCACTTTATAATGCAATAGAAAAAATAGGAGTGAAATTTCAAATTCTCATGTGTTCTATCGTCAAAGATGAACAAGTCAACAATGAAGGGAAAATAAAAGAAGCCGAAGAGAAATTTTGTGAGAATTACGAGTTACAACATTTCATAGAAGATATTCCATACGGTGTTAGACTGGCGTTTCTTGCAGCTGAATGCACAGCGAATTTAATTCGCTATGTAAGTATTTCGGAAAACGAAGAAAGTCGAATTTTGTATGAAAAAATACAAAATAGTTTAGAAGAAGAGAACGTTTGAGCAAGCGCTAACCACAACGATAATGTCCCATCCCCTTTAGAGGATGTCTAAAAAGTTTCAACAAGGTATATTTTGTCATTCTGAGTGGAGCGAAGCGGAACGAAGAATCTCAGTTTCCCGTTTAATTTTGAGATGCTACCCTGCGGGAAGCCACTTCGTGTCTACACTACGCTACCGCTACGTTCAGCATGACATTTTTGACTTCTCATATCATGTCCGGCAAATTACTTGTGATATGTCATTGCGAGTGGAACAGAGTGAAACGAAGCAATCGCGAGAGTCTGGGATTGCTTCACTCCGCTATCGCTACGTATGCGCTTCGCGCACGCTACGCTAACGCAATGACAAGCATTTAAGCGGACATGATATCAGACATCCTCTTATAAGGGGAGGGGAGGTTTTGGCGTAAGACAAAACCGGGGTGGGGTAATACCAATTCAAAATTCAAAATTCAAAATTTGGGCGGCTCTGCCGACTTGTTGCAAGAGCGTCTCTGCAGGAAGTTAGCACCTGGCGTGGGCTAGGGGGGATCGAGGTTTCGGGTTTTCAGTGCGTAAGTCCCAACTTTGTCACAAAATCTTACAAATAATTACTATGAGCCTACAAACCTGATATTAGTACTACTGAGCCATAATCTTGCTTATTGTAAAGTCTTTTTCCCAACCTCATATTCAAAATTAGTAAAATGCTGAGGATAAAACCGGTGCGTCACCCATTTTTGTTCTTCACCTTACCTCTTGCAACCGTATTCAGCTTTAGCTACCTCACCGTAGCCAAAGCACAAATCACTCCTGATAACACGCTGGGCGCAGAGAACTCCCGCGTCACACAGGATGTGATTAAGGGCATCCCTAGCGACAGGATTGATGGGGGCGCAATTCGTGGGGCGAACCTGTTTCATAGTTTTCAAGAATTTAATATCAATGCAGGTAGAGGAGCTTATTTTTCCAATCCGGCTGGGATTGCAAACATACTCACCAGAGTGACTGGGGGTAATGTCTCGAACATTCAAGGTGTTTTGGGTGTGTTGGGCAATGCTAACTTGTTTTTTATCAATCCGAATGGAATTATCTTTGGACCAAATGCTCGCTTGGATGTGGGTGGTTCATTTTTGGGAAGTACGGCAAATAGTTTGATATTTAAGGATGGGTTTGAGTTTAGTGCGACAAATCCCCAAGCACCGCCATTGTTAACTATAACTGTTCCGCTTGGGTTGAACTATCAGCAGAATTCCAAATATATCAGCAATCAGTCTCAGGCTGTTGATGATAGTGGTAATGTTGTTGGTCTGACGGTTCCACAAGGAAATTCCTTAACACTGGTAGGTGGTAATGTCAACTTAGATGGTGGAGGATTGAAAGCACCAGGAGGACGAGTTGAGTTAGGAGGATTATCTGCTGCTGGGACGGTGGGACTCAATGGTGATGGTAGCTTGAGTTTTCCTGTAGGAGTACAAAGAGGTGATGTATCGCTGACGAATGGTGCGGGAGTTAATGTAAGCTCAGGCGGTGGTGGTAGTATTGCTGTTAATGCCCGTAATTTAGAGATGACCGGAGGAAGTGTTCTTCAGGCTGGAATAGGAGAAGGCTTGGGGACAGTTGGTACTCAGGCGGGAGATATTTCGGTTAATGCTACGGTCGCAATAAACCTTAATAATAGTCAAATTAATAATAACGTGCAATCAGGAGCAAATGGACAGGGAGGGGATGTCAATATCAGTGCGAGCAACTTGCGGCTTGAGGGTGGGGCACAGATAAACGCTAGCACTTTGGGTGCGGGCAAAGGGGGGAATTTGAGCGTTGATGCCCAAGATGTGCAACTCATTGGTACAAGCGCTGATGGTCAGACTTCCAGTGGCTTGCTTGCTGATGCAGAGCGAAACTCAACAGGGAATGCGGGTGATCTGACAATCAAAACCAATACCTTGCTAGTGCGAGATGGGGCACAGGTAGGCGCAGGTACTTTCGGTGCGGGCAAGGGGGGAAATTTGAGGGTTGATGCCCAAGATGTGCAAATCATTGGTACAAGCGCTGATGGTCAGTTTCCCAGTGGCTTGTTTTCTTCTGCACAGCTAAAAGGGGATGCGGGTGATTTGACAATCAAAACCAATACCTTGCTAGTGCGAGATGGGGCACAGATAGGCGCTCCCACTTTCGGTGCGGGCAAGGGGGGAATTTTGAGGGTTGATGCCCAAGATGTGCAAATCATTGGTACAAGCGCTAATGGTCAGTTTCCCAGTGCCTTGGGTGCTTCTGCACAGCTAAACTCAACAGGGAATGCGGGTGATTTGACAATCAAAACTAATACCTTGCTAGTGCGAGATGGGGCACAGGTAGCTGCTACCACTTTTGGTAAGGGCAAAGGGGGAAATTTGAGCGTTGATGCCCAAGATGTGCAAATCATTGGTACAAGCGCTAATGGTCAGTTTCCTAGTGGCTTGTTTGCTTCTACAAACTCAAACTCAACAGGGGATGCGGGTGATTTGACAATCAAAACCAATACCTTGCTAGTGCGAGATGGGGCACAGGTAAATGCTAGCACTTTTGGTGCGGGCAAGGGGGGAAATTTGAGCGTTGATGCCCAAGATGTGCAACTGATTGGTAGAAGCGCTAATGGTCAGTTTTCTAGTGGCTTGGGTGCTCAAGCAAACTCAAAATCAACAGGGGATGCGGGTGATCTTACGGTCAAAACCAATACCTTGCTAGTGCAAGATGGGGCAAGAGTAAGCGTGCAGAGTCTCGGAACAGGAACTGCAGGCAAGATGACATTAAATGCTCGCTCTATCCGTTTAAACAACGGCTTACTTATCGCGAATACACAAAGCGCTAAATTTGACCCGAATAGAAAGCAAGCGACAATAAACATTAACTCAAAAGATTTGATTATTCGTCGCAACAGCAACATCACAACCAACGCCACAGGAGAAAACGTTATTGGCGGCAACATCAATATTAATACTGGTGTTCTGGTTGGCTTTGACAATAGCGATATCACTGCTAACTCTGCTAATTCCCGTGGTGGTAATGTTAAAATCAATAGTCAAGGTATTTTTGGCTTTGTGTCTCGCAATCCGGCTTCCCCAAATACAAGTGACATCACCGCCACAGGGGTAAATAACCAGTTGAGTGGTAATGTGTTAATTAATGTAGTTGATATTGACCCCACCCAAGGATTATTTGAATTAACACAAACTGTAGTTGACCCGGCGCAGCAGATTGCTCTAAATCCCTGTGTTAAAGGTTTTGGTAGCACTTTCACTGTCACCGGACGCGGGGGTTTGCCAACTAATCCAAATAAAATTCTCAGTAGTGACAATGTGCGTGTTGATTTAATTCAGCCTGTCCCTAGTACGGTAAGTTCAACAGGTAAAAAACAAAAGCACGTATCTCAAAAGCCACCTGTCAAACAGATAATACCAGCACAGGGTTGGATATATAACGACAAAGGTCAGGTGGTGCTGGTTGGTTATGATCCGACTAAGACTGGTCCGGTGCGTGAGCAGCCAGCGCCTAATAGTAGTTGTGCTGCAGTGAAATAAGATATTTCGGTTAGGTACTGTGCCATTGGTGTCAATTTCACGTTCAAGCTTTAATTCCACGTTGATTTGACCTCACCCCGCCCTATGCCTAACGGCACGCTACGCTATCGGGCACCCCTCTCCTTATTAAGGAGAGGGGAGGTTTTGGCGTCAGCCAAAGCCGGGGTGAGGTAACACGCGCGTTGGATTTATATGATATTATGTCCGGTTTAATAGTTGTCATTGCGTTAGCGTAGCGTGTCCGAAGGACATACGGAGCGATAGCGGAGTGAAGCAATCCCAAACCCTGCGATTGCTGAGTCCCAAGGGGACACGCTACGCGAACGTTTCACTTCGTTCCACTCGCAATGACATATCGTAAGTAGTTAGGCGGACTTGATATGACCCCTCCCCGCCCTATGCCTAACGGCACGCTACGCTATCGGGCACCCCTCTCCTTAAAGGAGAGGGGAGGTTTTGGCGTCAGCCAAAGCCGGGGTGAGGTAACACGCGCGTTATCCAAACTTTAATCTCAACACTGAAAAGATAGCCGCACTAAGAACCGCACTTGCAGGAACTGTAATCACCCATGCTGCAGCAATTCCTTGAAGAGTTTTGAATTGAATTGATTTAAAATCTTGCACCAGTCCAATCCCAACAACACCACCAACCAAAGCATGGGAGGTGGAGACGGGTAAACCCAACCGAGAGGCAAGCAGAATAGTTGTGGCAGTTGCGAGTTCAGCACAAAATCCACTGCTGGGTTGCAAGGAAATAATACTTTCGCCAATCGTGGCGATAACTTTTTTTCCCAAAATGGCTAAACCAGTGACAATCCCAACGCCACCAAGTATTAAAATCCATATGGGGATGTTAAAACCATTTGTAGGTACACTGCCAGTGCGGTTAATGTAAGCAATTGCAGCTAAAGGAGCGATCGCATTTCCCACATCATTAGAACCATGAGCAAAAGCAACAAAACAAGCACTCAGCAATTGAAATCGACCAAATAACCTTTCAACAGGATTGGTGAATCGAGGATTTGCTACTCCCCCTGCTCCCCCTACTCCCCCTACTCCCCCTGTTTCCCCTACTTCCCCTACTTCCCCTGCTCCCCTTGTCCCTCTCTCCAACTGTCGCCAGCTGTAAAAGGTGAGTCCAACTGTAGCTACAGCACCAGTTACCAATGGAATATCATGAGCAGGTATTTTGAAACCAACTTGCTCAATCAGAAAAGTTGCTAGTCCCTGAGTTAATGACGGTAGCACAATAACACCAAATATCCCCAGCAAAACAGCACTCAACCAAGGAATCCACTCGTTTAACTGTATTAATGGATTTGGTTGATCTAAAATCCAGCGCTTGATTTGACTGTAGAATAAAGCAGCAATTGCACCAGTGATGATTGGGGTGATAATCCAACCTATCGTGATTTGTCCAATTGTTGACCAATCGATCGCACTCACTCCCAAAGCAACCCAGCTAAATCCGGCGATCGCACCAACAACCGCATGAGAAGATGATACAGGTAAACCCCGTGATGTAGCAATTTGCAGCCACAAACCGCCAGAAAGCAGCACCGCCACCATTCCAGTAACTAGCATTTGCGGTGTATCGGCAAACAAAGCTGGATTGACAATTTCTGTCGCCAAAGTTTGCGATACCTCTTGTCCAAATAGTACCGCACCCGTAAACTCTAACACTCCAGCAATAATCAATGCCTGTTTGAGGGTAACAGCTTTGGAACCAACAGAAGTTCCCATTGAGTTAGCAACATCATTTGCTCCGAGATTCCAAGCAAGATAAAAGGCGAGAAGTGCAACTATGATGACAAGCATTTTGTTTGTGTGGAAGATCAGGGGAGTGAGAGAGTGTGGGAGTGTGGGTAGGAAAACAGTTCCTCCCCCTCTCCTTAATAAGGAGAGGGGTGCCCGTAAGGGCGGGGTGAGGTGAGACCTTTTTCCCCTTCTCTACGGATAAATCAAAATTTTATACGTTTCTGCAGTAGGAGCGATCGCCTGTTCCACTGCTGCTGATAAATCTTGTAATGGATAGCGATCGCTAATCAATGCTTGCACATCTATGCGTCGATTAAAGACAATATCAGCTGCTAAACTTTGAATGCGGTACGATGAACTGTAACTGCCCATAAGGTCAATTTCCCTACGGTAGAGAAGATTCGGATTAACTGGAATTTCCATCTCATCAGGAAACTCCGCGAAAAAGAGAATTTTTCCACCTTTGCGAGTACAGTCGAGGGCTTGAAAGAAAGCTTTATCACTTGGGACTGCAAGTAGGGTAACATCAACACCCATGCCATTGGTCAAATCATGGATTTTTGCTGGTAAGTTGGCGTCACGGGCATCAAATGCAGCTTCTGCACCTACACTCAAAGCTTTTTCAATGCGGGATGGGAGTAAATCGGTGGCGATCGCCTTTGCCCCAAAATACTTCACTAACATGATAAACATTAACCCAATTGGTCCCGCGCCAGTAACCAAAACTGTTTGCCCTGGAGCAATTTGAGCTTTTTTCACTGCTTTGAGGCAGCAATTTGTTGGTTCTACAAAACTTGCTTCTTCAAAACTGATATTATCAGGAATGGGAATCAACCCCCCATTACGCACAATATGACCGGGAACTTTGACATACTCAGCAAAACCTCCACCACTAGCGTTAAATCCTGCTGTCGTAGAGATGTTTTTGTAAGTATCGCACATCGAGAAATTATCATTTAGGCAATAATCGCAACGCATACAAGGGATATGGTGCATCACCGCCACCCGTTGTCCAACTTGCCAGCCTCTGACTTGCGAACCCACCGCTGATATAGTTCCAGCAGTTTCATGTCCAAAAATGCGCGGCGGTTCATACAAAGGATAACGAATTTTTTTGATATCCGACTGACACAACCCCACAACCTCCACCTGTACGAGTACCTCATCCGCTTCCAGTGTCGGTACGGGCAGTTCTTCGTAAGAAAGTTGATTAACGCCTCTAAATACCTGTGCTTTCATGTTAAATTTTCACCACTCAACGATCATACATTTAACACTTAGGGCGTTCTTTATGTGACTTGCTACAAAATTTTCGTCACGGAAATATTTGATGGTAGTTTAAATTACATGATTACCGCGATTCATAAGAGCGAATTTTAGCAACCAATTTCTGTAAATTAGCACCGTCTTTCTTAGTTAAAAACGCAAGTAATTCCTGGAATGATAGTGGTCGCCTTCTATACTTTTGAGACTGTTGCCGTAATACTTGAATCATTTCTTGGGGATAGTCCTCAAACAAAAGACAGAGGAAGTCATCTGGTGATTGTGCTTTCAGATTCCAAGGTGTCAAAGCTTCAGCGTTAAAGTCTGTAAGATTACTAGTAACAATAACATCAGCATTAGCGGTTACAGCAGCAGCAAGAACATGACGATCTTTTGGATGATTTGTCATTACCTCCTCTAATTCCACAGGTACTTTTACCATTGCTTCAGGAAAGGCTGCTTTCATTGTTTCTTCAAGATTCTCAGCCTGTTCAACAGAAATTTTCCTTTTGAGGATAAGGTTGCTGATTGCTTTATCTAAGATGTTTTGCTACCAGTAAAGTACGTACAAACCAGCTTCAGCAGTCGATAGCAAGGTATCGCGTAGATACATTGGAAATAAGACGCAGGCATCTAGGAGAGCGCTAGGCATAGCAATTATACTCTACTAATCTCACAATTACTCTTCCTCCTCATACAAGCCAGCTTCTTAGCTCATCTCAATAAGTTGCTTCAAAAGTTGGCTACGCTTCACATCCCGTTGTTCTTTATACCGGACTAAATCCTCAAAACAAACCCGTCGATGTGAACCCACCTTAATGTAGGGAATTTCTCCCTGTTCTAATAACTTAACAATATAAGGGCGTGAAACGTTGAGAAATTCAGCGGCTTGTTGTGTTGTCATTTCATAACTGTGGGGAACTAGAGATACAGCTTGTCCTGATGCCATTGCCTGGACGACATGACGCAGCACTTGATAAAGTGACTCAGGAATGTCAATTTGTTCTCCATTAGCTCCTATTAGTTTCGCCTGAGAATCTTGGTTATTAAGAATATCTTCTAGTTGCTTAATAGACTGGACTTCTTGTTCAGTCTTCACTGCTTGTATAGGCACATTATGTCTTAATATCATTGTCATTTTTTCAATATTTTATAACTCTATGCAACCTACAATAGCACACAACGTATTACATAAACGAAATATTCAAAACGCTTAAGGAGTGTTCTTCACACCTGCCAAAACAAAAGTGTAAAAAACTCAGGAATAGCAGATAGTGTCTTTGTACTCGATACTTAGCACTGTTTTAGCGAGGTTCAAAAATGGTTCATCAAACATACACAGCCGATGTCTTAGTCGTCGGCGGTGGAACAGGAGGAACAGCCGCGGCCATCCAAGCAGCGCGACGGGGGGCAAAAACTATCCTTGTGAGTGAATTTCCTTGGTTGGGAGGAATGCTGACTTGTGCTGGGGTATCTGCACCGGATGGAAATGAACTAGAAGCTTTTCAAACAGGGTTATGGGGTGCATTTTTACGAGAATTGCAGCACCAACAGCCGGAAGGATTAGATAATTGTTGGGTTAGCTTTTTTAGTTACGATCCGCGTATTGGGGCAAAGATTTTTGCAGATTGGGTGCAGGAGTTGCCCAATTTACTTTGGATCACTGGACTTGTGCCGTTAGAAGTTTTCCAGCAGGGGAATTGCGTTTGTGGCGTCCGATTTGCAGATTTAATTGTCAAAGCCAAGGTAACTCTCGACGCTACAGAGTTAGGAGATTTATTAGCTTTAGCTGATATACCTTACCGTTGGGGCTGGGAATTACATTCTGAGTGGGGAGAACCAAGCGCTCCAGCGGATTTTAATCATCTCACACAAAGATATCCCGTGCAAGCTCCTACTTGGGTGGTGGTGATGCAAGACTTTGGTGAAGCAGTTGCACCAGAAGTCCCAAGTGCACCGAACAACGATCCATCACAGTTTGTTGGTGCTTGGGACGGTTACGGTGCAGAACAGTTTTTGAATTACGGACGGTTGCCCGGTGGTTTATTTATGATGAATTGGCCAATTCGTGGTAATGACTACGGTGAAGGTGTGGGGCGATTGATAGAAACAGAAGAAACAAAGCGCGAGTTTCTCCAAGAATGCTTTTGGCACAGCCAAAATTTTGCCTATTTTATCCAAAACCAGCTTGGTCGTCGCTATGGTTTAGCTCATAACATCTTCCCTCATCTGCCTCTCTCCTCCTTCGCCCTTCACCCTTACTACCGGGAAAGCCGCCGTCTAGTGGGACTAACAACCATTCGAGAACAGGACATTTTGCCCATAACTGGAGGTATGGTTGCACCTTTGAATATAGATGCAATAGCGATCGCTAACTACCCCAACGACCACCATTATCCAGGTGTCGAGTTCCAAGTACAACCCAAATCGATGCGCTGGGGAGGACGGAGGACGGGAACTCCCTTCACAATTCCCTACCGTTGTTTAGTTCCTATAGAAACAGATGGTTTACTAGTATGCGAGAAGAACATTTCTGTTTCTCATATTGCGAATGGAGCAACCAGATTGCAGCCTGTGGTGATGGGTATCGGTCAAGCTGCAGGTATGGCTGCAGCTTTGTGTGTTGAGTTGGATTTAAGCCCCCGGAATTTGCCTGTTAGAGTTCTACAAGAAGCTTTATTACATGATAAATATGCACCTGCGGCAATTATTCCATTATTGAATTCGCTCCCAAAAGATCCGGATTGGTTGGATTGGCAATCGTACTATTTAGAAGAACCAGAATTATATCGAGTTCATGGAAATTCCGTTTGTTTATCTTCCTGTCAACATCATAATGTTGATAGCAATAATAACTTAACTGTACGAAAGATTAACTGTTTCCAGGGCATCTTTCACCACATATCTGAACAAGATTACAAATTCACTATAACTGCGCCAAGTATCCATCGGGGGCATACTTGGCAGATTGTGACTTTGCGATCGCACATCCATGAGCAATTGCAAACTTTTTGTGATCAGCAACTGCTCACCATTTGCGGTCGAATGAATCACGCTCTTAATTGGTTGATAGTTGAAAACCTCAGCAGATAAAAGGAGATTTTACAGTCAAAATAAATACTATTTACGAAATTATCCGGATGCAGTAAACATAACTCAGTAGTAGTGAAATGAAGAGTTCAAAAATAGACATTTATTATGCGTGCTGCCATTTCATTTTTGATCACAGGATTGTTCTTTAGCTCCTTAGCTATTAACACTAAAGCACTTGAGCAACAGGCATCTAATGTTGACTCACAACAGTTGATGGCGGCAGTAGGCAGTACCCAAAAGTCTCGCAAAGACAAGTACAGGGGTAGTGGTCGCATGCAAGTGCTCGAACAGATCAAGAGTACACATCCAGTTGTCTAACAACAGGATGCCAATGCTATTTCTTGGGGTGGCAATTGTCTTGTACAAAGAGAATCGAAGTACTGTAAGCCAGGGTTTTTTGAAAATTAGTTACACACTCTCCCTAGTATAGATGTGATGCCAAAAATACAATGAGTCTAGGGAACAGTTCTGTATTTCACCCAAAAGTTTTTGTTTACTTAGTTACCTGTTAACTTTTGCATAAAGATGCGATGCAAGTTATACGTTTCACTTTACTGTCATACAAATGACTTGATTGGGATGGCGTTTTTGAGGTTTGAATATGTATGAGGAATTTGGTGAAATAGTATTAGCTGCTAGTATTGCAAGCATTAAGAGCCACTTAAATAACAAATAAGCAGGAAATTCCTGAACGCAACCTTCACCTTATCTGTTGAAAGGGTATTAGTTGGGCTAGCAGCTCAGTTAAACCCCATGTGTTTGAGATATTGTGATATCAAGTCTGGTTGATAACTTGTCGTGTGTCCGTACTCGCTGCGGACACCTATTCAAGCGGATTTGATATGACTATTGAGAAATCTCTCTTGAATACTACAACTTTGTCCAAGAACAGGTTGGACAAAGACTACTAAGTTATGGATAGCTGATGAGTGAGAATTCATCAAACAGCGGTTCGGGTGAAAATTGGCAAAAAACGGGGTGGACATTGCCCACCCCACAAACATCACATACAAAACATTTGTTCTATGCCTTCGTTTTCTGGCGGTTATCTTGCGTCCCTTTTAAACCATTGAGAAACATCGGCACAAATCTTTCGATCAATGCTTGTGGATCTCGCTCAGGTCTTTGCAACTGCGTTGTTCGCTGTAGCGGTAGCGGTTGAGAGTGATCAGATGCACTTCACCATCGCCCGCAAGGGCTTGGCTCCCAAAGGGAGCATCACCGAAGGCGGGTGCAAAGCACATCGCGAACAACTTGTGTCAAGATCTCCCTTGCACCTATAGCGTTTTGAAATTTGCGTGGGTAAGCAACAGCCATAACTTTTTATGAGAGTTATGTAAACTAATATTAATATTATATTAATATTATGTAGCCACCGTAGCTTTTCTTTACATTAAGCGGGCTTTCGAGCAATAAAGTACTTGCTCATAAAGTGAACCTGTATATCAATATTCTCAAAGCCTGCTTTTTCCAAACGCTCTACCAAGTTATCAGTAGTGTAGTGCTTGTAGTAAGGTTCATGAAAACTTTGGTGGAAGCTTTCCATCATCGGTTCCATTTCAGGAGAATCACTCATCTGAATTGAGTCACAGATGATAAAGGTTCCCCCTGGTTTTGTCACCCGATAGGATTGCTCTATAACATGTTGACGTGCTGCTGCTGGTAACTCATGGAAGAGAAAAACTGAAGTGACAGCATGGAAGTAGTTGTCCAAGTATGGTAACTCTTCTGCATTTGCCTGCAAAAGTTGTGGCAATTCTCCGGGAATTTGCGACAGGAATTCATTTGCTTTACGCAAATAGGCTGGCGACAAATCTGTACCAAACAAAGATGCTTTCGGCAAAGCTGCCCGAATCAACTTTAAAGTACGACCAGTTCCACAAGCAACATCTAGTATACGTATCTGGCGTGGTGACATATCACTAAACACTTCTAACCCTTCTTTAAGAGGAGCCAGAATGCGTCGTCGCATCGGATCAGCTGAACCACCAAAAAGAATTTCTACCTGCAAGTCATACAAATTAGCTGATAAATCGCTCAAGTAGCCATTCGTCTGGTGGTGGAAGTTCTGCACATAGTAGCTGGGATAACCATTTATGTCTACATCTTGAGTAAACTCTTGATATTTCTTGTGCTGAGCACGTTCCCAAGTTTGGGGTAAATCCAGCCACACCAGTGGATAGTAGCGGAAAAAGTCTTCCCAAGGATTATCAAACAACACGCTTTTAGGATAGACACCACGCTCAGCATCTTCCCAATCAACTTCGAGCAGATTGTTCAGGTTTTGTTGAGCCTTAAATAAAACCTCGTTTGGTATGGGTTGAATTTCCCTCTGCTCACTAGCAGAGATGATATTCTTCAACCGCGAGCTTAGCAGTTTATGAGCTAGACCAAAATAATTTTTACTCTGCTGAAAAGTCTGATAAGTTAGTTTGGTTAAGGTGTCAGACATGAGAATTGCTTGAGCTTTTGTAACTTTTCTTTATGCAATTTTAATAAATTTCATAAAAAAAGCATAAATCCTAAGAAAGGTCTATGTCGTCAGGCAAAATCACTCTTCAGTAAGATGTGAGTGCCCAAGGGGCGCGATTAGACGCCCGCAACGAATCAAAGAAACACGATTTCTCTGTTCCCTGTTCCCTGTGTTTCTTAAGAGTAAGAATTTGTTCTTTCCCCCTTACCCCTTTTTCCAAACCGTGAGGGAGATGAGTAGTGCTTGGACGTAAAAGTTTTGACCCTACTCTCCCTTTAAACTGCCCTGCAAGTGTTTACCAATCGGGAAACCATAACGGGAAGCCGCTTTACATCTACCGACTTCTCTTGGCAACGCATTGGCTCCTGCGTGGAAATCCTAAGTTCCCTACTCTTATCAAATTATTAAGTTTTATTAAAACTAAAATTTTCGTAGTTTTTGTTACAGAATTGTGTCTTATAATAAAAACTATAAAGTTAATGAATGATGACATTACACAAACAATTAAGGGGAACTTTATTATGTCTACTCAAGAAAAAGCCCGTGCTTTGATGATGCGTCACTATCAACTCATTAAGAATCGTCAACAATCGATGCTGGGGCGTGCTGGCGAGGAATTAGGTCTTCCTGGAGAAGTCTCCAACTACTGGAACCCTGTTCAAGGAAAAATAGATCCTACTGTGCGCATAACTTATGATCGCAGCAATGCAGCTATGAGCTAAGTGTCACGATAAGTAAAAAGTCAGCACTAGCTGACTTTTTATCAAAGAGGTACCAACGGTGAACGATTTTTTTAAATCGTTCACCGTTGGTACTATGTTGCGTCTATGTTCCTCAGCCCTGCTTTGCCCGCGAAGCGAACACAGACGCTCTTGCAACGCAATCGACGCTCACCTACCAAGAGCGGGCTTACTCACCGTTAACAATATATGAAAGAAACATCATTCCCCTTCTTCCCTATTAAGCGTTAAGCGTTCCCTTTTATCTAAAGAAAACTTTGTGCATCAAGCTATAAACTTCGGACAAGCCCAGTTTTGAGATATCCTGAAGTAGAAGCCAGCATAACGCGGAGAATCATAGTTGTGAAGTTGCAGCGACCGATTTTAGTGGGAGGATTGGGACTGTCCTTTTCTCTGTGGATGTTACAAAATTTGCACCATTCGATGGTGCAGGTGGGTGAATTCGGTTTGTTGAGTTTGTTAGCTGTTGGCGGCGGTTTGTGGTTATTAAAGTCAAATCGCACTCAAAATAGTTCGCGATCGCTAAGCAGTGTAGCAGTAGATCGTACAACAGTAGAAGCTACTATTGCTAAAGCCCAAGCCGTGGTTAACCAACTCGCACAAGAAACAGAAAATCCTCTAACCGTAGGGACATTGCGAGAACAACTTACCCGTCTCACGGCTGAGTTAGATAGACAAGAAATGATTGCTGTTGTCACTGGTGGCAAATCGGTAGGTAAAACGACTTTGATTGAAGTCTTAAAATCTAGCTGGTGTCAAAATGTAGATAGGGGAAGCTTTTCGTTCGTCGAATTCCAAGAAACATCACCTTTATTTGTCAAAGCAGGCGAAAACTCAGATGCAGATGTTTTGACACACGCAAACAAATCTGATGTTGTCTTGTTCCTGACAAATGGTGATTTAACAGATTCTGAATTTCAAAGCTTACAACAGCTAAAAGCAATCAATCAAAACACGATTCTGGTTTTTAATAAACAAGATCAGTATTTGCCAGATGAACGTGTAAGTGTGTTGCAATCGCTGAAACATCGGATGCCCTCAATTGTTGTGGCGACTGCGGCATCTCCCAGTTTGATCAAAGTACGGAAGCATCAAGAAGATGGTTGTGTGCAAGAATCCCTGGAACTACCAACACCAGACATTCAACAGTTGACGCAGCAGTTGGGTGAAATGTTGACACAGCAACCAGAACAGTTGGTGTGGGCAACTACAATGAGGAAAGTTTTGTTGCTCAAAGCTGAAGCGAAAAACTTGCTGAATGAAATCAGACGCGATCGCGCTGTCAAATCAATTGAACAATACCAATGGATAGCTGCTGCAGCAGCATTTGCTAACCCAGTACCAGCGCTTGATATCCTAGCAACAGCCGCAATTAACGCTCAAATGGTTATGGATTTGGGTGGTATCTATCAGCAAAAATTTTCCTTGGATCAGGCGCAAACTGTTGCTGGCACAATGGGAAGTTTGATGGTGAAACTGGGTTTAGTAGAACTGTCTTCCAAGGCAGTAAGTACAGTACTCAAAACTAACGCTATCACCTTTGTTGCTGGTGGCTTAGTGCAGGGAGTCAGTGCTGCTTATCTAACTCGCATCGCAGGTTTAACTTTAGTTGAATATTTCCAACAGCAGGAAGTGGCGATTCACTCTGGAACAGAGTTGAATCTTCACAAGTTGCGGCAAACTTTGCAAAGCGTATTTCAGCAGAATCAGCAAATGGCTTTTTTGCAAGGTTTTGTTAAGCAAAGCGTGAAGCATTTGACGCCACAAGCACAGCAACTACAACTTGTTAAATCTGAGATCAGCGCTTAGCGTTAGTCAGGTGGAATTCACACGAAAACAAACAAAGTTCGCCTACACAAGCTCAAGTTTCCTAAAGCTGTTCAGGCGGGCTTTCTCTGTATAAAGCTAACCAAACTTACTTAAGTATCAAAACTCATTAATATATTTAGTATTTTGGCGTCAAAATACTAACATTTCTGGACAGACTGATGTTCCTTTCTGCCCTAACTCTTCTATTAGCAAGAAAAATAGAGGAAAGTTATAGTAATTTAATAAAACTTCATAAGTGTGACAAATAACACTACATGATTCTCTAAAGTTTAGATAAAAAACTTAAAAATTATGATTTAATTTATCTAAATAGTTTGAAATTTTTTGAGAAAGGTTAATAATTAATCATTGGCAAAAAAGGCGATGGCAGCAGATTATACAGACATTGACATTGCGCCATTTATAGATCACGCTCTGCTGATACCAACCGCTACCTCAAAGCAGGTTGAACAATGGTGTGAAGAAGCAGATAGATTTCATTTTGCGGCGGTTTGTGTCTACCCGACTCATGTGAAGCAAGTCGCAGAACTTCTGCACGGTAAAAAGCCGAAAGTTTGTACAGTGATTGGCTTTCCTACCGGGGCAACAACTTCCGCAACAAAGCTGTATGAAGCTCAAGAAGCAGTGGAAAATGGAGCCACTGAGTTAGATGTGGTGATAAATTTGGGCTGGTTAAAAGCAGGCGACACTGAGAACGTACACCAGGAAATTGCCGAAATATGTGAAGAAACTGGGCAAACGGTAAAGGTGATTTTAGAAACTAACCTGCTGACGGATGCGGAAAAAAGACTAGTAGCAGAAATCTGTATGGATGCTGGTGCAGCATTTCTCAAAACGAGTACTGGTTGGAATGGCGCTACAACAGTAGAAGACGTACGACTTTTGAAAGAAGTCACACAAGAGCGGGTTGGAATTAAAGCCTCAGGAGGTATTCGTACCATCGATCAAGCTTTAGACTTAATTATGGCGGGTGCAACCAGATTAGGCACTTCTCGCAGTATCGATTTGCTTCATCAGCGCCATAGACGGGACTTGAGTGAGTAGTCATTTGTTCTTTGTCTTTTGTCTCAAGCTCATGACTCTTGATCAATAACTAATGACTAATGAGTAAAACTTATAAAGCAACTGGAATTAATCTTAAAGCTCAGGCTCTGGGAGAATCAGATAGACTAGTGACAATTTTGACACCAGAGTTTGGTCTAATTCGAGCAGTCGCCCCGGGATCACGCAAACACAACTCCAGTCTTGGTGGTAGAAGTGCAATGTTTGTGGTAAACGAGCTACTGATTGTTAAAGGGCGATCACTCGATAAAATCACTCAAGCACAAACAATAAAATCTTATCCAGGTCTTGCTAGAAACTTAGGAAAGTTGGCTGCTAGCCAGTATTTAGCAGAAATAGTACTATCTGTAGCGTTGAGCGAGCAACCCCAAGAAGAACTTTATGAGTTACTCAACGAACATCTCAATCGTTTAGAAGTTTTAGAAAGCGCAGAAACATTAAATGTTTTAGCACATCTGGCTCATGGGGTATTTCACCTTTTAGCTTTGGCGGGACTAACTCCCCAAGTACAAATCTGTTGCATCACTGGACGCTCTCTCATACCAGATTTTACAGATCCAACTTGGCAAGTCGGATTTAGCATACCAACAGGTGGAACAATTTGCTTAAGTGCTTGGGAACGTCTGAAGGAGGAGAAAAGAAAACAACAAAGTTTTCCTAGCTTTCCACCTGATCACCCCAGTTCCATAACTTCTTCCACCATTCCTGCTACTGTGAAAGAGAAGCCTGCCAACTACCAAACAATTATTCATCGGCAAGAAATACCAGTTATATCAAGCCGCTTGAATGCAACAGAACTTGCTATACTCCAGCACCTGTCGCAACCAGAGATCATCCAAGATATAACCAGAAATGATGGCTGGTTATCCGTTGAGCAAGTTTTGCGCTCCTATGCTCAGTATCACATTGGTCGCCCTATTCGCTCTGCTGCTTTAATAGATTCTTATTTTGCTGCTAACCATGATGCAACCGTCTGATTTGGATCCAAAAATCCTACCGTTATCACAAAGTTACGCTAGGAAACAGAATAAGGCATCAATGCCTAAAATCGCTAATAACCCAAATATTCCCAAGTCTCTACCCAGTCATGTTAACTTGCACGAGCAGGCAAAAGACGTTTTTGTAAATCAGAAAAATTGTACATCGGAAATCTCAGAAACTGATGTCACTAACCACAAACAACAATCGGAAAACAATTTGACCTCTAGCGAGGCAAATGGCAAAAATAATATTTCAGAAGATAGCACCCAAGAGGCGACAGCAACTGTAGCAGAAACAACAGAAATAACAGAATCTTCTGGTTCGAGTCCAGAAGCTGCATCAGCCCAACAGCTAGAGCAAGGGTTTTTGCCGATATTAAAAAACCCCAACTTTTTGGCTCTTTGGGGTGGTCAAGTCTTTTGTCAGATGGCAGATAAAGTGTATCTGGTTTTGATGATTGCCATCATTAATACTCAGTTTCAAACAAGCGAGCAGAGTATTAGTGGTTGGGTTTCAACGCTGATGATGGCTTTCACCATTCCCGCAATTCTTTTTGGTTCCCTTGCTGGTGTGTTTGTAGATCGCTGGTCGAAAAAGGCGGTGCTAGTAGCAACAAATGTTTTGCGCGGCATACTAGTGTTGGCAATTCCAGCAATGCTGTGGCTGACTCATGATTGGCAACCATTAGTGGGAGTTTTGCCAGTGGGTTTTGCCATCCTTTTGGCAGTGACTTTCTTGGTTTCTACGCTGACGCAGTTTTTTGCGCCAGCAGAACAGGCGGCTATGCCTTTAATTGTTAAAGAACAGCATTTACTTTCGGCAAACTCACTGTACACAACAACAATGATGGCATCGGTGATAGTTGGGTTTGCTGTTGGGGAACCATTGTTAGGGGTAGCAGATCAATTGTGGTCGCAAGTAGGTGGTAGCGATGGACTAGGTAAAGAACTTGTAGTGGGTTCCAGTTATGCGATCGCTGGATTGGTTTTGTTGTTGCTTGTCACTCATGAAAAACCTCAACAAAACGAAAAAGAATCTCCTCACATTTTTGCTGACTTGCAAGATGGTTTGCGTTATCTCAAAGAAAATAATCGTCTTCGCAATGCACTTGTTAAACTGATCATTTTGTTCTCTGTATTTGCGGCATTAACCGTTTTAGCCGTTCGTATGGCAGAATTAATTCCTAACTTAAAAGCTTCCCAATTTGGCTTTTTACTAGCAGCAGGTGGTGTTGGTATTGCCATTGGTGCAACTCTTTTAAGTTTATTTGGTCAGCGCTTGTCCTATACCCAATTAAGTTTGTGTGGATGTATAGGAATGGCAGCATCTCTTATCGGTCTGTCGATATTTACTAAACAGTTATGGCTTGCCCTGCTTTTAATCACATTGTTAGGTGTGTTTGGGGCGTTGGTGGGTATTCCCATGCAAACAGCCATCCAAACAGAAACTCCGCCAGAAATGCGTGGGAAAGTCTTTGGTTTACAAAACAATGTGATTAATATTGCTTTGTCCTTACCCTTGGCGCTAACAGGCGTGGCAGAAACCTTTGTTGGATTACAGACAGTGTTTTTGGTATTAGCTGCGATTGTTTTTTCTGGTGGTATGTTGACCAGTTACACTTCTTCTAAGTAGCTCTGCGATAAAAAGAGTTAATCTTCAGCTTTTACAACCGATTATTTACTGAAAACTTCAGTTGTTATGGTAGACTTACCTCAGTACTAAACTCTCACGAGTCTTGCTGGGAATCAACCCAAGTTTGAGCTAGACGTTATACGTAACGTCTACGAGGGTTGTTATAAGTTACATAAATTAACAACCCAAAAGTGAAGTAAGTAAAGCCAAAAGTACACTTGTCTAGAAATGTACAAAGCTTTTGTACAAGGTGACAGTAAGTATTGTGTTGCCCCAAGTTAAGAACCAGCAAGTAAAGCGAGACAAAGGACTAATTAAAAAAGGACAAAAACCTAATATAATAAATTCGCTTTACTGATAGCTAACAAAGAATGCGTATAGCCTGGATTGGAAAAAAATCACCCTTTTGTGGCAATGTCACCTACAGTAGAGAAATTACAAATGCCTTGTTAGACCGGGGACATCAAGTTAGTTTTCTCCACTTCGCTCAAGAAGAATCCGATGTGGAGAACTTGCCTAATTGTCAAGAAGTCACCCTACCCTTCATCTACAAGTCTCAGGTTTACACAATTCCAACTTTCAAAGCGACTAAGGTTTTAACTCAGTCGCTGCGACGCATTAAACCTGATATAGTCCATGCTTCTCTGACTTTATCTCCCCTCGACTTCGTTCTACCAGAAATTTGTGAGCGACTGAAGTTACCTCTGATTGCTACTTTCCATACACCATTTGCCGGAAAGGGCGCAAAACTGGTATCAGGAACACAACTTTTGGCTTATCAACTCTACGCACCTTTTTTGGGTAATTATGATCGCGTGATTGTCTTTTCCCAAATTCAACGAGAATTATTGGCTCGCATGGGTGTTCAGGAACAAAACATTGCTGTCATTCCCAACGGTGTGGATGTTGAAAAATATTCTCCCGGTCTTTCCAAAGTCAAAGAAGAATTTCGCGCTGAACGTTTGTTTGTCTACCAAGGTCGGATAGCGCCAGAAAAAAACGTTGAAGCCCTCCTCCGTGCTTGGAAAGATGCACAAATGGGACCAGATAGCAAATTGCTCATTGTTGGCGATGGCCCGTTGAAACCTTCTTTAGAGCCATTTTACGATTTGGAGCACAATATTCTCTGGTTAGGATTTGTTGCCGACGAACAACGACGAATCGAAATTTTACGGGGAGCAGATGTATTTATTTTACCATCTTTAGTAGAGGGATTATCTTTGTCTCTGTTAGAAGCAATGGCTTGTGGAGCCGCTTGCATAGGAACAGATGTTGGTGCAGATGGAGAGGTTATGGAAAAAGGAGCGGGTGTTATTCTTAACACAAAAACTGTACGTTCCCAATTAAGAACCCTCTTGCCACTATTTCAAGATCATCCCGAATTAACAACCTTGCTGGGGCAGAAAGCCAGAAAGCGGGTATTAGAACAGTATACTCTTAGTAGTAATATTACTCGACTTGAAGAACTTTATACTAAAGTTTTGGAACAGCGACGACCCGTACCGCTAAGTTGGGGAGCGTGAATTATATAGGGGAAAGGGCATTCCTATCCACGAGTTAGGAAAGCTCACCCTGCCCCAATACTTTTCGGTTAAGAAGGTTATCTCAAAGGAGATCCCCCCAACCCACGCCACTTGCGTGACTGTCGGGAGACCCGGATTGCCAGATACCTACGGAGGGAAACCCTCCTCCAGTACTGGCTCCCCAACGCAGTGACTCCCCTTAAAAAGCAGGGCTGTTTCGTTCCCTAAAAGGTGCTAATTTACAAGCGTTTGGAGCAAAAAAATCAGGTGATTAAAAAATCTGATTGAACAATAATCAATTGCGAGCACACTTAAATTTACTCATTTGGTGCGCTAATTTTTCGATTACCAACTCCCGAAAATTTATGGCGAATGGTATTGACAAAACACCTACCATTACGAATGAAACAGCCCTGCTTTTTAAGGGGGTCGCCGCAGGCGGGGCGATCTTATCTAATCTGTATTACCACCTCACCCTCGCTTTTAGCTACAACAGGACTTACGCAAACAAACCCGGTTTCTACCAAAAATCGTCTGTTTCGCAACCAAATACGAACGAATAAACCGAGTTTCACAGCAGATGGTGCGTAAGTCCTATACAAAAAAATTTCCCTCTCCTTTATAAGGAGAGGCATGCCCGACAGGGCAGGGTGAGGTGAGACCAGCGCTGCGGGAGGGTTTCCCTCCGGAGCCACTTCTGTGCGGAGAGCAGCGCCTTGCGGGGGTTCCCCCCGTTGTGGCGACTGCGGAGGGTTCCCCCCGTTGTAGGCGGAACGCCTTCCCGCAGGGTAGAATGTGGCGTCAGGCGACTGGCGAACCCGGAGGGTTCCGTTATTTAGAAATTGTAGCCAACTCCTAGCATCAGACCGACACCAGTGTCATCTATAAACGCTGCGTTAACAGAACCTGTTAATGTAAATCTACGAGTTAAGGGCACATCAACACCACCAGAGATAAGCAAACCAACATCAGTATTGTCACCTGTTGTAATTGCCACACCCGCCCCAATGTAAGGGGCGATGTTAAACCCTTGTCCTGTTCCTCGTTGTGTGAGGTCGAAGGTAATGGGAACTAGAACAATGGGATTATCCCCAATCACTGCTGAAGGTCGCACGGAGAAGTTTCGTGTTAACCCAATTTTACTGAAAACTGCAAAGTTTCCATCACCAAGAGCTGTATCACCGCCAAACCCAATATTGCCACCAACCCCAATATAACTAGAGACACCACGAGTGGCTCTACCTGGCGTAATAGCATCTGCACTACCTCCGCCATTCTGTGTCTTGAGACTTACATCAGACGGTATGAGGACTTTGTTAATTGGATAAATAACACCATTGCTTGCTTGGATGTTCGACTGAGTCACGCTGGCATTGTTGACTGCAATTTGATTACCACCTTCGACTTTAACCTTTAGGGGTAAGCCCTCAGCGGTTGTGATCTTACCAGCTGTAAGTTGATCAGCACTAAGGCTACCAGGCACCACGTGGTATCTTAAAATTTTAATCAGTGTTTCTCTATTTTCTGGCTGCTGCAACTGCTGTAAGGTTTGTTGAGGCAAAGCAGAAAATGCTTCATCGGTAGGAGCGAAAACAGTGTAAGGACCTGGTTGTTGTAGAGCATCAGCTAGACCTGCTGTCTTCAATAAAGAAGTCAAGATTGTAAAGGAATTATTAGAGGCAGCAACGGATACAATATCTGTACTAGTTGTTGGAGCGCTCGCAGTGGTTCTACCTACAATATAACTAGCTGCGGCGACATTATTACCAAGAGGCGGCACCTGTCCCAGTTTAACCAAAGCTTGATATAAATGTGCTGCAGCTTCTGCACGAGTTAGAGGTGCAAGTGGATTGAGGGTACTCACATTTGGATAGTTAACCACAAGACTATCTTGTGTTGCAGTTGCCACATTATTCACAGCATAGTTTGGGATAGAACTAGCATCTGTGTAATAAGTACCAAGACTATTGGTTGCATCACCACTAGCAGTCAAACCTAAACCACTTGTTAAAGCAACGATCGCCTGCACCTTAGGAATTTGTTGATTTGGTCTAAACACGTTCCCTGGATACCCTGCTAGAAATCCGGTTTCGTAGGCTTGAGTGATTGCAGAAGCCCCCCAATAGGTAGAAGGAACATCTTGAAACCCACCAGCAGGTAGCTGCCGAACTCGGTTTTGGTTGAAAGCTTTTTGAATCATTGCTGCAAATTCAGCACGAGTCACAGGTTGATCCGGTCTATAAGTGCCATCAGGAAAACCAGTAATTACGTTTTTTGCGGCTAAAGCTTGAATAAATGGCTGTGCCCAGTAATCTGCCGCAACATCAGGAAAGTTACTCGTTGTTGGAGTTGTTGATGGAGTTGTCGATGGAGTTGTCGATGGAGTTGTCGATGGAGTTATTTCTTGAGGTATTTGAGCAGAAACTAATGTAGGACTAGCTGTAGCAGTAATTATTCCTAACGTTATCAATGCGGTGCTGACTGTTGACAAACGCTTTGAGATATACATAACTTTTTTCACTCCTCACATAAAAGATGACACTTATCTCGCCTATCGATAAATCCTGAAAAGTCATAAGACTCAGTTGATATATCGCACTTGAATTAACCACCGAATAAGTTATTGTTAGAACTTAAACTTCAGTAAAACAACTCATGGAAAATTCAAAGTGTTTTGAAACACATAGGTATTGATGAGTTAAAATGCGCTAAAGGATGCTGCAATAAACTTTTCATATTAGAAAAGGAGAATCACTGCAAAACATTCTTTCTATAATTTGATATAGCCTTTTAAGAGGAGATTCAACATCTATCTTAGGCAAGGATTTAGTTAGTTTCTTCGAGTATAGCCACACACCTGACCTGTTCCTTGAAAGCATGTTGTTAGGCATATAGTGTCGGATGAATAACCAGACAATTAGAATGCGTGACAAGTTCCTTGTTCTTAAATTATCGTAACGATTCAGGTCAGGGGTATTGACAAGTGTGACAACCAAAACCATTGTGTATCTATTGCTTTCCATAGAAACGAAAGGTAAAAGTGCGGTTATTGGTGATGTGGACTATATCCAAAGGATGATTTTCACCAGAACCCTAAACAAATAATCTATCTGTGGTGGCTGTTTTTGACTGAGTATGTCTACCAAATGTCAACGACTCACAAATTCTGCACTAGAGGTCATACCATTTCACGAAATTCGTGATGAAAATTCTTTTTCCTCCTCTCCCCCGACTGCCTCTGCCTCCCCTGGTGCCCATTTGTATCAACCTTAAAGTGAAACGGTATTAGGTATGGAAAGCTCTAACTCCTCAAGCAATCCTCAAGAATTAGATCCAAACCGAGATGGACATAAAATTTCAGTTCTTGAGCGAGAAACGCCAAGTGTCAAGCCACCAGAGACACCGCGTCCTTCAGGGAATCCGAAACGCAAGCGTCGCAATAGGCTTATCTTGATAAGTTTGTTAATTATAGGAGCGATCGCAGCTGGCATCTTTGGCTATCGTTGGTGGCGCTTCGCACACACTCATCAGGAAACCGACGATGCCTATGTCACAGGTGATATCCACCCAGTTAATGTTCGTGTCTCTGGTACAGTCACTCAGGTTTTAGTTGATGATAATCAAATTGTTAAAAGGGGTACATTGCTGATGAAGCTCGACCCCAAAGACTATGACGTCAGCTTACAGCAGACAATAGCATCTCTACAAGCAGCTCGTGATCAGGCAAGTGTCGCACAAGCAAATATTGGTATAACTAAAACCAATGCCCAAGGTTTAACTACCCAAGCTCAAGGAAATATTGATGCTGCCGCTGCCACTATTTCCACTTCGCAAGCAACTTTAAAAGAAGCTCAAGCAGGTGTCCCAGCTGCTCTTGCACAACAACAACAGGTTGAAGCAAATTTAACAAAAGCTGAACTGGATTACAAGCGCTATGCCAGTCTGTATCAATCTGGAGCGACACCCAAGCAACAGTTAGATGCTGCCCA
This sequence comes from Brasilonema sp. CT11, assembly GCF_017982655.1. Lineage (GTDB taxonomy): Bacteria > Cyanobacteriota > Cyanobacteriia > Cyanobacteriales > Nostocaceae > Brasilonema. Next base: position 17,822 of record NZ_JABXYX010000014.1, on the reverse strand, counting down.
GGCAAATTATAATAGTTTACTGGCGCAACGAAATACAGCTTCTGAACAAGTAAAGCAGGCGCAAGCAAGAGTTGCCGAAGCACAACAAAATTTGACGAATTCTCAGGCAAAGTTAGCTTCGACTAAAGGTAATCTGCAACAAGCTAATGCCAGCAGTGAACAAACAGAGGTGAATAAGCGGCAATACAAGGCAGCACTCTCAGCCATCGCTCAAGCCCAAGCACAAGTAAAGAATGCGGAACTCCAATTATCCTACACAAACCTTACCGCTCCCACAGATGGACAAGTGGGAAATAAGAATGTGCAGGTAGGGCAGCGCGTACAACCTGGACAAACATTAATGTATATTGTTGAACAGCGTCCTTGGATTGTAGCTAATTTCAAAGAGACTCAGTTAGGAAGTATGCATCCAGGGCAACCAGTAGAAATCAAAGTTGATGCCTTCCCCGGTCGAGCTTTTCTGGGTACAGTGAATAGTCTGGCTCCTGCTTCCGGAGCTAAATTTGCTCTGTTACCACCAGATAATGCTACGGGTAATTTTACCAAGATTGTGCAACGAGTGCCGGTGAAAATAGTGTTTGATCCTCAAAATATTCGGGGTTATGAGTCACGCATTACTCCAGGAATGTCTGTGGTTGTAACAGTTAAAATTCGTTAAAGGGAACGTTCGTGAACCGCACAAGCATCAATAATCAACAAGGACGACCTCCTGTGCCTGCGTCTGGTTCCCAGAAACCATCAGACCAAATATCCCTCAAAGACTGGATCGGCGTCATGGCAACCCTGCTGGGTGCCTTTATGGCAGTACTGGATATTCAAATTACCAATGCCTCCCTTAATGATATTACAGGCGCATTGGGTGCCACTATTGATGAAGGCTCTTGGATCTCGACAGGTTATCTGGTGGCGGAAATTGTGGTGATTCCCTTAACAGGATGGTTATCTCAGGTGTTCTCCGTCCGACGCTATTTGTTGGTTAACGCCACACTGTTTCTGTTTTTTTCCATAGCTTGTGCCTTTGCCTCCAATTTAGGAATGATGATTTTGTTTCGCGCAGGGCAGGGATTTACAGGCGGAATTCTGATTCCAATCGCTTTTACGGTCATTCTTAGCACCTTACCACCAGCGAAACAGCCCATCGGATTAGCACTGTTTGCAATCACAGCCACCTTTGCACCTTCGGTTGGTCCTACTGTTGGGGGTTGGCTAACTGATAATTTTAGTTGGCAATACATCTTTTATCTGAACATTCTTCCAGGAATTTTGTTGATAGCAGGAGTTGCTTATGCCATCGCCCCCAAACCGATGCAGCTGCAGCTATTCAAACAAGGGGATTGGTGGGGTATTGCAACAATGGCGATCGGTTTGGCATCATTTGTGTTTTTTCTAGAAGAAGGAAACCGAAAAGACTGGTTTGGTTCTGTTGAGATTGTGCGTGCAGCTGTACTAGCAGGAATCTTCTTACCTATTTTCATTTGGATTCAGTTCACCCGCAAGCAACCGTTGCTCAATTTACGATTAATCGCACAGCGTAATTTCGGTTTATCAATGGCTGTAAATACGGCAACGGGTTTGGGACTCTACGGTTCAGTTTTTATATTGCCTCTTTTCCTGGCACAGATTCAGGGCTATAACGCCATGAGAATTGGTGAAACCATCATGTGGTCAGGAATTCCCCAGTTGTTCATCATTCCTTTTGTACCCAAACTCATGCAGCGATTTGACCTGCGGCTACTGATTACTATAGGATTGAGTTTGTTTGGGGTCAGTTGCTTCATGAACTCGACAATGACGGCACAGACTGGTCTTGAGCAGCTTATCTGGTCACAGGTCGTCCGTGCTTGCGGTCAGCCCTTAATTTTGACTCCTTTGTCTAGCGTCGCCACAGCAGGTATTGACCCGAAACAAGTTGGTTCTGCTTCTGCCTTATTTAATATGATGCGCAATTTAGGTGGATCGATTGGAATCGCAACCTTAGCTACTTTGCAATCGATGCGCGAAAAATTTCATTCCAATCGCCTGGTCGAATCGGTTTCGCTGGAAAATCCTCTCACACGCGATCGCATCGATCAGCTGACTCAGTTCTTCAGTTCCTCCACTGGTGATCCCGTACTGGCACAAAATCAGGCGATCGCGATGATAGATCGCTTAGTTCGCCGCGAAGCTAATGTCATGGCATTCAATGACTGTTTTTTCTTTATGGGTTGTGCCCTGTTCGCCAGTGCGTTGTTGGTGCTGTTCTTCAAGAAGGTCAAACCTACAAGCGGGGCAGTGAGTCACTAAGACTGAACAATCGTTCACACTCTGGACAGTCATGGAATGCTGGGGGACGTTCCAAGGGCGGAATTTGATACCCGCAAGTGGAACAAATTTTGTTGAATCGGGGAAGCCTGTTTCCGGAACTTACAAGTACAACAACTTGAGTCAACGTGCCCAAAGTGATAAGGATGAATGCAGTTAGCATAAATTTCGGGGGAATCGCTCACAAAAATATTAAATCTTATTTCTTGTGTTTTGAGCTGCATTTCGACACAAAATTTAGCTATGGAAATCCGGTTTTATTTGTGAGTTTACTTGTTAGTAAGTAGCTCCTGTTGTAGTCCAGAGGAGTTTCCTACAGACCATCCCAAACTCGTTGGCTGTTCATAAACCCGCTTTAAGGTATTTACATCTCTAGTAGAAATCGGCGGCGAGTTGCGAACCTGAGAAAAGTATAAAGCATCGCTTGGCAGCGGACTATGTCCCCATATTCCTAATGCATGACCAAATTCGTGGCGAGTGGCTGCAAGGAGATACTGTCCTGTTTGGCTAGGACTCAACAAAATCGTGAAGCGGTGAGATAAAAGATTATTTTTGCTAACGTACATTTCATAAGTCGTTTGAGCAGAACGCGCACGCAGTATTTTACTATCAGGAGAAGTTTGCAATGGTGGAGTTTTTCGCACAATAGTAATGTCTGCGTCTTTGGGTTGTTCAACGATCGCCAAAGGCAAATAAACACTCCACTCCTGAACTGCTTGTGAAACGGTTTTCACCCAATCTTCTGCCTGTTTACTATTAACTGCTTGGGTTGGTTCTACATAAACCCGAATGGGAAACTGCGACCAAACCAGATAACCAACTTGGGTTGGACTAACTTGAGAAAAGTAGTCACCGCTGTTAGTGCTATCTTGCCACTGCGTCAGTGTTGGTGGTAGTGGATGAGGCTTGAGGGGAGGTGAGGCAGAGGTAACAAGGATGGCGCTGGATTGGAAGGTGGTCAAAATAATAAGCAGCGCTGTACCAATAGCTAATGCTAGTGAGACAATCAAGCGCTGCAAGACTACAGTTTTTGTAATGGTAGTTCTAATAGTACTTTTAGGAGTACTCAATATGAATTTTTGGGTTAGTCTCCCCATATCTTCATCTTATTTAGGGAGCCAACCAGCACTTAAAACCACAGTTAAACCAAGAAAAATGGCTGTGAGTGCCCAAGTCACTCGGTTTAATGTATTTTCTGCACTCTTAGCGCTGCTGAACAGCTGGGCTTGTCCACCAATGGCTCCAATGCCATCACCTTTGGGACTATGTAGCAAAACCAAAACAATGAGACCAACAGCGGAAAGTGCCCAAATAAATTCTACGACGTTAACAATGGTCATGATAGCTAATATAGTTGATGAGCGAGTTTAAGATAGACCAATTCTTCATTATAGATTAAAAATTAAGAATGATGAATTATGAGTTTTGTTTCTTTACATAATTCATCATTCTTCACTATTTCACATCGCCAGTTGTACAGGAGTGCGAGAAAGTTGCACGTCATACTCGGCGTTTTGCAGTAGCGATCGCCCTGTCATTTCTATTGGTTGAGGTAGTTGTAGAATATCCAAAATTGTTGGTGCAATGTCGGATAGCTTACCATCACTCCGCAAGGCGACATCTGTACCATGTCCTGGGATTTTGGCTTTTTCACCTTCGACTAAAATCAGGGGAACTAAGTTGGTCGTGTGCGCTGTCCAGGGATTCCCGTTACTATCTAGCATATGCTCGGCGTTACCGTGGTCAGCAGTTATAATTGCTGTCCCCCCGACTTTACCAATACCGGAGAGTAGGCGACCCAAACACTGGTCAACTGTCTCAACCGCTTTAACCGTCGCTTGGATGTTACCTGTGTGTCCTACCATGTCTGGGTTGGCATAGTTGATGACAACAAGCGAGTATACGCGCTTTTCAATTGCAGCGATCGCCACGTCTGTCACTGCTTGTGCTGACATTGCAGGAGCACTATCATAAGTTGGCACCATCGGAGAGCTTATCAATAGTCGGTCTTCTCCTTCAAAAGGTTCTTCCAGACCCCCATTGAAGAAGTAAGTGACGTGAGCGTATTTTTCTGTTTCTGCTGTCCGAAGCTGCTTTAAATCATGCTTGGAAATGACTTCCCCAAGAATATTACTCAAATTTTGCGGTTCAAAAGCAACCCCAACTCGTAATTCTGGGTCATACTGTGTAAAGGTAACAAAAGACAGTGGGGTGATTTGCTGTCTTTCAAAACCGTTAAATTCTGGATTGACAAGAGCTTGGCTCAGTTGTCTTGATCTGTCGGGGCGGAAGTTAAAAAAGATGACTCCGTCTCCTGGTTCGATTGCACCTGGTGCTATTCTAACTGGGAGCACGAATTCGTCCGTCAAACGTTCTGCATAGGATGCTTGTAGGACTTCTACAGCTGTTTGACCATTTCCAAGCCCATCCTGCGTCATCACGTCGTAAGCGCGTTTAACTCGATCCCAACGGCGATCGCGATCCATCGCGTAATAGCGACCGCTAACTGTCACTATGCGCCCGACGCCTATACGGTCGATATAGTCTTGAAGAAGCCCCAATGCTTTCACTCCTTCAGTGGGAGTGGTGTCACGCCCATCAGTAATGGCGTGTATGCAAACTTGGGATATTCCCTGAATTTTTGCTAAGTCAAGTAGTCCGAATAGATGAGTGATGTGCGAATGCACTCCACCCTCAGAAGTTAGCCCAACCAGATGCAGCTTGCCATTTCGACTATAAACTTCCTGGCAAATCTTCACTAGTGCTGGATTTCTGAGAATGGAACCGTCTTCTACTGCGTCTGAGATTCGTACTAGTTCTTGGGGGACAATTCTACCAGCGCCTATGTTCAAATGACCAACTTCCGAGTTGCCCATTTGACCTTCTGGTAACCCCACCGCTTTCCCTGATGTTCGGATGAGGGTGTGGGGATAAGCCGCCCATAAGCTATCCATCACCGGAGTGTTTGCAACAGCAATAGCGTTTCCATGACTCTCCTCGCAGTAGCCCCATCCGTCTAAAATGACTAGCACCACGGGAGCAATAGGTGCCTTGGTCATAGTAAAACTGCCCTTTACTTTTTGTAATACTCGAATGATACCATTGCTAATAGCAGCCGCAAGTGAATTTCTGCTTATGACCTACTTTTTTTGCATAACTGTGGGCTTTTAGACAATTCTTAAACTTTGTTTATCTTTGGTAATTTCTTGTGATGTTTGGATTGCTGGATTATCTACAGTAATCCTATTTGAATTGCGAATTTTTGAATTGAGGCGCTTAAAGCAGGGTGTCGCTTTGCGTGTGATCGCCAGTCTCGCAAAGCGAATGAAAACTTTTTGTGCGACGAGGACGACTGCTACGCTGTTCGCCGCACGATTCGGGCAAACGCCCAGCTAATTGCAGGCGATTACAAAGTACACAAATCTCAGACACACTCCACAAATTTTCATGAATGACTTCGGACTACTAAACACACATATCATTTCTTTTTTGTGCCACTTTTTCCTGCTTTAGCAGCTTTTTTGGCAGCTTTTTCAGCAGCAATTGCTGCTAATCTTGCTTCTTCTTTTTCCTCTGCTATTTTATCTAAGTAATAGTGGTAATCTCCTAAGTAGACGCGGAAATCTCCTTCCCTGATTTCCACAATTTTGTTTGCTACCTTGGAAATGAAATAACGGTCATGAGAAACAACAAGTACTGTGCCATCATAGTTTTGAATTGCTTCTTCCAACATTTCTTTTGCTGGAATGTCTAAATGGTTAGTAGGCTCATCTAGTATTAATAAATTGGCTGGTTGTAACAGCATTTTTGCTAAGGCAAGACGTGCTTTTTCACCTCCACTTAATGCCGCCACTGCTTTGAACACAGTATCACCGCTGAAGAGAAATCTTCCTAAGAGGGTGCGAACTTCTTCATTTTTCCAATCAGGAACTTCGTCATGGATAGTTTCCATAACAGTTTTTTTCAAATCCAAAGCTTCAGCTTGGTTTTGCTCAAAGTATCCAGGAAGAACATTGTGTTCACCCAATGTCACTGCTCCTTCTGTAGGTTCTTCAACACCCATGATCAGGCGTAACAAAGTGGATTTGCCTGCACCATTAGGAGCAAGAAAAGCAATGCGATCGCCCTTTTCTATGAAAAGATTTCCACCCAAAAATAAAATTTTATCATCATAGACGTGAGTTAAATCCTTGATATTCACTACCTCACGTCCACTACGGGGCGCAGGGGGAAAACGGAAGTGCAGCGTTCTTAAATCATCTGTAGGTGCTTGGATGCGTTCAACTTTTTCCAGTTGTTTTTCTCGGCTTTTTGCCTGGGTACTGCGAGTCGCACTAGCGCGGAACCTATCAACAAAAGCTTGTTGTTTATCTAATTCTTTTTGCTGGCGTTCGTAAGCCGAAAGTTGCGCTGTTTGACTTTCCGCTTTTTGTTGCAAATATGCTGAATAATTGCCAAGGTAGGTGCTGGAAACACCGCGTTCTGTTTCCACAATTTGCGTGCACAAACGGTCAAGGAACTCGCGGTCATGGGAAACTATCACCATTGGGGTATTCAGCCCCTTGAGATAATTTTCTAACCACTCAATTGTTTCTAAATCTAAATGGTTTGTTGGCTCGTCTAATAGTAATAAGTCAGGTTCTTGCAAAAGAATTTTGCCCAAACCCATTCGCATTTGCCAACCGCCACTAAAAGCACTCACAAGGCGATCGCCATCTTCTAGCCCAAACCCCATCTCTGGTAAAATCTTCCCAATTCGTGTGTCCAAGATGTAGCCATCTAATGCTTCAAACTGCCGTTGTAAGCGATCTAACTTATTAATCAGTTTATCCAGTTCCTCTGGAGTTGCGCTTTCCATATCTCGCATCACCTGCGCTAAAGACAGCTGCACAGCGTTAGCTTCTTTAAAAACCGTCCAAAATTCTTCTCTAACAGTGCGAGTGGGTTCGACTTCAAACTCTTGATTGAGGTAAGCTATGTGTAAGCTGGCAGGACGAATGATTTCGCCAGACGTGGGTTCAGTTTCCCCTGTAATAATTTTGAGTTGGGTGGATTTTCCGGCACCATTGACACCGACTAAACCAATGCGATCGCCTGCTTTAACTTCCCAGTTGACATCCTTGAGAACTTCGCCTGTGGGATAAATTTTACTGATATGTTCAAGTCGCAGCATGAGGTGTCTCCAAGGTAGGCAATTGATAGATAGGGCGGAAGTAATTATATTGAATCCAATCTTAACAAAATTTAACTGAAAATTCTTGCTCGTCAATTCCTCAACAGATAGAAGTTTTTGATACTTGTTTCCAAAATGACAAGATTTGATTTTGCTATGAATTTCTATGATCGCTTGCAGCTAAAATAATGGAAATGGCGCACCTTGCGGCGAACGCGCAGCGTGTCGTCAGGCATAGGCAAGATGGGGTACTTCACATTCCAACTACCAGGTCAAAAATTTCAGTTCACCTCGGAAGAGATTGCGGAAACTCCACTCTCAACCGAGGATAGGACAACAGCGTAGTTCATCATCAATTTCTGGTACCAGCGATGACAGCAAATCATTCCCGAAAGGGTGTCCTGTTGCAAGCAACTCTGATTTTCCTTGGACTGTTCTTCAGCAGTGCAGTAGTTGCTGGGTACTTAAAATCTCATTTGCTCTCTCAAAATCCACAACCACAACTGAGTCCGGTAAATAATGTAGCTGCACGCCAACAGGTACAAATTAACAAATTGCTTCAACTCATGCAGCAGAGGTTGATGATTGCTCATGATGTTGCTCGCTGGAAATGGAATCAGAAACGCCCTATTGAAGACCGTCAACGAGAACAAGAACTAATAACAAAAATACAGCAGCAGGCAATAACTTATAATCTCCAACCCGATACAGTTGCAGTTTTTTTTCGAGGACAGATAGAAGCCGGAAAGCAAATCCAGCAAGCTGATTTTCAAACTTGGCAAAAGCTTGGAGTGAAAAATTTTACTAACGTTCCAGACTTGAATCAAACTTTGAGACCATCTCTAGACAAATTGAATGTAGCATTTCTTCCTGTATTGGCAGAACTGATGCCATCCCTTGGTTGTCCAGCAGTACGAGATTTTCTTCAGTCACGCGCTTCAATTATTCTCCGTGGAAATGGCATTAGCCAAGAAGTACAACGTACTGCTCTTGCACCAATGCTCGAAGTCAAAGAGGCTTCCTGTGAAAAAGTTTCTTTGTAGAGAAGATGGAGACAAAATCAAACCGCCTCGCCTCCCGTCTTATATCCCGACACTAAACGGAGTTGTTGCTGAGCGCAGCGATGCCCTGAGCGTGGTCGTTGGGTCGAAGCACCGTTATAGTGCGACAAAGTCTTGCGGGGGAAGCTTCCCCCGCAGAGCTTTGGGACTTACGACGAAAAAGTTAATAGGAGGGAGAGATTGAGGGGAAATATATTCATTGACGCTCGTGGGCAAATGCCTATGAAGGCTACTTACAATTCTAAACTCTTGGTTATTTTTTAGGTATCTTTTGTTGCGAAATTGATAGAGTATAGTTATACTGTCCTCTAGATAATTCTCCTACATATAAAGAGTAATTTCCTGCCTGCCAATAACCAGAAATTTCCGGCTTGCCCCCAGAGTACTTATCTGCCAACACACAAAAGTGTCCTCCTGGACCATGAATTAATAGAGTTGGTTGTCCCCCAGTTTCAACTGTTAACCGCAGATAGGGTAGTGATTCTTTCACCTGTATCACTTGATTGGGTTTAGTGGCAATATTGCCACACTTACTTGAAACTGATCCGCCGGACGTACCATTCACAATCAGCGGATCTGGCTGCAAACTAGAAGTAATTTGCACAACTTGCGCCTCAGCCAAATGAGCATTGGTGAAAACTAAGCTCATCGTTAATGCTGCGGGAACAATTTGAAATCGCCCAGGCATCTTCATATTTATTGTTATGCTCCCGACTTTTGATCAAGAAAAATTTGATACATAATATTTTAAAATTAAGTGACGAGAACAATCTGTCTTTGTTTCTAAGTGAACTGTATAAAGTTTTCTTTGGGGAAAAATAATTATATGGTTAAATATTAGGAAAAATGAGAATTTATAAGTAAAGCTGACGCTAAAAACTTGATTTTTGACTACCAAGAGCAGTCTTTAGAACAAAAAGATTCACTAAAATCACTAAGACAACCGCCAACAAAGAGATTTGGCTGGTTCGTTGTTCATTAAGTGTTTAAGCTAAAGTAGAAACAAATGAATCCTCCAGAAGAAGACTTAAAAAGTCGCCTCCAAAAGGTAGAGGCAGAAATGAATACCGACCTAGTGATAGTTCCACAGTCACAAAAATTAGTAAAGTCCTCTCAGTCTGGTCTTCCAAGTTTGTACTATAATTTGGTGCGATTTATAACCTTTTTCAACAATCTCTCCGGAGTGCAAAAGCTTGTAGTTTGTGGTGTAGGTTTGTTATTGGGCTTAGTCATACTACAAGCACTACTCAAACTCGTCGCTGCTGTGATCAGTCTGGCACTGTTGGCAATATTGGTGTACGTAGGATACAAATTCTTAGTATCCAATAACTCTGTTAATCAGCAGTAGTTTATTTTGAAACGTGCAAGCCTAGTGGCATATCAATAAAATAAAAGGGAATTATCCAATGGCAACCCCAAGTGTGAAGACAAGTGATCAATCTAGTCGAAGCAAAGAACCGAGAAAAACCAATTCATTGCCCTTAGCGACTAGGCGCATTGCTGCTTGGGCTGTGGAAATTACACTGGTTGTTGCCAGTGGATTGGTGCCCTTTGGGATAGGTGCGTATGCCAATTCTAGAAGCGATTTGGATCGAGTGCCACTTAACCCTTTGTTAGTACAAACAGAACGTGCGATCGCCTCTCCATTAGCTTTGCCTATCAGCTATGGTACTCGGAACGTAGCATCACCCACAAACTTGTTATGGACAATAGCCTTGCTCGCACCCCTGACAGTTTCAGGCGCTCAGTTGTATTTACTAGCGAAAACTGGTGCCACACCGGCGAAACATCGATTTGGAATTAAAGTTGTCAACGCTGAAGGTAAGCCACCCGGTTTCAAAGCCGTTTTGGTGCGAGAAGGACTTGGTCGTTGGGGTTTGCCTATGTCCGTCGCTTATTTTCTCTGGCGCAACAGCTTTTTATTTCCCAGCTTAGCCGGTTTTGCTAGCTTGGCGATTATCATGCTTGTGTTAGAAGCCAAAGGTTTGCCTTGGCAGCAAGACCGTCGCGCACTGCACAACACACTTGCAGGCACTTACACTGTAGATGACAGTACACCTTTGACAGTGCAGTCCCAACGCGATGGTCAGGCAAGTCAGTCATTTGAAAGCGAAAAAGACGAGGAAGATGCGATCGCATCAATTGTGATCACACAAGAAAAGCCTCGCCAGCAATCCAAGCAACGGCAGGGAATACCGCAAAATCCAAATTATACAGTGGTAGGAGTCGCATTCCTTTGCATGAGTGCGGCCTTAGCGATTTTAGTTGGTACTCAAATTTACGTTCAAATACTGCGAAATCAGCGAGTTACCGAACAGAGCAATAGTCAGCAGTTTCTGGCACTGATCAAAGACTTAAATCCTAACTCTACTGCTACAAACAACGAACGCCAGAAAGCAATTCTAGCTATGGGTACTCTTAATGACCCACAAGCAACCCAATATCTTGTCGATTTGCTGTCTAAGGAAACTGACCCTATTTTACTTCAAACGATTCAAAGAGCTTTGGTAACCGTTGGACCCAATGCTATCCCCAATTTAAAACGCATGAATCAGTTGTTAACAGGGGAGTTACAGTCTGGAAAAGGTAGCAAAGCCTTACCACCAGAAGTGCTAGAAAAGCAGTTGCAAGCAAACCAGTATACGATTGGTAAAATTTTAGCTGTCTACAACGGTCAAACTAATGGCTTGGATCTCAGCAATGTTTACCTAGGTCAAAACGGCTCTGAGCAAAGCTCTTTCAACTTGGTATTAGATAAAAAAGATTTATGGGGAATTAAGTTCAAATCAGCGAACCTATCCTTTGGCAGTTTTAAGGGGAGTCGCTTCCGGGGAGTAGGCGAGGATGGTCGATGGGATACCAACGATGATTGGATTGCTGATTTAAGCCAAGCACGGATGAGGCAAGCAAATCTTACTGAAGCTAACCTCAGCCGTGTCCTGATGATCCGGACTGATTTGAGCCGCGCCATTCTCAACAAAGCTAACTTATCCAACGCACGCTTAACTGCTGCTAACCTCAGTAGCGCTCAGCTAGAGGGAGCCGACTTGCAGGGTGCCGTTTTGGAAAATGTGAGTCTGACTGGAGCCGACTTGAGCAATGCACAACTCAAAGACGCGGATTTATATGCTGCTCGTCTAGGTCGTGTGATTGCAGTAGGAACACAGTTGTCATTTGCCAACTTAATCAAAACTGATTGGCAAGGAGCTGACCTCACAGGAGCTTATTTTGATCATGCCAATCTCAAAGATGCTAACCTGAACGCGACTCGTCTTGCTAACGCAATTTTGCGCTCAGCGAATATGGAAAATGCCAACTTGCGAAATGCTGACTTGAGCCTTGCAGATTTACGAGGGGCGAATCTGGCAGGAGCTGATTTTCAAGGAGCTATTCTTACCCCTGGCAAACAAAACCAAACAGAGCAATTTGTGCAAACCCCAGCGTTAGGGGTGCAATCTGCAGTTGTGGAGGGAGTCGATTTCAGTCAAGTCAAAAATTTAGATCCCAAGCAAATAGCTTACATTTGTACTCAAGGAGGTATTCATCCTCGTTGTCCGTAAATGAATCATACTAAAGCCATAAAACTTACAATAATTTAGCTCAGGAATTTTGTTAGGAGCGAGGAAATGAAGCGTCTGATTAAGTACTTCGTATCAGTTGTTTTAGCTGGTTCACTTTTAAGTTTTGCTCAATTCACCCAACCAGCACAAGCTCAAGTGGCATATGGTAGCTATGTCGGTGTAGGTCCTACAGTTGGTTTTGCAGATGGTGCCCGAGTTGGAGGAGTGATTGCTGCTCGCTACAAGCTTCTTAAAGTTCCCGTTTCTTTTCGCGCTCAGGCTTTCATTGGTTCAAATGTCGCTCTTGTCCCAACAGTTTCCTACGACTACCCCCTCAACTGGCAAACCGATGCTTACATAGGAGCTGGAGTTGTTCTGGCTGGCGGTGATACACCTTCCCCTGTTGGGAATAAAATCGGCTTTGCCCTGCAACCCGGAATTGATTACGTTGTCCCAAATAGCAATACTGTGATTTTTGGTAACGCTGTCATTGCTTTTGATGCTGTCCGTGATGGTGGTACAGCTTTCTCGTTGCAAGGTGGAGTTGGTTTGAGATTCTAATTTAGAAAATAGCTTTATATCCGCATTTCTCTCATAAAGTGCGGATATAAGGTGGATAAGAAGTTGAAGCTCCCCACCCTCAGTTGTCACCTGAGGGTGGGGAGCTTCAACATGTAGCAACGAGCATGTTTATCTTGCTTTTTTCAGCCAGCTATGAGATATTGCCTATAAAGTACACTAATTTTATAGGCTTACCGTACAATATCTCATAAAGTTGAGTAACTCGCTTTAGCTGTTCAAGGAGCAATGAAAATGGCAATGGTTAATAGAGCAACGTCCTTAGTTGTTACCATTCATGATTCAAACAAGTTAACTCCTCTCTTGTGGGAGCCTATACGACTCAGTACAGCTATGCTGACGCGACTATGGTGGCATACTAAGGCGTATGGAACAGTTTTGATGATCGCTTTGGTGACTTTACTAAGTCTGGTATTCTTGCGTATTTATTGCACTTCCCGCAAGCTGCTATTAGTTTCAACTCATCAAAATGTTGCAAGAAATAAATGCCATACGTTAACCGACAAATCACTGGATTAACTTGGCTGCGGATTATGTCTTGCCAAACTGAATGCGATCCACTATAAAATCTCGTACCTTTGAAAGACAGAGTGGATATAGCATTCATTCATTGATGATTGCTGATTCGAGATTCCCAGAACTATATCTAACCTTAATGGGATGTACTTTTTGAAGATATGCTTTTAACAACTACGCTAGTTATTGTTTGGGATACGCTAGTTGAGGTTGTTTCTTCTTGTACACAGGATTGGTTGTTCCTACTAAACCCTGTAAATTTTCCTGGCGCTTGGGAACATTTGGCAATGTAGTGCCATTGCCTGAATTGTTTCCATCTTGTGAATCAGTCTGACTACCAGAAGAAGTTGGTTGTTTCTTCTCTATAAAGTATGCTTCCTCACGTGGAATCGATATCACCTCAACTTTTTCCTTTGGAACTGAGTTTGCATTTGCCTGAGTATAAGTTCCAACTGGGAGCAATAGCGCTAACGAAAGCAAACCAAACTTTAGCAAGCTACGAGTATTGAATTTAAATTGAATTGCCAGAAAGTCGTTCATAGTAGTTTTTCAGAATTTTATGAGAAATATAAATTTAGGTGAGGTTTGGTGTTCAATCAAATCCAACTGGTACACAACTACAAGTTGAGTTGGAATGATTCCGGAATTGAGCCAAGAAACTTTATGATTACTAAAAAAAGCTCCGTAAACATTATTCCCTGGTTATATTCTTTGACTTTTAGGTCTCTACAATTAGACTCGATTTTTATCAGGGGGTAAGCGATTCATATCACTACTTTCGTAAAATAATATTACTTAGGGGAGCCACTGCCGTGCGCGGGTTTCCCGCGTTGAGGCATGTGGCGTGAGCCAGTGTGAAAAAATCGCTCCGCAGATAGTCCCGCATCTATCCGTAGGACTACTGTTGAGTTGAATTAAGCTTAACTTCATAAAGAAGTTGAATTGAGCTTAACTTCATAAACAAATTGAACTTAACTTCATAAACAAATTGAATTAAGCTTAACTTCATAAAGAGATTGTGTTCAGCGATCGCACCCGTTTCATTAAAACCAAATTCTCCAGTTGAAACAGTCAACAGTCAACAGTTATCAATTATCAATTTGTTGCCTAGATAACAATCTCCTAGCAACAGGAACTTTATGCCTTAGTAGTGAGTCACTGGGATAGGCTTTCTGGTTGATCAAAGGGCTTGCATCGAGTGTTTGTTTAAAGATTTTTGCACAACTCCCAGTGGGTTAGGTCATTTAGCAGGGATTGGTGCAGTTATAGCACGGTGGGAGCGGTTTCATTTGAATCCATTACCTACTCTGAAGAAACACAGGGGTGTAGGGGTGTAAGGGAAAAAGGTGTTTCTTTTATTCATAACGGATGGCGATACGTCTTTGGCGTCTGCGCCCTGTGCAATCGCTGCCCGTGGGGTGCTCTCAAGAAACACGCTTAACAAGGAACGCTTAACGCTTAACAGGGAAATCGTGTTTCTTTCATTCGTTGCGGGCGTCTAATCGCGCCCCTTGGGCACTCACAAATAATTCACTGCTTTGGCAGAGGTGGTGGGAGTCAGCGCAGATAGGCTGTTTCAGAAAAAGACGGTGGGGCTTAGACCCCTTTGCGTGTGGGGCAGGGTGTACAGAAAAAACAATCCTTGCTTCGACTGCGCTCAGCAACAATCTTTTCACCCCACACCCTAGCTTTGGTCACCTCCGCGCTGTCGATGGCTTAACTAGTTTTCTGAAAAAAGTAGTAAAGCCACCCTACAGTTTGATGCAAGGTGGTTGGCAGGATTAAGAGCGATCGCTCTTCGACTCTATCTGCGGCTGTTTGGGTACAGGCGAGATCTCACAAGCACCCCGCTCAATTTCATATTCCATTCCCAGGAAGTTCAATCGCAATGACACCGGACTGCATCCCCGGTACAATAGAACAGAGGTGGTTAACGATAACCCAAACGAAACTATGACCAAAGGTGTAAACCACCAAGGGCGTTTTTGATTCATCATTTTAGAACCTTTTTAGAGTTTTATCGACAGTCCTGCGAAATGGACTGTTTTTTGTATTTAATTAAATTCAGTAATTGCACCCATGTTTCATTGAAGCTTACACATTACAAGTTGGGTTGGAATGATTCCGGAATTGAGCCAAGAAACTTTATGATTACCAAAAAAAGTTCCGTAGACATTATTCCCTGGTTATATCCTTTGACTTTTAGGTCTCTACAATGAGACTCGATTTTGACCAGGGGGTAAACGATTCATATCACTACTTTCGTAAAATAATATTACTTAGGGGAGCCACTGCCGTGCGCGGTGAGACCAGTGCTGCAGGAGGGTTTCCCGACCTAGGCATCTGGCGTATGCGCAAAGCGCACGCCCAAAGGTCTAAAGCGCAGCGAGACTGGAGGTCTTCCCCGAAGGGGTTCCCCGCCTTGAGGCATGTGGCGTGAGCCAGTGCGAAAAAATCGCTCCGCAGATAGTCCCGCATCTATCGGTAGGACTACAGTTCAGTTGAATTAAACTTAATTTCATAAAGAAGTTGAATTGAGCTTAACTTCATAAACAAATTGAATTAAGCTTAACTTCATAAAGAGATTGTGTTCAGCGATCGCACCCGTTTGATTAAAACCAAATTCTCCAGTTGAAGCAGTCAACACTCAACAGTTATCAATTATCAATTTGTTCCCTAGATAACACTCTCGCACCAACAGGAACTTTATGCCTTGGTGGTGAGTCACTGGGATAGGCTTTCTAGTTGATCGAAGGGCTTACGTCGGGTATTTGTTCAAAGATTTTTGCAGAACTCCCGGTGGAGCGATCGCATATTAGCAAATGCGCTCAGTCAACCGTATCAGCAAGGTTTGCTCATAGCGATCGCCACAGATAAAGGACTAGCTCAGCGTTCGACTGAACTCACGCCGAAGTCCGAACGGTTTCCAACGCCAGATACCTGCGGAGCGAAACCCTCCCGCAGTACTGGCTCCTCCGTAGGCGACTGGTGAACCCGACAGCGGTAAGGCGTGGCGGAGCGCCATAGGGTTGCCCTATTTACGCCGCGTTGTAGTAGTGATGTGGTAGCAGTAGTTGGATTTTAGGTCACGGGGTTTTCGAGCCATCTTTTCAGCAATTAGGGGTCAGTTATCACTTACCAGTAGCGGTTTATGCGATACGCGAAGCGTGACGCCTGCATGCGTATCGCACAGGTAATAATAACATTAGCCGCTTCATCTTTTCTTCGGGGACAGACTCTTCAAATAACCAAGGTTCCCGTTCGCGCAATGTTTCCAATGCTGCAACGACATCAATTTGTCCCGACTACAATTAAATAGTCACGACAATACTAACCTGTCACCGACGACAGATAATTAGTCACTGTACAAGATCTAATGGACGTAACTGGATTCGAACCAGTGACCTCTACGATGTCAACGTAGCGCTCTAACCAACTGAGCTATACGTCCGAAGCTTTCATAAGATAGCATAGATTTAGCAGAATGGTCAAGATTAATTTCCTAAAGTTGCTAAGGGGGCAAGTTCTGTATTTCGTTCGTTTATTGTGTATCAAATAAATACTTATTATACTGAAAGCTTGAACACAATAGGACTGTTGACTTTTTATGCACGGGTTCATTCCAGAATTATTCTGAGGTTTCCTTGCCACCAGATGCAAGAGCAAATTATGAAAAAAAAATCATCTATGCCCCAACGTAGATGAAATGAAACAGCTTGATCTATTAATTTTAAGTTAGTTGAAATCAAAAAGAGTCTATCAAGAAAATTGTTACAATTTGTACAATAGTTAAAAAATTTTCATAGTACCGAGAATGCCAACTGCTTTAATTACTGGTGCCTCTGATGGTATTGGTAAAGTCTTTGCCGAGGAATTAGCTGCATATAATACAAATCTTGTTTTAGTTGCTCGTTCGGAAGGAAAATTAAACCAACTAGCCAAACAACTGCAAGAAAAATACAAAGTTCAAGTAGATATTGTTGTTAAAGATCTTACAGAAACAGGCGCTACTAATGATGTGTTTGATGGTGTAAAATCAAAGGGATTAACGATTGACTTGTTAATCAACAATGCTGGTTTTGCCGAGTATGGTGACTTTGCCGAGAAGGACGAAGAAGGACAAGTTAAAATTGTACAATTGAATATCTTAGCATTAGTAGATTTAACTCATAAATTCTTGCAACAAATGCGGCAACGTCGTTCTGGAAGCATTATTAACGTATCTTCCCTCACCGCGTTTCAACCAATGCCTTACCTTTCTGTTTATGCTGCCAGTAAAGCGTTCATTGTCAGTTTTAGTCAGGCACTTTGGGCAGAAAATCGTGACTATGGTGTCCGTGTATTAGTGACTTGCCCAGGACCAGTTGAGACAGACTTCTTGGCAAAAGCTAAGTTTCCTCCTGCACTTGCAGCTAGAACAAATAAAATATCGACTGCACAAGAAGTCGTACGCGAATCTTTGAAAGCTTTGGAAAGGGGAGATCCTAGCGTTGTTATTGGTGGCTTTAGTACTCACTTTATTAGTAAATTATCCAGCCTTGTTCCACGTAAAACTTTGTTGAGTCTTTTGGCAAAACAATTTAAGGCAAAAACAGTTTAACAACAGAGGCGCTATAGCGCCTCTGCCTACAT
>NZ_JABXYX010000125.1 GCF_017982655.1 Brasilonema sp. CT11 | reverse complement strand
CATCACCTTGAACAACTTGGCGGAACTCTACAGATCACAAGAACGCTACAACGAAGCCGAACCGTTGTACCTACAAGCTTTAGGACTGAGAAAACGTCTGGTGGGAGAACAACATCCCGATGTCGCCTCCACCTTGTTTCACCTGGCTAATCTCTACAAATCACAAAGACGCTACAACGAAGCCGAACGCTTGTACCTGCAAGTTTTAGAACTATACAAACGTCTGCTAGGAGAACAACATCCCGATGTCGCCTCCACCTTGTTTCACCTGGCTAATCTCTACAAATCACAAAGACGCTACAACGAAGCCGAACCGTTGTACCAGCAAGCTTTAGAACTGAGAAAACGCCTGCTAGGAGAACAACATCCCGATGTCGCCTCCACCTTGTTTCACCTGGCTAATCTCTACAAATCACAAAGACGCTACAAGGGAGCCGAACCGTTGTATCTGCAAGCTTTAGAACTGAGAAAACGCCTGCTAGGAGAACAACATCCCGATGTCGCCTCCACCTTGAGCCACCTGGCTAATCTCTACTACTACTCACAAGGACGCTACAACGAAGCCGAACCGTTGTACCAAGAAGCTTTAGAACTGAGAAAACGCCTGCTAGGAGAACAACATCCCGATGTCGCCACCAGCTTGAACAACTTGGCTAATCTCTACTACTCACAAGGACGCTACAACGAAGCCGAACCGTTGTACCAAGAAGCTTTAGAGATTCGTCAGCAGGTGTTTGGGGACAACCATCAATATACAGCTACTGTCCGTGAAAATCTGGAAAATCTCCGGGCTAAAGTGAGTACTAATCAACAAAATGTAGTTAATCTTCCGAATGAGAACAATGCTGGCAATTCTTTGTTTGAAAGACTTCTCAAGTTTTGGCGATAAATCTGATAGCAAGTTGCTGTCAAAAATGTTATTTCCCCTACACCCCTACACCCCTATTCCCTTACACCCCTAGAGCGTCGGTCAAGTAGAAGTAGTTGACATAAAATGCAGGGTATATATCTTGTGGAAATCGAACTTTTAGGGACTCAGATTTTATGCGAGCGCTAAAAACTAGACCTAAAAATTTAGCTTGAAATAGGCGTTTTCACTTATTCACATAATTCTGCTTTTGTCAACCGTTATTACTTGACCGGCTCTCTAGTTGTTGACACTTTTGCGTTGACGAGAGAGTTTTCAACCCCAGCTTTGCCGTTCCATACAGCCGACTAAACTCTTGCTCGTAATGCGCTGCTACGATGGGATTTTGTATAGCTATTAAAGTTTCATCGTTCAAATAGTTCCCTGCATTAGACCAGTTGTGGCTACCAGTGATCACCAATGTGTCATCTAAGATTGCCATTTTACTATGAACTGCGCGATCGCCCATTAAGCCAGTAGGAAAACCAACAGTGGTGATTGGATGCTTCCAAGGTTTCACTGTTATGAAGCTACGTTTCTTACCTACACGAGGACAAACACCCATTGCATCGTATGCTTTGGAGTAACTTTCTCTAAAAAAATCCGGATCTATCAGAACTTTTATGTCTTCAACACCTTGATCATGCACACTACCAAGAGTGTCACTAATCTTTTGATCCGAAAAAACAAACACTGCAATATGTACACTCTTTTTAGCTTGCTCTAAATAAGAGGCAATCATTCCATTACTAGTTTTTGTTATATCATCTTTTTTGCTTCTAGCTGGCGAAAAATTGACGGTGATAGTTCCTAGCCCAACTGGAATTGTTACAGGAGATCTTTGTGGCTTATAAGATTTTAATACTCCCTGCCACATATAATTAAATTCATCAGTAAAAGTTTTGGCAAGTTGAGGGTTATTAGGAACAACAACCATATTGTTGGGATTACCACGGCTGTCAAGATTTCCAAAATCTCCATGCATATCTGATGTTGTCAGGTTAGCGCTAGAGATGATAGTTGTCTTTCCATCTAAAATCACAAATTTATGATGCATAAGTCCACTGCCTTTTTTGGCATTGTTAGATTTATCATCTTTGATTTCAATTCCAGATGAGTGCAACATAGCTAAAGCATCGGCTGGATATCGCTTTAATTCTTCATACGCTTGCTTATCATGCCGATTCATCCGGGGAATTTCTGCTTGTGTATATTTATCTAAAGTTTTATTATACTTGTTATCTATTAACACTCTCACTTTTACTCCGCGTTTGCGAGCAACTGTTAGGGCTTCAGCAACTTTCGGAAGCCGAAACTCCATCACTGCTAAATCCACAGTTGAGTTTGCTTGGTTTATCGCCTCGATAATTTGCTGTTCTAAATTGTCTCCCTTGCGGATAAAGTGACGGTATGGATCTTCATAAAAAGACGCTAAATTTTGATTGAAATAGACTTTAACAGCAGAGTCTTGAGGTAAAGGTTGAACAAGTTTTGTCTTTGGTGAAAATTTGAGGACGTTAACTAAAACAATCCCGACAATAAAGATAGGTAATATAAAGCTCGTCCTTCTAACAACTTGAAAATGCTGTTTGTCAGAAGTCATCAAATCTAATAGAAGTTTCATTAAATAATAAGGAAGTGTAGCGCGTCGTTTTTACTCAGTTTTAAGACTGAGTTATATCTTTTACCAGTATTCTTTTAAAAAAAAGCCATAACAATACGGCTCTTACGGAAGTTAATTTGTTTTTATGACAAAACTTTTCGGTAATTGCACGATATCTGGAACTACCTACACCCCTGCACCACGAGTATAACTTTTGCTGCAAAGGCGCTTGCATTTTGTCTAACGTTTCATCCCACCTTAAAACCATTAGTCTTAGTAATACTTTCATAACTTTGAGTAAAAATACTCAAATCAGACTTTAGTTAGGTTTCATGAGCATATATACTTAATTAAAATTCAATAAAGAAAGTAGATAAAAGTCAAAAATAAAAATCCGCCATGTTCGCGCCTGTCTTTGTCACAAGCAGAAGCTCTTTACGTCGAGCCGAGTTTAACTTAGTTGAAGGAAAAGTAAATATTATCCACTATTTGCGGCAGAAAAAGTTCTGCGATCAGGTTGGCATTCATCGCTCCAAATGTCATAACTTAATCTGTTAAATCCGTGAAAACGGCAAAAAACTCGGTTTTTTGCCTGACTGGTAACAGCAAGTTATTCAAGGATTTTTGGGCTAATTGCAGGAGACATGAACGATTTGGAACTGGTAAAACGTTATATCGCAGGGCAGAGGGATTTTAGTCAGGCTTTTCTTAAAGAAGCAAATTTAAGTGAGGTTTGTTTAACTCAAGCGAGTCTGAGGGAATCGGATCTTATGGGTGCCGATCTCAGTTGGGCAATTCTGCATCGAACAGACTTAACCTGTGCTGATTTCACAGAAGCCAATCTTAACGCAGCAAACCTGATTGCAGCACTGCTGTCAATGGCTGTGTTGATTAAAGCCGACTTAAGTAGAGCCAATCTTAGTAGGGCGATATTATATCAAACTAATCTTCAAGACGTAAACTTAACTAGAGCTAATCTGAGTTGGGCTAACTTGGTTGAAGCAGATTTAACAAGAGCTGTTCTCCTAAAGACAGATTTAACTGGCGCTAATTTAACTAGAGCTAACCTGAAAGAAGCGCTCATGGTCAAAGTCAATTTAACAGGAGCAATCCTAACCGGGGCAATCATGCCCGACGGTACTATTCACGACTAGACTTACAGCTCGAAATTCACACAAGGGAAATTGCAAGTACAATTTTCACGTGTCGGATTAATTGTTAATCCTTGCGCCTTCCTAAATAATAAACTTATAGGCTGCCCAGAGAATGGACAACCTTTTTCCAATGGTGTGAAGGGTAAACAACAACAAGAAAATTACAACTGGTTTATTTGATCCTCGCTTCCATTAGGAGCAGCCTGAGGCAGTATGGAACGCTCATCGTCTGGAATTCGTGTAGGTACACCTAAATGCTTACGAGCATGTTCCTCTGCTAAGTTCCGGTCTTGTTCATTGTGAAACTGTTCCTGATCCAGGAGATATTGACTACGTGCCGCTTGATCGCGACTTGGCATAGAGCCATTTTTCCATTTGTACTTAAAGCTCATGAGCAAGCAATCCTTTAACGCTCATCTGCATTTAATCTGAATTACTAAACCGAACGACTCTAGCGCCGGGTAGAGTTGAAAAACACAATATCATCCTAAAGACAGAGGAGATATATACATCGAATAGTAAAGTATTGTGTAGAAAGTTAATAATTTCTTAATAATTACAGGATTTTTTTAATGAATAGTTCCCAACCTTTCCTGGACTATACAGTAGGAACTACAGACTTTCTTGAAGCTAAGTTCGTTTCGCTTTTGCCTTGCAACCGGATAAGCGACCTGCAACAATGTTTGTCGAAAAATGAAAAAGTGTCTAGGTACATGGATGAGTTGGAATTCCTAAACGGTTTGCGAGTGCTGGCAGTAGATGACGATGTTGATAATCTCGATTTGATCAAGTTCATTCTTGAAGAATACAACACAGAAGTAATCGTGGCAACATCAGTTACTGAAGCGCTTCAAGTAATGACGTGGTTCAACCCAGATATTTTGATCAGCGATATTGCTATGCCAAACTGTGACGGTTATTCGCTGATTCGTTCTGTTAGAAACCTCAGTGAACACGTAAGACATCTTCCTGCTATAGCTTTGACAGGACAAGCCTCAGATGAAGCACGTAAACTGGCTCTGCAGGAAGGGTTTTCTATACATATCAAAAAGCCATTTGATCCAGATGAATTAATTATCCTTGTTTCAAACCTTGCCCAGATGGCTTCCCTCAAGAGCAGTTGCGGTAATAGTAAAGTCGAGCTAGAAAATTATGGAACAAAATTTAGTTTTAATGTTGCCTAGCAGCAATTCCTGGCTTTCTTCTATGGAATTCCTCCGCAGATTTTTACCAACCTAGGTATACCTTTATTCCTTTTCCCGTTCGGACGTTCGGCGAAGCTTCGACGCCGATCAGCTTCCGCTCAGTCGAGCCGCTGACGCTCACCTTGGCGTTGCCTGTTAAGCGTTCTCTGCCCACTTTGTTATTTCACCCTATGGGTAACGCCACGCCTTACGGTGAGACCAGCGCTGCGGGAGGGTTTCCCTCCGCAGGCGACTGGCGAGACCGGAGGGCTATCGGGGAAGACCTCCGGTCTCGCTGCGCTTTAGACCTCTGGGCGTGCGCAAAGCGCATACGCCAGATGCCTAGGTCGGGAAAGCCGTCATTCGCACTGATCTCACCAAATCAAACCGGATTCTTATACCACTTAAAGCTGTAACCTTTGTCTGTCAAGCCTGAAGCTGTATAGTTGCACTAACTAAGATCTTTTATTAAGTATAAATACTTAATAATTCTTAAAATCTATTTTTCTGGTAAAATATAAAGAAATTATTAAAAATAATAGGTATTGATCATGGATAATAAAAAAGGCAAGGGCATTAATGTCTCAACCTTACGTCAAATCTGGTCTGTCGTTGAACAGACTCACACCAATGTTCTGCTCAGATTAAATGATGCGGATTTGGTTAAGCAACTGTTGGGGGAACTTGATAGGTTGAGAGTGCTCAGCGGTGAGGAAACTAACAGCGTAAGCGCCTACCTTTACTCCAGAACTGCGTTAATACGTGATTTAGCTCAAGCACGTTTAGCATAGTAGATGGCTTCTGTTATGGGAAATCAAAGCCTGTATCTAGAAGTAGAGCATTTAAGATTTGCTTAATGCTTAAAAAGATAAAGTATTGTGGGACACGCTACGCGTATCTCCTGCGCAGACGCGCTCGTCGCAAAGCGACACGCTCTTGCAACGCTAATGCCCTGTTGACGTGCGCTTGCGCTTACGTGAACAACAAGATTCCCGACAACTTTTACGAAGTCGGGAATCTTAATCTTTTTATTTTCACAAATAAAATAGGATGACTATCATCTAAAAAGTTGTAAGAATTTGGCAGACTAACTATATAGTCTGAAAATAGAAATAACCCGTTGCAAGAGCGTGTTTTCTCACCTTATAGGTTATGCAAATTTATTTAGATTACAGCGCAACTACTCCCACTCGCCCAGAAGCAATAGCCGCAATGCAAGCAGTCTTAACTCAAGATTGGGGTAACCCCTCTAGCTTGCATGAGTGGGGACAACGGGCAGCAACGGTTGTGGAACAAGCAAGAATGCAGGTGACTGGTTTAATAAACGCACCTGATCCTGAATCTATTATCTTTACTTCTGGTGGTACTGAAGCAGACAATTTGGCGATTATGGGAGTTGCTCATTTGTATGCCAAGCCCCAACACATGATTATTTCCAATGTTGAACATTCTGCTGTTGCGGAACCAGTACGGTTGTTGGAGTTGTGGGGTTGGCAAGTAACTCGCTTAAGCGTGGATGCGAAAGGAAGAGTAAACCCCCTAGATTTAAAAGCAGCGTTACAAGATAATACCGTGTTGGTCTCGGTTATTTACGGTCAAAGTGAAGTTGGGACATTACAACCAATTGAGGAATTAGGAAATATAGCTCGTCGTGCAGGTGTTTTGTTCCATACAGATGCTGTACAAGTGGCAGGGCGCTTACCTATAGATGTGAAAAATCTCACCGTAGATTTACTTAGCATTTCTAGTCACAAAATTTATGGGCCACAAGGTGTTGGGGCGTTGTATGTGCATCCTGGTGTAGAGTTGGTTCCTTTACTGGGTGGTGGGGGACAAGAAAGACGACTACGTTCTGGAACGCATGCAGTACCCATTATCGCAGGGTTTGGGGTTGCAGCAGAATTGGCAGATCAAGAATTGCCAACAGAAACACCCAGGTTAATCAAGTTACGCGATCGCCTGTTTGCCCAATTAACTGATATTCCTGGTTTGCTTCCCACTGGCGAACGCACGCACCGCCTACCTCACCATGTCAGTTTTTGCTTAGAACACGCTGATGGACAAAAACTCAGTGGTAAAACTTTAGTACGACAAATGAATTTAGCTGGCATTGGTATCAGTGCTGGAGCTGCTTGTCATAGTGGTAAACTCAGCCCTAGTCCCATATTATTAGCAATGGGCTATCCAGAAAACGCAGCTTTGGGGGCTATCCGCATGACACTAGGGCGCGAAACAACAGAAGCTGATATCGATTGGGTAGCAATGGTGTTAAGGCAAGTTTTGCAGCGACTATCACCTGTAGAATTGATTGTTAGTCGTTAGTTCAATCAGTAAAAAATGAACAGGGAACAGGCAACGCTTAACAAAGAACAGGGAAACTAATAACTAGTAACTGATAACTGATAACTGGTTGAAATTGCAACTGCACTCTCAGCGCGTATGTACGCGAATATGACAGACAATTATCTGTGTTTATCTGCGTCGAGGGTGCGCTTAAAATCTAAAAATTCAAAATCAAAAGTTATTTAGTATGACTCAACTTCCAAACTCTCTTGAAGATGCAATTGTTCAAGCCGGTGAAGCAACCAAAGCAGCACTTGCAGATGGATATAAGCGCTTACAAGTTGAAATAGTGATTCCAGAACTCAAACCTATGCTTGTGGCAGAGCAATTTATGCCACTTTTTGAAGAATACGGTTCTGCCTTGAAAGTTTTCTTTCCAGATGCTGGTGGTGCTGCCCTTGCGAAGCGTGATTGGGCTGATGTGTCGTTTAAGATTTTTGATATTGGTACAGGAAAATTATCTATGGAGGACAAAATTGAACCAGAGGATGAAATTTTCTTTCTTATTGGTCCGACTGTGGTAGAAGTTTTAGAGGTGGAAAAGATCGCTCAATTGGCGGGCGATCGCCCAATAGTGATATTAAATCCTCGTTTAGAAGATTTAGGAGTAGTGGGCATTGGTTATACTGCACGTCAATTACGTGAGCGTTTCGTCAAAACAATAGAATCTTGCTACTATCTCCGTCCCATAGATGACGAGACTGCTGTATTTCGCTCTTACCCTGGGGTATGGGAAGTTTGGCTGCAAAAGAGCGATGAGTATCAAAAGATTTCCGAATCTCCGCAAAAGCCATCTGGTGACGAGTTGGATGCAATTTTAGCTCGGGCACAGTCTACGTCAGCTACAGTAGATGCTTCATCTGCGAAAATGCCCAATTTGTTTAAAGGTTTGCAACGTTTCTTACGGGCGTTGAGGAATTGATTTGTTCCTTAAGAAGAACACAGAACACCAGGGAACAGGGAACAGCGAACAGGGAACAGGGAACAGGCAAAAAGTGTTTCTTACATTGGTAGCGGGTGGTACGCCGCCTGTGGGGTTGTTCCTAACCCTGAAAGGCATACTTTCAAGCAGGCTGAAAGCGAGTAAGGCTTCCATCCTTATTTGTTATTGGTTTGTGAGGTATTGGGCGATAAGCCTCTGGCTTGACGCTCCGCGTATCGCGTCCTTTGAGTGCGCCCCTCCGGGGCTAGCGCTGCTGCCAAAGGCAGATCGCAATAACCGAAGGTTTTTTTGTCCTACGCAAACAGTGAATTAAAAATCAATCACCCGAACCATTAATAATAATTATTATTATTCTCATTCTAGATGATTTTGCTCAAAAGTTTTGTAAATTTAAACTAAATTTAACCTATCCTTTGACTATTGTTTAAGTCTGAAATGAGCAATCTATATTAGGCTTAATTTGTATTGATTTATATGTTTGAATGACATTCAAACAGGTAATGGAATGAGCAACTAGTTAATATAAATCCTCCTGTCAATAAATTAAAAAGTATTAATTATCCTGTGAAATATAAGGACTGATTTACATTAATTACTTCAAGAACTTGCAGACTGAATCAACAAATTTATAACAAGAAGCTCTGGCAATAAATGCTCTAAATTTGTCAGAGAAAATTCTCACATTTCGTCTTATTTACTTTAGTACCGGAGTCATTTACATGGCAGATAATACTTTGGATGGGATCTCGACAGTAGGTAGCGGTTCCCAAGGTAGGAACGCGATCATTTTCGTCGCAGATGGTCTACGTCCGAGTTCGGTAAATCCAGAAGATGCACCGACGCTGTACGAACTGAGTCAGAAAGGGGTGAAGTTTGTTAACAGCCATTCATTGTTTCCAACCTTCACGACACCTAATGCATCGGCGATCGCAACTGGGCATTACCTGGGAGATACAGGAGACTTCAGCAACACGATCTACACAGGCTATCCAGTGTTTGCTGGAGGACTAACTGGGACGCCAACGCCGTTTATTGAAAATGATGCAATTCTCAGTGATATTGACGAACATTTTGCCGGTAACTACCTAGACGAAGAAACACTGCTAGCGTATGCCCGTGAACACGGATACAACACCGCTGCAGTTGGGAAATTAGGACCAACGCTGATTCAGGATGTCACACAGGGTAATGTCGGAGCAGATGGGAAAATACCAACACCGAAGACGATCATTATTGATGACTCGACAGGCAAGACAGGTGGTGTTCCCCTCAGTCCAGAAGTTATCAAACTATTAGTGAATGCAGGGGTAGGTGCTACAACCCCTGACCGTACTAATGGTGTAGCCAGCACTGACCAGTTGAGCAACGGCTTTTCTGGAAACAATACCACTCCCGGAACACTTGCTGCTAACACCGTTCAGCAGCAGTACTTTACCAATGCGATCACTAAGGCAATCTTGCCTTACTTCAATGAACAAGAAAATGATCAAGGTAAACCCTTTGCCTTGGTTTACTGGTCACGTGACCCTGATGGTACGCAGCATAACCAAGGAGACAGCCTTAACAGCCTGACTCCAGGAATTAACGGTCCAACCTCAAAAGCAGGTGTGAAAAATGCTGACAACAACCTCAAGCAAATTCTGAACTATATCAACAGCGATCCACAGTTAGCAGCCAACACCGACATTTTCATCACTTCAGACCACGGCTTTTCTACCATTAGCAAGCAGTTCACAGATGCCCAAGGAGGAAAAGTCAGCGACTATGCCTCATCCCTAACTTATCCGGGAGTCAATCCTGGCTACTTACCTTCTGGATTTGTGGCGATTGACATTGCCCACGAATTGGCGCTACCCCTGTATGACGCTGACACAGCAACTGCTGATGGCAAAAACTATGCTTTAGTAGACCCTACTCAAGGACAACGTCCTAGAAATGGTGACGGATTGATTGGTGGTAGTGGAGTGATTCAGGACAAGCCTGATGCCAAAGTGGTGGTTGCAGCTAACGGTGGATCAGACCTGATTTACGTTCCAGACCATAACCCCGAAACCGTTAACAAAGTGGTGGATTTCTTGAGCAAACAGGATTACACCAGTGGAGTGTTTGTCAGTGATGAGTACGGCTCAGTTCCTGGTGCACTACCTTTATCGTCAATTAACTTAAAGGGTTCAACTGAATTACCAACTCCTGATATTGTTTTGAACTTCCGGACATTCGCCACAGATTCAAACAATCCCTCTGGCTCACAGGTAGAAATTGCCGACACAGCCTTGCAGCAAGGTCAAGGGATGCACGGTAGCTTTGGTCGGGGCGATACTTACAACAATATGATCGCCTTCGGTCCGGACTTTAAGCAGGGCTACGTTGATCATGCACCAGTGAGCAATGCTGACGTTGCCACCACATTGGCAAATGTTCTGGGATTTGATATTCCCAGTAATGGCGACTTGACAGGACGAGTGATCACAGAAGCACTCTTAGGAAGTCCCGATAGTATTCCTTACACTACGGGTATCTTGAAGTCTGCTCCGACTGCTGGCGGTGTTAGCACTTATCTGAACTACCAACAAGTAGGTGACACTAGCTACTTTGATGCTGCTGGCTTTGATGGTCGCACTGTCGGCTTAACGACTTTTCCAGAGTCAGTCACTTCAGTGATTTAGTATTTTGACCATAGTGAAGAAAGCAAACTCAGCGTAGCGTAGGGTGGGCACTCTTGCCCACCTTACAATTTGAGACTTTCAGCAATTCGTGCTCCAAAATCAAAAATGCTGAAAAGAAAGAGACATAAATGATATTAAGAAAAAATATTTGCGACAGATGGAACGCATTAAGCGATTAACAGTAACTCTTTGAAAATCTAAAATATAAAATCTAAAATCCAAAATAGTATGAGAAATTTGGCGAGAACTTCTGGGACGAAGAAATATTTTTGGCGATTGTTCGCGGCATCGTTTTTTGTGATGCTGCTGGTATGGGGAAACTGGAACCAACATGGTACTCAAGGTCAGACTGCGAGCAAACCTCAAGTTCCCAAAGTTATTTTGATTTCCCTAGATGGTGCAACACCACAACTGATTAACCAATACCTTGCGGACGGAATACTTAGCTCAAGCCAGGGTTTAGGATTACTGCAAAGCCAGGGAATTGTCGCTCAGCAGAATATCACTATTACCCCATCTCTGACTGCCCCTGGACATATTGCGATCGCAACGGGTTCTTCTGCAGCAAAGAACGATATTGACGCCAACACATTTCATCTGGTTGCTAGTCCTTTCAAAGAAAATATCAGTGGTTTCAATGCTCCCATCGGCGGCTACTCAGTTGGTATTGATGGACCTGCCCAAAGCACAGACTTGACAGCAAAGCCACTTTGGCTATCCTTACGAGAAAACGGTAAAAAGGTTGTTGCTGCCACATTTCCGGGAGCAGATGGGGTAGATATCACGGTACCAGGATTGCCAAATAGCCCGATTGTGCAACCAGCGAATAAGAGAACCGTAGACTATACAGTACCTTTTGGAACTTTTGCTGGAATTGGGGCGCAAGGTTTTAACCTGACAGCAACAGACTTTTCTCCCGCTCCCAAGTCAGTGATTAACCAACTCAAAGCGGCTGGGAAAGTGTCCTATAGCCGAATTTTAAAGACAAATAAATCCTTTGATAAGTTCACAGTTAATGGCGTCACTTACGACATCCAAGTCGTTGCTCTGGACACAACTAAGGATCGTAAAGTTAATTACGACACGTTAGTCTTCTTTGATGCTAACCAAGGTATTCAGCCGGGTCCCTTCAATTTACCTTCCACTGGACCTGCTTATGTGCGAGCGAGTGAGCAAAAGTCTAGCCCATTCTACTTGGAAGGTAGCTCCAGCAAAGCAGGAACTGCTTTTTATGTAAGTACCCTGGCTCCTGACTTATCCACTGTACGCTTTGCTCGTTACTCTGCCAATTACATTCCGCGCAACGCAGCAGTGCTAGCAAATGTGGATGATATCAACAATAATGTTGGTTTCTGGGGAAATCAGGCAGACTACCGCCTTACTGAACGACTCAGCCCCGGATTTGAAAATTTTTATGATGAAGAATTAGAAGCTATCTACGAAGACCAGCTTCGGAATTTTGTTGATTACCAAACCAATGTTGGTTTACGGGCAATCACTCAGAATCCCAATGCTGAGTTGGCAATGATTTACATTGAGCAACCTGATGGATCAGAACACCAGTTCCTGCTTACCGACTCACGTCAAGCAACTAACCCTCGCGACCCCAACTCTATTGCAGCAAATCAGGATCAACAGAAGATTGCCCGTTACGACGCTTATGTAAAAGCAGCTTACCAAGCTGCTGACCGCGCAATTCAACGTGTTATTGATACCGTTGGTACTGATAGCCAAGGCAGACCTAATAGCAACATCATCGTCGTTTCAGACCACGGGTTTGCTGCTTTCCATACATCGGTCGATATCAATAACTTTCTCAAAAACAATAACTTCGATTCTAACAAGGTAAGAGCCGTAAGTTCTGGTCCTGCGGTCAATATCTACTTCAACCTACAGGGACGGGAACCTAATGGCATCGTTAGTCATGAAGAATACGTTACCTTGCAACAACAAGTAGCAAATGCACTCAAATCTTTTGTAGATAACAATCCCAACTACAGCTACGGTAACAGCGTCCATATATTTGATAAGGTTTACACCAGATTTATCCCTGAAGATCTGAATGACCCCTCGTTTGGCTTAAGCACGAATGAGTTCATTGGTCAAGATGCAGGTGATGTTTTTGCCCTACTAACACTGGGCTACAACTTCGATGGTATTCAAACGCCAGTTGTGCAGCGCTTGGGAGATGATCCTTCTAATAGTTCGGTGTTGTCTGTGCCCAATTTCTACGGCGCACACGGCTACGACCCGAATCTGCCGAATATGAGTGCGATTTTCTTTGCAGCTGGTCCAGATTTTGAACACAGCATGTTAAAACAGGTTCACAACATCGATATTGCGCCTACAATTGAGCATTTGTTGAATGTTCAACCTGCTTCAACTGTACAAGGTAAATCTATCGTCAATTAATCAAATATAGGACTTACGCAAAAACCCTTTTAAACCCTCTTACCTTTGTGTTCTTTGCACGGCAGGTGCTACAACGGGGGGAACCCCAACGCCAGATCCCTAGGTCGGGAAACCCTCCTGCAGGACTGGCTCCTCAACGCATTGCCTCGTCTTTGCGGTTTATTTTTTCATTATTTTGCGTAAGTCCTGAAATACTCGTCAATCATCAAAAATATTGCTTGAGTATATAAGTAATTGCTGCCGAAAAGGGCGTATATCTTCCATCTGCATCTGGTTTTTGATATCCCTGAGTAAGCAGCTGTACTTCTGTAGCTGTTAACCCGTCAGTAGCTAGCAGTATAGCATCAATAGCTGCACGCCTCATCTTTCTCAACTTATCAATGCTAAGTGCTAGTTTTTGAATTGTGGTTTTAGCGGCGGCTTGTTTATCGTGATCATCTGTTGGCAAAATTTCTCCAAAACCAGAGTACTTAAAGTAATCTACACATTTTGGATCTAAGGGTGAAATCATCAGTTCTTCATCGAACCAAGCTTGTTTTTTGTGTCCACAATGCACTGGTACACGAGGTCTGTGTTCATCTTCGCCTTGGCATGAGGCGATCAGATTAGTGTACTCAAATGTGAGATCTCTATAAACACTCTTGGGTCTAAAATGTTCAATATGGCATTGCTTTCTGGCTATAGACATACCACAATAGCAACAAATGAAACCTTGCTCTTGTAGTAGTGAGTGATAGACTTCATTTTTCACTGGTTGTGGGAAAGATTTCCAGTCGGGTGTTCGCCTACCCAGTTTATGCTTCCATTTGGTTAAGCTATCAGGTTCTTTACTTTTTTGGATATACTTCATTGATTGAGAATTTCCTTGCGTCGAATAAGGACATCTGCTCTCACAAATTCCGGATCGTCTTCTCCAATTTCATCGGCTAAATTTTGGCGCAATTGCTTAGCGCGATCGAGATGTCCCTGGTCAATTAATCTAAATAAATTCTGGAGATTTTCTTTGATTTCTTGAGGTCTTTCTGATACTCCCATGAGATCTTCTAGAATTTGATTGCTATCTCTGCCAAACGAGTTTTCCGGACGTTCAGCAACGATACCATCAGGTGTTGCTTGCAGGAGGTAAATGCTGTCTGGTTTGACGTGACTCACCACTTGTGGTGAATGGGTGGTGATAATAAACTGACAATTGGGAAATGTTTTTATCAAAGCTGTAATCACTTGCCGTTGCCATTTGGGGTGCAGGTGTAGTTCAATTTCATCAATAAGAACAATACCTTTCCCTTCGAGTGGATTATCTAAACTTGGGTTGGCGATTGCCAAGCGCCTTGCCAAATCACCCACCATTGCTAGCAAGCATTTTTCCCCATCAGATAATTGATTAACGATGAGTTCTTGACCTTGTTTTTTGAGAGTCATTCGTAAGGGCGATCGCTCAACTCGTAAATCTGAAAAATCTGGTTGTAAAGATGATACCGCCCCTCTTATTGCTTCTAACTGCTTATCTCGATGATTCGGGTTATCCCGTCGCAATTGATTTTCCAAATCTTCGCGGTTTCTAAACCATTCAAAGAAACTTTTGAAGTCAATCCTTCCACCAGTTAGTGCTTGGTCGTAGGCATTTCTTTGAGTAAATAAATGTTCTTCTGAAATTTCCAAAGGCATGTCAATAACTGCACGATTGACTGGATAATAAACAGCCAAAGGAATACTAGCGTTATCATTATTTGCTAACTGATTGTTTATATCGTCAACCAGTGTTTGTAAATCTTTTAAAGGGTCTTGACTCACTTCATCAGCTTTTATCTGACTTAGGACTATTGAGGCTGCTTGTAAGGCGTTTGTAACTTCGTCTCCATATCCAAGCTTTTGTATGCGTTGCTGACTAATACCATCTATCAAAGATTTGATAGCCTCTAATCGGACTTCACCCGCACTTTTAACCGATTTGCCCTCTTTACGTTCCTCACTTAAAGACCAGGTAATTTCTTCTTCTGGCTGCGGAGAAACTATTATTGATATCTCCATTTTTGGGCTTTCATTCGTGATATCTTGTTCACTTAAGGAACGTATGGAATGACCATGTTGAATTTGCCCGGTAAACTGGGATAACAGAATAGCAATACAGTCCAAAATACTAGATTTTCCAACACCATTGATACCAATAAGCACAGTTGGCTCCATTTCAGCAAAATCAAGCGTCAAATCGCCGATTCCACGGAAAGAAATTATATTTAGGCGCTTGAGTTTCATAAGTTGTTACTCATTGAGGTTGCATAATAGATTTTTTGTATAAATTAAGATTATGACTATTTTGAAGCGCAGAGTCACACAGAGATACACAGACTACTTCTTTGTGTCTTTCTGTGTGTCTCTGTAGTTTTCTATTTCCAAAAATGACTGAGACAAGAGATTGAAGAATTACGCTGATTTGAGTTGAATAACACCTTTATCAAAAACGTTATTATTAGTGCCGATTCCACTAATTTCTATTCTATCTGCATAAACTTCGTAGGCAGCAAAACTTAACTTTTCTGCCGAATATTCTGTCCATTCAGAACGACCTACAGGACGAGTGTCCGCACCAGCGCCAGATATTACATAAGTAGTTCCATTAATCGAACGAGTGCGTTCATAATGATGTTCATGACCATTTATATATAATTGAACACCGTATTTCTGAAAGAGTGGAGTAAAGTTTTTAATAAAAGTTGGATTGCTACCATA
The DNA here is from genome assembly GCF_017982655.1 of Brasilonema sp. CT11. GTDB lineage: Bacteria > Cyanobacteriota > Cyanobacteriia > Cyanobacteriales > Nostocaceae > Brasilonema. Next base: position 5,437 of record NZ_JABXYX010000125.1, on the reverse strand, counting down.
CATACCTGATGAATAAATCGGATGATGACCATACACGATTTTCCAAGGTGCTTTAGAGGTGCTTAATTCTTGATCCAACCATTTTAGCTGCTTTTGCAAATCAGCGTTGGTGTTCGTATCTAAAACAAAAAATTGCGCATGATCGCGTTGAAATGTGTAATATCGTCCCTTCATATTAAAATTGAGATACTTTAGTTGAAGATCGCCGTTTGCGGTACGAATATCGTGATTTCCGAGAGCAGCCTGAAATTTAACACCTTGCTTTAGTAATGGTGCATAGGGACGCTCAAATACTGCATTAATTTTTTCCATCTCACCATTGGTGTAGATATTATCACCAGCTAAAACCACTAAATCATAAGGATTTTTACTGTGATAGTTAGTCATTGCTTTAGCTACGGCGTACTGTGTTTGCTCTCCAGTACCTGTATCTGAAACAGAAACAAAACGTAGTAAGGAATTGTTTTTGGCTGGATTAGGGGGTATCGCCGCTTTTGATATAGCAATTCCACCATTTTTGCCACCTTGACGACTGACACAACCGAGAAATCCTGAACCAATAGCACTGAGGCTACTGAGAAACAAAAATTGACGACGTTTAAACTTCATAAAATTACCAAATTCAATAAGTAGTAAAGTATAGCCGATGCGATGAAGTGATAAATTAAGGCTGAGGAAGCTGCAGTGCAAGAATAAAGTCTCTTGTCTTTGATTCGCAGCTGTGGGTTAAAGTTCCATGTCCCAAGACAATCAGAATTCACAACCACCATTTTCTTCTGAACCGGAAGCGAACCTACCGCAACCAATCGTTGAGTCGGCATCTCAACCTCCCCAAAAACGATACCAGAGAATCCAGCCAATTTGGAAGGCAATAACTCTGCGAATTCTGAGAGGGACAATTGGGGTTTTAGAAACAACGGTAGACAAATTAGAGACACAACCCTCTATTAGGGATAAGAGAACCCCTAGTTTTTTGCAGAAACTCCAGTTGGCATGGAGTGCTGTTTTAGGCAAAATTCGCTCAATATTACCAGCAAACTTATCGACAAAGTTGTCAGATACAGCAATAACCGGAATAATAGCTGGAATTGCAGTGATTCTTGTTTGGACAACTTCTACAGTGTTTGGTAGTAAGCCGACTGAAGTCGCAAGTGTTCCACCAGAAGTAGAAACACCTCCATCCGCTACGATAACGACTGCACCAGAGGTAGAAACACTTCCCACACCACCAGCAATCGAAGAAACGCCACCACCAGTAGAGGAAATCACACCGCCACCAACCGCAGAAACTCCACCACCATCAATAGCTGAGGAAACTCCGCCGCCTGTGCAGGAAACTCCGCCACCAGAACCAGAAGTGGAACCAACTCCGACGCCAGCCATTATTTTGACACCAGAGCAAACCTTGATTGCAGCTATCGAAAATCAAATAGCAGAGGTGAGCGATCGCTTCGGATCGGGTTTGATACAGTCAATTAAAGCTAACTTTCGTACCAGTAGTCTTGCTATCATAATTCGTGATGAATGGTATAATCTAGAACAATCACAGCAAAAAAAACTCTTGGCTCAGATGCTAGAACGTTCAAATCAATTGGATTTCATCCATTTAGATATTATTGACTCACGGGGTAAGCTGGTGGCACGAAATCCTGTTGTTGGTACTGAGATGATTGTTTTTCAACGACGGATTTCACTCATTCCTCAGCGATGAAAAGGCACAAATCATCAAAATCAAATAACTCAAACTAGCTTGAAAATAGAACTCAGAACGGACTGCGTCCCGCTGCGCTAACAGAACTCAGAAGAAAATAAAAATTTTCATGTGTTCTAGTGTACGCATACGCAGTTCATGACGGCTACTTCTTTAAAGTAGTTTACAACTATTTTTTGAAACAGCCTTGTTGGAACTGATTTATAAAATAAACCTTAAATTCTGGAGTTGTCGAAACTATTGATTTTCAAATTGATAACAAACTAATCAGAAAAGTTTTAATTACTTAATGTTCCGTTACAGATTTAAATTTCTTTTTATACTTGATTCTGAAGGCAAAAACAAGATATACGACAGCAAATATATGTAGTAAACATTACAAACAAACAGTATGAATCTTTACGTAAAATTCACAAGAAATGTCAAATAGTTTACGGATTTTTGCTGATCAAAAATAGCTTTATCGAGCTAATATGTATATACAGACACAGAATTATTCTTCTAAATCTTCTAGTAAAACACTAATGCAAAAATTATAAAATTTTGTTAGATTGCAGTTTTGAGAGTATTGGTACATCTAATATTTTGTCTGTTTCATGTATTACACAATGGCTAGAAATGTATTGAGTTGTACACAATCTTATTCAATATTAGATCAGTCTTGCCCACAGTTAGAGGGTTAGTTGGAATGATACACTCGGAGATTTAGAAGTGGACTTTTAAATCACAGTTTATATTGAGTCAGCATAATAGAATAGGATTTTCGTGTAGAGGAAGTAGCTGGATTTGTACTACCATCCTAACTATGCAGTATATAAGTGTTACTAACGCAGAGCGTATTTTCACGGTCGTCTACACTTACCCGATATGTTCACTCACTGCAACCTGTTATAGTTTTGCGGACAGCTAAGTGCTATTTCTTTCTTGTCTTGACAAGAAGCAGTTAGTCAAATCAATGATCGAGTATTTCACGGATAAGTACCGAATGCTATGACACAAAAAGTGGATTTATCAGCAAAAGTGCTCACTCATTACACAGATTTGTGAGTCGTCCCCAAAAATACACAAAACTTTCGTTGTTTAAAAAACCACTTTGTATTTACTTGTGTCTTGTTGAATTTTTCCCACTCAAAGCGGAAGAGTTATATTGTGTTTCTACTTTTGTGGGGATGCTTTCACTGATTCTACCTTTGAAACAGGTTGTTATTCAAGGCGAATTGAGGTATATTAAATGGTTTTTGTTAATCAGTAGAAAAAATTAAAAGAAAATTGCAAATTGTGAAAAATTGTTATAATTTTTTATCATACAGGCATGGTTGAATCATTTCATTCATAGTCCAAATCTTTGGGTGCTTAAGTAAAATGACTTAATCTTATACTTTGAATAGAACAAAATGTTACACAATTACCAAAATCTGTCATTGTTTGGGAGAACAAATATTTCTGGGTTTAAAACAGATAAATATAGCGGCTCTCATCTAGATGAAGCTGTGCTTCATCTGGATGCATCTCCTAAAGCCTGTGGTTTCTTAACTCTTTGATATATTATACCCAGTCAAAAACCGCTATTATTATGCTCATAAATGACTCAGATAAGAAATTTTCATCAACTGTTTTAAGTGACAAGAAAGTTTTTAAAAAGAGAGAATTAACACTAAGAGAAAAACTCTCAATCAAAGTCAAAAAAGCATAAAACGCAAGATATTTTGCTGTTAGTATCGTCGAACAGTCTAGATTGACGATTTTAAAAAATATGATTGTTCTAAAAAAAATAACAGCAAACACTTAAATATTGGTGCTTTTACAACGAAACCACAGTTTACCAAAAAAATGGAGTTGTTCAGGAAATGCAGTTAAATGACTTGGTATCGAGCAACAGTGTAGAAAAAGACGCGTGGACAGCAATTGAAAACTCAATTCTCTACTATAGAGGTCGTCCTATAGGAACAGTAGCGGCTTATGATGTGACAATAGAGGCGCTGAATTATGACCAATGTTTTGTCCGAGATTTTGTATCTTCAGCTTTAATTTTTCTGAGCAAGGGTAGGACAGATATTGTCCGTAACTTTTTAGAAGAAACTTTAAGGTTACAGCCAAAAGAAAGACAGCTGAATGCTTATATGCCAGGTCGGGGCTTAATGCCTGCTAGCTTTAAAGTTGTATCTGACGGTGAAGAAGAATATTTAGAACCTGATTTTGGTGAACATGCGATCGCCCGAGTCACACCTGTTGATTCTTGCTTGTGGTGGGTTCTTTTATTACGTGCTTATGTGGTTGCTACGAGAGATTTTTCTCTAGCATATCAACCGGAGTTCCAACACGGTCTGAGATTAATTATGGAACTGTGTTTGGCAACTCGGTTTGATATGTACCCGACGCTATTGGTTCCAGATGGTGCTTGTATGATTGACCGTCGTATGGGTATCTTTGGGCATCCATTGGAAATTCAAGCTCTATTTTTTGCTGCATTGCGTGCTGCTAGAGAACTGCTGGTTTGTCAAGGTAATGAAGATATTGTTACAGCTATTGATAATCGCTTACCGCTTTTACAGACTCATATTCGCCAGCATTATTGGATGGATCTTCATCGTTTAAATAAGATTTATCGTTTCAAGAGTGAAGAGTATGGCAAAGCAGCGGCTAATCCCTTCAACGTATATGCAGATTCACTACCTTATTATGAATTGGACAAGTGGCTGCCAAGAAAAGGGGGTTATCTAGTTGGTAATGTAGGACCTTCGCAGCTAGATACTCGCTTCTTTGCTTTAGCAAACATGATGGCTATTGTCTCAGACCTTACTAGTGAAGATCAATCACAAGCAATTATGAATCTCATCGAAGAAAGATGGGAGGATTTGGTGGGAGATATGCCCATGAAAATTTGTTTCCCAGCTTTGGAAAACGAAGAATATAAGATTGTCACTGGATGTGACCCCAAAAACATACCCTGGTCATATCATAATGGTGGAAGTTGGCCTGTTTTACTGTGGTTGTTATCCGCAGCTGCTGTGAAAACAAATAGAATAGATCTTGCACACAAGGCTATTGAAATTGCAGAAGCACGCTTACATGAAGATGAATGGCCAGAGTATTACGATGGTAAGAAGGGGCGACTCACTGGCAAACAAGCTAGAAAATATCAAACTTGGACAATTGCTGGATTCTTATTAGCAAAAGAACTAGTACGCAACCCTAGATTTTTACCTTTGGTCAGTTTTGGATCATTTAGTGTAGAACCTGCTTCTCGGGCTTGTGAGTTTGAAGTGGTTGAGACTAACACTCTATATTTTGGTTAAGCCTTGTAATATAACTTAAAGTTCATTTTCTACACTAGAGTGCGTTATGCTCATGCAGACGCACCTCCATACATCAATTTATTGGAAGAGGAGGGGGAGAGTGAGGGAGTGAAGCGCGAGCGCGTTAACGTTTGCGCAGCGCCCCTTTTAGGGGCTAGTGGACGCCCAGATCGCCGTAGGCTGGGAGTGAGGGAAAAAAGTTATTGATACCATTTCTGTATGAAGCTGCGCTAAATTATTCACAAGGGTGTATTTGGTACAAGTGTGATGGGTCTCAAATTGCAAGTTGAGATTAAACAGAGTCGAGAAGAATTGGAAAAAGCTGTTAAATATGCCGCAGAAGCTAGTAGCAAAGAGCGATTACAAATGCTCTACTGGCTAAAAACTGGTCAAGCTACAAGTAGGCGATCGCTAGCAGAACGTTTAGGAC
>NZ_JABXYX010000341.1 GCF_017982655.1 Brasilonema sp. CT11 | reverse complement strand
CACGGACCTATTCATATACGAGTAATTCTTCTACGTATTGCGATACTTTAATTGCGATCATAACTGTTTCGAGCAGATCGCTCAAAGTACACCCAGTGAAAGACAAGAATATGGCGATCATGGGAAGTCAACGGCCTATATATGAAAGCATCTGCTTAGTGTACGAAGCTAAATCTTGCACCACGATCGATTTTCAACCAATCACCGTCGAGTACGATGAGCCACGCATCAAAACGATGACAATAGCGCAATACGATCAAAATCCCGTTAGATTTGATGTGGCCATTTCAATATCGAGCTTCGAGCACGACGGTCTAGGGAGGTACGTTCTCGTAATATATATAGGGGCGATGATTCATTTTTAATAGTAACGAAATGGAATCAGGTACGGAGACCCGCTACGACCAGAAGGTGATTTGGAGATGATGTAAAAGATGAAGTGCTTGCTAAAACCAGATGGCATTCTTATATTATCCGTACCTATTGCGAAGTAAGTCTGACAAACTGTGCATTATTCGTGGCATAATCTAATAGGTATCATTTACAGGGATAAAATTGTATGGAACATGCACCGCGTGTACGGTCGCATTAGATTACCGCTATTAATGGAGAATTGGACACTATTAGGAGTATATGGGGATAACGATATGGCCAAAAGATGGAGTGGGTGAGTTTTAAGGATGTTGAACAAGGTCGAATCCTGCATATAACACGTTTTAATTATAGATGCGACGCTGATAAAGAAGGAGACTATCAACCGATATTTATACTACAAAATCGAATACCTTCGAAAGGCCACAACTACAAGATAATGAACAAATACTTTGATCCGAATTACGAACCGCAGTCGTGTTTCAATTAACTACTTGTACTTGATAATAATTAATATCATATCAATCATTAGCACTTGTAGTCGTATCGAGCGATACAAAGCCCCGGCAGATCTGCTATGATAAATTATCTTTTGCCTGGCATACAAATCTGTATTGATAGTACCAAAATATTGCAGTGAAAATAATAACTCCCTATTTTATTATAAATCATATTGCATTATCTAAATTTGTTGACTTCGACACACGTTCCCATTTTTTCAATTCCAATAACTGTTGCTCCACGTGCGATGTAATAGTTTGAAAAGCATCCCCACCGAGAGGTAGTCTAAGAGGAGGGTTATTTGATTCCACTAATTGATGAATTATCGCTGCTGCTTTCATTGGATCTCCTGGTGCATGATCCCGAATGAAATCCATGCGTTGATTAATCTTCTCGACTTGCGTTTTGTATGGCTCTGGAACTATTTTATTCTCGATATGAACGAAAGATTTGTTCATCATATCAGTTTTAAATGCTCCTGGCTCAATAATGGTCACGCGAACGTTGAATCCGATAACTTCGCGCGAAAGAGATTCGGAAAATCCTTCGAGAGCGAACTTACTCGCACAATAGAACGGTAAGCATTGAGATCCATTTTGACCAGACACACTACTGAATTGAATGATATGGCCGCTGTTCTGTTTGCGCATGATCGGCAAGATCGCTTGAGTAATCCGAACAGTACCGAAAAAATTGGTCTCCATTTGAGCGCGGATTTCGCTTTCGGAAGTAAATTCGACCAATCCATAAATAGCATTGCCTGCATTATTAACAAGAACGTCAACCTTTTGAAATTTGTTCAGAGCTGATTGGATAGCCTTGTTGACTGAATCTTGATTGGTAATGTCCAGTGATAAGCTTAATGCTGTGTCAGGATATTTTTCTTGAAAATGAGCGACGGTCGATTGATTTCTCGCGGTGGCAATGACTATTTGACCTTTTTCTAAAAGGTACTGAGCCAGCGAGCTGCCGAATCCACTCGAGCAACCTGTTATTAAATAGACTCGTGTTAGCGATGCCATTATGTTATGAGTAATAGAGTTATTTACTAACCTAAAAATAAACCAAAGCACGGCCAAACGGAAAAATTGTGTTTTCTCCGGATTTGCGTTGGAGATCCACCAAAAACTAATTCTTTTTTGTATTATCGCCGTTTTATAATGTTAAATAATGAAATACTGTGTTATAATTATTACAATTTCGCTTGAAGAGGCTTCTTGTTAAAGTTCAAGGACTTAACTTTCTTAATAAGGTACTCCACAATTTCGGGATCCGCCAGCGTAGAGATATCTCCGAGTTCCTCTACTTTAGTAGTACCTTCCGCTATCTTACGCAACAATCGTCGCATAATTTTTCCGGATCGAGTCTTTGGCAAACCGGGTGTGATGACGATGACGTCAGTCGAAGCTAATTTTCCGATCTCTTTTTGGACCTCGTGCTTCAAGTCATCGATCACCTCGTTCGACTCGTT
>NZ_JABXYX010000340.1 GCF_017982655.1 Brasilonema sp. CT11 | reverse complement strand
CCGGAATAGATATCAGGGTATTGCATTTTATGCTCGGTGACTTGATACGTGTGCGGCATGGTGATGATTTTTTCACTGAAATACGGCCATAGTTCTTTCGGCGTTGAAATTTCATCTCCGACATAGTAGTCCATAAAATTTGCCGCAGAGGTCGACGGATATCCTAATATGGAAAAAGAAGTAAGACAACGTAGAGAGTAGAAAGTGTCAAAATGTCAAAATTATTATTTCGTACCTAACCACTCGATTTGAATAGGAGCTGGTTTATATGCAAATATTGCTATTCTATTTTCATCCACGTGACCGCAACAATCGATCAAAATGTCAATTCGATCTTCGAGAATTGTTTGCGCGGCTTTTTGGTCGTTGAGTTCGATTAACGAGATAAAATGATCGACTTGATTTTTAATTGCCTCTTGCTATAAAAGGAAATCAATATGAGGTTAAAAAAAATAGATTGATGCGTACCTGAATTTTGGCGCCAATAGATCCGGCGATTTGCAAGTTGTATGCGAAAATCTCGAACTGATCTCGATCGTGGTTCATGAAAAAGTTCGCCAATTGATTGCCTTGCGCGTGATTTAGAAAATTCGATGACACGTAACCAATTCGGAGTTTCCTTTTTTGGCAAGTTGCTGGATCTGCAGGTCTTTCGTGCTTGAACGGCATGATTTTTTCTTCCATTATTGATACCATTGATTTCGACAGCTTATATATCATATCAATATCAAAATTATACATAATGGCGCTGAACGGATGAACAATCGCCTCGTTTGTTTTTTTCAACTCCAGATCCATTCGTTCAATAAGCTGTGACTTCGATAATTCGAATTTTTCCCATAAACAGATGCTTTTAAGTGAATACATATAATCTCCAAACCATTTTCCATTTTTAGGATTCAATTCGCACGCTTTGAAAAATTCTTCGGATGCGTTTTTGAACTTGTGCATTTTTCTATGTAATATTGCTAGCGCGTAATAAGTCTCGGAAATTCCTTGTAATTCGTTGGCGCGGATTAAATGATATTCCGCATCTGTCGTGTTGCCAAATGCTGCATATGATTTTCCGAGTTCGAAATGAATATCTGCGTCATCACTCTTGAACGGTAATATTTCCTAATTAGGTAAATAAATTAGAATGCTTCACTAGCAAATTAAATCCAATTTAACGTTTGACTCAGAGATCCAAAAAAGATTTGGAATTTTTCACGTATTAGTTATTGCGATATTAGTAGTGCTGGTATATATAATTGTACTATCATATATGCTTACGGTTAATATTTGAGCAGCTAATTGAGGTCTTCCAGTCATATTATAAGCGTGGCCAATGTTTTGCTTGAAATACACAACTTTGTCGATGACGTCAGACGATTGAGCCGACGAAACCGCCTTCGGTTTTGAACTATTTACCATATTTGGTGATATCGATAAGAGATCTAAAGTTTGTAGCGTGGCTGCAAATGAAAGACTAAATAAGGCAATTGCGTTTTGATCCGGATCTATCATTTGCAATCCATCTTCGCAGTACTGGATTATATCCTGTGGTTGTGAAGTCAATGCAAGCGTAGCTACTAAGTCGTAATAATAGCCGTGGTATTCGAGTTCGAATTTTTGATTATTTTCTTTTGTTTTTGGATGTGCTGAAAAAAATTCTTCTTTTGCAGCATTCAAACTCTTCTTAAAATATTCAATACTATTCTGCAATTCTCCTAAATTTCTATAGCCATATGCGATGCATCTCATGCTCAAATGACTATGCTTGGTCAATTTTTCAATCCTAGCACGAATGTGTTCCAATTAATTTTTCTGAATTAAAAATTGTCCTATTATAATTAATTACTTTTTAAATGCTTCTATTCCTTCTTTGAATTTCCCTACTGTTAAACAATTCGCTGCGTACGAATTTAGAATAGCTAATTCGTTTGGCATAAGCTCTGTGACTCGTTTTAAATAAATAAGAGCCTGATCAACATTTCGTGCTCGTAAATATATATCAGCTAATGTGGCCCATGCTATAATAAAATGCCATTAGAAATAAGTTCATGGAAGCATGCAAAAGATTCGATCCGCGCAAATGTCAAAATTTAAAAATATTCAAATAAATTTAAATATTTAATAAATATGATATTTACCGTGTGGCTCGTTAGGAAATTGCTGCGTAGCTAGTATCAATATTTTTTTCGCCTCTTCAAGATTATTTTGTTGCAAGAATGAATGGGCAGCCAAGCTGCGAGCATTAAATAAAATATTAGCGCATTTAATTCTTTACTAGTTAATTATACTATAGGTATACCATAATTGTTGATAAGAGACCCGATGTGTTTCCATTCTCAAGACAAAAAAACAATAA
>NZ_JABXYX010000124.1 GCF_017982655.1 Brasilonema sp. CT11 | reverse complement strand
CAAACCTCAGTGGCGCAAACCTCAGTGGCGCAAACCTCAGTGACGCAAACCTCAGTGACGCAAACCTCAGTGACGCAAACCTCAGTGACGCAAACCTCAGTCGCGCAAACCTCAGTCGCGCAGACCTCAGTCGCGCAGACCTCAGTGGCGCAGACCTCAGTGGCGCAGACCTCAGTGACACATACCTCAGTGGCGCAAACCTCAGTGACACATACCTCAGTCGCGCAAACCTCAGTGACACATACCTCAGTCGCGCAAACCTCAGTCGCGCAATCCTCAGTGACGCAATCCTCAGTCGCGCAGACCTCAGTCGAGCAAACCTCAGTGGCGCAAACCTCACAAACATTTCTTGGGATCAGCATACGAAACGGGAAGATGTGCGAGGATTGGAGACAGCAGTTAATAAACCTGAAGGCTTTTGACATCCTCCCCGCCTGACTTCTGTTTCGCCTCAGTTGTGGCCGAAGGCTTGCCAAAGGATGACTTTTGAAAAAGTACCAAGTAAACTCCAGTTAGCAAGTTTCCTCTGCTGTCGTTCGCTTTGAGCAACTTCATCAGGAGTCAAATACAGTTTACCGTTTTCATCACCTCTACTTTAGGGAATTCTTGCTTGTTGGAAGATTTGTTGAGGTGTAATTTGTAGCCTTTCAAATAGGGAATCTTCTAAACTATCAGTACCGCGCTTGGTTTGAGGGAGAGCATCTGGATAAAAAATAGTAATAGTTTTTGCTCTAGTGTCAATAATCCAAACGCGTTGAACTTTAGCTTTGAGATAATCTGTTGCTTTTTCTGTCATTTCTCCGAAAGTTTGACCAGCGGAGATAATTTCAATGACTAATTCGGGTGCAACAGGACAAGCCTCATCTTGCAACCAATCGGCAGAAAGACGGTTATAAGAAACATATGTCAAATCTGGTACAGGAACCCAGTCTTGTTGATTTCGTGTTAGCTTAATTGCCCATTCTATTACAACCCGTCCCTTTCCTTCTGCCCATGCAGATAATAGTATAAATAACGCACCTGTTATAGAACTATGAAAAAATTTTGGTGACATTTCATCGTTTTTGAATTTAGGAATAGCTTCTCCGTCAATTAGTTCATACGTGATGTCTGCTTCAGTAAGTGCGAGGAATTCTTCGAGGGTGAGTTGGGTTTTGAGTTTAATCATGGTTGGTTTTGGAGTCGGAGGATGACTCAATTTTAGATTTTTAACTAATTCTGGAGGTTTAAGTCCCCTGTTTCTAAGTAGCGATCTACCTAATTAAACGTAAAATGTCCGCATTTTTTTTGGATAATGCGATTCTGATCGCTCTGTATCACCGCTCAAATTCACAAAAAAAAACCGCTGTGTTCTACAGTACAGCGGTCATGGTTTGTTGCGAGTAGATGCATCCTGTGAGGTTGCACCTTTTCGGCTAGGTCAGGGGAAGAAAAATTGCTTGCTCTTTAGAACTGTTAGCTGGTTGGTTAGGATTCGTCTATTTACCTCGCTCAGAAGAGATGTTAATAGTTCTTCTCAACTATTTTAAGAAGTTTACTAGGAATTTGCCTGATAAGCAAGTACTTATATATAGAGAAAATTTATGAATAAAATTTCAGATATTTATTTTAAAGATCAACGGGATAATTTGGTGGATAAGCTTTGCCAACTACTCATAAGTCTCAAAAAATCCTGAAATACTAGTAAAAATTTATAGTTAAATATAAAATATTCTCAATAACTTCCTCATAATTTGCCGGAACAAGTGCAAAGTACTTGTAAGAAGTACTTGCAGCTCATGGCAATGGGAATAGGGAATACCCTATTCCCCTTTTCTTAATAACAAAAAGGTATACGTGCAATCTGTGTTAATGAGCGATCGCCACACGAAGGCTTCTGCATCGCCTGCATCATCCTATCGCTCTTCACAATCATCGCTCATTCCTGATAAGTTAATTTTATGAAAGCTATCAGTTCTTTAAATGTAAACTTTTATTGACCTTTTTTAATAAAATTATTATACTTATTTACATAACTTAAAAATACAAAAACACAAACCAAAAAAAACAGCTACGTATATTTGTTACCGCTCTAGTTTCGCTTGTATTGGGCGTTAGCTAAAATTTTTAGATTTCGATATCAGGACTCATTGACATTTGGACTTCTCCTCCTAGCCTCGGTTGGTTTCGCCGAGGTTTTTTGTTGTGCTTGGGCGATGCTCGATTCACGTAGCCTAATTGAGAGATGTAGCCGACCATGCCGGCTTATGCCGTGAAAAATTACTAGAAATTTTATTTGGGTAATGGCTACAATTAGTCTACCTGGTTAATCAAGCTCATATTTGGTCAAATTGCGATCAGTGAAGGCGTACCCAAAGGAGCGATACGCCAAGAGCGCGTCTGTTGCTTTGCGCAATCGCACTTGCAAAAATAGATGAGGCGATCGCCCAAAATAAGCGATCGCATAAATTTCCACTACAGCTAAGTTCTATCCCATCAACGAATGCGCCTTATCTACCACAACGTTAAGCACATGATGAGTGAAGGGAAGGCTATCAACAACCATGCCTACACACAACAACATCATGTATGAGATGGAATACAGAAATAATCCTTTAGCAAAATTGCGGTCTTCTGGATTGTGCAGTAGTTGCCAAGCTTTGTAAATAAAAACTGCCCCTAAGCTGACAGCAAGGACTCCGTAGATTACTCCACTGACGTGCAAAGGGTAAATCAATGAAAATGTTGCTGCTACTGTAACTAGGGTGTATAACCAAATCTGCCGCACCGTCGGCGTAGTTCCTGCAATTACGGGTAACATTGGTACGCCTACTTTTGCGTAATCATCCCGAATCATCAAAGCAAGGGACCAGAAATGAGGCGGTGTCCACAAAAAGACAATCGCAAATACTGCCCATGCTGGCCAGCTTAACGTACCAGTGACAGCAGCCCAACCAACCAATGCTGGAATTGCCCCTGCTGCTCCACCAATAACGATATTTTGAGTGCTATGTCGCTTTAGGATATGCGTATAAATTAGGACATAAAACACAATGCCTGACATTGCTAGCAGTGCAGCTAGTAAGTTGGCAAACACGTAAAGCAACGTAAAGGAAATGACCGCTAAAGCACTTGCAAAAATCAGAGCATCGCGCGACTGTATTCTACCTGAAGGCAGAGGGCGATGACGTGTGCGCTCCATTTCATAATCGATATCTCGGTCATAGACACAGTTAATCGTCTGGCCGCTTGCAGCGGCCATTGTGCCACCAGTAAGTGTGACGAGTAACAACAATGGGTCTACTTCTCCCTTAGCTGCAATCCACATACTTCCAGCAGTGGTAATGAGTAGCAAAGGGATGATTCTAGGCTTTGTAAGCTGGTAGTAGCTTTGAATAACCTGTAGAAATGTTTGATGGTGGCGAGAGACATTAGTCTCAATCATTTTGGCACTATTTCCTTTTTTTCAAACCTAGATAACTGTTCACTGTTCACCCTATGGCTAACGCCACGCCTTACGGTGAGTCCAGCGCTGGACTCACTGTTCACTGTTCACTTGTGGTATTTGCGTTGATAATCAAGCTGTTAGCGTTGATCCCACGGCTGTGAACCCAGTCGCGCAGTGCAAGAACTGTGAAACCCACTAAAGTACCAAGCAAAGCTGCTCCTACAGCTTGGTGAGAGACAGTAAGTGGCTCGACTTGAAGATGTAACCGAAAAGTGGCAACTCCTACCAGGAGTTGTACAATAAGTAATCCACCAGCGATATTTGCTAGTCGTCGTAATGCAGGATGCAATGCTGGTGTCCGCCATGAAATAAATACCACTGCCAATGTTGCCACTGTTGGAGGCACTACGCCAGCAATATGACTATACATCACAGTACAAAGTTGGGATATGCCAAAGCATTGGTGTAGCGCCCAACGAGACCCGACCAAAGCACCTAGTAGACTTTGTAGATAAACCAAAACAGCTGCTGTTAAACCAACCCAAGGCAAGTGACCTACGTTTCCGGTTGGCTGGTAAGGGGTAAGTGCAGTGCCGATGACAAGTAAGGTCATGAAAAATAACAGCGCTGTTCCTAAGTGAGCGGTTACAATATCAAACCGCAAAAGTTCAGTTACCGTGAGTCCGCCCAAGACTCCTTGGAAAACAATTAAAAATAGCGCGAATGTGGATGCCCAAGGTAGCCATCTGGGTAAAGAGCGACGAGACCACCAGGACATTCCAACGAGTGCGATCGCGCTGACACCAATTAATGCCGCATCCAACCTGTGAAACCACTCCAAAAAAACCTGGAAATTCATTTGCTTGGTTGGCACCAGTTCTCCGTAACACAAAGGCCAATCAGGACAAGCAAGTCCAGCATTCATCACACGGGTGGCACTGCCTATTGCCATCAAAATCAAAGTGGCTATACACATTCTCCACACCAAGCGACGAATTCGTTCTTGTGGAGCCTGCGGCGGCGCAGTGGTTATGTTTTGTTGTTCTAGGACAAATTCGCTCATCTAAAGACACCTTTTGCCGCTCTTTTTGATTCTGTCTACGTTCTAAACATTTATCAGTACCGATCCATCTCCCACCCTAGCGTACAACTAAGGTTCGAGACTGGCTCTCACTATACTGTGAATCACCATAGCCACTTTTTGCCTGAAGCTTTAGGGAATTTTTAAGTTGTGAGCCTTAAACTCGTGCGCTCTTAATTTCTAGCAACAACCTTAATAAACATTATCCCCCTGTTCCCTGTTCCCTGTTCCCTGTTCCCTGATGCTAACCAGTTATAAAAATTTTTCCCTAATTGACATCCACCCTGTGGCACATCTGAAAAACAGATTCTGTTCAAGATCCAAAAAATCAGCCGAAAAATTAATAAAATTTTCATGCGTGACCCCAAGATATCTCTTAGGCTGGACTAGTGTAGTAAGTGAGTAAACTGCTCAGTCGAATATAGTAAAGCCGTTAACTCAAAAAAACCGTGAAAATCCCAAGTTCCATCTGGACATTACTTATTGGCATCGGGCTGACCCTAGTCAGTCTCTGGTACGGTCAAAATCATGGTCTACTACCAACAGCAGCTTCTGACGAAGCCTCGTTAGTAGACGGTTTGTTCAACGCAATGATGACCGTCTCCACTGGTATATTTGTGCTCGTAGAAGGTATCTTAATTTACTCTGCTATCAAATATCGTCGCCGTGCAGGTGACAATGCAGATGGTCCGCCAGTACATGGCAACGTACCATTAGAAATCCTTTGGACAGCAATCCCAACTGTTATCGTTATCGGTATTTCTGTTTACAGCTTCGACGTTTACAACGATATGGGCGGCTTTAGTCCCCATGACATTCATGAAGCCCCAATGACGTCACAAGTCATGAACATGCCTGGGGCTGCGATCGCCGCAACTTTAAGCGATACTCCCCCCAGCACAGAACCTAACGAAAATCAGGAAAAATCTGATGAGGCAATGCAAGACCCTGCGACAGCAGCAGTCCGCAATGCTGACCAAATTCCCCAAAAGCGGAATGCCCCAGGTGTAGGAAGTGTTGCTCCTAGCCTTGGACCAACACCTGAAAATCAAGGAAAACCACCTGCATTTGTGGTTAATGTCACCGGTTTGCAGTACGCCTGGATTTTTTCTTACCCTGACACTGAAGTCAGTTCTGGTGAACTGCACGTTCCCATCGGGCGCGAAGTGCAATTGAATATGACAGCGAACGATGTTATCCATGCCTTCTGGGTACCAGAGTTTCGCTTGAAGCAAGATGTGATCCCCGGTCGGCAAAGTGAGATTCGTTTTACACCGAACAAAGAAGGTGATTATTCGCTCATCTGTGCCGAACTGTGTGGTCCTTACCACGGTGCTATGAGGACACAAGTTGTTGTTCAAAAACCAGAAGAATTTGAACAGTGGATCAAAGAACAGGAAGTTGCCAGTGCTGAAGAACTCAAGCAAGCAGTTGCTGTTAATCCTATGGATTTAACCCCAGATGAATTTCTCGCTCCTCATACCAGCCATATGGGAATTCATCCAGAAATGCTACATCAAATTCACCATTAGTCATTAGTAATTAGCAATTGACTCCTGACTCCTGACTTCTGACTCCTGACTTCTGACTCCTGAGTTCTGAAATTTTTATGACACAAGCACAGGTACAAGAAAAAGCCAATATCCCTGCTCTGGCTGAAGAACCAGAGATCAGACCTTGGCGAGACTACTTTACCTTCAACACTGACCATAAGGTGATTGCGATTCAATATCTGGTCACCACGTTCATTTTTTACTGTATTGGCGGCGTTTTGGCTGACTTGGTTCGCACAGAACTGCGAACCCCAGAAGTCGATTTTGTCACGCCTGAGGTGTACAACAGTTTGTTTACACTGCACGCCACAATCATGATTTTTTTGTGGATTGTGCCCGCAGGCGCAGGATTTGCTAACTTCCTCATCCCCTTGATGATTGGGGCAAAGGATATGGCTTTTCCACGCCTCAATGCTGTTGCCTTTTGGATGATTCCTCCTGCTGGTTTATTGCTAATCGCCAGTTTAGTGGTGGGTGATGCACCAGATGCAGGTTGGACTTCCTACCCTCCTTTAAGCTTGGTCACAGGTCAAGTGGGTGAAGGTATCTGGATTCTGAGCGTTCTATTGCTAGGTACGTCTTCGATTCTGGGGGCAATTAATTTCCTGGTGACTATGCTTAAGATGCGTACTCCAGGCATGGATTTCTTTCAATTGCCTTTGTTTTGCTGGGCAATGTTGGCAACCTCAGCGCTGACTTTGATCTCTACGCCGGTGCTAGCAGCCGGTTTAATTCTGCTCTCCTTTGACTTACTTGCAGGAACAACATTTTTTAATCCGACTGGCGGTGGCGATCCGGTTGTTTACCAGCATATGTTCTGGTTTTACTCCCACCCTGCGGTTTACATCATGATTTTGCCCTTCTTTGGGGCAATTTCTGAGGTGATTCCGGTTCATTCCCGTAAGCCAATTTTTGGATACAAAGCGATCGCCTACTCTAGTCTGGCAATCAGCTTCCTAGGACTCATCGTCTGGGCGCACCACATGTTTACCAGCGGTATCCCTGGCTGGTTGCGGATGTTTTTCATGATCACCACGATGATTATCGCCGTACCAACAGGGATCAAAATCTTCAGCTGGTTGGCAACAATGTGGGGTGGAAAAATTCGCCTCAACAGTGCGATGCTGTTCGCCATAGGTTTTGTTGGCACCTTCGTTATTGGTGGGATCAGTGGCGTGATGTTGGCGGCGGTTCCGTTCGATATTCATGTTCACGACACATATTTTGTCGTAGCACACTTGCACTATGTGCTGTTTGGTGGTAGCGTTCTGGGCATTTATTCGGCAATCTATCACTGGTTCCCCAAAATGACAGGGCGGATGCTGAACGAATTTTGGGGTAGGGTTCATTTTGCCTTGACAATTGTCGGTTTAAACATGACCTTCTTGCCCATGCACAAGCTGGGAATGATGGGTATGAACCGTCGTATTGCTCAGTACGACCCCAAATTTACGTTTTTGAATGAAATTTGTACCTATGGTGCCTATATACTAGCGGTTTCGACATTTCCCTTCATTATCAATGCGATTTGGAGTTGGATGTACGGACCCAAAGCAGGTAATAATCCCTGGAATGCACTCACCCTAGAGTGGATGACAACCTCACCACCAGCGATCGAGAATTTTGATAAACCACCAGTTTTAGCGACTGGACCATACGATTATGGTTTGGAGAACACTGCAAAGGGTGTACCTTTATCTGATCCCGATCCAGTCTTGTCTGCCGGTGTTAACTCAGTGTTACGCGCCGAACCTGACGAGCCATATCCCGCTATCACTGCCGAGAAAGAAGAACGCTGATACATTATGAATGATGAATCCTACAAGATTTCATCATTCATAATTCGTAATTCATAATTCAACGGAAAATTCATGCAAAGTCAAACAATTGACCCAGCAAAGACAGCCCTTAACCATCACCACGCTGCTACCGCAGAAGCTCATCACGAAGAACATCCAGACCATCGCCTTTTTGGACTGGTTATGTTCCTAGTGGCTGAAGGAATGATTTTCATGGGGTTGTTCGGAGCATATCTGGCAATGCGTTCTACAGTACCTGTTTGGCCCCCAGAAGGTACCCCAGAATTAGAACTATTGCTACCCGGAGTCAACACCATCAATCTAATTGCTAGCAGTTTTGTCATCCACAATGCTGATACCGCCATCAAAAAGAATGATCTCCGGGGAATGCAACTCTGGTTCGGGATTACTGCTGCAATGGGTATTCTTTTCTTGGTGGGGCAGGTGTATGAGTACACCCACCTAGAATTTGGCTTGACGACTAACTTGTTCGCGAGCGCATTTTATGTATTGACTGGCTTCCACGGTTTGCACGTGACTCTGGGAGTTGTAGCAATTCTTGCTGTATTGTGGCGATCGCGCAGTAAAGGTCACTACAGCAATGAACATCACTTTGGTATAGAAGTCGCCGAAATCTACTGGCACTTCGTTGACGTGATTTGGATCATCCTCTTCGGCTTGCTGTATCTGCTTTGAGTATTGGTGATGAGTTTGTCACTTTACTCAATATACTAACCAACCCCCTACAGGGGGTTTTATTTTTTTCAAAAAATATTCATCAAATTTTAACTTCAGCTTATTGGAATCTTAACTCCTAAATCCTATGCTCAGTTGTGATTGGGTTATTTTACCAGCATGGATTTCTTCCAAGACTTAACTCTAGTCAGTGGCTTGTTCCTAATACTAGCCTTGTTACTTGCATTTGGCTTTGAATTTGTCAATGGATTTCATGATACTGCAAATGCGGTTGCTACCGTAATCTACACTCATACACTCAAGCCAAACCACGCCGTTATCTGGTCGGGTTGTATGAATTTATTGGGAGTGTTAACCTCATCAGGGGCAGTGGCGTTTGGGATCATCTCACTCTTACCTGTTGAGTTGGTGATCAACGCGGGTTCTGGCGCAGGATTTGCGATGGTTTTTGCGCTCTTAATTTCAGCTATCATTTGGAACCTTGGCACTTGGTATTTAGGGCTACCTGCATCCAGTTCACACACGCTTATTGGTTCTATCATCGGAGTCGGTTTAGCCAACTCCCTTCTGACTAATGGTCATTTTGGCGAAGGCGTGAACTGGGAAAAAGCATCTGATGTTTTAAAATCACTGTTACTCTCACCATTGGTAGGCTTTACTGCAGCAGCACTGCTCCTCCTCGCTGCGAAGGCACTGATCAAACAACCACAATTATATCGGGCACCGGAAGGGAAGTCTCCTCCTCCTCCGTGGATTCGAGGTTTGCTGATACTAACCTGTACAGGAGTCAGCTTCGCCCATGGCTCGAATGACGGGCAAAAAGGGATGGGGTTGGTTATGCTGATTCTGATTGGCATTCTGCCGGGTATCTATGCGTTAGATTTGAATATTGATCGCTCAACATTCACTCAGTTATCTCAAGAGTCGAAAGCTGCGATTGTGATTCTTGACAAACGCGTTCCCCCTGGGGTGTCTTTACAGGGTAAGGACGCAGACGCCGAACTGTCTAGGTTCCTCAAATTAGATAATCCCGGTGACAAGACGTTTGCTGCTTTGGCTACCAAAAATCGCCAGATTTCAGACAAGCTATCTGCGAAAACCAGCATTAAAGACATTTCCAAAACTGATCGCCGCGCTTTAAGAAGTGACATCTACTTAGTTAGTAAGACAATCAACAAGCTCGATAAGAAAAATGTGTTTACACAAAAAGCTGACGAGAAGTCTTTGGTAGACTACAAAAAGAATTTAGATAAAGTCACCGAGTTCATTCCCAATTGGGTTAAGTTTGCCGTTGCTTTCTCGTTGGGACTGGGCACGATGATTGGATGGGAGCGGATTGTGGTCACAGTCGGTGAAAAGATTGGCAAAGATCACCTCAACTATGCCCAAGGTGCCTCAGCTGAATTAGTTGCCATGTCTACAATTGCGGCTGCAGACCACTTTGGTTTGCCTGTAAGCACAACACACGTTTTATCTTCTGGGATAGCAGGCGCGATGACAGCCAATGGATCTGGAATTCAGAAGGAAACAGTCAGGAATCTGTTGATCGCTTGGGTTCTAACGTTACCTGCTTGCATTTTTCTGGGCGCATTGACATTCGCAGGGGGCTTGTTCTTGGTCTTCAATGTATTTGGTTTGAATTGATATTTAAAACAAGACCAAAAATTATGGCAACATCCCATCCGCACAATAAGCGTTCATTTGGTGAACGCTTATTGTGTTTTTGTAACAAACACTACTGAAATTACCGGATAATCCGACATTAACCAAATACTGGAAACAGAAAAAAACTAAATTTAGCGGAATTTGTTGGGATTTAGACGATTACCAGTTTGAGGTTGAGACTGCTGCGAACCCAGCGACACACCATTACGCAGTTTTTCCCCAGTACCGCGATCAGCACGATCTAGAAAAGGTTTGAGATTGATGGGGTCTTTAGAAGAAGTAGAAGGTTTTTTACTACCACCAAAAATATTTTGCCCCAGATTGGAGAGTTCGTTACCACTACTTGTATAAGTGTTAACGCCAAAAGTTTGCTGTCCGCTATCAGCAGATGCTAAGTTTTGGAAAACGCTATTACGGACAACATAAGGATCTTTTTCGGGGGGTACTGTCAACACAATGCGACAGTAAGGATTAGCTTCTGTGGTGACGCAGAGAATATTCTGTCTGTTTTCTATCGCTGTCTTCAGTTCCACTAAGCCATCTGGGCGATATGTTTCCAAGCGTTCAGCAATTGCTTGGCAACGCTGTTGTGAATCCCAGCCGCCACCCAAAGTTCTAGGACTCGCCCAAGGGAAGTATTGACCTGGTTGGCTTTCTGGCTGATACATCACGGTGTACTGACCATTGTAAGACCGACAGAAAAATCGATTACTGCTACTAATCGGTGATGAAGTGGTCGTTCTTGTTGTACTGGAAGATCCATCTGTTTCTATTGTCCTTGTTCTAGTTGTTGTTGAACCTCCGCCTGCTGGTTGTGTTGGTACAACAATATCACCGCCTCCACGACGAACTTGCCCAAATGCTGCTACAGGACCTAGAACAAAGGATAAACTCACAGCACTCAAAAAAAGAAATTTCACAGGTTGAGATAGCATAGACAGATCTAAAAAGCTGGTGAATTTGACATTGGGAGTTAATAATTCCAGTGACGAAGAATCTTGTGATTTTGATTCTTCAATTCTGTGAATAGGGAATAGGGAATAGGGAATAGGCAACAGGCAACAGGCAACACCCGAACGCTTAACATACACGCTAACGAAGCTTCGCAAAAATCTACAGAGGAATCGTACATACCTGTTCTGTGTTACGTACACCACGGCTAGGGGTACAGCAATGGTGTGCCCCTAGCGTTTTTTCAATATGGCACTCAATGGAAATCTGCTATATTTGCGACAGCTTAAGTTATTTTTTGTAATTTTTAATGCCAAATTTAATACGAAAGCTGTCAAAATCGGAAAAATATCGTCGCACATAAGATTGCGATCAATAAAAAAAATCAAAGTCGCTGTTAAAATCCAAATAATTTATAAGCTAGAATTAAGCCCCTGACTTTTATGAGAGAAACTATCCTAGACGTTCGCAATTTACAAGTTGAGTTTTCGGGTGAGAGTAAAAGTGTCAAAGCAGTAGATGGGATATCTTTTGAACTACATCGAGGAGAAACTCTAGGAATAGTCGGAGAGTCGGGAAGCGGAAAATCAGTCACATCGCTGGCGGTTATGGGGTTGGTCCAAAATCCTGGTAGGATTAGTGGCGGTGAAATTTGGTTTCACCCTCAAGAGAATGGCGCACCGATCAATTTAGTGGAATTGCCTAGGGAGCAAATACAGATCCACAGAGGCGGCGACATTGCCATGATTTTCCAAGAACCGATGAGTTCGCTCAATCCGGTTTACACGATTGGGTTTCAGATAACAGAAGCTATTTTACGACACCAGAATGTTTCGGCATCTGAAGCACGACGAATGGCTATCGCCGGTTTGCAAGAGGTCAAACTCCTTCCTAGCGATGAAGCCCTCAAGGAACAGTATATCAAAACTTGGAAGCAAACTTCCTTCGGTTCATCAACTCCAGACGAGCAAAGGATAGCACAGTTGGTAAAGCAGCACAAAGAAGCTATCCTAGAACGTTATCCGCATCAACTTTCTGGGGGACAGTTGCAACGGGTGATGATCGCAATGGCAATTTCTTGCAACCCACTGCTGCTGATTGCAGATGAACCAACCACAGCATTGGATGTGACGGTACAAGCAACGATCCTTGAGCTGTTGCGAGAATTGCAGCAGCGCCGTCAAATGGCATTAATTTTCATCACGCACGACTTAGGACTCATTTCAGAAATCGCTGATAAAGTCGCCGTGATGTACAGAGGCAAAGTTGTAGAATACGATTCGGCAGCACAAATTTTTTCAAATCCGCAGCATCCATACACGAAAGGCTTAGTAGCTTGTCGCCCCACACTTAACCGTCGTCCCCAAAAACTGCTGACAGTTTCTGACTACATGAATGTGGAGGAAACGCCAACAGGAGATTTGATCATTCAAGAGAAACAACCTCAACAACCTGTGGAAGTCACAACTGAAGAGATAAATCAAAGGTTGCAAAGCTTAGAACACCAGCAATCTCTTTTGGAAGTCCGTGATTTGAAGGTTGGTTTTCCTATACGGGGGGCGTTTGGTGGCACAAAACGCTATTTTATGGCAGTCAATAGCGTTTCCTTTGATGTCAAAAAGGGAGAAACGCTGGGATTAGTAGGAGAATCTGGTTGCGGTAAAACCACCCTTGGCAGAACCTTGCTGCGATTAATTGAACCAATGAGTGGTCAAATTATTTTTGAAGGGCAAGATATCATAACCCTCAAAGGCAAAACGTTGCAGAAGTTGCGACGACAAATGCAGATTGTCTTCCAAAACCCCTTTAGCTCGCTTGATCCACGCTTCAAGGTTGGGGAAGCAATTATGGAACCTTTGGTGATTCACTCGATTGGTAACACAAAGCAACAAAGGCGAGAACGTGTCGCTTACCTCTTAGAACGGGTGGGTTTGAGTGCAGACGCGATCAACCGCTATCCGCATCAGTTTTCTGGTGGTCAACGTCAGCGGGTTTGTATTGCCCGTTCTTTGGCATTAAATCCTAAGTTTATTATCTGTGATGAATCGGTTTCAGCGCTGGATGTATCTGTGCAAGCACAGGTGCTAAATCTGCTCAAAGAATTGCAAGCTGAGTTTGGGTTGACTTATATCTTCATTTCTCACGACTTGAGTGTGGTGAAATTTATGAGCGATCGCATCTTGGTAATGAATCGTGGTGAAATTGTCGAACAAGGGACAGCAGAGAGTATTTACCGCGAACCCAAAGAGGAATACACCCAAAAACTCATCGCCTCAATTCCTACTGGAAGCGCCGAACGGGTGCGACAACGGCAAATTAGGGCGTTGTAAGAGGCGCGTTGATAACATACCTTATGATCGCAGAGGGTTTTGTCCGCCGCACTCAACTGACAAATCCCTCTCAAGTCAGAGGTAGATTCTATGCTGTGGCAGATGATTTTTTGCCTGTGTTTAAGTATCTTAATTAGTGAATAATAAAGAGTTTTTTGCATAGCCCACAAGTAGTAACGTTCTGGATAGAGAACTCTTGGGATTATGCTATCTGAGCGCAAACAATCATAAGAAGGAAGAACAAGCCGAAGTATGGATAATATAGACAAAGCTGATAGAACTCCAGGTGCTAAGCCATCATCTAACGAACCCACACAAATTTCTAAAACCTTAAATGTAGATGGTCACCGTCCAATTGACCCAGCTGATATTGAAGTTGAAGAAACTGTTGACATAGATGGTGAGCGTCCAATCGCCAAAAGTGAATTTGACCGTTCTAAAACCATAGATGTAGATGGTCACCGTCCGATTGGCAAGAGTGCTTTTAAGAATCATGACATGCTTGCTGTAGATGGCAACCGTCCAATTGACCCAAGTAGTTTTAAAGTTAGGGAGACTGTCAACATAGATGGTGAACGTCCCGTTGCTAAGAGTGATTTTCGCATAATAGACACCCAAAACATTGATGGTGAGCGTCCAATCACTTCAAATAACACTGACGAAATTGATAGCGCTGCCAAAAATTCCGCTCAAAATACAACAGGTAGTAGGTCATCATCTAAGGAACCGAAACAAGTTTCTAAAACCTTAAATGTAGATGGTCACCGTCCAATCGACCCAAATAACATGCAAGTTCAGGGTACTCTCAACATAGATGGTGAACGTCCTCTCGCCAAGGGTAATTTTGAGGTTTCTAGAACCTTAAATGTAGATGGTAACCGTCCAATTGGCAAGAGTGCTTTTAAGAATCATGACAAGCTTGCTGTAGATGGCAAGCGTCCAATTGATCCAGGTAATATGAACGTTGGGCATACTGTCAACATAGACGGCGAACGTCCCGTTGCTAAGAGTGATTTTGAGATAACAGACACCCAGGACATTGATGGTGAGCGTCCAATTACTTCAAAGTAACAGTGAAAAACCTTGAAGAATAAGCGCTCGATGTAGACTCACATTTTCATCCAGATGAAATCGAATTTTGCTGACAGCGGTTTTCAAGTAAATAAACCAGGGGGTAGAGGCTGATATTGCCGTACCCCTACGAAAATCTGTGGTTCAATGTACTGAAAATAGCTGTCAGATTTCGATTTCTTTATAAATTTTCACGCTGACAGTTTTTTTATATCTATTTTAAAAAATATCTGTACTTCAGTTCAAAATCTTTAAGATTTTTGCCATTAATATATCAAATTTGATAGGTTTACGGATAAAGTCATTTGCCCCTATTTTTAATCCTTCTGCCCCATCAGTGTCATTACCAGCTGTTATTAGTAAAATCGGAAGGAAGCGGAGTTGATCATTTTGACGGATATTTTTGGTTACTTCAAAGCCGTTCATTCCTGGCATCATCAAATCTAGCAGGACTAAATCAGGTGGTGATGCTTGAATCTTAGTTAAGGCTAAAAGACCATTCAAAGCAGTATCAACCTCAAATCCCTCTGCTTCTAAAACTGTTTGAAGCAAAAATATATTGTTAGGAACATCATCCACAACCAAAATTCGCTGCTCAGTGGGAAACACCATAAAAAATAAATGTTAAATGAATTTAACTGTTCAAATGGTTTCTCTTCAAAATTTGATAGAAACAATAAAATATGGGGTAGGATTTTTCAGCACTTGAGGTTTTATTTTTTCATATTCTGCAAGCGATATCGCTACTTGTTGTTAAGTTGTCCTCAACAGCCTAAAATGACAGAATTACGCTTGACACATGATGATCAATTTGTATAGTGCTTAAGTCCTAGAGAAAATCACACATTTAGCACTTGTATGTACAGCGCTAGACGGGTTGTTTTTTTATTTTTGATCATCCATGAGTTTATACTAAATCTGTACAGGTTTCCAAAACTTGTACAAGTTTCTGATTGAAAATAGAACATTTGTACAAGTAACTTATGTTAGATAATCCCCAACGTGGCAAGCGAGGTCCAGCCCCTTCATGGAAGCTTGGTAGAACCCGTGCTATCAGAGTGCCGATAGTCTTAGCTGATGCTCTACTGGAACTAGCCAGACAAATAGATAATGGTGAAAAGCCTTTAGTTAATACTTTGGTCACAGAGTCAGAGAAACAAGTAGCTCTTGTTGTGAGTTCTCAAAGCGATGAGCAGGAAAATGACTTTGATGAAGAAAAAACAAATAAAAAGCGTGCTTTAGCTATTATGCGTGCTGAGGCTGAAGCTAGATATACTAAAGCTCAGACTAATTTTGTTGAGGCTCAAGCTCTGTTTTTGAAACGAAAAAAATTACAATTTGATAAATCGGCTCAAAGTTAAGTAAATCTGTTAGCTGATTCTGGTAGCGTAATGTAAGCAGTGCGATATGCCTAGCTCCGCTGCAATTAGGAGGAATAACAAAAATGCCCGGACACGATCTAATCGTTGTCGGAGCATCGGCAGGCGGAGTTGAAGCACTTTCTTACTTAGTCAAGAATTTACCGCCAGACCTGAATGCTGCTGTGATGATTGTGCTTCATGTACCAAGCCACGGTACAAGTGTTATGCCACGCATCCTTAGCCGTGCTGGAAAATTGCCAGCATCTCATCCAAAAGATGGCGAAGTCATTGAATTGGGAAGAATTTATGTTGCCCCGCCAAACTATCACCTACTGGTAAAACCAGGATATATACAGCTGACACGCGGAGCTACAGAAAACGGTCATCGTCCAGCTATTGACCCACTGTTTCGCACTGCAGCGCGAGCTTATGGGCGACGAGTGGTTGCTGTGGTGCTAACGGGTGTTCTTGACGACGGAACAGCAGGACTAAGGGCAGTGAAAATGCGCAATGGTGTTGCAGTTGTTCAAAACCCCGAAGATGCAATGTATCCTGGGATGCCGCGCAGCGCCATCGAGAACGTAGATGATATTGACTATATCCTGCCTCTGTCGGATATTGCAGATATGTTGGTAAATCTAGCTAACACGCCGGTGGAAGGCGAAGAAGATCCTGTGCCTGAGGAGATTGAATTTGAATCTGGCTTGGTGGAGTTGGATATGAACGTACTTAACAACGAAGAAAGACCAGGCAAACCTTCTACTTTCGGCTGTCCAGACTGTGGTGGTACTTTGTGGGATCTTTCAGACGGAAAGTTATTGCGGTTTCGATGCCGTACAGGTCACGCTTATTCAGCAGAAACTCTGCTGGCAAAGCAATCTGATGCTTTGGAAGATGCGTTGTGGTTTGCCCTCAGGGCATTGGAAGAGAAAGCTTCTTTATCTGGTCGGATGGCGAAACGGATGCGCGATCGCAACCAAAGTTTATCAGCACAACGACTGGAAGACGAAGTGCACGATGCTCTAAAACGTGCTGGGGTTATTCGGGATGTCCTGCTCAAAGGTAACCCTACACCAGCACAGGGGAACAACACCGATGTTCCACCAGATGAAGAACCAACTAATATTTCTTGACCAAGAAAGGGGTGTAGGGGAGCCAGTACTGAAGGAGGGTTTCCCTCCGTAGGTATCTGGCGTGTATAGGGGTATAGGGGTGTAGGGGAATGAACGCGCGGGTGTACGGTCTTGCGGGTATAGGGGTATAGGGGGAAATGATTTATTCGTTAGTTTCGACAACTCGCGAAATTTAGGGGAAGAAAGTAAAACACTCTTACCCCTTACACCCTCACACCCTCACACCCTTACACCCTTACACCCTCACACCCTTACACCCCTAATTATTGACTACTTATAACTCAAAACCTGACATACAGGGCATCTTTACTTTTTGTTTATCATAGGCAAAAGATATTATAATACCAACCGGTTTTAGGATTTTTTCCAGATAGTGTTTAACAATACTGTTTGGAGCAAAAATACCTCTTGTTGAGCTACTGATTATGTCTCTTACGCTGTAATTTGGTGAAAACTACATATAAAAATAGTATAAAACATCTATGAATAACCAAGAAAAAAATCCGGAACTAGAAAATTTATTAGAATATATCAAACGCAATCGTGGGTTCGATTTTAGCGGTTATAAGCGCACCACCTTAAGCCGTCGAATTCAGAGACGTATGCAAATAATTAGTATGGAAAATTATACTGATTACTTAGACTATTTAGAGGTAGACCCAGACGAGTTTGTTGAGCTATTCAACACAATATTAATCAACGTCACAGCTTTCTTCCGTGAGGGACAAGCTTGGGAGTACATCGCAAGTGAAATTATTCCTGCAATACTTGCTAACAAACATTTGAACAAACCAATCCGAGTATGGAGTGCAGGATGCGCTTCTGGGGAAGAAACCTACAGCATAGCGATTTTGCTTGCTGAAGCACTGGGTATGGAAGACTACACAACACGGGTGAAAGTGTTTGCCACGGATGTAGACGTGGAAGCTCTTAATATGGCTCGCCAAGCAAGTTACAATTCAAAAGATATTGAAAGCGTTGCCGCAAATCTACAGGAAAAATACTTTGAGCGAGTTAACGGTCGCTACATACTTAAAAAAGAATTGCGTCGCGGTGTTATATTTGGTCGCCATGACTTGGTACAAGATGCACCCATCTCCAAGATTGACCTACTGGTGTGCCGTAATACTTTGATGTATTTTAATACCGAAACCCAAGCAAAAATTCTTGATCGCTTTCACTTTGCTCTGAATGAGAATGGTTTTTTGTTTTTGGGGAAAGCAGAAATGTTGTTTACTCGCAATCACTCGTTTACCCCTATAGATTTACGGCGACGGGTATTTACCAAAGTTCCTAACGGCAATCTTCGAGATATGCTGTTAAATATGGCTAATTCTTCTAGACAGCAAGCGGTGCCAGAAATTGTTGACCAAATCCGCCTTCATGAAGCAGCCTTTGAGATTGATCCGGTCGCTCAATTAGTCGTGGATCTCAACGGTATTGTTATATTGGCTAATGCTGAAACTCGTAATTTGTTTAATCTCAATCCTAAAGATTTGGGTCGTCCGTTGCAAGATTTAGAGCTTTCTTATCGACCTGTGGAGTTGCGATCGCGCATTGATCATGTTCGCTCCACTCGTCGCCCCATTATCTTAAAAGATATTGAGTGGTCCACTACAGACCGCGAAATGAAATCTCTCGACGTACAGATAATACCCTTAATAGGTGGCAACAGCGACGAAATCTTGGGTACAAAGATTGTCTTCATAGATGTAACTCGATTTAAAAATCTGCAACAGGAACTCGTAAACGCCAATCAAGAATTAGAAACAGCTTATGAAGAACTCCAATCCACAAACGAAGAATTAGAGACTACCAACGAAGAACTTCAATCGACAGTGGAGGAGCTGGAAACCACAAACGAAGAACTACAATCCACCAACGAAGAATTAGAAACTATGAACGAAGAACTGCAATCTACCAACGAAGAATTGCAGACTATCAACGAAGAATTGCGCCAACGTAGCCAAGAACTCAATAGAGTCAACGGTTTTTTAGAATCTATCCTGACTAGTTTACGTGTTGGCGTGGTTGTTCTAAGTCCCGACTTGCATGTCCTAATGTGGAACCGCAAAGCAGAAGATTTGTGGGGACTGCGATTTGATGAAGTTTTCTCCAAGCATTTTATGAGTTTGGACATTAATTTGCCATTAGAGCCACTCAGACAACCCATACGCGCAATTATCAGTGGGGATTCGGAACATTATGAAGTCTTGCTGGATGCTATAAACCGCCGGGGTAGAGCGATTCAGTGTCAGGTGATTTGCAACCCGCTGTTGGGTAGCGCCTCTGATATCCAAGGACTTATTATCCTAATGGAAGAGCGCCCGCAAGTGGAATAGTCAACTTTTATCATTCATTGGCGCTTAAAGAATAACCTGTCAGATAGATTTTAGATCTAAGCACGATATGTATCTTGGTTGATAGAGGAGATTAGAAGAGGTGCGCCGTGAATCTGGACAAGTTTAGTCAGCGAATAGAGGAGGTACGCCAGCGCAGCCAATTCTTAGAATCTCGTGCTAGTGAATCACCTATGCCCCAGCAAAATGCACTGTTGGAAGCTATCGAGCAACTTAATACTGCCTTGGAAGAATTGTATGTAGCTCAGGAAGAATTGCATCAACAGAATGAGCAATTGAATATTGCTAACCAACAGGCAGAAAAAGAACGTCAACGCTACCAGGAATTATTTGATTTTGCACCTGATGGTTACTTGGTCACAAATACCGACGGGAAAATTTTGCAAGCCAACGAGGCGGCTACTCAACTGCTCAACATATCAAAAAATTTTTTGATAGGCAAAGCGCTGGTTAACTTTGTTCCTGAGGAAGAACGTCGCGCCTTTCGTAATCAATTCTCAGGGTTATCTGATATGGGGCGAATGCAAGAGTGGGAAATCCGCTTGCAGGCGAGAAAAGGTAATATATTTGATGCTAGCCTGAGTGTCACTCCTGTGTTCGCTCCCCAAGACAAATTTCAAGGCTTGCGTTGGCTTGTGCGTGATATCACCTCCCGCAAGCAAGCAGAGGAAAAACTGCAGTTAATTCACAAAGAGAATTTAGAGTTACAAGAAGTTGCACACATCAAAACTCAAATGATGTCAGTTCTCTCCCACGAACTGCGTACACCTTTGAATTCAATTTTGGGGTTTTCCCAACTGCTGTTACAGCGCTACTATAATCTGTTCCCCGTCGAATTAAGAGACATGATCGAACGGATTATTAAAAGTGGCAAACATTTACTAGCACTGATTGAGAATATGCTTGACTTCTCCAAATTGGAGAGAGATAAACTAGAACTTAATCCAGAAGAATTTAACTTAGTGGAGCTGGTGACAGCAAGCACAGAAGAACTGCGTTGTCTTGCTCAACAAAAAAACCTCAGCTTAGTTTTGCACGCAAATATTGAAAATCCTATAGTTATCAACGATAGCGTTCGTCTACGCCAAATATTGGTTAATCTGATTTCCAACGCCATTAAATTCACAGACACAGGCGGCGTGTTTGTGGAAGTACAGCAACGAAATCAACACCAAGTCGTGTTAATGGTTAAGGATACGGGCATTGGCATCCCAGAATCGGAACTAGCACACATTTTTCAAGAGTTTTGGCAAGTTGATAAGTCTACCACACGCAAGTACGGAGGTATTGGTTTGGGACTGGCGATCGCTGATAAATTGGTTCGCCTCATGAATGGTAGAATCACAGTTGAAAGCACCATTAACCAAGGTTCCACTTTCCGTATACAATTACCACGCAATGTTAGTCGTTAGTCATCAGTTATCAGTTATCAGTTATCAGTTATCAGTTATCAGTTATCAGTTATCAGTTATCAGTTATCAGTTATCAGTTATTAGTTACCAGTTAGAGCTTGTTTGAAAAGTCTAATTTATTACTTGCCTTGGCGACTGGAAGTCGCGGCTATACAGACAAAACCCACCTTCGTGGGTTAAAAACCTTTAATTTTCCATTAGTCCACGGAGGTGGACTTTGCTTGTGTAGTAGCGAATTCTATTCGCCCAATACTTTTCAAACATCCTCTTAAATCGCTTCCTCTATTGACTGTTCACTGTTCACTGTTTACTGTTTACTGTTTACTGTTCACTGTTCCCTACTCCTCAACCCTCTCGGCTATTCTCAACTTTGCAGAACGAGCGCGGGGATTATTGACAATTTCTTCTTCTTGTGCCTCTATCGGTTTTTTCGTCAAAACCTGCAAGAAGGGGGAATCTTTGAAACTATGCTTGACAATGCGGTCTTCTAAGCTGTGAAAGCTAATAATTGCAATTTTGCCACCTGGTACAAGGGCTTGTGGTGCTTTGCTCAAAAAAGTTTCCAGGGATTTTAACTCGTTATTGACGACTATTCGCAAGGCTTGAAAAACGCGGGTAGCTGGGTGAATTCTGCCGTAGCGGTATTTTGGGGGAACACAAGAGGCGATCGCCTCTGCTAATTCTGTTGTCGTGTGAAATGGGCGTTGTTGAACAATCCGTCTGGCTATGCGCCGTGACAATCTTTCTTCACCGTATTCAAAGAAAATATTTGCCAGTTCAGCTTCATCCCAATCATTAATCACATCAGCCGCTGTCAGAGATTGTCGCCTGTTCATCCGCATATCCAAATTTGCTGGGGCGCGAAAACTAAAACCCCGTTCCGATGTATCCAGATGATGAGAGCTAACGCCCAAATCAGCAATGATTCCGGTATACTTGCTCAGTGGAAAATCGTACGCAGCAAAGTTGCTATGAATAAATTTTACACGTTCACCAAACGCGCCCAATATCTTTTGCGCCGCAGCCAAAGCGTCCTCATCCTGGTCAATAGCCGTTACTCGCACATCGGGTGCAGCTTCTAAAATCAGGCGACTGTGACCGCCACCGCCTACCGTTGCATCCAAATAATGCCCATCGGGACGGACAGCCAAACCCTCAATAACCTCCCGACTTAAAACAGGCACATGAAAAAAATCTTGTACCTCCATTCTCTCTATCTCACGCTTCATATAATAATAGTTGAACAAGTGCAATAAAACGAAACATCAAACGAAAACGCTCTACTGCCAACCTCTCTC
>NZ_JABXYX010000123.1 GCF_017982655.1 Brasilonema sp. CT11 | reverse complement strand
CTCTCAAGCTCAGTCTTTCATCTTCTTAGTGCGTGACCAAAAACTGGGAGCTAACGTCGATTCTGCTCAAGGTCCAACTGATCTAGGTAACTACCTCATGCGCTCCCCCAGTGGTGAAATCATCTTTGGTGGTGAAACTATGCGCTTCTGGGATTTCCGTGGTCCTTGGCTGGAGCCGCTGCGCGGTCCCAATGGTCTTGACTTGGATAAAGTAAAGAATGACGTTCAGCCTTGGCAAATTCGTCGTGCTTCTGAGTACATGACCCATGCTCCCAACGGTTCAATCAACTCTGTGGGTGGCGTGATCACGGAGCCTAACTCCTTCAACTACGTGAATCCCCGTGCTTGGTTGGCGACTTCTCACTTCGTGTTGGCCTTTTTCTTCCTCATTGGTCACTGGTGGCACGCTGGTCGTGCTCGTGCAGCGGCAGGTGGTTTTGAGAAGGGAATTAACCGCGAAACTGAGCCAGTATTGTTCATGAACGAACTCGACTAACAGATTTGTTTTATCACTGACAATCACTTACTTGAAAAGCTCCTGTATCAAAGCAGGAGCTTTTTCTTAACGATGAATAATCGGGTGGTGCAGAGCGCAAAGTGTGGGATAGCTAATCAAGTCATGCCAACTCCACAAGGCGATCGCTAAATAGTAAGCTCCCGCCCACAAGATTCGACAGAATCAGGGACGTCCACGTTACAAATCGGGGGAACCTTCTGTGCCAGCGCTGCTTTGTGCAGCATCACTCGCTCTCGACATGTAAGTTTTAGCGCATCTTTTGCTCAAGGAACTCTAGAAAGACTTTGACTTTCATTGGGAGATATTTTCGACTGGGGTAAAGTGCGTTAATTGGCACCGGAGCTGATGACCACTGGGGTAAGACGTTTACTATATCCCCACCCTGTAACTTCTGCTGAAACAGAAATTCCGGTAGCAGCCCAATTCCTACTCCAGCAACGATTGCTTGATAAATGGGGGCAACGTCATTGCTGAGTAGTCGTGGATGAAAGGAGAGCGTTACTGTTTCGTACTGTTTATTATCCAATGTCCAGGTCACTTCGTTCTGATGATGAGCCATACAAAGCAGCGTATGACTGGTCAAATCAGCAATTACTCTTGGTTCGCCAGCGGTTTTGAGATAGGTTGCGCTGGCAAAGAGTTTCTGACGACCTGTGCTAATCCGTCGCATGATCAGGGTTGAATCGTCCAATTCCCCAATCCGAATCGCTAGATCATACCCTTCCTTCACAATATCCTTGTATTCAGTCGTCGCATTGAGAATCACTCGAATATCAGGGTAGATCAGCAGAAACTCCGGCAAATTGGGTGCGAGAACAGACTGCACAAACAACGGGGTAGCTGTCACTCGCACAGTGCCTTGCGGATGCCCCTGGAGGCTCGCGATCGCATCATCAGCATCATGTAACGCATCGAGAATAGGTAAACAGTTTTTGTAATACAGTCGTCCTTCTTCAGTAAGAGAAACCCGCCGCGTCGTGCGATGAAATAATCGGACTCCTAGCCGTTGCTCTAGCTTATTGACCTTTAGACTGACAGTAGATTTAGGCAAGTCTAGCGATCGCGCTGCTGCGACAAATCCTCCCAGTTCCGCGACTTTGAGAAATACTAAAACAGCATTCAAATCGTCCATAACCTGCACTAACTGCAATGAGAGTATCTACACTCTGCTATTGTCCAATATTACAAACAATCAATTCATAAAAACCACCTTTATCTATATAAGTTGATTAATCATACTGGGAGATGTTAAATACAGAGGAAACTTTAAATCGAAGCAATCGCACGTTATGAAATCAAGCCTTGAGCGAAAAATACTACGGTGGGTTCACATTGTTTTGAGCATCCCAGCGCACACTCAATCGCTACCGAAATGAAAGCTCGTTTGAAAAACACCGTTCGTGTTACCCTTTTGACTTCCGATTGGTTCAGAGTCTCTAAGTAAGCTAAATAGAGGTGTCATATGCAATATCTTGTGATCTTCACACCCAAACAAAAAATTGGAAGCGCTGAAATGCCCTCTGACTTCCCGCAATTGTTACGCGGGGAAGAGGCGCGAGCGAAAGATCTCTACATGGAGGGAGTTCTCCGTCAATCGTGGGTGCTAGGCAAGAGAGATCATGGCGCAGCCGTTCTCTTTGAAGCGGAGTCACCAGAGCATCTGCAAGAGATAATCGCCAGCTTTCCACTGATCAAAGCTGACTACTCTAACACCCAGGTCTTCCCGCTCGCGCCAGATCCAGCATTTGCGGAGAAGTCCTGATCAAGTCCGCATTTCTCTGACCGGAAAACCCACTCAGCATTACATAGGAGCATTGAACTATGAAAGTCCTTGTCATAGGAGCCGCTGGCAAGACCGGTAGAGCTGTAGTCGAACAGGCTGTGTCCGCTGGACACCAGGTCACGGCCTTCGTTCACAAAACTGACGAATACGAAGTCTCGGATGTTCGCGTCATCGAAGGGGACGCCACCGACAGTGCCACAATGGACGCAGCAGTCCTCGGTCAAGACGCGGTGCTTGACACGATCGGCGGCAAAACACCTTACAAGGAAACGACGCTCGAATCGAGTGCCGCCAACACCATCATCGCTTCCATGCAGCGAAACGATGTGCGCCGTCTGGTGGTAACTTCCATGATTGGCGAAGGGGATAGTGAAGCCAATGCCACTCTGTATGAGCGTTTACTGATTGCGACCTTTTTGCGCGGCGCGGACAAGGACAAAGCGGTAATGGAGTCTGCTGTCGAGTCGAGCGGTCTGGACTGGGTGATTCTTCGCCCAGCTATCCTCACCGACGACCCTGCCAAGAGGAACGTTCGAGTCTTCGATCCCGAAACGGGCGAGAAAGCTCATAAAATTACACGTGCCGACTTGGCTGACTTCATGCTTGCCCAGCTTTCCAGTAACGAATACCTCCATCAAGCCGTTACTATCGCAAATAGCTAAGAACTCTTCGACCACGCTCTCTTTTTGGGGCCGGCAGCGTGTTCGTTGAGTATCCAGGACAGTCCTGGACAAACAGATGGAAATTAAAGAGTTGAGGCAACACAACCCTTCGTAATGCCCGTTGACTAGAGCTGATAGCGACGATTTGGGTACAGTTCGCTGGTGTTAAAAGGCTTATTTCCCCAGGTGGCACTCAAGGTGCTGCGCTCCTGAGCGGTAGTTCTTCAATACAAATCATTAGTGAGAACAATCATTATGTCTACAACAGAAACCAGTGCAAAGGATGAAGCGGCAATCAAAGCAGTGATGACAACGTTTGCCGAGGCGTGGAACGCTAAAGATGCGGAGCACTTGGCGACGTTGTTTGCCGAGGATATCGATTTCGTGGACGTCCTAGGTCGTTGGTATAAAGGGCGAACCGAGGCGAAACAAGCACACGCGCAGGCGCTGGCGTCGTTCTTAAGCAATAACCAGATGACTATTACTGACACCCAAATTAAATTCCTCACCCCGGATGTGGCAGTCGCACATACCACTTGGGAAACTACTGGACAGAAGAGTCCTGATGAAGTATATCGAATAGAAAATACAGGTGTCTGGACAGCCGTAACAACCCGCAAGGAGAACACCTGGCAGATTACCGCTTTCCACAACACAGGGACTGTGCCACTTTCTGACTGAAGCGTAACAAATAGCACAAACTGCCGAGCGGTGCTCGAACGAATTGTTAGCAAGCAACTGAGAGAAACGATGCAGTCAGACAATGAGAAGCTTCAACACAGCAATGCTAATGCAGCCGAGATCCGCCATCCGCTCACCGAAAAGGATGGTGAGGCCATTGCTGCGATGCGGACGGAGGCTGCTTCCTCCAAAGACAAGCTGAGCGGACCGGATGCTCGCGGTTCCTTCGACGAGATCATGGAGAAAACCCCGGACGCGCTGGGTGTAAGCTATGAGCAAGGTGTAGTTGGGGGTGTGCCAGGCGTTTGGTGCTACCCGCAGAACCTACGTCCGGGCGTTGCTATCCTTTATCTGCATGGAGGAGCCTATGTGCAAGGTTCGGCGCACGCATATCGGCATCTCGCCGGCCAGGTCGCCGCGCGCACGAGTGCATCCGCGTTCGTCGTAAACTACAGGCTCGCACCGGAACACCCTTTCCCAGCCGCCTTGGACGATGCGAAGGCGGCTTATCGCGGACTCGTCGAACAGGGCACCCAGAAGATCGCGCTCGTCGGAGACTCAGCCGGCGGCGGTCTTGCTCTCGTCCTGTTGTCAGTCGCACAATCCGATGCTCTTGCACGCGGTAGCGTCGCTCCATCCGCTGCTGTTGTGATGTCGCCCTGGACGGACCTAGCCTTGACAGGACCTAGTCTCCAGGACCACGCAGACGACGATCCACTGTTGACAAGGGAGGTGCTGTCAATGGCTAGCGCGAGCTACCTGAACGGGCACGATCCAAACGATCCTCTGGTCTCGCCGCTTTACGGCAGCTTCACTGGTCTGCCTTCGATTCAAATTCACGTCGGAACGAGTGAGGTGCTTCTTGATGACACGCGCCGCTATGCCAAGCGTGCCCATGCCGAGGGGGTCGATGTGACGGCTTACGTGTGGGAGGGAATGACGCACGTCTTTCCGGGGAACGTCGGAACACTGAACGCAGCGGAGGCGGCTTTGGGCATGATAGCTACCTTCCTGAACAGCAAGACTAATCCGTAGTACGTTCCGTTGAGCAGAAACTTGCCAATCATGAAAAACAACAAAGCGAACAACATGCCATAAAGCTACTGCATCAATTCACAAGGAGATAAATTGACATGGCTCAAACACCGATCAACCAATTTTTTGCAGCTATTAGACAAAATCAAGCGTTACAGGCACAGTGTCAAGCTGTAGGCGATATACAAACCTGCGTCAACCTTGCAGAAGCACAAGGCTATCTCTTCACGGCTGAAGAACTACAGGCTGAGTTGAGCAAATTATCAAAAGAAGAGGTGGCAGAATTGGTCAATCCAGGAGTAGCCCCTCGACTACATATTGAGCCGCAGTGATTTGTGATTTAGGGGACTATTGATATTTCTCAACCCGAAAGTGACAAGGAAAGCGATCGCTTTGCAGCTAGACCGATTAGAGGGTGTCTGAGCTATAGGGCAAGTCGTCTGAGCATCAACAGACAAACAATGAGGCAAGACAATGAATTTTAATACGGACAAGATCGCCCTTGTGGTGGGAGCTGCAGGCCATTTTGCTGGGCTTACCGTTCAAGGCTGACACTGTAACATTTGAGGAATGGGTTGAGTTGACCAAACCAAAGCCCGACGACATAGAACCTGAAAGCGAAATGTACGCGTACTACGGAAAGTATGGATCTCCGGGAAATTCATTTGTCCTGCGAAGTATATTAGGTCGGGAGCCACGCACTATAAAACAGTTTGTCTGCGACCTAATCGACGGAGTCGCCACCGTTGCTTCATGAAAATGGGTGGAGTCGAGGGGGTTATGGCACTTCCAAGGAGAAAAATTACTATGCTGAATGTAGAAAACAAAGTGATTACCATCACCGGAGCCAGCAGCGGCATAGGTGAAGCTAGTGCCAGGTTGTTAGCTCAAAATGGCGCGAATGTTGTTCTAGGTGCGCGCCGCACCGAAAAGCTGGAAAAGATTGTCGAGGAGATTCGCGCATCAGG
The DNA here is from genome assembly GCF_017982655.1 of Brasilonema sp. CT11. Taxonomy (GTDB): domain Bacteria; phylum Cyanobacteriota; class Cyanobacteriia; order Cyanobacteriales; family Nostocaceae; genus Brasilonema. The sequence continues at coordinate 16,560 of NZ_JABXYX010000123.1, read as the reverse complement.
CGGCACAGCAGAATTCAAAGCCGTGGATGTCACTAATCGCGAGGATACCAAAGCATTCATCCACTTTGCCAAAGACAAATTTGGTCGGGTCGATGTTATCTTTAACAACGCAGGCATTATGCCCCTGTCTCCAATGAACGCTCTGAAAGTTGAGGAGTGGGATCGCACGATCAATGTGAATATCTACGGCGTGTTAAATGGCATTGCTGCCGGTCTGCCGATCATGGAAGCACAAGGCGGCGGTCAGTTTATCAACACCGCATCCGTCAGCGCGCATGTGGTGGTACCTAACAGCGCGGTCTATTCTGCTACAAAATTTGCTGTTTGGGCTATCTCCGAAGGACTGCGGCAGGAATCGAAAAATATTCGCGTGACCACAATATGCCCCGGTGTGGTTGCGACTGAACTCGGCTCAGATATAACCGACGAATCATCAAAAGACGCTTTGCATAAATTCCGCCAAACTGCCCTTTCCCCAGATGCGATCGCTAGAGCCGTCTTGTATGCTGTGTCCCAGCCGGATGATGTCGATGTCAACGAAGTGATTGTCCGCCCAAGAGCTTCAACTAATCTGTGAAACAGAGCTGCTAGAGACTCTGAAAACAAAGGATTTGGCTATGAACAGGTAGCAAGCATCGCACGTGGTGCTGCACAACCTCTTTTTCCCCGTCTTCGAGAATGAAGTCTCATCTGATGAGATGGAGATAACTGCCTAGTCAATTTCGTTTTCGGTGAGTTTTCTGTCCTTACACCCGATCAACATTTCACACCTAATCAAAATCTAGGAGTAACACCATGCAAGCAATTCGCGTTCATGACTATGGTGAGTCAGACGTGCTGACACTGGAAACAGTAGCACAACCTGAACCTCAACCCAATGAAGTGCTGATTCGAGTTCAGGCTGCCGGAGTCAATCCACTCGATTGGAAAATTAGGGCAGGCTACATGAAAGAGGTTTTTCCCATGCCAATGCCGTACACGCCCGGAATGGATGTTGCAGGCATTGTGGAAGCGATCGGTGCGGATGTAAAAGCGTTCCAAGTGGGTCAAGCCGTGTATGGCGAACTCAATATGGGTGCTTATGCTGAGTTCACGACGGCTTCACAAGATGCGATCGCCCTCAAACCGCAGACGCTCGATTTTGTGCAAGCGGCATCGGTGCCAATGGTGGCAATGACTGCCTATCAAGCGCTGTTTGATTATGCTGATCTCAAACCTGGTCAAACTGTTCTGGTTCATGCGGCATCGGGCGGGGTGGGCATGTTCGCGGTGCAGTTTGCGAAATGGAAAGGGGCACATGTGATTGGAACTACCTCAGCCGCGAATACAGAATTTGTTCAATCTCTGGGCGCAGATCAAGTGATCGACTACAAATCCACATCCTTTGAACAAGTGGTTCAGAATGTTGATGTGGTTCTAGATACCTTAGGCGGCGACACCCAAGCGCGGTCTTATTCAGTGCTGAAGCCGGGTGGCATTTTAGTTTCAACCCCTGCTCCCCCCAATGCTCAAGATGCTCAAGCACGAGGTGTCCGTGCTGAGATGGTGAATATGAAACCCTCTGCCTCGCTGCTGAAAGAAATTACGAATTTACTCGATTCTGGACAGGTTAAGACACTTATCGCTCAGACCTTTTCCTTGTCTGAAGCCCGTCAAGCTCAGGAACTGAGCCAGCGTGGTCATGTTCGCGGCAAAATCGTGCTGCAAATTAGCGCTTAGGGGTTATCGATTCGTAAAAAATGGGTCATTTGCTTTAAATCGTGGTGCAGTCGTTCTTTTTGAAGCGGAGTCACCGAAGCACCTGCAAGAGATAATCGACAGCTTTCCACTGATCAAAGGTGACATTTTAGGTCAAGTAGAGTTGGTGTCTGAAATTTTCCCAGTTGCTGGATAATGAGCGATGATTGTAAGGATTGCTCTGTCCTTAAAAAGTTTTTGCAACACAACCAACAGACCAGAGGAGAACCGTATGGCAGAGCTAAAGCTTGACATTGCATTTTGGAACTATGACCGCACCCGTGCTCTGGCAGATGGCACGGTGAAAATCGAGGGTGTCGATGCTACGTATCACAGCGCCCCGATCGTGACAGAAATCTTCCAAGGCATGATTGGGGAACGGAAATTCGATGTCTCCGAATTGGGCATGACGTACTTCCTGCGCACATTTGAGGGCACAGAGTCGCCATTCGTTGCGATTCCCGTCTTTCCCAATCGAGCGTTTCGGCATTCCGCGATTTACATCAACAAGGCGAGCGGTATTGAGAGACCTGAAGACCTTAACGGTAAAACCATCGGCGAACTCGCTCTCTACAGCCACGATGCAGGCATCATGCCGAAGGGGATGCTGTCGGATGAGCACGGGTTCAAACCCGAGACGTGCCGCTGGGTTATCGGCGGACTCGACTGGCCGTTGAAGCCGATCGACTTCGTTCCGCATACGCATCCGGTAAATGTCGAGGTGACGGACATTCCAAAGGGCAAAGAATTGGGTGCCATGCTTGAAGCTGGCGAACTCGATGCGCTGATTTCAGCGGATGTACCGAAGTGCATCCTTGAGAACTCACCCAAAGTGACGCGCCTCTTTCCTGACTACCCAACGGTGGAGCGCGAGTATTACAAGCGCACGGGCATTTTCCCGATCATGCACACCGTGGTCATCCGCAAGGACATTCTCGCGCAGCATCCCGGATTGGCGCAGTCAGTGTATAGGGGTTTCTGGGAAGCCAAGAAGGCTGCGGAGGAAGAGTACAAGCACGGCATGATCTTCAACAACATGGGCACGATGTTCCCGTGGTTCAGCAAACTGATCACAGACGATCGTGCTGTGCTCGGTGAAGACTGGTGGCCATACGGGATCGAGGCGAACCGGAAAGCTATTAATGCTGTGCTTCGCTACCACTTCGAGCAGGGCATCACCAATCGCCTCTTCAAGATCGAGGATATCTTCCTGTCGGAGCTGCTCACCGCATAGCAAGTCCGTCCCAAGCTATCGTTGCCAAAAAGAAGAGATGACGGTAAGATTTGGCTATCACTCGTCAGAAATTTATGGTCTTTCGTTGCCTGAATGATCATCTTATCCGGAATCTTTAATATTCAAAGTGATGTTTTAAGTATTGCATTGCTTACTGAGCGCCCTGCATGAACGAAACAGACAGCATCGACAACCTTGAAGCTAAACCTCACCCCTGGTGGAAACGTATTCCGCTGACTTTACAAATTGTCATCGCACTTATTCTAGCAGTCACATTGGGTGTTGCATTGGGTGCAGGAAACCCCAGCGCAGCAAATAAAAGTTTTATAGAAACTTTAGCCATTCCGGCTGAATTGGTGCTTAAGGCTCTCCGCGCCCTTGCAACACCGCTGATTTTGATGGCAGTATTGCATACCTTCTTGACAACTAATATACCAGGTACAGCAGGACGGCGTTTAGCGGTGCTGCTGTTTACTAACACAACAGTCGCGATTGTGATTGGGCTTTTCGTGGCAAATGTCCTCCGCCCTGGTACATGGGGAACTTTGACTGCACCAGGAGGTGGAGGTGGAGAAACAGCCAGTAAAAATTTTGACCCTTGGGGATTGTTGAAAGATGCTATACCAGAAGCTATCCTTCAACCTTTAGTAAATAATAATGTTATCCAACTTATTGTTATTGGTCTTTCTTTGGCGATCGTCCTGCGGGCAATAAAATCAGAGCAACTCGCCCAAGGTAAGAGAGGATTCCAGTCGATAGAGGATATAATCGGCATTTTGTTTGAGTCTATTATCCGCATCCTCCACTGGGTGATTGCCTTGGTGCCATTGGCAGTTTTTGGAATTGTGGGTAAAACTGTTGCTGAAAAAGGCTTTGAGCCGTTTAAATCGTTAGGCGCGTTCGTCATCGCAGTACTGCTGGGGTTGACGTTGCAAGCTTGCTACTACCTGACTCGGGTAAAATTAGGTTCTTGGGTGAACCCATTAAACTTTTTGCGTGGCGGTACTGATGCCTTTTTAACAGCTTTCTCAACTGACTCCTCAACAGCAACAATGCCTGTGACATTTGAGATTTTACAAACAAAAATTGGCTTGCGGGAATCTTCCGCTGCTTTAGGAGCGTTAGTTGGTACAAATTTCAACAATGATGGTACTGCCCTTTACGAGGCGACATCTGCGTTGTTTATCTCTCAAGTCCTTGGGCTACATCTGAATATTGGGCAGCAGTTAATTGTCATTCTCACGTCGATTTTTGCGTCGGTGGGTGCAGCAGGTATCCCAGAAGCTGGGTTGGTAACGATGACACTGGTGTTCACTTCCGTTGGCTTACCCACACAGTATATTGCCTTGTTGATCACAGTGGATTGGTTTTTGGATCGCTGCCGTACTGTGATCAATGTTATGGGAGATATGACTGTGAGTGCTTTACTGGATGGGAAAAAGCAGCGTTCTGTTGATGAGGCGTAATTTAATACTCATAATTCGTAATTATAACTGAAAATAATTACGAATTATGAATTATTAATCATTAATAATGATTCTCACTAGTCTTGACTTAATTACAAGTTTGATTACACCTACCAATTTGTGCCCAAACTTGCCTATAAGGTGAATTTGTGTTATTCCCTAAAAGTTTTACCTCACCAATTCTGAACTTTTCTCCCGGCTGAAGCTCATCTAGCAGTTGTGATGACGAGGTTTTGTTTTCTCTTAGATTCACTTTGCGCTTAATAGTCACTACCCTATTTTGTGATGGGACAGAAGGGGGATCTATACTAGGAAGTGTCTGAGGATCTGAGGTCTGAAGCAGTGGATCGCCAATAATTAAACCAGTTGAAGTCTTATTAATTAAACCTATCCATATCCACCCACTTGGCTCGAAGTTTTGTTGTGTGCTTAAGATTTGATTAGATTCTGATGAAGAATTTTCTGATAAATTAAATCGTTGAGAAAGAAAAACGCCTGCAATTACGACAATGATAATAGGCATTGTAAGAAAGCTCAGTTTTGCCTTTTTCCGCCTACGATACCTTGCTCCCCTAGGTAAGGAAGAAAAAGTTGCAGTTGCCAGATTTACAGTCGCACTTGTCAAGTTCCAAAAAGTCCTTGCAGTAAGTCTCACACCTACTTCAATCTGCTGAAGAGAATTTTGAACAGGAAATGGAGAACTAGTAAGTTGCTCAACTTCCTCCCGGATACCTTTGGCAATATTTTCAAAAGCATGGTCATAATTTCTCCATTTTGTTACAGGTTTTTCACCTTCAGGCAAGACTTTGAGATTGCCAAACTCGGACTTCCAATTATCAACTGTACTAAGCAGCACAAGGATGACGCGAGCTTGTCGAGTCTTGTGCAGTTCCATCGCCCGCTTTACTAATACTTCCCAGTGATAATTAGAATATATTAAGTCGGAACTAATCAAGAGCAAGATTATATTAGCCGTATTGAGGTGCGTATCAATCTCAATTTGCCATTCTTTTCCCGCACTGATCATACGTTTGTCCCAAGTGGTAATTCCCTTTTGCCGCTTCAAAGGACTGAGGTGCTTTTCTAGTTCATTCCGCAGTTTTTCGTCTTTGTCAGAATCAGAGCAACAATAAAAGACTTTAATAGCTTTGGTAGATGACATTGACTTCAGCACTTAATTATTTCAAACATAGTCTTTTAATACTTCACAGAATAAGGTTTAACTTTCGCATAGATTAGTCATGAATTGGCAAGTAGTTCCTCAACTGCTGCCCGGATACCTTGAGCAACACTCAAAAACGCTTCGTCACGATTTCCCCACTTGCTCACAGGCTTACCATCTTTAGGTAGAACTTGAAGTCTAGCAAACGGTGCGCTTTTCCAATCAACTGGTTTAAGAATTACGGGAATAACGCGTGCTTCTCTAGCGTCATGTCGTTCCATCGCTCGCTTAATCTCAACGTCCCAACAATATTTTGAATCGATAAAAGCCGAACTAATAAGCAGCAAAACTACCCGAGCTGTGTTTAGGTGTGTGTCTATCTCATTCTTCCATTCTTTTCCTGCTCCTATTTTGCGATCGTGCCATCCTGTAATCACACCTTGTCGCTGCAAAAGACTTAGGTGCTTTTCTAGCTGCTCTCGCAATTTTTCATCTTCACGAGCATAAGAGAAGAACACTTCTATAGCTTGACTAGCAGGCATAGGTTTATTTTTTACTAAAGCCAAGTTTTTGGGAAAACTTGAAGCGACAGTTGTCATGCTGAGATTAGGATTTGTTTTAATAGTTGGAGTCAGTTCCTCTGAAATACCTTCCCACTGAATGGCATTAACGCCAAATTTATGGGCTACCTCTATGGTTCGCCCCGCCCCCAAGGCATCGTAAAAACCAACGGCAAATTTAACTGCAGCCCTATCCCCAATTGCCTGTTTCATCCCAATCACATAATCAATGTGTTGGACAATTGCTTCAGCCTGCTTCTCTGAATAACAAGCATTGAGCAGTACACATTCTACGTGTGTAAATAACTCAAACAGTCCAGCAAGTGCCTCCGGCTTTACTGGCTTTGCTTGTCCAGTTACGTCCTCAAGTACCAATCCACCATCTGCTTCACCATGTCCGCAAAAATGAACAATTTCTGGCTCAAAGTCCAATATGGATCGGCGAACATCATCTGGACGTACTGCCCACCTGGACTCTATGACAAATTGATTAGATTTTTTTGATCTGCGTAAACCTTCAGCAATTTCACGAACTTCCTCATCCAAATCCAGTTTCATAGTATTTCTCGGATTTGCTGCTAGAATCAAGATTTTCTTTACGGGAGTATCACCGCTCATGTAATGGTTCAGTAAAGATACTATTCTTGACTAGTATAACTTTATATAGTCTAGTGAATGATACTGTAGACACAGATAACAAAAGGTTTACCATCCACAGTATTTTTGCTTATCTAAAAAAGGAAATAATACTTAATAATTTGTTAACACTCCACCACCACCATCTTCTCCACTTCATCCACCATCACCCGCGCCAACCCAAATTTCTCAATCACCCAAGCATTCGTCGTCAAATGCTGACTCACCTCAGCCACTCGGTACTCACTCCCAGTTGACGCCAAAGCTGCTGGCAATAATAATTGATCTCCCAAATGTTCATCTACAGGTGCGCCTGTTTGATGAAACTTCAGCAGTTCCTCGCAAGCCATATTTGCTACTTTTTCTGCAGGCAAACCGAGACGCCCTAACGCACCAAATCCACCTAAACTATTTTCGTACTCAGCAGTGAGAAACAAACCGGCCCCTGGTGCGACACCTTTTGCTCGCAATGGTTGCACCGCTGGTTTCAATTGGGCTTCACGCAACACATTTTCAGCACGACTCGCGATTCTTTGGGGAATGTGGGAAGGTAGTTCCGTGACAACTGCTAACCCCCGCACCTGTTGCAAGTCGCCGCGTTCCACCAAGTTGATCCCGCCAAGTTTGCTACCACCACTCACAAGTAGTTCCACTTCTCCCCCGCCTTGGGGATACCACCCCCAAGCGTTCAGTTTCACTTCAACTTGCACACCCATGCGTTGCAATGTTGGCAGGTAAACTTGTTGAATGTAATTTACGGAAGGACTATGACTAACATGAGTTCCCCCCTTGAGTGTCACCTGAGAATCACCAGTTGCTAACACCAAAGGTAAAAGAATCGTTTGTAACACCAGAGTGACTGCACCAGCAGAACCGCCTTGGCGCGCTTCACTCACATCAAAGGTATAACTTCCCGCTTGTACGGAATTACCAGGAACAAACTCCAGCGTCATCGAACCCAAAGCATCACCCCGCACTTTGGCGTTACAAATAGCTGCAGCCGCGCGAACTGATGTAAGGTGTTGTGCTGCGAGTCCGGGTTTTGAACGTCCGGCGCGGATGTTCTCTATCCGTATTGAGTCACCAGTAATAGCAGCTAGACTCAGCGAGGTTCGGAGAATTTGTCCGCCGCCTTCACCGTAAGAACCGTCAATGTGAATCATGAGTAATTTTAACAGTTATCAGTTATCAGTTATCGGTTATCAGTTTCACTGTTCACTGTTCACTGTTTACTGTTCACTGTTTTAAATTCCAGCACCTTACTTTTACCAGGATTCATCAACCCATAGGGGTCAACCATTTCCTTAAACTTCAACTGCTCAGGGTCAATCGCTTTTCTACCGGTATCTTCAATAATATACGTGTGGGGATTGGCAATAAACACACCTTGCTCTTCGTGGTAGTGAATAATCTCGTTGAGACGTTCTTCACTCGTATAGCGGACGAGTTGCAAACCCACTGGAACTACTGTACCGTTAACCCGAGCAAATTCCAAATGCATCATCACTTCATCACCGAAGTGGTGATACATATGCTCTACCGTTTGTAGATTTTTATCGGCAGGGAACGTACTTTGCAAGTAAGTGATGAAAGTATCTTCAGTCCGGGCGTGTAAGGTGGTATGATTCCAGGTAAATTCCCCTAAATGTGTGCCTTTTCCGGCTTCTTGTGCTGTTTTTTGATATGTTATCTTGCCACCGTATTGCTGTACTAACCCAGACAATAATTCTAAACTTGGTTCCGCAAGAATCAATAAAGCAGCGTGAGTCCCCTCTGGAATATGTTGCCGTAAAGCTGCAAAATAATCTGGAATCGGGGATGCAAAAATGCTAATCTCCTTTTTTATCATCCCATCGGCATTGCCTAAAGCTTGACCAAACCTTGCTGCAGCCATAAATTCTGGGAAGGTGACAATCACTTCTGCCCAAGGATAAGCTGGTCCTAATGGAATTTCTACTTCAGTGATAATGCCATTGATGCCCCAGGCATGGTTCACTTTTTGTACCTCATCACCGCGCAGTTCAATAACGCGTGGTTCATCTTCCATCGTTACAATTTGTAAAGCCAGAAGATTACCTCGTTCACCCAAAAAGCCATACTGTATCGATCCGATTCCGCCGCTACCACCAGCAATAAATCCGCCAATTGTCGCGGTACGGTAGGTTGAGGGTGTCATCCGCATTTCCCACCCGATTTCTCGTGCTTTTTTATTCAACGCCGCCAACTTGACGCCAGCTTCAACCCGTGCAACTCCTGGTTTCACCAAAGGTATTTCTTGCATCCGCGTCATATCCAGAATGACGCCTCCATATAACGGCACGCATTGCCCGTAATTTCCTGTTCCTGCACCGCGTACTGTGACTGGTACTCTGTGTTTCACGCAAGAAGCTGCTACTTTTAGTACTTCTGCTTGATTGGTGGGACGCACAACTATATCCCCAACCTTTCCTTCCAGTTTAGGTACGAGTACTGGACTGAAGGTATGGTAATCTTGGGATAATTTTGCAACCTGTGCAGAGTCAGTAATAATTTCAATACCTTTTAAGGAAGCGGTGAGGGCATCTAAATCAAATGATTTTACGGGTGTTATTGTCATAATTATCAATCTTAAATATAAAATCCATAACAATTCAATTAAACTACCTCACCCAATATTCAATATCTCCCCTATGTTAGAGTAAGCGATTAGACATTGGGGATGTTTGAAAGAGATTTAGCGCACCAGCCGCTATGAATGAAAGAAAGATCATCTCTGTTCTTGCCTGTTTCCCTGTTAAGCGTTCCCTGTTAAGCGTTCCGTAGTTTTTGTAGATGGCAGTTACAATAGCCCGATAAAGTCTCCCTTGTTCTACTTGTGTTACCTAGTTGATCCCAAAGGTGACTTTATCCAAGCTAGAGTTTTGGTTGGTTGCTATTGCAACAACGAGTGGTTTATATGATAATTTTGCTTTCTCCAATTTGTTCTCTAGTTCAATCGCAGAGTACATTCCAAAATAAATTTTTGATTGACTTGAGAATAAGGTTGAATTTCCAAAGCACGGTGAAATGCCCTGATCGCTTCAACATACTCTCCCATTGCGCTATAACACAAGCCCATACCGTGAAGTGCGCCGAAATGTATTGGATTGAGCTTGACGACCATTTGACAATCTGCTAGGGACTTTCGATATTCGCAGTTGCTATAGTAAAGAAAAGCACGGCGATTCCAGGCTTCGGCAAAATCTGGTTGGTTGTTAATAAGTTCTGTCAGCACAGCTTCAGCTTCAGTAATTTTTCCAGAATCTATTAACCTTTGACTGCGTTCAATAATTTCCAGTCCATGAACTCCCTTTTGCTGAAACCAAATACGCCAGATTTTCCTGGTTGCTTGTTCCCGGACTGTTTCATCCGGATTTTTCAAATCTTTAAGTAAGGAATTGATAAGTAAAGAATCCATGAATTCAAGATCGTTAGTTGATAGTTGTTCTGGATCAAATTTCGCATATTCTCATCTTAGAAGTCACTAAGAAGTATTGAGTACTGAGTAAAATATGAAGAATGAAAAAAGAATACTCAGCATTCATTGCTCAAAACTTAAGACTTTTAAATAAAAAAATAGCAAATTAATTGCTGTTTTTTGTAGTCTAGAATACGATTAAGACTTAACTCAATATTTAAAGTCATTGTTTATAGTCATTGGTATGTCATACTTTTACAAGCCATAACTAGTGATAATTGTAGAAGAAGGGTAAATGACTAAGAATTTATAAAAAGTAAGAGAAAAAGAAACGACTATGCCAAACCAAAAAAGCGTTTCCGGGCATATTGTTCTCACTTCGCATCCCAGTCGGTTTGGTCCCAAACCGATTTCTATTCAATGGGGAGCAGCCGATCCAATGCAACGTGGTCCAGTCATTGCTACACTAACTAAGCAGGGACACCGTAACGTAATTGGCACTCACTCTGGTGGTTATGCGATTTACCGTGCCTTAGCGGTGGCTAGCGGAGCTCTTCAGTCAGACCACAGGGCAGACCTTACTAATACATCTCCAGTAGAATATATTGGACCACATCCTAGTTGGGCTGATCCAGAGAAAATCGTCTCGCTTGATCCGTTTGGGGCGACGGTTGGTGAGGCATTTGCATCATATTACACACAGGGATATGACATTCGTCCCACAATCGCTATCACAAAGGCGCACATCAACATACCGGAATTACAAGAGGCGGTGACAGCAGGACGCTTACAGGTTGATGGCAAGATTATGAAAGCTGGTGGCGATTTAGTAGTGACGAAAGCTGCAATTGAGCCAGTATGGTACTTACCAGGAATCGCCAAACGGTTCAACATCACAGAAGCAGAGTTACGCCGCGCTTTATTTGAACAAACAGGAGGAATGTTCCCAGAATTAGTGACACGATCTGATTTGGAGGTGTTTTTGCCGCCAATCGGAGGTATTACCGTGTATATTGTTGGGGATGTAGCAGCTATTACTGATCCCGATAAGCCTTTGGCACTGCGAGTACATGATGAATGTAATGGTTCCGATGTTTTTGGATCGGATATTTGCACCTGTCGTCCTTATCTGGTACATGGAATTGAAGTTTGCGTACAAACCGCACAACAGGGGGGCGTAGGTGTTATTGTTTACTGTCGTAAGGAGGGGCGTGCTTTGGGAGAAGTAACGAAATTCCTGGTTTACAACGCCCGTAAGCGTCAGAAAGGTGGCGATCGCGCTGATGCCTACTTTACCCGCACTGAGTGTGTGGCTGGCGTGGAAGATATGCGGTTCCAAGAACTAATGCCCGATGTGTTGCACTGGTTGGGCATTACCCGTATTGACCGTATGGTATCAATGAGTAATATGAAGTACAACGCTATTGTTCAGTCAGGAATTGAGATTGTGGAACGAATACCAATTCCAGAAGAGTTGATTCCCGAAGATGCGCGGGTGGAGATGGAGGCGAAAAAGGCAGCTGGTTATTTTACAACAGGAGAGGTGTTAGACTCCGACAGTTTGAGCGATGTTAAGGGACGTTCTTTAGCAGATTGAGTTTCAGAGGCGAGAGAGGGAGGAGAACTTCTCTGACTCCTTTTCTCTCTCGCTTTTGTTATGGGGTGAATATTAGGAGTGTATCGCAATGGAAATGGGAAACGCAGAGGCGCAGAGGAGCCAGTGCGTTGCGGGGGTTCCCCCGAGTGTGCAACCTGGCGTAGCGCAGAGGAAAGAAGGGAAGGAGTTGGTTGGTTATTTGCGATCGCCTAGTGCTATCCGAGATCGTTGTCAGCAATTGTTTGAGTTGGCCCTTATTGGTGAGTCCCATCACTTTAATTGCGATTTGACACAGTTGCCAAAAGTGGCAGAGTATGTTTTTGAGGTGATGCGGGAACAGTACCCAAATTTGCAAATTCCGTTTCACAGCCGCTGGCGACATTTTGAGGCTGGAGGTGTACAGCGTTTATCTCAGTTGGATCACAAGTTAGGGGGACTCACGCCTGAAGAGAAAGCCGTTGCTAAGTTTGATTTGGCGATTATCAGTGTTTTACTGGATGCTGGTGCAGGGGAAAATTGGTACTATCACGAGCGGGAGACTCAGCTAGATTTTAAGCGTTCTGAAGGTTTGGCAGTTGCCAGTTTTCATATGTTTTGTGACGGAACTTTTTCTAGTGATAGGCAAACAGCACCTTTGCAAGTTGATGCTCAAAAATTGCAAGCCTTAACAGAAAAAGAATTGGCAGATGGGTTTGGTGTGAATGCAAACAATCCCTTGGTGGGCATTGCTGGACGGTTAAAATTATTGCAAAAATTGGGTCATGCCCTACTTTCTTCACCTCATCTGTTTGGCAAAGAAAATCCCCGTCCGGGCAATTTGGTAAACTTTTTCATACAAAACTCACACAATAAGCAAGTAGCTGCGGCAAATGTGTTAAATGCAGTTTTAGAAGGGCTAAGTGAAATTTGGTCTGGACGAATTGAGGTTGCTGGAATAAATTTAGGAGATACTTGGTTTCACCCACGTGTTGCTGATGATGGCTTAGTGCCATTTCACAAACTATCCCAGTGGCTCACTTATTCTCTGCTTGAACCTCTACAAGAACTTGGCTTGGAAATAATTGGTTTGGATGTCCTGACTGGATTAGCAGAATATCGCAATGGGGGATTATGCTTTGATTTGGGACTTATTAGTCCTAAACACCCGGAAATTTTGCTACAGTCTCATTCAGTTGCATCAGAGGTTATCGTTGAATGGCGTGCCCTGACCGTGATACTGTTGGATCGCATCGCCGCCACAGTACGTGACAAGTTGAGCATGAGTGCTGAAGAACTGCCACTGGTAAAAATTCTCCAAGGTGGAACTTGGACAGCTGGGCGCAAAATTGCGGCTGAACGTAGAAAGGGTGCTGTACCCCCCATACAGATAGAAAGCGACGGTACAGTATTCTAACTATCAGTAGTCATTAGTTATCACTCATTTACTGAGTTCTTATGTTCTATGCCTACGGCACGGCTGCGCCGTTCGGTTGGATCACTGTGGACTGTAGTTACGTTGTTCGTGCCCAAGTCCCTAATTTTTTGTGCTTCCTGTGGAGGAACAGCAAATTGGGCTTAGCATCCCCTTTGGGCATATTTTGAATTTTGCGAGGTAAGCGATACCTTTTTTCTCTACGTCTTATAAGGCATACATTTTGCCTCTCAAGTCCTTTTTGGTTTGGATAATAAAACATTTAAGACATATGCACAGTCAAGTTAAAGTCATCCAGCATCCATTGATTCAACACAAACTCACACTGATGCGTAAAGCAGAAACGACTACGACGACATTTCGAGTCCTTCTCAAAGAAATTAGCCTGCTGTTGACATATGAAATAACACGAGATTTACCTGTGAAATATGAACAGATTAAAACTCCTCTCGCGCCAATGAACGCCCCAATCATTGCGGATAAAAAGCTGGTGATTGTTTCCATCCAACGGGCAGGACAAGGAATTTTAGATGGAATGCTAGAACTGATACCATCAGCAAGAGTAGGTCACATTGGATTGTACCGTGACCCTAAAACCCTCATTCCCGTTGAGTATTATTTTAAGGTTCCTCAGGATATAGAAAAGTTAGATGCACTGGTGGTTGATCCAATGCTCGCAACTGGTAATTCAGCTGTCGCAGCAGTTGAACGACTCAAATCAACCAATCCAATGTCGATTAAGTTTATTTGCATACTTGCTGCACCAGAAGGCATTTCGCATTTCACCGAAGTCCACCCAGATATACCTCTTTACACTACGGCTATTGATGACCATTTAGATGAAAATGGTTACATTATTCCAGGATTGGGAGATGCAGGGGATAGGTTGTTTGGAACGATATAATAACGTACATTAAATTTATGTAATTTTCTGGAGAAAGGAAGGTAAAAAATAAAATTTATAACGAAAAATATTATTTTTTCCTTTTCTTTCTTCAGTGGTTGGCAAAATTTCTACTTTGCAAGTCGTACCTCAATCTAAAATAACCAGGACTTACGCAAGCAGGGCTGTTTCATTCGCTCAAGTAAGGATTTTGTCAAGAGTATAAGCCAGAAAATTTAGGAAATTGGTAATCAAAAATTACTGCTTTAACGAGTAAACTTAAGTGCGATCGCCCCTTTGGGGCGGCTCCTCCGGAGGAGTATCGCCAGACTCATGAGCAAATCAAATTTTTTCACCACTTGATTTTTTTGGCTGATACGCTTTTAACTCATCCCCCGGCTGTAAAAAACTTTGCTCCGCTCATTTTTTACAAAAAGCTGGGGGGAAGTCGAAGTCATTAGTTCTTAGTCATTAGTAGTTTTTCATAATTAAAATGTACTTAATTATACTTAAAAAATGACCAATAACTAATGACTAAGACGGGGAACGAGAAATCACCCCGCCCCTTCTAGGGCTTGTCATTACCAACATCTTTTAAAGTGGAGTTGAGGTGTATTAGAGTCAGAGTATGAATCTGGAAAACTTTACAAATCTCCAGACTTGGGCAATAAAACAATGGGGAGATGCTGAGTTAGGAGATAACCGCAGGACAGATAGAGCGATCGCCGTCGGTGCTGCGATCGCAGCCAACCCGCAAGCGAGCCTACCAAATATTATGGAAGGCTGGAATGAAATTCGTGCCGCGTATCGATTATTTGCGGAAGAAGATGTCACTCACACCGCGTTGATCAAACCTCATACTGTAGCAACAAGAGACTTGGCGCAAAACAGCCCAGCCAAAGTTGTTTTATTTATCCAAGACACGTCAGAACTCGACTACACACAGCATCGAAGCGTCAGGGGATTAGGACATATCGGAGACGGCAAGGGACGAGGTATCATGCTACACAGTTGTCTCGCGGTAATACCAATACCAGGAAATCCACAAGTCTTGGGGCTAGCAGGACAAATACCTTGGATGCGTAGCAATGACAATCACGACTTGAATACGGAAATTGTACCAGAATTATTGAGAACTCAGAGCGAAGGAGAAATTTGGGCAGAGATGGTCGAGTTCATCGGCAAAGCGCCTGCCCCTGAAACAGATTTAATCTGGGTGAGTGTGGGAGACAGAGGCAGTGACATTTTCTCCTATGTTAGACGTGCCAAAGCACTTTCCTGGCAATGTCTACTACGAGTCACCCAAAACCGCGTGATTCAAAAAGCTGATGGTACTAAAGGATATTTGAAGGCGTTTGCCCGCTCGTTAGAACCAATGGCATTAAAAACGATGGTACTGCGTGGTCGCGACGGCGAACCCAAACGCAGTGTGAATTTACAAGTAGCTTGGTCAGCATTGACAATTCAAGCGCCAGCAATAGGCAGTGAACGAAAACAAAAGCCGATTTCGGGTTGGTGTATTCACTGTTGGGAACCAGATGGGGATTTGGAATGGATTCTATTTACTACTGTACCTGTAAGTGATGCTCCAGACGCCCTGATGCAACTTGACTGGTATGCCACACGTTGGTTGATTGAAGAGTATCACAAGTGTCTCAAAACTGGTTGTGCTGTGGAAAAGCGTCAATTAGAGTCCGCTTCTTCTTTAGTGACAATACTTGGCTTTTTCGCCATTGTCGCTGTGAGATTGTTACAGTTGCGTACCTTCAGTCGCAGCCATCCTCAAATCCCCGCACAACAGTTTGTGCCAAAACAGATGTTAAAAATCTTAGTTGCTCGTCTTGGATTGTTGTCAAAAGATTTAACACTGGGTGAATTTTGGATCGCGATACGCCCTTGGCGTCTGCGCTCCGCGCAATCGCACGTTTAGGCGGTTTTATTGGTCGCAAGTCTGATGGTCCTCCTGGTTGGCAGACTCTCTGGCGCGGCTGGAATCGGCTACAGGACATATGTTGGGGTGCTAATTTTGTCTCTTCTCACCTTTAAAAGATGTTGGTAATGACAAGCCCTTCTAGGGGTGGGCTTTCTCGCCGTCTTTCCGGTAAAGCTTATTCTCTGTACCATACACGCACACATTGAAAGCAATTGATTGTAAGACCCTGACTGACCATCACTGGATAGACACCATTACTGACCGTGACTCCGTAGACACCATCACTTGTGCTTTTTAAACTATCTGGTAAAACAACGGTTTCAACATTGATCACCTGTATCGTTCTACCTTCAATCCACTGATTTACAGCACTAATACCAATCCGCGTTCTAAAACGTAATTCTCAAATGTGGAAAATTAGTAACTGAACGTAATCTTTCTGGCATGTCCATTAATTCTCTAAGCGCTTGGCAAAGAGTATCGATGACATCATGCATCGAATCAA
>NZ_JABXYX010000339.1 GCF_017982655.1 Brasilonema sp. CT11 | reverse complement strand
ATACTCTTGGTGTTCATCTGCGTCTCAGGCGTGGCGTTTAACGTGTCGTTAGGCGTGGCGTTTGACGTGTCGTTAGGCGTGGCGAGCGGCGTGTTGTTTGGCGTGGCGTTTGGCGTGGCGGGCGTGGTGTTAGGCGTGGCAAGCAGGGCGAGCATGACGATTGGCATGGCGTTAGGCGTGGCGTTAGGCGTGGCGTTAGGCGTGGCGTTTATTCTTGGGGTTTTGCGTGTTTATTTTTGGGTGCCAGAGTTGTTGTGGATGCTTATCCTGCGTTTGCTCACACTGCAAAAGAATCCAGTGCAAGCACTGCGCTACATACCACCTCGCTTTGACGAACTCATCCTTTTACCCCTACCTTTCATGAGTGAGATGATTGTCAAGGTTTATCGAGAAAACCCAACTGCTGCCCGTGAAACAATTGATTACCTAATAAATTCAACTAACCAGCAGCAGGTTGCAGTTCAGGCAATGGCTAATATCGCTGTTACTCGCCTCAACAGTTGTCAAACTCTCAGCGATATCGCAAATATTACTGAAGAACTCGCTTGGATTCCTTCACCTCCGCCAAAAGAACTCAGTTCGGCACTACCACAACTGTTAGACATCAGCCAAGATGTATCAGCAGCGAGGCAAGCCACTTCAGATCATCGTCAATCTGAGTTACTCAACAAACCCATCATTACATTACGTCAACTAAAAAAAAGTTTGGCTTTAGGCAAGAATGCTAAAGTCGCCACGACTTTTGGCAGTATCATACAGCGTTGGCAGAGTATTCTGGAAACTGCACAGCGTACTTTGGAAGAACAAGGACGGTTTTCAAAAGAAATCCGGCAAGTTTATATTGCTGGCAATGCCCTAGATCCCCAAACAGCAGAGAATCGTTTTAAAGGGCGGATGGACTTGTTTCGGGAAATCGAAACTTTGGCGCTTTCTGAATCACCGCCCGTTTTGCTACTGTATGGCGGGCGTCGCACTGGCAAAACTTCTTCTTTGAAATATCTGCCCGACAAAGTAGGAGCAAGTTTGATACCTTTGTTGGTGGATTTACAAGGCGCTGCATCAGCGACAACGCTTCAAGGATTGGCAAATAATCTGGTGTCACAAATGACGGAAGCTGCACGGCGATTACCCCGTCGTCTAGACTTGCCTTACCCAGATTTAGACAGAATAGATCCATTCATCGCTCTCCAAAATTGGCTGGGACAAATTGAACGCACTTTCCCTAATAGGCGATTTCTTCTTTGTTTGGATGAATATGAGCGCTTGAGTGAGGTGGTGGAAACGACAGGTAGCCGAGTTCCTCTCAACTTTCTCCGCAATATTCTGCAACACCGCACTTCTTGGACTTTACTTTTCAGTGGCTCTCACGAATTGTCGGAACTTCCCACATACTGGAGTGACTACCTAATTAATACCAGAGCTTTACGGTTGACATATTTGCACGAATCAGAAGCGCGTGAGTTGATTGAGAAACCTGTGGAAGACTTCCCCAAAATCTACGAACCAGATGCACTAGATGCTATTATCCGTCTGACTCGCTGTCAACCTTATCTCGTGCAGTTGATGTGTTACGAAGTGGTGGAGTTGCTGAACCGTGGTATCAGGCAAGATAAGCGAGACGCCGCTACCATCAAAGCGACTGTACACGATGTGGAGACAGTTATCCCCACAGTGCTAGAACGGGGAGATCAGTATTTTCGGGAATTGTGGACAAATTTTACGGAGGGCGATCGCAACTTACTCCAGCGTCTCCTTCAAGGAGAAACGCCCACAACACAAGACAAAGCATCTGTGCGAAAACTCGTGCGAAAAGAAATCTTGTATAAAGAAGGTGTTGAGTTCCAAGTTCCTTTAGTTCAGAAGTATGTGGAACAGCGGCTAGAAGAGGAAACTTGATGACATGGTGAGCTATTTCCGGCAAGCTAAAGTAGTGAAAAGTAATTCTTTTGTAAATTTAGAAATAGCATCATATTGGGAGCATCCCACTTTTTTGCCTGTCCGCAGCGTTAGCGTAGCGGGCAAGGGAGGGCATACGCAACGAAGTGGAGCGTGGCAATCCCATCAACTGGTGCTTAGTGAGAGATTGTGGGATTGCTTCGTCGTCCCTCCTCGCAATGACAAGTTATTTTATGATTACAAAATAAAAACTGGGATGCACCCCATCATATTTCCATATTTCGCTTTTTCCAATAATCGGGTTTGCGCTTTCCATGTGCAATCGCTATCACCCAAATAATTTCTTCAAGCTCTAAGTAGGTAGGCGAGAAAATTTATAGGTATGTAACAAAAAGTTAACCAGAGCAATTGGAGTTAAATTTTACACGTTGAGTATTATAGTTTCCTCTTTCTCCCCTTGCCTTAACGCCATTAATAACC
>NZ_JABXYX010000013.1:33253-111594 GCF_017982655.1 Brasilonema sp. CT11 | reverse complement strand
AGCTCTTGGTTTATCGCTGCCAACAACTAATGAAACAGCACGATTTTATCTCTGGACTAACTTGCTACTACTGGTGGCCCAGAACCAGGGCGGCTTAATTATAAGTATTCATCCGGACATGATATAAGTAGGCAAGGCGCTGTTTTTTCATGACTCTTACAGCTTGCTGTTGTAGTTGTGTCGAATCTCAAAGGCTGTGAAGAATAGCCACAGGTAATTGAACACTCATTGTAGTACCTGTTGCTACGTCAGACTGAATAAATAATTCCCCACCATGAGCATTGACGATGCGTTTGGTAATGGCAAGCCCCAGCCCAGTACCACCAGGTTTCGTGGAAAAGAACGGTTGCGTTAGCTTTGAGAGGACTTCTGGGGGAATTGGCTTGCCGCCATTGCAGACATTAATGCAGACTTTCTCTTCGGGCGAAGTGTCTACTTCCCATGTGACGACATCTCCATCTGAGACTGCTTCGCAGGCATTGCGGACAATATTGATAAACACTTGTTTTAACTTATCCTTGTCACCCAGAATTTTGATTGTTGATGACGCCGGAATAAATTTGATTTGCCGTGAGAGTGCTTCTGGCATTTCGCAGATTGGCACTAGCAACTCACGAATAAATTCATTCACATCCAATTCACACACCTGCAACACTTGGGGTTTGGCGTAAAGCAAAATTTCACTCAGCAGACGTTCCAGACGACTACTCTCGTTAAGTGCTAACGATAATCGCTCTTGAGCTGGTTCAACCAGAGTAGTTTTCTTGAAATACTTCAAACCCATGATCATTGTGGTCAGGGGATTGCGAATTTCATGCACAATCATAGCAGCAAATTCACCAATGGCTGCCAGCCGTTTCTGTTCTACAAGCTTGGTTTGCGCCGCCTGCAGTTCTTGGGTGCGTTTTTCTACCTCAGCTTCCAGAACTTGATTAAATTGGCACTGTTGCTGGTAGAGATGGTAATGATCGAGTGCTGTAGCCGCACGTTCTGCAAACAGTTCCACTATTTGGATTTCTTCTTTTGTAAACTTCCTCGGCTGCTGATGAAAAGAGCAGACAGTACCAATCACCTCACCTTGGGCAGTCCGTAACGGTATCCCTAAGTATGAGCAATAACCTTCTGGAGCCTCTCCATACTCTGGATATTTTTCAGCATCTTCCACTGCTAACGAGTGACCAATTTTTATGACAGTGCCAGTGAGTAAACCATGTAGTGAATAAATATGTTCGCCCTCGCCCATGTCAATACTACTTGCCAGCACTGTTTCAAAACCTTCCTGGCAAAGCGTTACCACCGACCAATCTACCTCAATCAGTTCGCTGACACCACAGGCAATATTGTGTAAATAACTATACAATTCTCCCGTTCGATAGTTCAATGAGGACAAAAGCGCCATTGCCCGTAACTCCCGTTGCCACGGCTGGTTTTGCAACAAGATTTCATCTTCATTGGCTTTACTCATTGGTTAGTAGTAAGCGCAAAATAAGTTTAGAGAGAAACTGGTAGGATGTGAAGTTTTCAGAGTTTTGGTTTGGGATGCTTTGGTACGAAGATTTTACTAGTTATGTCTTCTGTTTGTATAGAGAAATTATCACAAATTTTACATGAAAAGATAAAATTTTATACATTAATAACCGAAAAGTTAGAATTAACTGAGAAAGTCATAAGAGCTTTCTAGATAAAATATAAAGATTCTGAGCAATTTCTAACCAAAAGCTTTAACTCTATTCAGGAAAAACTCATTTTTCTCTAGAACTTCTATCGTAGAGTAAAAATATATATTAAATAATCTCTTATTTCTTATTTGAACGCAAACTATAAATTTAATTGCTGAAATTCATAAAATGCAGGAGGATGACTCATTATAATGAATTTTCTAGACCAGTTTGGCAGAAAATTAGCCAAAGTTGTTCGAGCAAGAATTGACCCCTCTTCGCTACAATTTCGCCTGAGTGTTGGAATCATCGTTATCTTTACAGTAGGAATCAGTAGTTTTACTAGATGGATACGTTGGGAAATAAAACAGTTTCTCATCACCACTCATCAACAGTATGGTATATCTTATGATGACCCCAGGCTGTTGGCAATTATTCAAAATCTGGAAACTATGAGCGTTGTGTTGCTTGCCACCACTATAGTTCTCACCATTGTGTTTATCAGGCGATCGCTCTTGCCGTTACAACAGATGAATCAGTGGGCGGCTGCCTACCCTGCCCAACTGAGTCCGTACGAACTACGGTTAAATCGGACACCAAGCGAAGTGAAAGCACTAGCTCAAACGTGGAATGAATTGTTAACAAGGTTTTCAGAGGTTAGAGAACAACAGCAACAGTTTACCAACGACTTGGCTCATGAGTTACGCACACCCCTTAGCATGGTTTATGCATATCTGCAGAGAACTCTGCAACGCAATCAAAACTTAGCAGATTCCCAGAAAGAGGCTCTAGAGATGGCTGTTTGTGACGCAGAACGAATGACTCACATCTTGCAAGACTTAGTGGATTTGGCACGGGCAGGTAGCAGTGCTATGCCCTTGCAAGCTGAACCACTGATACTAAATGATTTGGTTGCAGAGATGGCACAGATGAGAGAAAAATTTGACCATCGAGCAATCCAGCTTGAAGTCGTTCCGTTTCCCATGAAAGTAAAGGCGGAACGCAACCAGCTAATGCAGGTGTTAAACCATTTGATTGACAATGCTTTTCAATACTCGAATGTGGATGAGCCAGTAACTTTACAACTGATTCAGGTTGATAGTTGGGCAGTGATTCAAGTAAGCGACAACGGCTGTGGTATTCCTTTACCAGAACAGTCCCGCATTTTTGAACCCTTTTATCGAGTAGATCCATCCCGTACCCGTTCGACTGGAGGAACAGGCTTGGGTTTATCTATAGTAAAACGGCTTGTGGAGCGCATGGGGGGCAAGGTTGGAATTCGGTCAGAACCTGGTTATGGCAGCACTTTTATTCTGAGATTACCTGCATTAGGAGCAAAAATATGACAGCGCATATCCTCCTGGTTGAAGATGAAGTCAAACTAGCGCGATTTGTCGAATTGGAACTAAATAGCGAAGGTTACAAAGTCAGTGTGGCGCATGATGGAATCACTGGTTTAACCCTGGCGCGAGAGGAATCACCAGACTTAGTGATTCTTGACTGGATGCTACCTGGGTTATCCGGGTTGGAAGTTTGCCGTCGCTTGCGTACAACCGGGAACAAAATGCCAGTGATTTTGTTGACAGCAAAAGATGAAGTGAGCGATCGCGTGGCAGGTTTGGACGCGGGAGCTGATGATTATGTGGTCAAACCATTTAGCATTGAGGAGCTGCTGGCAAGAATCCGTGCTCATCTGCGTCGCACTCAAGAAACAGATGAGGATTTATTGCAGTTTGAAGACTTGAGCTTAAATCGCCGCACTCGTGAAGTGTTTCGCAGCAAAAGAGCGATTGAGCTAACGGCAAAAGAGTTTGATTTATTGGAGTATCTCCTTAGCCATCCCCGTCAGGTGTTTACTAGAGACCAAATTCTAGAGAAAGTTTGGGGTTATGACTTTATGGGTGATTCTAATATTATCGAAGTTTACATTCGTTATCTGCGTCTCAAGCTGGAAGAAAATAATGAAAAACGCTTGATTCATACTGTGCGTGGTGTGGGGTATGCGTTGCGGGAGTAGTGATTGATTTCAATACCATTTCTTTGTGAGGCTGCGCCAAATTTTTTTGACTTCTTTTTTCTTTAATATCAAAGCAAAAACCCGCCTAAATTCTTTCTAGGTGGGTATTGATTGGTGGCATGGTATTCGCCTTCTTTTACAAGCAAATTTATCAAGGTTTTTTAGGTAAAGAAGGTGCCTGAATTGTGCAGGGTTTAGTGTCACACTTTTGCTCATAAAGCTTATTAACATAGGGTTCTTGCCAAGTCAGGGGAATTTCCAACAATGACCGCGCCCCTGTGATTCCTATTCCCAGAAAGATTAACAGGGCAATGCAATTTAAAGCGATGTGAACGTTGCGCCAGCGATTTTTCTTGTCCTTATAGATTTCTGGCAAAATTGCTAGAGAAAAAATCATCAACAGGGCAGCGGTTATGCCGTAGTAGTAATGAGAACTATACCACTGGTCTGTTTTGCGGTAAACACCATCTTGACAACCAAGCACCACTAAACCCATCCCGCTCAGCGTCGCAAATATAGCACGCCAATTTCGTTCTCTTGTTTGATAAAGTAGAATCAAGGAAGCAAGAGTAGCAGCAAATAATAGCCCAATAAAGATGATTTGAAAGGGTGCTTTCATCCAAGTCTGATGCTCTAAAATATTACCGTACATATCGTTAGCTAGCGCTATTAAAACAATTCCTACGACAGCACCTGTCAAATAGCGACCTAGCTGGACATGCTCCTGTCCTGCAACCGGGGTAATTTTGCTCTTACCCGTTGCTTTAGTTTCCAATCGGCGCTGACGAGTTTGTAAAGCACGGTTGACGACGATACCGATTAAAGGGAAGACCACAATCACAGCGATCACTGGATGCAACAGCAAAATCACATCTCTCGATTCCATAGCAAACCTCTGTTTTGAAGATATATTATTTGGGGTATTGAATAATTGTTTTAGTATTACCTCAGAAGAATAGAGGCGTCAGTCGTCAGGAATCAGAATGAACGAGCGGTGCGACGCTTGGATGAATCGTGGTTTAAAGCCCTCAATTTCAATCGTGGAGATAAAAAAATTTTCCTTGTTTGAAACCCCTGACTATGCCTGCGGCACGCACTCGCATTCAGGCATGAGGTATTCTGACTCCTGACGACTGTTCAT
The DNA here is from genome assembly GCF_017982655.1 of Brasilonema sp. CT11. Classification (GTDB taxonomy): domain Bacteria; phylum Cyanobacteriota; class Cyanobacteriia; order Cyanobacteriales; family Nostocaceae; genus Brasilonema. The sequence continues at coordinate 106,778 of NZ_JABXYX010000013.1, read as the reverse complement.
AATTATTTAACTTCGTTCGGAGCAAACGCAGTGATTTTGCCTTTCTTAAGTGCAACTATTACGTCGTATGTTGCACAGTAGGAAATCGTGATATCGTTAGCTTTGTTGTAGAGGTTAACTACCATGCCAGCACCCCCTGGTTGTACGGCAATTGGCTCAAGGTCGCCAAAAAAGTAACGCCGCAGCTGGTCACCACTACCAAACTTACCCTTACTCTTGATGAGCATGTCAATTTTTTGTTGAGTCGTCAAGCCAGTGACATCTTTCATGTTTTGTTTTGTTTGCTGGGCTGATGCTTGAACTAGTGAAGGATTCACAAAGCTTAGTGGACCATCCCAAACCGTAACTAAACCAGCGAGGGCAACAGTTGCAAGTAGTGACGAAGCGAATTTCATTGCGACTCCTTATCTTTGATTTATCTCAACTGTCCAAAGTATCCCAGTTGGTAGTGAGACTCATCTGAAACCAAACCATGAATTTTCTGAATTTATCCCTGGATAAAATTCAATTTTTACTCAGCATTTTCTCAGACTAGGATGGTATTGTCAGATTTCAGCCTGCCCTCAGCGTTCTCTCAGATTCACCTCACCCTGAGTTAATCAGAAAAGCTTAGTATCGTTGACAGTGCTTTCATAAGCTGTCACGCATATAAGAATGCACATAGCTAGAAGCGAGACTTGTTGCTATCACTGGTTTTCTTCATTTTGCGAAAAGTTTGCGTGTCCGGTGAGACAGCGCTGCAGGAGGGTCTCCAACGCCAGATACCTGCGGAGGGAAACCCTCCCGCAGTACTGGCTCCTCCGTAGGCGACTGCGTTAGCGCAGCGGAACCGGAGGTTCTCCCCGAAGGGGTTTCCCGGCGCAAAACTTTTCAAGACGAATTTTGAATGTTGAATTTTGTTAGCGCAGCGGGACGCAGTCCATGAGCGAATTTTGAATTGCTTAGCAGTGGTGTTATGGTGACCAAATACAGAAGAACACATCGTCGTATCCCCAGAATTCCAGGACAAATCTATCTCTGGCTGGCAATCCTGATTTTTGGAGCATCTAGTGCAGTGACCAGGAAGCTAACAGAAATCGGTGCCCAAAACTTTATGGGCGATCGCAATCCAATTTCTCTGTGTAATGTTTTGTTCGTGGGAAATTTGTGCGCCTTGATAATTTTCATAGCAATTTACTGGCGACAGTGGAATCTTAGGGCTTTGAAACAACTATCAAGGAAGGATTGGTACCGTCTTGTGGCAATAGCGATTTTATCTGGAGCACTTGCCCCTGGTTTAATTTTCCAGGCATTGGCGTTAACCCAAGTTAACAATGTCGTTTTGGTTGGACGCTTGGAACCGCCCCTGACTCTGGCTTTATCAGTTTGGTTGTTGAAGGAACGGGTGAATCTTTGGGAAGTTGTGGGAGCGATGGCTGCGTTTATTGGCGTTATCCTAACCATTATCCTTCAACCCCCAGGACAAGCCATGATGAATGTGGGGGGTTTCGGTGTGGGCATTGGGGAAATTCTGGCAGCCGCAGGAGCTGTGGCATCAGGCGCTTCCACAATTATTGGCAAACGATCTCTGGCCAAAATCCCTTTGGGAATCTACAATATTTTTCGTACTGCTTTAGGAACCTTAATCTTTTTCTTTATTGCTTTAGAGTTATATGGCAGCGACCATTTTATGAATGTGTTTTCGCCTTTCCTGTGGCAGTGGATGTTTGTGTATGGTGCGGTGATTGTGGTGCTAGGTCAGTTATTCTGGAGCAAGGGCTTGAAAGCTTCCACGGCGTCTATGGCTTCCTTAATTGGCTCGTTTACCCCAGTCGCAGGTATCTTGGCAGCTTATTTCATTTTGGGCGAAGCCCCTACCCTCGCTCAATATGTCGGCGGCAGCGTTATTTTAATTGGCATCTTCTTGAGCCAAGTTGGCAAAAGGCAACAAACTTCTCGCACAGTTGCATCTTCCAGCGTGGATTCTACCCAAGCAGAACAAGAGGTACAAGCTGGTATGGGATTTAAGGGTATGTAAGTTCCAAGCCCCTATGATTCAAGAGTCTCGTCGTCGCGAGAAACGGGAGTGTCAACCAACTCCAAACACAACTGCCGAAAATGGTCGCCCCTTTGTTCAAAATTGGCGTATTGGTCGAAACTTGCACAAGCAGGAGATAGCAGCACCACGGATGCTTGATAACGTTTTGCTAATTCTGCTGATCTGGGAACAGCTTTTTCCATTGTTTCTACAATTTCGTAATTCTGATATCCTTCTTCTTGCAATCTTTTAGCAAAAGGAGGTGCAGCAGTGCCAATCAGCAATACACAGGCGGCTTTGTCTTTAATTTTTGCTATCCAGTTAGTATCATCACCCGCTTTGGCTTCACCACCAGCAATCAATATAACCGGACTTTTGACAGAGACTAAGCCAACTTCAGCAGCGTCGTAGTTAGTGGCTTTGCTGTCGTTAATGAAATCGATTCCTTCCCAGGTACAAATGTGTTCCAAACGATGAGGAACACCAGGAAATGTGCTGATGGCGCGAACAATAGCATCTTGATCAATTCCCGCTAAACGCGCCGCTGCAACTGACATTAGTAAATTTTGCTGATTGTGTTCTCCCACCATCCGTAAAGCGGAAACTTCCACAATTCTTTCTGGTTGAGAGTTTGCATTCAACTTTTCTACAACCCAGCCATCTTCAATGTAATAGCCTTTAGAACCGATTAAATCATCTTTACCTTTGACACTTGTCCAATAGGCGTCAAACCAATCACTTGCACCGACTTTCCTTAAATATGGATCATCACCGTTAAACACTTGCAACTGAGACTGACGCAGCAGATGCGCTTTGATGTTGTAGTAGTTCTCTAAGGTTTTATGGCGACTGAGATGATCTGGCGTGAAAGTTGTCCATACACCGATGCGAGGCGCAAGAGAAGAAGATGATTCTATCTGATAGCTACTAAGTTCTGCAATCACCCAGTCTATTTGATTGTGGTGGGGTGAAGGAGATGAGGAAGTAACTGCTTCCCCTACTTTCCCATTCTCCACAGACAGGGCAACTTCACACGCAGCGTAGCCAATGTTACCGCAGGCGGGAGCGTTTAATCCTGCTTCTTGAAAAATAGCGGCAATTAAGGCTGTAGTAGTGGTTTTACCGTTTGTGCCAGTAATTCCCACCCAGGGGACGGATTGCAAATGCTGCCAAGCGAGTTCCATCTCGCCGATGGTTTTAATACCCAATTCTCGTGCCTGAATTAACACGGGTATATCCCAAGGCACACCAGGACTAACTACTATCAATTGAGGTAAGTCTGAATCATTGAGTTCTAAAGAGTACCCCAATTTAACTGTAATTTGTTCTTTGGCAAGTTCTTGTTGTTGCTTTAGAAGGTCAAGAGAGGTGTTGCGATCGCCGAGTTCCACCTCCCAACCTTCTCGTTTCAACAATCTCGCCGCAGCAATACCGGACTTTCCTAATCCAATTACGTGGGCTTTGGGCATAGTGGGCATAGACTGTGGCAGAGGTCCCTGGTTAAGCACCATTATGGTAGCGTTTATTTGCAAGAATCACACGACTTTTTTTTACTGATGCTACAAATTTTTGACTATCGCCCCAAAATCCGCTAAAACACGGGCATGGTTACGAAGTAATCCGAGCAAATTTAACCGATTGCGTTTGATTTCTGGATTGGAGTCCATAACTAAAACGCTTTCTGCACCGTCAAAAAAGTTGCTAACGGTGGGGGTAATTTGCTCTAATGCTGTTACTAGCTGTCCATAATCTCGTGACTGTTGTGCAGCTTGAGTTTGTGGCACTAATTCCACGATGGCGTTGTAAAATGCTTCCTCGGATGATTTTTGGAAGAGTTCTTTACGAACGATCGCTTTGGGGTCAAGTTGTTTTGTATCCAAATCTCCTTGAGCCGCTAAACGAGTGGAACGATTCACGGTTTCGTAGATGTTATCTAATGTACCATTGGCGCGGATTTTTTGTAGGAAAGTTGCGCGATCGCCCACATCCAATAAATCTTTTAACGCCCTTTCTGTATATTCCCGGTCATTTTCTCCCAAAACAGCATTCACTAAGTCATAGTCAATGTGTTTTTCTTCTTGCAGTAAAGTACGGATGCGTTGCAGGAAAAATTCTTCTAACCCAGCAACTAATTGATTTCTATCTTTGTGATATTCACTCGCGAAATCTGTAGCAATTTTCTCCAGTAACTGTTGTAGATTGATAGGTAGATGGGCTGCCCATGTGATATTCACGACTGCATTTGCTGCCCGTCGCAAAGCGAAGGGGTCAGAAGAACCCGTAGGTATCATCCCCAATCCAAAGATGCTGACTAATGTGTCAAGTCTGTCTGCCAAACCGACAACTTGTCCTGTCAAAGTTTCGGGTAATATGTCATCTGCCGAACGAGGTAAATAGTGTTCAAAAATTGCCGTTGCAACTGCTTCCTCTTCTCCACTTGCTAGGGCGTATTTTTGTCCCATAACTCCCTGTAATTCCGGGAATTCATACACCATTTGACTGACCAAATCAGCTTTACATAAAAGAGCTGCTCTTTGGATGTTTTGGCGTTCTTTTTCGCTTAATTGCAACTGTTCTGTGATTTGTTCGGCAATTTTGCAAATGCGGTTGACTTTCTTTAGCAGCGAACCTAAATCCTCTTGGAACGTGACTTTTTCCAATTGAGGTAAAAAGCTTTCCAAAGGTTTTTCTAAATCAGCATCGTAGAAAAAGCGACCATCGGCTAAACGTGCGCGGATAACTCTTTCATTTCCCACAGCAATGATGTCTGATTTTGTGGGGTCACCGTTAGAGATTGTAACAAAATTAGGTAGTAAGTCTTTGGTGTTTGAACTTTGGAACACAGGAAAATAACGCTGGTGACTTACCATCACAGTGGTAATCACCTCTGTAGGTAAGTTCAAAAACTCTGATTCAAATTTACCAATAACAGCTGAGGGAAATTCTACAAGATTTGTGACTTCCTGCAATAAATCTGGGTAAATTTCTGCATAACCGCCTAACTTTTGTACCGATTCTTTGACTTGCTGCGTAATCGTATTTACCCGTTCATCCGTATCAACCACAACAGATCCAGAGCGAAGCGTGGTGACATAATCAGATGCGTGGGATATTGTCACAGGTTCTGGATGCAAGACACGATGAGCTTGAGAGATGCGATTGCTCTTTACCGTCTCGGAACCATTATCCAATTCTATTGGCAGCACCGTCTCATCCAACAAAGCAACAATCCAGCGGATGGGACGAGAAAATGTCTTATCCCCATCACCCCAACGCATCAACCGCTTTCCTTCGAGTTTGAAAATCCATTGAGGAACAAGTTCTGTTATTATCTCAGCAACTGGACGACCGCGAGTCACTTTTCGGACAAAGACAAAATCTCCCTTTTCAGTAGGGCGAACTTCCAACGCAGAGACTTCCACACCTTGCTTTTTAGCAAAGCCTTGTGCTGCTGGTGTTGGGTTCCCATCTTTAAACGCTGCTTGTGCGGGGGGACCTTTAATTTCTTCTTCACGATCCGTCTGCTGGGAGGGTAAACCTTTGATCAGTACCGCTAAGCGGCGAGGAGTTCCGTAAACTTCCACAGCATCGTAAGTCAGGCTGTTTTCTTCCAGAGTGTGAGGAATGCGAGATTTCCACTGCGAGATAGCGCTACTCAGGAAACTTGCAGGGAGTTCTTCTGTACCAACTTCTAATAAAAATGAAGGCATAGGACTATTTTTCAAGGAAAGCTGGGCTTAATTATATTAGTGAATTGAACCAGTTTACCGTTCTTGTTATGCTTCTGTTTCAAATGCAACACCTTCATACAGCAATTCAATCGGAAACTCAAATTCAATACTTGATAGAGTGATGATATCTCCAGCAGTGTAGGGATAGTAAAGCCACATTCTTCCCTCTCCCCGACAGAAACGCTCAACAGAGATTTTTTCAGAGTCTATCAATATATACTCTTGCAAAGTGGGGATTTTTAGATAATCAGTGAATTTATCACCCCTATCTTTTGCGCTTGTACCTGGGGAGAGGACTTCCGCAATGAGTTTAGGATTTTGAAGAAATTTGCGAGCGTTGAGATCTTGAGGGTCGCAACTGACGATAACATCAGGATAGTAGTACTGGCTTTGGGGACTGAGTTGTACTTTCACGTCTGACACATTCACCCGACAACCTCTAGAACGCAGATGTGGGTGTAAGGTAGTGTAAAAGTTAAGTGCAATGTCATTGTGGGGAATTGTAACACCTGTCATGACAAAGACTTTGCCGTTGACGTATTCGTAGCGAACGTCTTGCTGAGGTTCCCATTCGAGATATTCCTCAACGGTCATTTTTTGCGGTTGTTGGGTGATGGCTACCATATTTTTTGAACGCCAGGACTTTTTCGGGTTTGGTTTGATTGTAGCGTTCTGGGTGAGGGGAAACTCCGGAGCTCGCTTCACTTGGGAGCAGCTTTGCTGGGTGCTGAGGGGAAACGCTCTTCACGTGAGTTATTTTCTCCCCCTTCTCCTTTCTCCCTGCTCCCTGTGCTTCTTCTTCTAAGGTGCATAGTACATATGAAAATCCCCACCACATGATGGTAGGGAATATTGTGTATCTTTTTTCCTTTTATTTATTAGGGCTAGCCCAAAAGAATTTATGCACCTTGCTCATGCATTTTAGGCTTCAATATCGAATCCGGGTGCATCGAAATAATTAAGTCGTAGTCAAAAGCCACCAGTAGCAGGCGATCGCCTCCCACAAGCCAATTATCGAATTCCGCTTCAGTCAAAAAATTCAGTAGTTCCCCACTATGGCAAGAATCTAGCCAAACAATCTGCTTTTTAACTGGACTAGTGAGCATTTGTTCGCGCAACCAATTCAGCGAAATGCCATACTTATCTCTATCTAAGCGAACATCACTTGTAGCTAAAAAACCTTCTGTTTGTGCGTTGTGTTCTCTACGAAAACCATGTCCAGAAAAAAATAGTAAAGCCACTTCTGGTAAGTATTGCGTTTTGGGATGAAAAAGTTCAGAAATCGCTGTCTTGAGTTCCTCCTGCTTGACTTTCCCTTTTTGGTCTATGCAGGGTTTAGGATTGTATACTTCTGGTAAGCGTCGAACACTCCAGACTTCGTTACCACCACAACTCTCTAATAATTGTGCGATCGCTTCCGCATCAGAAGCTGGAGTTTTTAGGTGCTTCGCTTTACTTGTCGGTGTATCCTTCAAAAAAGGATACTGGTTTACACCAACTACAAGTGCATCTCTTGTCATATAAACTTGGGTTACATGGATTAACTGCTGTATTTTGTTAACTACACATCCATACTGATGAATTCCGCTATTACCAAGACTTTACTGGCTTTGTTACTGGCTCTAAGAGAACTGAAAGTTCCTCTCACCACTGATGAACAATTAGTTTTGCAAGATGTGGGGCAGCAATTAGCTCTTGATCCTAACTCTATCGAGCAACTACCATGTTGGACTAGTAGTAAGCATAATTCACCCGTGGCGTTAGTCCGACAAATTCAAAATAATCAAAAATTACAGTTGAGTTTTAATGTTTTTCGGGATTTTCAACTTTGGCAAGAACATTTACCCAAACTAAAAGCTGCTGGTTCAATAAGTATACTGCCTGCGGAGGAAATGTTAGAGCTAGAAAGCATTTGGGAGGAACATGGCAATGTATTAGATTTAATATACTTCTACTGCCACGGTGGTTTAGAAGAAATGCCAAAAAGACCGTATTTAGAACTCAGCGATGAGCGAATTTACAGCAATTTTCTAGAATGTTACGAATCAACTTGGCAACATCACCCCCTAGTATTTCTCAATGGCTGTGCGACGGGAGACTATAGTCCTGAAAGTTATGTCAGTTTGATTGATGATTTTTTGAACGCGGGAGCAAGTGGAGTTGTTGGTACAGAATGTCCTGTGTCAGAACCTTTTGCTGAATACTACGCGACAGAGGTATTTAAGCGACTATTTGCAGGCGAACCAATGGGACAGGCGATGCTTGCAGTGCGGCGAGAATTGTTGCAACAGTATTATAATCCCCTTGGCTTAGTTTATTCTTTATACGCTGCCCATGAGATTGCTTTAGCCTGTTCAGTATCGTAACTATAATATGTATGAAACGCTGGATTTTTACTGTTGTCTGTTTGTTGGTAATTTGTCCCACATCTGCTTTAGCTGAAACGAATATTACAGTCGATGCTAAAGATAATCCTTTACAGATCAAAGGTTGGTTGAATGAGGAAAATACCCTTGTAGGTAGCATACGTCTTTCTGCTCCAGCCAAGGTAGAACAATTCACTTTTCTCGCTTCCGACTTGAAGCGTCAAGAAGGTGATGAAATTATTAGTCGTCAGCAAGTATCGTTTTTAGGTGAAACTAAATTACAAGCTGGTATACCCAAAGATTTCCAAATAAAAGTTAGTAATCCTCAATTACCAGGAACGTATAAAGGACAAATTGAAGTACGACTTCCTGCTCAAAAACCACAAGTTATTGATATCAGATTATTAGTAAAAGCTAGACCAAAACTAACACCTTTACGAGGAAACGAACAAGTACAGTTACAATTAACCCAATGTAGTTGGTGGTTAGATTGTGGATTAGCACGTTTTTTATTTCCAACCAGTGCATTTTTACAAAGCTGGGATTTAGCTTTTGATAACACAGAGGATGCATCTGTACAAGTTACGAGTGCTGAGGTATTTTTAAAAGGTGAACAAACAGGCTATCAGTTAACTTCTGACCAAATCAAAATACCTAAAATTCCCCAAACTTTAAAAGCAGACCAAATTGTCAAAGTGCCCTTAACTTGGGAGAGAGTCAAAATTCCCTCAGACCGCTATACAGGAGCCGTTTACTTAAGTTTATCAGGTGCCAGGGAACGTTTAATCATTCCAGTTAACTTGAGTATGCGAATTGCACCATTAACACCATTGCTGGTGTTATTATTGGGCATTTTTTTGGGGAGATTAATTAAATATATGCAAGAAAAAGGTATTCCCCAAACTGAAGCCCTAGATAAAATAAGGGAATTAGAAAAGCAAATTATTCAAGCTGACCAAGAAGACCAAAAAATTCTCATTCCGATGCTATCCAAAGCCGAGCAGTTGGTGCAGCAGATGAAATTGGAAGCAGCAACAACGCAACTAGAGAAAGTTACTGCTCGTTTGGAATGTTTACAACAGTTACGCACTATAGAACAAAAGTTAGAATCCTTCAAAACTCATCCCCAAGTTCAAGGAAACAATGGTATTCTGCAAAAAATTAAAAACGTGCGGATGCAAATTGATTTACAACAGGATGAGCAGGCAAAAAATTTACTGGAAGAATTACAGCAAGATGTCGCTAAGTTGCAACTCCCCCCAATCATGGGACAAGATAAGACATTCATAAAGTTATTAGAAGTTGCTAAGGGGATCAAAGATGCTGTTGCAGCTGTTGGTAGTACTGCAAAATCTAATGTGAAAAAACCTGTGGATAAATGGGTGCTGTGGTTGCAGAAATCCGTGATTTTCTTATCTGGAAGTGAGTTTCGTACTCAAGCAACTTATTGGTTTGCACGACCATTGTTTTCTCTAGCGTTGTTGGTTGGTTTATCGGTGGTGGGATTGCGTTCTTTGTATATGCAAAAAGGGTCAACTTTTGGTGCTGACCCTTTTTCTGATTATTTAGGATTATTAATTTGGGGTATGAGCGCAGATGTTGCGAGTCGGAGTTTGAGTAATTTGACGGGAGGAGATGAGAAAAAACAAGAAGCCGCAACGTCAGATAGATTGAACAGTTAGTCTGGAATCAAGATCAAACAAAACATAGGGTTTCCTAGTGTTCCTACTTGCATAACGTAAATCTAGACTTCCAGCCACAGCACAAGTTGCTTGTTTTCCCTCCTTACCACATCAGCGACTCTTGAAAGAGGTTGATTTTGGGTGCCTAACTTTTAATAAAGTGCTTCTTCCTGGTGGGTTTCGATGGTACAGTCAGACGTTGGATAAGCAATACAAGTTAGCACATATCCAGCTTTGATTTGGTCATCGTCCAAGAAAGACTGCTCAGACTGGTCAACTTCACCTTTTGTGAGTTTACCAGCACAGGTAGAGCAAGCACCAGCACGACAAGAGTATGGTAGGTCAAGACCTTGTTCTTCAGCAACGTCTAGAATAAATTCATCCTCTGGTACTTCAATTGTTTCGTTCACCCCTTCAGCTTCGTTGATCAGTGTCACTTTATAACTAGCCATTTTGTCATCCTCTTCTTTTGCAAACGGATTGTATAAGTTATCCTGAAGCAAATACAACGACTCATCTTATCAGATCAGCCATTGGTTAAAATTTGCTTCACTTCTGATACTACGAGAAAAATAAAAGCATGTAACCAGAAATTCAACTCGATTAGTAATGAAATTTTGTGAGTTATTAAATATAAGTTTTATTTATAATAACGAGCATCAACTTCCTAGGTTTTTACAGCGTTTTTCAATTGATTTGACTATACCACTCTCTACTCCCTGACTCTGTGGTTTCCTCCCTGTCAAACGTATGTCTGCATATCTGAAAAATGCTGTAAATAATCAAGCAGGGGCATACAGTTCCCTGTGTTCCTGCTTGCAAGCTGTTCTAAATTCAACTTGGATAGTTTGTCACCTCAAACCTTTGGATGGTTTGGCTCACTTTGGAAAATTAGATGTGTTTAGCTTAATAACGGTAAATCTAGAGAGGCGGTCAAGTAATAACGGTTGACAATGCAAACACAATCTGCATTTATAGCTTTTGTACTTTCACTCACCTAACTGACTTGCTTGTAACCTGCCCAATTCTATCAAAAATTGGATATGCATAAACATTGCATAGAGTCAATTACAAATACTTGACCGACGCCCTAGATTTATTGGCAAAGTAAGTGTAAGGAACAGACCAAACATAGTAAAGAGAAATCTTTTCTGTTTACTATGCTGCTTTTTTCTATTCCTGCTACATCAGTGACTTTTAGGACTTACGCACTCGCGACGAAAAATAAGGCTTTGCGATTGCTTCCCTTCGGTCGCAATGACAGAATTGGGTTATTTTTGCGTAAGTCCTGACTTTTTGGAAAAGGTTAATTTTTGAGGTGCCTAACCTTTATTCGATATCATCTTTCTTGTTGGTTTCGATGGTGACATCAGAGGTCGGCTTGGCGATACAGGTGAGCACATATCCTTTATCAATCTGCTCATCGTCCAGGAAATTCCCATCAGACTGATCAACACTACCTGATTTAATCAAACCAGCACAGTCAGAGCAAGAACCAGCGCGGCAAGAGTAGGGCAGATCAATGTCTTCTTCTTCAGCAAGGTCTAGAATGTATTCATCCTCATCTACCTCAATTGTTTTTTTTCCTCCATCAGGATCGATAAGTGTGACTTTGTAACTTGCCATTTAGTTATCCTCTCTTTTGCAAACGGATCGTATAAATTATCTTAAAGCAAATACAACGGTTTATTTTAACTAAATCAGTCGTTCATTGAAATTGCTTCACTTGTGATATTACGAAAAAAAAAAAAAGAAATGTAACTGGAAATAGTAGTATAAAAAATTGCTAAATATATCAATCTTAGGTAAGTTGATTTATGTCACGCTTTTTGAATCAAAAATAGGAAAATAGGGTTATTTTCACGGTTGATGATTCTTATTTTCAAGATAGTAACAATCATAATGTACGATAATTCTACTTTTTCGCAAAAACACCCCATACGAGTGGGTTTGGTTGGTACTGGATATACAGCAAAATTACGGGCGGAAGCATTGCTGCATGATGAGCGCTCCCATTTAGTCGCTGTTGTCGGTCACACACCAGAGAAGACACAAGCTTTTGCTAAAAATTACCAGATAATGGTCGTAAATTCTTGGCAGCAACTGGTCGAGCAAGACAACATAGACTTAGTTATGATTTGTACTGTGACTCGGGATCATGGTATAATCGCCCGACAAGCACTTAAGAATGGTAAACACGTTGTTGTAGAATACCCTCTTTCTTTAAACGTGGCAGAAGCTGAAGAACTCATTGCCTTCGCAAAAGCACAAAAAAAATTCCTCCATGTTGAACATATCGAACTTTTGGGTGGATTGCATCAATCTTTGAAACAACATCTATCACAAGTTGGTCAAGTCTTTTTTGTGCGCTACAACACAACCAAGCCGGAACATCCTGCACCCCGCAAATGGACGTACAATCATGAGCTTTTCGGCTTTCCTTTGATTGGCGCACTTTCTCGATTGCACCGTCTTGTGGATTTGTTTGGTAAAGTTGTCTCGGTTAACTGTCATAACCGATTTTGGCAAATAGAGAAAGAGTATTACCAAAGCTGTTTCTGTGATACTCATTTGTCCTTCAATAGCGGACTGTTAGCCCACGTTGTCTATGGTAAAGGTGAAACTTTGTGGCAGGCAGAACGTAGATTTGAGGTTCATGGTGAAGATGGCGGATTAATTTTTGATGGCGATAAGGGAGTTTTGGTACAGCGAGGAGAAACAAAACCGATAGAAGTTGGTGCTCGTCGCGGTTTGCTTGCCAAAGATACGACAATGGTGTTAGACCATCTTATTGATGGCACTCCCTTGTACGTCACCCCAGAAGAAAGCTTGTACACCCTCAAGGTTGCAGATGCAGCAAGACGTTCTGCCGAAATGGGGTTGACTGTGGTTGTTGAGGATGAAACCCAACCATAAAAGGATTAGTTGAGTTTGCTGTTGCTCAAACCAATATACAGTTATCCACACAAACACGGCAAACTATATTTATGGGAGATTCTTCTTTAGACGAAATTTGATGAAAAGTGAAACAATTGTTATTCTATCTAACAGAGAACTAGATAAAATGCGTAAGGCTGGACGCTTGGCAGCCGAACTCTTACACCATCTTGAACCACTGGTGAAGCCGGGGGTTAGTACTCTTGAACTGAATGACGAAGCCGAACGGTGGACACAGGCGCATGGTGCAAAAAGTGCACCTCTTGGCTACAAGGGTTTTCCTAAGTCAATTTGCACGAGTGTGAATGAAGTCATCTGTCACGGCATTCCTAATGCCAAGCAAATTCTCAAGGAAGGTGACATCATTAATATTGATGTGACGCCGCTTGTTGATGGCTATCACGGTGATACATCCAAGACATTCTTTGTTGGTACCCCTTCCCCAAAAGCCAAAAAGTTGGTAGAGGTGACAGAGGAATGCCTCAGAAGAGGTATTGCTGAAGTTAAGCCACAAGCACGTATTGGAGATATTGGTGCAGCCATTCAGGAGTATGCTGAGGCGCAGGGCTTTTCTGTGGTGCGAGACTTCGTAGGACACGGTGTCAGCAACGTTTTCCACACTGCGCCGGAAATACCTCATTACGGTATCCGTGGTAAGGGAAAACGTCTGCGACCTGGTATGGTTTTTACCATAGAGCCGATGATTAACGAAGGTACGTGGGAAGTTGAACATTTGGGTGATGGTTGGACTGCTGTGACACGCGATCGCAAACTTTCCGCTCAATTTGAGCACACTCTCGCCGTTACTGAAGACGGCGTTGAAATCCTCACGTTACGGGAAAGTAAGGCTTAACCATCGGTAAAAACTACAAGAGGGATCTGTGGCAAAGCGACACAGATCCTCCGGCAGGAAAATTAAATAACCAAGACCTGTTGTGGCAGTGGTTTGAGGTTATCTGTTTAGCGTTCGGTGCTAAGTTTGGATCAGTGAATTGGGCTGATTACGTTCATAATGACTGAAATGTCTTGGACACTAACGATTAACACTGAGTGCCTCATCCTTCGCCCTCAACAACCTGATGATTATGAATTTTGGTACGCTGGTTTTGCAGGTCGGTTGCCACAACAGTATAAATATGACGAGGGACAGATTAGCTTGGATGGTTGTGACTCCGGTTGGTTTTCAACTTTGTGTAAGCGCCATCAACACCAAGCTTTAGACGATGGCGGGATTTTTTGTTTGTGGGGTTATTGGCTCACTTTTCTCATGATCTGTTGCTGGTTTAGTCTAAGTTAAGATACACCTATATTCAAGGGTAAAATGAGGAAAGACTATATAGTTTGTAACTATGAATCGGCATACAAGGCAAGTCATTTTATATAAGGATGAAGATGGTTATTGGGTTGTAGAGTGTCCAAGCCTAAAAGGATGTATTAGCCAGGGAAACACTAAGGAGGAGGCTTTGTCGAACATCAAGGAAGCTATTGCAGGCTACGTGAATGCATTGGAAGAAGATGGCTTACCTGTGCCAGAAGACAATTTTGAAACATTCCTAGTAGTCGTGTGAGCAAGTTACCCAGTATTTCAGGAAGAGAGTGTATCAAAGCTTTGGAAAAGATTGGTTTCTACCAAAAACGTAGAGAGAGCAGTCACATTATTCTGCGAAGAGATGAGCCATTTGCTCAAATTGTTGTCCCAGATCATCAGGAGTTGGCTAAGGGCACACTTCGAGCTATTATTCGAGACGTTGAACTTAGCGTTGAAGAATTCGTGTCATTACTGTAGAGAGGCAGTCGCGGTCTAACACTATAATGGGAACGTTCAATTAGAAGTGGTTCCACAATCTTCAAAACAGACAAGATGCCCACATTAAAGCTGATCAATGAGCAAGTCATTGAATTAGTTAAACAGCTACTTAGCGAACAGTAAGTAGAGGTGTTTAGATTCCTACTTCTCCAACAGTGGGGCAGTGGGAGGCACTACCCTTGCTATGGAGTCGATAAAGTTAGACTTATTGCTCAAGAACGAGGCTACAACTGGGATACAATGACCGAGCAGGAGCGCGAAGCTTTCGTTGATAAAGTGGTGCATGAGGATTAGTGCGATACGTTGCGGTTTTTGATACTAATATTTTGATATCTGCTTTGTTGTCTACAAATTGTAGGTTGTTAGTCTATGTAATGGCAACATGGCACGATCAGCTATACAGGCAAAATTGAGAAAGCATTATGGCTACCTACCAAGAAATCCGTCGCCAAGTTGAAAACCTCACACCAGATGAACAACTCTGCTTGTTAGAGGAGTTAGCTGCGCTCGTGCGTCGGCGCATAACCCCTAAACCCAAACGCAGCATTATGGAATTAGAAGGGCTGGGAAAAGAGATTTGGCAGGATATTGATGCTCAAGAATATGTGAATCGGGAAAGAGATTCATGGAATGGTTAATCCAGCTACAGGGTCAAATTGTTGGCTTGGTCAAGCGTTATTATTGAGATGCTGTAGACACAGTCAGCGATGCTGTATTAGCAGTAGAAAGCGAGTCATGAACGAAGCGTATTTGACAGATTTTAATTCATGGATTGACCAGACAGCCCAATTCTTGCGGGAACGTCGCTGGCATGAAATTGATGTAGAGCATCTGATTTCAGAGGTCGAAGAGTTGGGTAAAAGTGAGCGG
This sequence comes from Brasilonema sp. CT11, assembly GCF_017982655.1. Lineage (GTDB taxonomy): Bacteria > Cyanobacteriota > Cyanobacteriia > Cyanobacteriales > Nostocaceae > Brasilonema. The sequence continues at coordinate 91,368 of NZ_JABXYX010000013.1, read as the reverse complement.
CGCGGGATTGCGAGTCAACTAACTCGCCTTCTACTACATTTGCTCAAGTGGCAATATCAACCTCAGCGTCGCTCGGATAGCTGGCTAGATTTTATCACTGATGCACGCACTCAAATTGAATTAGCAATTGAAGATAGTCCTAGTCTTAAAAACTATCCTACAGAGCAACTTGAAGAGAGTTACCAACGCGCACGCCACCAAGCAGCGAAGCAAACTAATATACAGATTTCAGTGTTTCCAAAAGAGTGTCCATATCCTGTAGAGTTCGTATTAGATGAAGATTGGCTGCCAGAAGAGAGTCAGTGATGTATTCATTGCTACTGTGGCTTATGATCGAGGCGAATCGCTTGCTCTAAAGCTGATTTTTCTTTAGCTCTACGAGCATACGCTTGTAATTTTGTGCGAGTCCAGCCTGTAATTATACTCATATCTTCTAAATTCATTCCCTTCATTAACATTTCTACACACCATGTCTGTTGAGCTTGCTCAATAACTGGCTGTTGCCCTTCTGGTGTTAATAATTCCTCAGTTAATATTTGCCACCGGTGTTGTATTTCTACTTCTGAAATTGGCATTCCATCATCATTAAGAAAGAATGCGGAGTGGTCATCTTTTCGACTTTTGAGCCACTGAGTTAAGGGATTACGAGTATACGATCCATATCGTTTACCCATAATCCACTGATTCACAGGAACTTGTCGAGTAGCGCCTTGAGTAATTTGCAATAAGTACTGGTTGGAATTTTGGATTTGGTGCGATCGCTCTAAGTGAGCAATTTCTTCTGCAGATAAGCCTGCGCCAAACAAAACGTACATCAGGGCATAATCTCGCAGTTCTGATTTTTTGGCTCTTTGCAAAACCAAGTGGACTAAATTCGCTGGTAAATCTACAACGTTTTCTGTCGGAATAAACTCACTGTTAACTTGATTTGAGGATTGTGTGGCAACCTTTAAAAACAGTGCCACCAAAGTTTCTAGAAACTCATCTCTGTCATGCCAAAGTTCATGAAATTCACTGGTAAACTCAATCACGGCATACCCCAACAACATACTATTGAGTAAACTTGCTAGCTTTTGAGGTGATAATTGTATATGTAATTGGTCGCGTTCCATGACTGTTGCTAAATATTCAGCAACATATTCATTTGCTTGAGTTAAGCTTTTTCCCAGTGCCTGACGATTTTCTACTGGGTATTTTCCTGCCTCACCTACCAGAGAACGTACCAATTCTGGAACTTGTTCTAGAGCCGTTAAGCGGTTTTCGCAGTAGTCTTTGAGAGCTTGGTAAACACTGTTTGTTTGACTTGCTTGTGTTGTTAAAGATTGACCAAGTTCTTTAAACACTGGTGATTCGGAAATGACAGCCAAAACCAATCCGTGCTTATTACCAAATTGCCGGAATAGCGTCACTTCATTAACTTTTGCTAATTCAGCGACTGCCTTGGTTGTCGTTTCGGTAATTCCTTGAGCTGCAAACAACTCCATTGCTGCATTAATCAGCCTTTGTCGCGTTGAAATGATTTCCCCAGACATAAGTCGAAAGTGCAAGTGGCACTTGCATTAAAATTTTATCTTTGCTAAGCTAACAGATGTAAGTAGCACTTGCATCCTCTGTTTTTACTTTAGCTATCTTCGCTAGTTTTGACAGGGAATGTGGTAACTAGTACAAGAGTGTACTAGTGTATTTACGGCATTCACGTTAAAGGAAAGATTTATGACTATCAACTCAGCTGCGGCAGTTGGTAAGCAGCCGCTTACTCTGAGCTGGACCAACGTGGCATTTTTCGGTACATTTCATGCCTTGGCAATGCTCGCTCCTTGGTGTTTTTCTTGGTCTGCTTTGGGAGTGATGATATTGCTGCACTGGTTATTTGGCAGCATTGGTATTTGTTTAGGGTATCACCGACTTTTAACTCACCGAAGTTTTTCTGTGCCGAAGTGGTTGGAATATGCGATCGCCACCATAGGAGCACTCGCCATGCAAGGAGGACCAATCTTTTGGGTTGCTGGACATCGGCTGCATCATGCCTATACAGAAGATGTAGATAAAGATCCTTACTCTGCCAAGCGTGGTTTCTGGTGGAGTCATATGCTTTGGATTTTTTACCCACGTCCAGAGTTTTTTGAACACGAACATTACAAACGATTTGCTGCGGAATTAGAGCGTGATCCATACTATCGTTGGCTAAATCGCTCCTTCTTACTGCTCCAAATTCCTGTTGGTGTCCTACTGTATGCTTTGGGTGGATGGTCTTTTGTGATCTATGGAGTCTTTGTGCGAGCAGTATTGCTTTGGCATACGACTTGGTTTATCAACTCTGCAACTCACTTACGCGGTTATCGTCGTTTCCAGTTGAAGGACAACTCTCGTAATCTTTGGTGGGCAGCACTTTTAACTTATGGAGAAGGTTGGCATAATAATCACCATGCTCACCCAAATGTCGCAAAAGCTGGATACCAGTGGTGGGAAGTGGATATGACTTGGTGGGCAATTAAGACATTGGAAACTCTGGGATTAGCGAAAAAAGTAGTCATGCCTCCAACACCAAAACCAGAAGTTTGACGAATGTTAACTTATTCACTCCCGCTTTCTTAAATAGCGAGGAGTACAAGGGGTTCCCCAGCTAACTTGCTCAGAAGGTATGTCAGTAAAAACATTACTACGAGCGCCAATCACAGCATTAGCCCCAATTTTTACTCCTAGTCCAACGAAGCAATCAGCGGCTATCCATACTCCATTACCAATGGTGATACTCGCTGTTTTCAACCCAAAAGCTGGGTCTGTTATATCATGGCTACCAGTACACAGGTAACTTTTTTGAGAAATGACGCAGTGCTCACCAATGTTGATATCGTCAAGGCTGTAGAGAACTACGTCATCTCCTATCCAACTGTAGTCCCCAATTGTAATTTTCCAAGGGTAAGTAAAGCGAGCTGTAGGTCTAATGATTACGCCTTTGCCAACACGAGCGCCAAACAGCCGCAGCAACGCGCAACGTAGACTATTGAGCGGGTGGGGGGTTAGGGGGAAGGCGATCGCCTGTACAAACCACCATAACAAAATATACCAACCTGCCCGTCCTCGGTCAAACCAGGATTGGTTATATTTACGTAAATCTACAAAAGGTTCTTCACTAGTCATTAGTTATGAGTCATTAGTCATTAGTCCAAGGTTACAAGCTTCCTTGTCTCCTTGTCTTTTAATAAACACGCTTAACAAAGAATACCGAAGAAGGGAAAGAGTGTTTCTTTCATTCATAACGGGTGGTGCGCCGCTTGTCAGATGCTCCTAAAGCACTATTTGCTTTATTCAAAAATGAATTTTGAATTTTTAAACTGGGGCGATTTTCTCCCACACTCACCAGGGCATGTGGTTCTCAGCCGCTGGTTGTGGATGTGATGTTGAGTTGTCCGCTATATTGACGTAATTCGTAAAGTTTGACCTCTATTTGATACTGATATTGACTGAGAAGGCGTGCATAAATATACCCGGCTCTACCATCCAAAAAACCACGCTGAATGATGTAGAACAAAATAAACCGTAAAAACGGTTTAAATGGTAGTCGCACCCACAGTTTTTTCAGAAAGCGCTTACGTTGTGGAGCATTCCCGAAGAGATTTGCGCCAATGGTTTCGGTATCATCTTTACCAGCGAGAAGATTTCGATAAACATGAGCCTCCCAATTGGAATAACGGTTATGCCGTTCTATCCAGTGAAAAAGGTCACGGAAATCCTCGTGTATCATGTCGTTTTTCAGATATCCAGCTTTTCCATCTAAGATAACGTGTTCGTGAACTTCGTTATCACCAGTGTTGGAAATATTCTCAGTATTCAGGTTTTCGTAGCGACCTTTTTTATGTTTAAATAAACGCAAATTCCAATCGGGATATTTACCACCGTGGCGAATCCATGTTCCTAAGAAAAAGACTCGGCGGTTGAGGTAGTAACCATCGTATTCGGGATTTTGAATAACTTGGGCAATTTCATCCCACAGTTCGGAGGTAATACGCTCATCACAATCAACAATTAACACCCACTCGTTACGGAAGGGTAAATTTTCTAAAGACCAATTTTTCTTTTTAGGCCAGCTTCCATTAAAGTAAAATTGTACGACGTTCGCAGCATAACTTTGAACAATTTCGACGCTTTTGTCAGTACTTTGAGAATCTATAACAAAGACCTCATCAGCGGTTTGAACACTTGCCAGACAAGCAGGCAAATTTGCTTGTTCGTTTTTGGCTGGAATGAGGACGGACACGGGTAATTTGAAAGACATACAAGTCATAGGTTGTTACTCTTTCTTAGATTTGGACAGAAGACCCTGAATAGCAGTACTTAAGTATCCAATTTGACCATACGCATACACAAGTTTATCAAATCGTTCTGCTGGATCGGGAAAATATTGTAATGTTTTATATAAACCACGTAAAAAACGCTCGCTACCACGCTGCAATTGACCGAAACCAGCTTTGCCAGCAAGTTGTTCGCGGTAACACTCACTCACTCCTTGCCACCAACCCCGGCTAATAAACCAAGAGCGTTTGAGGCGTTCTGGGGAGACATTGTGAGCGACTGTGGCGTTGGGAAGATAAGCAACTTGCATTTGGTGTTGCAGGGCAAGTTCGGTCATTTGCAGTTCTTCGTTTGATAATAATTTTGTCCCAATTCGACCAAGATGAGTATTAAAACCCCCTACTGTTTCGAGAAAGCTGCGGCGGATAGAGTAGTTCAAGCCTCTGGGGGTTTGTCCTGGGTTATTAATGTAGACAATACTGTCGCCTAAGTCGTATGCTCCCAAATTGGCAGATAATCCTTTTGATAGCCAACGTGGTGCTTGGGTTCCTTCTGGCCATAGTAGAGTCACTTTACCACCAGCGATCGCTAGTTTCGGGTTATCTTGATAAGCTGAGTATAAAACCTGTAACCAGTTAGAGCTAGCTTCTGCATCGTCGTCAAGGTATGCCAAAATTTCAGCACTAGCAACTCTCGCGCCAGTGTTGCGAGCAACAGATAAGCCAAGAACAGGCTCAAAGATATACTTAAGGCGAGGATTGTGGCTTCTGTGTTCTACGACTTCAACAGTGCGATCGCTCGATCCATTATCCACGACCACGACTTCAAACTCACCATCAAAATCCTGTGCCAAAAGGCTATCTATCGCAGCGCCTAGATAGGTGTCTCGATTGTGAGTACAAATAATCGCAGAGATTTGTGTGTTTGGCATAGACTTTAAGTTTATGTTTTTTAGACTTTGTTGGTTGTTCGTTTTCGGTTGACAGTTGTTAGCTATTTTACTAACCACTAAGCATTAACGACTAAGCAATAACAAAGTCTCACTCTAGCCTGCTGTTGATCTTATCTATAGCAAATATTTCTCACTAAAAAACAACTTTTTTTAGAAAATATGAAATTATCTTTAGTTCTTTACGAAGATTTTTCTGAATAATTCAAAAAACAGAACTCAGAATTATGTTTACAACTCAATACGAATAACTTTAGTTTCTCTGGTTTCCGACTCATTAATAGGTGTAAAAGAACCCTTCTGGGTTGGTGAGTCCTGAGTTCTGTATTCTAAGCGCGAAATTTCAGTGAAATTACTGCGATTGAATATGACCGTGCAAAATCACAAGAGTTTCTGCTAGTTGATTCAGACGAGTTTCTAGATCTTGCTTTCGTCCCAACAGTTGGCGCAATTTTTGGTAACGCGCAATTGCCATGCTCACGCTTGCAACCTGATCAGGTGGACATGGACGTGACCACACTTTACCAGAAGCATCCAAACCACACAAACGATACCCAGCACGGGGTGATTGGCAGGAAACATTTGTCTTTTCTGCACAAATTTCTTCTACGTAGTCCATCAAACGGTCAACTTCTGCATGGCGCAGTGTTGCGGTTCCTCCTGGTTCGGGTTCGCGTTCATGGGATTCTAGCCAGCCATTGACAATGGGTCCTTCTAAATAAAGATCTTGAATCTGGCGGAGAATTTTTTGCAGTTCTTTTTGCCAAGATCCGACACTTTCCTGAATATCTTGCAACAAATTCATTGCAAAGGCCGGATTTGCTCCGTTGCGATGGCTAGTAAAACCAGGAGTTTTGAGCTTTGGTAGGCTTGGTGTTTTGCCACTGCTGTCTTGCGCTGAAAAAGTTTGCACAGAAGTATTGTAGGTAGCTAAGTTTTGTTCCAAGTGTCTAGAATGCTCTTCCTCGCAAAGCTCAGGATGATCTGCTGAGTGCTCTGCTCCCCCAAAGCTGATCCGAAACGATAGAGACTGCTTTGTTGAAGTATCTGGTTCGACAGACCCAGCAGTGTTGCGAGTCCCTAAATCGTGTAGAGTTGCCTCTATGCGTTTTATGCCTGCTTTCATACGAATATCAAAGTGTGTTGTGTTTGTAGTGTTCAAGGATAAAGGCACAAGAGCCACTACATCATTTACTGATAACCTAGTAGAGTTGCAACCCTTCTCAATTCAAGATACTAGGTAAACAGCTTTGAGTAAAGTCGTATTAGTAACTGGACCAGCACGTTCTGGTAAAAGTGAATGGGCAGAAATTTTGGCTATGCAATCACAAAAAGCGGTTATCTATGTGGCAACGGCAGTAGAAAACTCAGAAGATAAAGAATGGCAACAACGTATTCTACAACATAAACAACGCCGTCCTCAAGATTGGGCGACATTAGAAGTGCCATATGAATTGTCTGTAACTCTTGCGAACGCAGAACAAAATATCTGTCTTTTGGTAGATTCTTTAGGTACTTGGGTTGCAAATTTTTTGGAACAAGACGAGTTTATTTGGGAAAACATTGTTCAAGAGTTTTTACAAACAGTGGAGTTAGTTGCTGCTGATGTGATTTTTGTTGCAGAGGAAACAGGTTGGGGTGTTGTGCCAGCTTATCCTATTGGTCGAACCTTCCGCGATCGCCTAGGTCATTTGGTACGTCAGTTGGCAGGTATCAGCCAAGAAGTTTATTTAGTAACAGGGGGTCATGTTCTCAATTTGAGCTTGCTCGGTTCGCCTTTGGCTAAATTAAAAAACTCGCATAGAAATCGCAAAGTAACTAATAGTTAAGAACTCAGTAACTCTTCTTAAGAGTTTATTCAAAATTCCTCACATAAAAACTAGAATCTACAGTCTAGAATTTTAGTATGGCATCACAACAAGACGTAAAAAGATATTTAGCTTACTGGTTCCAGCTAGGCAAAAAAGTTGTCATAGACAACGGTGCGGCAACCTTACAGCCGCAAAAAGTTATAGCTGGCGATCGCTATAGCGATGAGTTTGAACAGTGCTGGCAAAGGATTATTTTACCTGAGTCAGGCGACTGCTACATAGAAGGTACACGGGAAACCATAGCACAATTGCTGACACCTGCTTGGGATGTTTCTCCCTGCGCGCGTTGCGATATGCCAGTACCTGTGAAAAATTTGGGTATGCCGCCGTTGGCATGTCCTTGCTTTGATTTAACCACTTGGCCTAATACAGAATTACCACCACCACGCTCACCAGTCAACAATGAAGAGCAACTCAAGGCAATTCGCGATCGCCTTTTGAATGTTGTCAAATCAACTCGTGAGTAATTTGTTTAGCTCAGAATATAACAATATTTCGTAGACGCTGAGAGAAAACTTAGCGTTTTTTGGTATGACTGTGAAGAAACACTCTTGAGTGAGGGAAGTGTTTCTTTAGGCGTTGCTGAACCAAAATATGAATCATGCGATAAGCCTCTGGCTTGACCAAGAAAGGGTGTAGGGGCTTATGATTTAGAATTCCTATATATACAAATATTAATACTTAGCTATCTGTGTCTTTTTTCTGTGAATAATCATAAGACAAGGTTTTTTTGCGACTTTATTAATTAAGATGAGAAGTTAGTGCAGAATTTTTTAGTTGATTATTTTCCTTGTTGTGCTAACCCATGAACTTTTCTTTTGCTCAGGATGTGTCCATTTATCAGCAGTTGGCTTCAGGGATGCAAGCGCTTGCGCAACTATTGCCTCATAGTCCTGCAACTCTGCTAGCACAATTGAAATCACAAATTGATTTACTCATTGAGCAACAGATTGCAGCTACTTTGTGGGTTAAACTACCACCTGGAAAAATTTGGCACTCAGAAATTCAGCGTTATCAACAACAAGTGACGATGTCTGGTGTCATTCGTACTTTGCACATTCAGGAAAGCAAAACAGAAGTAGAAGGAGAACAAACTCCCTCGTCCTCACGCCAGAGACACACCACTGGGACTCAACGAGGAAACTCTCCTGTGTTGACACAAACGCCACACCTTAGCAAAGATTCTGTGCAAGAGTACAGCAGTACCTCCCCGACCTCTTCATTTTCCCAATCTTTCCTGGTTCAAAGCGCACCAAATAGCCAGTTACAACGGGAATACTTTGTGATGGTGTTGTCGTCGCAGTATTGCTGTCTGATTTTGGCTCATAGACCCAATAGATCACGCCAAAACAATTTGGCGAAAGCAAATAGAAAAAAAACTGCACCGTTACTTGCTGTGACGATTTTTGAGGGACAAACTATTCAACTCGTGTTGGATGTGATGAAATCTGCCATCAGACCACAGTCATCTTTACTTATGCCTGCTGATTTTATTTGTCCTTCAGCACCAGAACCAACACTTATCAGTCAACTGTTGGCAAAACAACTTCAGCAACAAGATGAAATTTATCGTCAAAGAACGACAAAGCGTCTTGCTAACATGCAGCAGAAAAATCAAAAACTCCAAGAGAATCTGCAACTCAAAGATGAATATTTGAGCAGTGTGTGCCAGGAACTACGTGCACCTCTAACACACATGAAAACAGCTCTGAGTCTTTTAAATTCTCCTCATTTGAAAATCGCTTCAAAACAACGTTATTTTCAAATGCTTAAACAAGAGTGCGATCGCCAAAATGCTCTGATTACTGGAGTGTTTGATATGGTGCAGTTAGAGCGCAATTTACCACAGATGCCTTTGGAGGTTGTACGTCTTTCGGAAGTTGTGCCTGGAGTGGTGAGTATTTATCAGCCCCTAGCCCGAGAAAAAGGCATCATGGTAGCCTACACTGTAGGAACTCAACTTCCAGCTGTTTGGTGTGTCAGTGGTGGACTAAGGCAGATTGTAATTAATTTGCTTTCCAACAGCATTAATTTCACCCCCAAAGGTGGACAAGTTTGGGTACAAGGACGTGTTCAGGGTGATTATGTCCAATTGGAATTTCGCGATACTGGTATTGGTATTGCTGATAGCGAGATTCCTAAAATCTTTGAGCGCTTTTATCGCTTACGTCCAACCACAACAGAAGATTCTGGTAGTGTTGGCTTAGGCTTATCAATTGTGCAATTATTGCTATCTCGCTCTAGTGGCTCTATTTCTGTCAAAAGTAAGCTAAATGAAGGTTCCATTTTTACAGTGCGGCTGGCGATTGCCTACGGCAGAGCTGCGCTTAACGCTCCCGGTGATGCCTCATAACAATTTGTTTCACTTGCAGATTATCCTGAAAACCGCTGTCATGAGAATTTATGAACATCAAACCGTTTCCCACTTCTTTTTCAAGAGTGCAACAAATGTCGCATACCCTTCTGAAAAGTCGGGTGGATCAGGCACAACATACTCTGGGAATTCCTTATAATACCGCCAAGGTTCTGAGGAATTGTGTCGCAGATGTAACACACAATCTGTTGTACCTGGGGCTTTCCACGTCATTTGACCTGGGAGAGTGTCAGACATAAATAACCTCTTTAACTATGAGCGAAACTACGGCATTTTAGTGTTTTTGTCTCTATGAATTTTGACAAACTGGTGAAGAAAATCTGTCAAAGTTTATACTTTTTTAGTTCTATGATCATACAAACTAGATTGTTTCGTTTGACAATAGCGGGCTAGAAGTCTTTTTGATAGATTTTCTAACTCCATGAATTTTTTTTGCAAATTCAACATAATTATGTATTTCTATGATAGCGTTCCCTCCTTGGATACTGTCTGCCAAGGAGAGGAATTCTTTTTGGGTCAAAACACATCACTGCTAAAGCAAGTTTTCTAGTACAGCGGCGACGACTTGATGATCTCGGTCTTGGCGAAGTTGCCTCAGGGCTTCTTTTGCCTGCGGATGATCAAACCGCTTCAGTGCCTGAACAACATGTATGCGAATTTGTTTAGACTCTGAACCAACGAGCGCCAACAACTGAGACAAAGCGGGTTCCTCAAGACTTGTTAGAGCAAATGTACCAAGCGCATCTATGGCATCTGCCTGTACGCTAAAGTCTTCTCCCGCTAAAGCTTGGATGCAGATTTCAAACAATTCGTTAGGACACTCCAGATCAACCAGCACTGCCAGAATACTACGCCGTACTAACCAGTGATCATCCCGAAAAAAGGTGAAAACCAAATGAGACGCAGCAACTTTGCCAAACAGAGAAAGAGAACTCGCAGCCTCTGCCCGGACGTTGGGGGTGTTGTCAAATTTCATCAACTCCAGCAAGGCAGCGAAGGATTCAGCAGTCTGTTGTTTGCCCAGTCCCATAGCAACAAACGATCGCACCAGAAATTCCGAATCACGAAGTTTGCTGGTGAGTAGGGGAACGGCTACCTCTGGTGTATAGTCTTTGAGGGCAGCGATCGCTTTCAATCGATATTGAAAATCAGAATTATTTAAAGCAGTTTTGATTTCGTGAATATCCATAGCAATATATGGCACAACTTACCATCACTGTAATCAAAAAGGTTTGCTTGGTGGTGACGTGATCTGAGAAAATCGAGCTTAGACTTTTTATAAATACAACTTTAGGAAAAACTCAAAATGACTGAAAATTCAGAACACACGCCAACAAATCAAACTTCCCCTGAAGAACTGAGCGAGGTGATTGCAGAATTTGAGGAATATCGCGAAAGGTTGATTAATCAAAGGCTAGCAACGGCGCAAAAGGCTAAGGTGATGAAGGCAACCGCACTCGCTCAACTTGAACCGGAACTTGCCAAAATTGATGCTGTGCTCAAAGACCTCCGCGATCGCCAAACTGCTCTGTTGACGAGTCATTAATACAAAAAGGCAGCGATGCTAAAAGTGACAAAGCTTATTATACTGTGGTTTAGTGCGATTCGTTCTACTCATTTTTGGCATGCACAGCTAGCTCATCCCACACAGTCATTGGTGATAGGTAATTAATAATGAGTGATCTGCTCAATAGTGAAACGAAATCCGGCCAGAATTTAATACCACCGTCCCAGGAACAAACCGATGCTTTGCTGGAAATGGTTAAGGAGCAAATGGATCTGGACACCTTCAATCCCAATGACCATGAACTCCTCAAACGGATAATTGAGTCTTTAGGAGATTCACGCGGGTTGGTTAGGATGCGAGTTGCAGAGACACTCGGTCAAATTGGTGAATTGGCAACTCCATTCTTACTGGAAGCACTGGCACATCACCCAAATGTGGTTGTGCGTCGCGCCAGCGCCAAAACTCTGACAATTATTGCTGATCCAAAAGCAGTTCCGGTTCTGGTTCATTCTTTCCTCAATGATGAAGACACAGTTGTCCAGGGTTCATCAGTTGGTGCGCTGGCTAGGACAGGTGAGGCAGCTGTACCACCTTTGCTGGAAATTTTAGCGGACTCAAATTCCTCTGAAAATACCAAGGGTCATGCCGCATGGGCGCTGGCATTTATCGGCGCACAGGCAAAGGAGTATATTTATAAGGTAATTGACTCTGACTCGCCTGACGTTCGCGCTGCTGTGATTGGGGCGATCGCCAAAATTCTCCAAGAAAACCCCCAAGAGGAAGCATTTGGGATTGTGGTTAAAGCCCTGGGCGATCCAGACACAAATGTACGCTGCGAAGCCGCAGCAGTCTTGGGTAATTTGAGCTATCGACCAGCAGTTGCCAACTTGATTTCGTTACTGGATCATCCTGATTGGCAAAGCCGCAAAGCAGCTGCACTGGCATTAATGAAGATAGGCGATCGCACGGCGTTAGAACCCTTGCAAGCGGCGTTAGGGCAAGAAAGTGAAACAGGGGTTCAACCAGTGATCAAGTTGGCGATTTCTCAAATAGAGAAACACTCACAGCAAGAGGACGACTGGGAATAAAAAATCCAGGTTGGAAGCACTTCCTTGAATGAGTGTGTACAAGATTTCTTATGGGGGGAAGAGAAAACTCAGTATACGATGACAATTGCGGCTAATAGTAATGAATCCCGTCTGGACTTTGACCACGAGTCTCTAGATTACCAAGTTTTACTACTACCCGATGGCGCATCTTCCACCTGTCCAACCCAGATAAAATCAGGACACGCTTTCTTTCTGGAAGTTGATTGGGTATTTCAGCCAGGGTTACGCCAGCGCATGATTCGTGCGTATAATGACCAAGGAAAGTGGAGTAGCTTAACCCTAGTGACTGAGCACCGAATACGTTAGTACAAGAACTTCAAGATTGTATTTGTTAGCAAACGTCAGCGAAAAAGTATCGGTAAAACATGAAGCCTGAACTCAGTGAAGCAGTCAAAGAACTTATTCAAAAAGCGAGAATTGTCAGTTTTTCCGGCTGGGAGACGACGCACCCAAGAGCAATCATTCCTCTGTTCCAAGCAGCCGATGATCAAGGACGATATCTCACCGATGAAGATTTACAGCACATCCAAACCCTCTCCCCCCAAACCTCAGGATTCATTCCAGTCGCACGGCTGTTGCGTGATCGCGTAACTGAAATCGTAGACGAAGCAAGAGAACAAGTCCTGATAACTTTCCCTGGCATTACTCAACCCGGAGGTGGTCTTTACCCACCAGAGCGTGCCGAAGCTTGCTGGCGTGATTTTTGGCACTTTCTGCGCTGCATCACGTATGGTCTAGCCGGTCACAGCACTGAGTACACAAGCCCCACAGGACTAGAATACATGAGTTTGTTGTATCAAGGACTACGAGTTCCTCTTGATGCAATGGTGGTTGGTTTGGAAAATATTAAAATTGCGAGTTTGAAACGGATTGACTCTGAGGAGCAAGCAGCACTCGCTCCCTATTTTGACCATCTGATCACTCAACTGAAATCTTTCAAACACTGAAGACTCAAAAGCAAAAAACTGATAACTGATAACTGAACAATGGATTCCTCTCACGCAGTCAGCTCGGCAGTTGCCAAACTTTACAACACCTATCCCTTCCCTCCAGATCCGCTTCTAGACGAACCCCCACCGGGATATAACTGGCGATGGAACTGGAACACAGCTTATAACTTCTGCACGGGACGCAAACCGGAGCGTGAAAATGTTCGTATTCTCGATGCGGGATGCGGAACGGGAGCAGGAACAGAGTATATCGTACACCTAAATCCCCATGCTCAGGTAGTCGCGATTGATTTGAGTGCAGGGGCGATCGCAGTTGCCCGCGAACGTTGTCAGCGTTCCGGAGCTGATGGCGTTGAGTTTCACAACCTGAGTTTGTATGATGTAGAACAGGTATCAGGTCAATTTGAGTATATCAATTGCGTTGGTGTTTTACACCATCTCCCCGACCCGATCAAGGGCATACAAAGTCTGGCGGGTAAACTCGCTCCGGGGGGGTTGATGCATATTTTTGTGTATGCCGAATTGGGACGCTGGGAAATTAGCCTGATGCAAAAAGCGATCGCACTCCTCCAAGGCGATCGCCGTGGAGACTATCAGGATGGGGTGAAAGTCGGTCGGGAAATCTTTGCCAACCTGCCGGAAAATAACCGACTGCTGAAGCGGGAAAAGGAACGTTGGTCCCTGGAAAATCACCGCGATGGTTACTTTGCCGATATGTACGTCCATCCCCAGGAAATAGACTATCGCATCGATACTTTGTTTGAGTTGATTGATGCCTCTGGGTTAGAGTTCATCGGCTTCTCAAATCCTTTGTACTGGCAATTGGAACGTTTGATTGGTCAACAACCAGACTTGATGGAACGGGCAGCACACCTGAGCGAACGTCAACGCTACCATCTCACTGAACTGCTTGATCCAGAAATCAGCCACTACGAATTCTTCCTCGGTCGTCCTCCAATATCCCGCATGGATTGGTCAGATGACGCGACTGTTCTCAATTCCATTCCCGAACGCAGTCCATGCATGGAAGGGTGGCCAAGTCAAGTCATATTAGATTATAACTATCAAGTCGTCAGACTTAGTGAAGCAGAGTATGCTTTTTTAGAAGCGTGCGACAATGCTCAGGGACAGGAAACGGTTGAGACATTAATACAGAAGACGGGGATGGATTTGGAAGGAGTGCGATCGCTCCAAAAACGTCAGTTGATTCTGCTTACACCGAACTCGTAGTAGGAATGTGAGCCAGAAGTCTACCTCAGGCTACCCGTAACCGTTCAATATCCCTGATGGGCGGCGCACCAAACATGCGAGCATATTCGCGGCTGAACTGCGAAGTGCTCTCATACCCAACCTGATAAGCAGCCTGGGTTGCATCAGCATTTTCGGCAAGCATAATCTGACGTGCAGTCAATAGCCTCAATTGTTTTTGATATTGCAGCGGACTCATTGAGGTGACTGCCTTGAAGTGCCGGTGGAACGATGCAGGAGACATATTCGCTTGCTCTGCTAAATTCTCAACCCGCAACGGTTTTGTAAAATCTGCTTTGAGCCGTTTGATCACTTCAGCTATCCGCTGCATGTTGCTGCCAGAGGTAGCAATCTGACGAACCGCTTCGCTTTGTTCACCCATGAGTAAACGGTAATAGATTTCGCGGATGATCATCGGTGCTATAAACGGGATATCCTGCGGTGTATCTAAAAGCTTTGTCAGCCGGAGGGCGCAATCAATCAAGAGTGGCGAGGCATCGCTAATAAACCAGCCTCTGACTGATTCTTTCTTACTTGTGTCTGGGTTGGTTTGAGCAATGATGTCACAGAGTTGGGCTGGGTCTAGCTTCAGCTTAAATCCCAGATAAGGCTGATCGGGTGTCGCCTTTATCGCACATCCACCCAGTGGTAAATCCACCGAAACAACCAAATACTGAGCGACACCGTACCAATAGGTTTCGTCATTCAGCAACACTTCTTTTTTGCCCTGCACCACAATGGCGAGCAGCGGTTCGCTGACACAGTGAATTGCTTTGGAAGTCTCACATTCTCGCGTGAACGCTAAGGAATCGATCGCAGTTGTATGGGCACCGTTTCCCTTGCCGTCAGTGTGCCTCGCAACCAATGCCGCCAGTTCTTCACATTTGCGGATCGCTGCCTCATGGCTCAGTGTCTCAATCGTCATGTCGAATTTTTGACTGATTTAACCATGTGCCCATTATAGGAAATATTTCTCCGTTGCCAATGCCTTACTTGAGAGGATTAGGCAATCATCTGCAAGGTTTGTGTATTCATGCTAAAGCGGATCAAGCCTATGATGAACCCATGCCGCAAGAGAAGACTGAAAATCGCAAGTTAAATCAGGAGAATTTTAGTGAAAACACGTCAACTTGGCAAAGAACTGGTAGTTTCAGAACTAGGGCTAGGCTGCATGGGCATGTCTGAGTTCTATGCAGGACGTGATGAGCAAGAATCGATCGCCACAATTCACCGCGCTTTAGAACTCGGTGTCACGCTGCTGGATACGGCTGATATGTACGGCCCCTTCACAAATGAACAATTGGTGGGCAAAGTAATCCGCGATCGTCGAGATCAGGTTGTGTTAGCCACAAAATTTGGTAACGTCCGTAGCAGCGATGGTCAGTTTGTGGGTGTGAGCGGCAAACCGGAATATGTGCATCAAGCGTGTGATGCTTCATTGCAACGCTTGGGAGTGGATGTGATTGACCTTTACTATCAGCATCGAGTTGATCCAACGGTGCCGATTGAAGAGACCATCGGGGCAATGGCAGAACTGGTGCAGCAGGGCAAAGTCCGCTATCTTGGAATGTCCGAAGCGGCTCCCGCCACAATTCGACGGGCACATGCAGTTCACCCGATTACTGCCCTGCAAACGGAATACTCCCTGTGGAGCCGTGATCCAGAAGATGAGATTTTGCCGACTGTCCGCGAGTTAGGCATTGGCTACGTGGCTTACAGTCCGCTCGGTCGTGGATTTCTCTCAGGGCAGTTCACCAGCCCAGAAGATTTTGCCCAAGATGATTATCGCAGAAATGCACCCAGATTTCAAGGCGAGAATTTCTACAAGAATCTGCAACTGGTAGAACAGGTGAAAGCGATCGCAAAAGAAAAAGGCGTGACCCCCAGCCAACTTGCCTTGGCGTGGCTACTGGCTCAGGGCGATGACATTGTGCCGATTCCGGGTACAAAGCGGCGGAGCTACTTGGAAGAAAACATTGGCGCAACTGATATTACGCTGACTGATGAAGAGTTGAGTCAAATTGAAGCGGTTGCTCCCAAAGGAATTACCGCTGGATCTCGCTACGCTGAACAGCAAATGAAAAGGCTCAATCATTAAAGCTTTCTACCTCTAATAAGAATGAAAAAGCGCAAAAAATCAAGCGCGGTGGACGCAGAGAATACAGAGGAATAAGAGTTTGAGAGAGTTTTTGTGTAAGTTCTAAGAATAAAAAGGGAGGCAAAAAAATCTATGAAATACAAATTACTGGGAAAAAGCGGATTGCGGGTGTCGGAAATTTGTCTCGGCACGATGACCTTCGGCGAGGACTGGGGCTGGGGTGCGGGAAAAGACGAGAGCCGCCGGATTTTCGACGCATTTTTAGAGGCGGGCGGAAATTTCATTGACACGGCGAACGGTTACACGAACGGTTCGAGCGAAAAAATGCTCGGCGAATTTATCCAAAAAGAGCGCGAGCGCATTGTTTTGGCAACCAAATACACGCAGGCGTTGAATTTCGGTGTTGACCCAAACGCGGGCGGCAACCAGCGCAAAAATATGGTGCAGTCGGTCGAAGCCAGTCTCAAACGCCTGAACACCGATTATATTGATCTTCTGTGGATGCACATCTGGGATAAGCTTACGCCGATTGAAGAAGTGATGCACTCGTTTGAAACGCTCGTCCGCGCGGGCAAAGTTTTATATATCGGCGTTTCGGACGCACCCGCTTGGTGGACGGCGCGGGCGAACACTCTGGCGGAGCTGCGCGGCTGGACACAATTTGTCGGGCTGCAAATCGAATACTCGCTTCTCGAACGCACGCCGGAGCGCGAGCTGCTGCCGATGGCGAAAGAATTGGGTTTGACCGTCACGGCGTGGTCGCCGCTGGCGGGCGGCGTGCTGACCGGCAAATATCTCAATCAATCAGAGGAGAATAAAGATTCCCGTTTCAGCAGCGAAATGATGCAGGGATATATGGATGATCCTGAACGCGGCAACCGCATTGCCCGCGAGATTAAAGCTGTCGCTGAAGAAACTGGAAAATCGGCGGCGCAGATAGCACTGGCGTGGTTGCGCTACCAGGAAAATCAGATTATTCCGATTATCGGAACACGGAAAATCGCCCAACTCGAAGATAATTTGGCTAGTTTAGAAATCGAACTCGGTACAGAACATCTCACACGCCTTGACGAAGCGAGCCGCATCGAACTCGGTTTTCCGCACGATTTCTATGAGAATGAGATGGTCAAAAATTTCGTTTATGCCGGACTCGCCGACCGGATTGAGCGTAAGTAATCCCAAAGGCTTTGGTCTGACCAAAAGATTGAGCAAAGTTTATAGTTTTTCGGTTTAACGAAGCGATAATCTCGAAACGCTCACATTTTATTTCAATAACTAAAAAACCCCGGAGGGAACCGCAATATGTCCGAGCAAACAAATCTTGGCGGTAGTTTCACGCTGCCAAATACTTCGAGCACTCTCAAGCGTTTAGGATACGGTGCCATGCAACTCGCCGGTCCAGGAGTATGGGGGCCGCCGCGTGATGTTGACGCCGCCGTTGCCGTTCTGCGCGAAGCGGTAGCACTCGGCATCAATCACATCGACACCAGCGACTTTTATGGGCCGCACATCACCAATCAGATTATCCGGCAGGCGCTTCACCCGTATCCCGAGGAACTGGTGATTGTCACAAAGGTCGGAGCTCGTCGGGCAGAGGATAAGTCGTGGCCAGTCGCCCTCTCACCGAAGGAACTCATCGCCGCCGTTCACGACAATCTTCGTAACCTCGGTCTTGAGGTGTTGGATGTTGTCAACCTCCGAGTCGGTGGCGTTCACGGACCGATTGAAGCATCCATTGAGGAACCGCTCACCGTGCTCGCTGACCTGAAGCGTCAGGGTCTCATCCGCCATCTCGGACTCAGCAACATTACCCCCCAGCAGTTTGCAGAGGCTCAAGCGATCGCCGAGATCGTTTGCGTCCAGAATCAGTACAACTTGGCGCACCGCGATGATGACCCCTTGATCGACGAACTTGCTAAGCGGGGCATCGCCTTCGTACCGTTCTTCCCGCTGGGTGGGTTCACGCAGCTACAGTCGTCCAAGCTCACAGCTGCTGCATCCGCTGTTGAGGCGACACCGATGCAGGTTGCGCTGGCATGGCTCCTCCAGCGCTCCCCCAACATCTTGCTGATTCCCGGAACGTCATCTGTTGACCATCTGCGCGAGAACCTCAAAGCCGCAGATTTACAACTTCCACCTCAAATGGTCGCAGATTTGAACTTGATCGCTGCAACTGCTGAACGATGAAGCTGGACGGGGCTCTTAGCAGGGGGCACCGGAGCAGGGGGAAAGAATTACAAACCAATCATTTGTATCAGGGATTTCGTAAAATGGTATTAAACGTTGAAAACAAAGTCATTGCCATCACCGGAGCTAGTAGCGGAATCGGTGAAGCTAGCGCTAAGCTGCTAGCCAAAAACGGCGCAAAAGTTGTTCTGGGCGCACGGCGCACGGAAAAACTGGAAAAGATTGTTGAGGATATCCGCACATCAGGCGGTACAGCGGAATTCAAAGCCGTGGATGTCGCCAATCGCGAGGATATGAAAGCGTTCATTCACTTTGCCAAGGACAAGTTTGGCCGCGTCGATGTCATCTATAACAACGCAGGCGTTATGCCCTTATCCCCGATGAACGCTTTGAAAGTTGAGGAGTGGGATAACATGATTAATGTGAACATCCACGGCGTGCTGAACGGCATTGCTGCAGGTCTACCCATCATGGAAGCGCAAGGCGGCGGGCAGTTTATCAATACGGCTTCCATCGGCGCGCATGTGGTGGTACCCACTGGCGCTGTCTATTGCGCGACAAAATATGCCGTTTGGGCAATATCCGAAGGACTGCGTCAGGAATCGAAAAATATCCGCGTGACAACAATATCCCCCGGTGTGGTAGAAACGGAACTTGGTTCTGATATCACCGAAGAGTCAGCAAAAGGAGCTTTGAAAGAATTCCGCAAAATCGCGTTGACTCCAGATGCGATCGCAAGAGCTGTCTTATATGCCGTTTCCCAGCCTGATGATGTTGACGTCAATGAAGTGATTGTCCGCCCAACGGCAAGTGCATTCTAACCGTACCAGCCATAGTCTCTAATTTTTGTTTGTTACCAAGTATCGACGCAAAGCAATAACCCCACACTACAAAGTATTGAGTGTGGGACTTTCGTGGAAATATAGCAGGGAGCAGGGAGCAGGGAGCAGGCTGGGAATTGTCCCGTGGTTTCCGTATTTTCTCATTAGTTGATGTCCTAATCTACCTGGCAACTGCTATACGTTAAAAGGAGAGTTAGGTTTAACAGTTAAGTAGCTCAACCTAATTAAACGTGAAATGTCATTGCGAGCAAAACGCAGTGGAGCGAAGCAATCGCAAGAATCGTATTTTATGTTTTTTTATATTGACCTACCTACCAAAACTTGTAAAAAGTCAACAAGGAAAGAAACTTATGCAAAAAATCTTTATAAAAGGACTTCAAAAAAGTTAATAATTTTATGTCTGAAAATCATAACAATAGGAGTCAAAATTGCGTTTGCACTACAATGAAATTGCTCTATTTTATGCTGTAGAGTTTTTTTTGAAGACCAATTGGGTGTTTTTATTTTTTTATAAACGTCGCCAAGATTATGAATAATCGTACTACATTGGCCAAAGCTTGTAAATACGTAAATAATTGCGAATAATGTCAATAAATTGTCTGATGTTAAGTGAATATTTAATTAAGTATCGATTTATGAATCTAAATAGCTGATGTATCAAAAATGTTTTGTTAACTTACCTTATAAATTGAAGGAAACAGTTAAGCAAGGATAGCCGAAAAATTATAAATTGAAATATCAGTCTCGATAACTACAATCTTTGATAAGATGAACGACTTACCCCAGCAACGAATGCTGCTTTCTCATAACTTTAATGTGTCAAACAACAGTGTTCCTGAACTTGATCGAGAACAGTTCGCCACCGTCTTTATTGAAGGATTCGGTGATGAGAAAAATATCAAATGTCAGACAGTGGACAATCCTCACTGGATCGTAGAAATTCTGTTTCCCAGTGATGAGCTTTCACCGCAGCAGGTTGGCAAACACTGCGCCCAGATACTAGCCCAAAAGCGTCGCTCGCAACAGTCCGCCGAACAACCAATCCCAGATATTTTGGTACTGGGAGGAATGAAAACGACTCCACCAACGAGTACTTCGGCTGGCTCGCTGCAACCTGGACAATGGGGAGTGGATGTTGTGGAAACAGCATCAACAGAGGAGTTTTTGCGGGCGATCGCCTGGGATGCGACTATTGCCCAAAAGCCTGTTGATAGTGTGTTTAAAGTTGAACTGAAGCAGTCTTGACTCATGCAATAACTCTCTGGTAGTTCTTTTCCTTTGTCTGCTAAGAAAGCGGGAAGCCCCTCTGCGTCTATGTGGTTTGTTCTATAGTCAGTGTAGGGGGTAGAAAACTATGTCTTCACTGAACAATGAATTGATCCGAGCAGTTGTTCGAGGAGATGCTACGGCGGTGGCAGATCTGTTAGCTCAACAGGCAAACGTCAATACAACTGGGGGAGTCACCCCAGTTGGAGAAAGCAATACTTTACTCATGTGGGCAGCGGGAGAGGGTTATGCGGATGTGGTTAAAATCCTACTGACTCATGGTGCAGATGTGAATATCAAAAATGATGCTAACTATACTGCCCTGATGTACGCCGCAGAGGGTGGGTATTCAGAAAGCGTTAATGCGTTGCTGGATTATGGAGCTGATATCCATTCGAGAAACCACTACGGTGAGACTGTGCTGATGTCTATTGCTCGCTTTGGTCTGACAGATCTGATCCTGCGTCTGATTGACTTGGGGGCAGATGTACATGCAACCAACAGGATTGGCGATACGGCGCTGTACTTGGCAGTTGACAATGGACAGTTTTATACTGTCAAGGCACTGATTTCACGGGGAGCCTCGGTGAATACGCACAACATTGGCGACTGGACTCCATTAATGATGGCATCAGCACGGGGAGATTTGGAGGTGATGGAACTCCTGCTTGAGCATGGCGCGGACTTTCGTCCCAAAAACCGTTGGGGGGCAACGGCATTAAGTGAAGCAAAGCGATCGTTTCGTCCCGTCAGTGCAGTTCAAATTTTACAACAGGCAGGCGCAACCGAGTGAATTGAGCAAAACTAGGGGTGTAGGGGAGCGAGTACTGAAGCGCGTAGCGTGGCACTTTGTGCCATAGTCCTTGTTTCCCGACAGAGGATAAGAGCGTGTGTAGGGGTTGGTCCCCGAATTGAATTCGGAGGCCAACCCCTACAACAGCAGCTACTGGTGAGCTTTGGAGTTGAACAAAAAACTTGAAAAATGAGTTAAGAAACGTTAAGACTTTGTCAGCGCGATCGCCTGCTTGCTGACTAAAGTCTTGGATGCCACAATAGTCTAGTTTGAAGAAACGTTCATCTCCACCGTTGCCCTATAGTGGCTTTCAGTAAGAGTGATTTACTGCATTTTGGTGATGTCTCAGTGATGTCAAACTGATGTAACTAATCTATACAATAAAACTTAATAATTCTTAATTTTTTTGGTTACAACGTTATATGAAGATTGAGGGTGTGCAAGGTGTAAAACCTTGGTATAAAGTTAAAAAACTCACACGGTTAAGAGTTTTTCTAGCTCCCAGAGTTAATAAAAACTCTAAACTCTAAATTTCTTGCTTGAAAGAGCAATTCATAATTTACTTAATCTTTTGAGATAATTACTCTCAGCTTATGTTGTTAACCAGGAGATTTGCTTAATGCCTTTTGGACCAGCATCACGTTTAGGAGTTAGCTTATTTGACGAAACCCCTCCACTTGAGTGGGTTCCAGGTCGCTCTGATGAAGAAGCACAAATCCTGATTCAAGCCGTTTACAGGCAAGTGCTGGGTAATGCGTACGTCATGGAAAGTGAGCGGCTGACAGTGCCAGAATCACAATTCAAACGTGGTGAACTCAGTGTTCGTGAGTTTGTTCGGGCTGTAGCAAAGTCCGATCTCTACTTCTCGCGCTTTGGTGATACCCCCCGCTATCGTTTTATCGAGCTAAACTTCCGGCACTTACTTGGTCGTGCCCCTAATAGTTACGATGAAATGAAGGCTCACAGTGCCATCCTCGATGCAGGTAATTTTGAAGCTGAAATCGACTCCTACCTTGACAGTGACGAATATCAGAACACCTTTGGTGAAAACCTGGTACCTTACATTAGAGGCTACAAGACCGAAGCATTAAGCCATATGATTGGCTTTACCCATACCTTCCAGTTGGTGCGGGGTGCTTCCACTAGCTCTCTCAAGGGAGATTTGGCAGGGAAGTCTCCAAAACTCAACTCACTAGTCATTAGTGCAATACCAACCCCTGTTGTTCCACCAGGATCAACCTTCCGCAACCCGCCACTAGGCTCACGTGTCCGTCTTGGTGTGGGAGCAAGCGAAGAAGGCAAAGTTTTCCGCATCGAAGTCACTGGCTACCGAGCAAATGCGGTTAACCGAGTTTCCAAATTCCGCCGCAGCAATCAGGTTTACTTGGTACCGTTCGAGAAGCTTTCGGAAGAATATCAACGGATTCACAGACAGGGCGGTGTCATCGCTAGTATCACGCCTGTATAGCAGAAAATGCTGATCGGTTATTAGCAGACGCGTTGATAGCACCAGACTTGGGGAACAGGCAAGAGTGTTGAGTCACGGCGATTGCTTCGCCTGCCCTGTGTGCAGAAAGTTTTCCTCCAGAAAACCCTCTGCGCCTGCCCTGTGTGCAGAAAGTTTTCCTCCAGAAAACCCTCTGCACAAAGAAGGGCGCGCCGCGATCGCCCTATGCTCTAAATATTCGATTTGGCCAGAGAGATTATTTAAGAATCTCTCTGGGCAAAAAAGCTTATTGCCCAAAAAGCAGACGCGACGAGCGCGTATCGCTTGTGCGTTCGCCCTGGAGTACCTCCCAAGTTTTGAAGTTAGGGGTGCTTTCCCAACGTCCAGATAATGTATCGTACTTGTTCCCAGAGTGATCTTAAGCAGTTGAAACTGCAAACCCTAACCTTTACGCAGCAATCATCGAGTGCGTAACGTCAGGCATAGCGAAGTTGGTAATTGCTACTTCAGTTGCTAATCACTGGTCAGTATGAACTGAGTTTTGAATTCTCAGCAAAACAAGTGTTAGGAGTATTCCCTTAATTATGGCAACAATAGCACCAATAGAACTCTGGCCCACCCGCGACCTAGAGGATGTACAAGCAGTCATTCGGGCAGTCTACAAGCAGGTTTTAGGCAACCCCCATGTGATGGAAAGTGAGCGCTTGGTGAGTGCAGAATCACAATTGAAAGATGGCACTATCTCTGTACGGGAGTTTGTCCGCGCAGTAGCTAAGTCGGATTTCTACCGCTCGCGTTATTTTGAATCGTGTGCTCCTTATCGTTTTATAGAATTGAATTTCAAGCACTTCCTCGGTCGTCCACCCCAGTCCCAAGCGGAGATTTCCGAGCACATCGTTCGTTGTGTGGAAAAGGGATACGACGCTGAAATCGACTCCTACATCGATAGCGAAGAGTACCAGTCAGCATTTGGCGAAAATGTTGTACCCTACAATCGTGGGGCAAAAACGGAGGTTGGGCGGAGTCAGGTTTCCTATAACCGTACGTTTGCTCTGGATCGTGGTCCTTCTCAAATCAGTAGCGCGGTTAAGTCCTCTCAACTGGTTTA
Source organism: Brasilonema sp. CT11 (assembly GCF_017982655.1). GTDB lineage: Bacteria > Cyanobacteriota > Cyanobacteriia > Cyanobacteriales > Nostocaceae > Brasilonema. The sequence goes on along the minus strand of NZ_JABXYX010000013.1, from coordinate 67,326 downwards.
TCCAGTGGCTACCAACAGCTCGAACAAAATAAAAGCGGCAGATGTAAACCTCGGTGGTTCGGGTGAAGCGAACAAAAAGAAATTCAAGATTTTAGTGCGGGGTTCCAAGTTTGATAGCCCTCGTCGGGTCAGCACCACCGAATACATTGTTTCTGGTGACAACATGACACCTCAAATTCAGCGGATTAACCGCACCGGCGCTAAGATTGTCAGCATCACTGAGATTGTCTAGGCATGAACTTTCAAGAATTGCATGGACATGTTCTTTGTAATTCTTGAGAGCGATGCTCCTGCTGTGAACTGAGCCTTTGGTGGCGATCTGCCGCTATGCAGAGCGCGTTCAGCGTTTCCTAGAGAAGCGATCGCGCCAAGCGTCCTACGCCCCAACCAAACTAAGTTTTGTTGCCTCAAATCTTGGATTCGATGGAGTTGGTGCCCCAAGGGAGCATCGCCCAAAAGTGCTGCTCAAAAACAGTCAACAAACGCCATTCTCGCGCAAAGATCTGCCCAACGGGCGATGCTCCTTTGGATCTGTTTCCATAAAAACGATAAAAAAAACTTTGAAGCTCTGGTTTAAGAGATTGAAATTTCGATAAGATTATGCTAGCAACTATGTGCAATGACCAATTGAGTCGTTTCATTGGAAATCACTCATACTAATCATTCGCCATAGGAATAGAAAAACAGCTTTGAACCTATTGTCTAATCAGCTTACCGATGAAATCACTCTTGTGATTTCTCAACTTTATCAAACTGAACAATAAAACACTTCATTAGGAGAAATTCCCATGGCACTTTGGATTGCAAATGCAGAGTATCTTGAACTACGCCCCAACACCTTAGAAGATGATCTACAGACGATCATTCGGGCGGTGTATCGGCAAGTGCTAGGCAATGCCCACGTTATGGAAAGTCAGCGCCTCAGCAGTGCAGAATCCTTGCTGCGCAATCGTGATATTACCGTTCGAGGATTTGTCAGAGCCGTTGCCCAATCCGAACTTTACCGCTCGTTGTTTTTTGAAACTTCATCGTCCTACCGTTTCATTGAATTAAACTTCAAGCATCTGTTAGGACGCGCTCCAGTTGAGCAGACTGAGATTTCTAGACATGTTCTCATTTACAATGAGCAGGGCTACGAAGCGGAGATTAACTCCTACATTGACAGTGATGAGTATATCGCGAGTTTTGGTGAAAACGTGGTTCCTTACTCACGCGGCAATCGTACTCAAACTGGCATTAAGAATGTCGGCTTTAATCGCACCTTCGCTCTAGATCGCGGATTTGCTGCCTATGATGCTGCTGGCAAAAACGCGAAATTGATTAGTGATGTAGGAAGTAACCTGCCAACAAAAATCAAATTCCCAGCAACTGGCTCTGGAGCCTACAGCAATACTGGTAAGCGTTTCCGGATTACTGTTGCAAGTGGTAGCTCTAATCCTCCTCGTATAAGCATGGGCAAAGTTACCTTTGAAGTCGGCTATAACCAAATGTCGCAGAAGATTCAGAACATCCAAAAAACTGGTGGCAAGATTCTCAGTATTACTGAAGTTGCCTAGAGAATAATACAGTGATCAGTTATCAGTGAGTCCAGTGCTTGATGAGTGTTTCCCGACAGAGGCATCTGGTGAGTTCAGCGCTCTTGGTAGGGTTTCCCGACAGCCAGGCGACGGGCGTTCCCGATAGCCGTAAGGCGTGGCGTTAGCCATAGGGTGAACACAACAGACGAGTGCTGCCTTTGGGTTTCCCTCGTGTCGAATCTGTCTCTGCCGTTGGGTTATGACCTTGCTCACTGAGAACTGTCAGCTGCGTCAAAACATGCTTATTACTCCCTTCGCTACTCTAAAATTACCTCTAACAGCGAAGCGTATTTTCTCTGCGCTCTAGTGCGGTTTTCAGATTGGTAATCTTTTAGGTTGCAAGGGAGTAGTCACAGAACGTTTTAAAATCACCAGCGAAGTGGCAAACAAACACCCGAAAAGTTAGTGGTTGTTCTGTTGCTCTTAAAATTCATTCCATGAAATCGATGGATATTACGCAATTTGTTGAGCTTTCAATTGGGCGTTGGCGATCGCAGCGTAGCGCCCACCATTTAGCATTTAGCCACTTTGAAGCTGTACAATCGGTGATTGATATTATTGCACTCTCACCTGAGGATCAGGCTGTGATTGCTCTGTGTAAGTCATACAATGTTGACCAAAGTCAGATTGTGTCTCCCTTTGGGATGACTTGGGAGGGACAGTCAGATTGGGATGAAGACGCACAGATGAAAGGCAGTAGTATTCTGGTACCAGTTCCCGATCCTGATGTCCCCAATCGGGGCAAATTACTTAGAGATCAGGGATACGCTGAAACTATAGCAGCAGCTGGTGACTATCACCTAACAGAAGACGGGACATTTGTGCTGCTGACGACATATGATCGGGCAGCGGCTGAAGAGAAAATTTGGTTTGCCAATCCAAACTTGCGATTTCGGGTGTCACTGATCAAAACGAGTGCTGGAACTGGAGTAGTGACTGCATCGTTTGCTTCAGAAATTCGTTCTTCCAGTAGCAAGTAGTCATTGTTACCAGTTATCTGTTATCTGTTATAAATTATCACCTATCAGTTATCAGTTAACCCTTACAACGCGCGCTCATGACTTCAGTAAAAGCCAATGACTTAACAACGCTGGCTCAGTGGATGGCAGGTGATTTTAGCAACTATAAGCAATCCTACCATAACCCTCAGCAATTTGCTCATATCCATATCTTTTTTCGTCCCTTACCCTTTGAGTTTTTCAATGCGATTGGTTTTTACTCAGAACAGGTTTACGATTACGACTTGTGGAGTCCCTATCGTCAGGGAGTGCATCGATTCGTTGATCAGGGAAATCAAATTTATATTGAAAATTACAGTCTTAACGATCCATTGCTGTATGCAGGAGCAGCACGGGAATTAAGCATTCTCAGAACCATTACACCTGATTGTATTGAACGACGGTATCACTGCTCTATGATTTTCAAACGAGAGGGCGAGATGTTTCTAGGTAGTGTGGAGCCAGGAAACAAGTGCCTGCTCGAACGAAAGGGCTGTTTAACGTATCTAATCAGTGATGTGGAGCTGACGGCAACAACCTGGGTTAGTCTTGACAAAGGTATGGATGTCAATACCCATCAACAAGTTTGGGGATCTACGTTTGGGGCGTTGGAGTTTGAAAAGCGTGAAAGTTTTGCACATGAACTTCCCCTGGATCGTCTTTGAAGCAAGAGTTTTATGAACGTATTAGGTGAGCAAACAGAAGCTGGGGTGAAAATAGGAATGTTGCCACCGGAAGCTGAAAAAAAAATGCAATGCTGGATCCGGAGCCGACATTTGATCAGTTCAGGAAATTTTTTTGTTTTTGAATCAGTTGATTACAGTGCGGTTGAACGATTTTCAGAGTGTATTGCGGCGCTGGGAGGAGCGTTATTATCCATTGAACCCATTGGCAAAATCTGGATGGGCGATCATCGTCAGGTGATTCTTTATCGAGCGAAGGCAAGTTTACATACGCCCCACCATACCTTAAAGCAATACTGGTTGAAATACGGTGGTTTTCGCACAAGGTTTGATGAGCGTGTTTAGCTTCTTCGCCGTAAGCCTTGCACCATAGCTCAAAGCTTGGTGTCGGGAGAGACGGCGGGCAATCAGGGCGCATTTTCCGATTGATGTTGACTATCACTCAACGAGTGAGCGGGAATGGCGGCGTGATTGGCAATCTCTGTGTTGGGCAACCTGTCAACCCAGTCTTCAACAATTTGAGTCACCGTTTTATCACGACTCGCAGCATATGATCGCAACTTGTTTAATCTACGAGTTGATATTCTCAGGTTTTATCGAGACTCTTTCATATGGGTAGGGTAGGAGTATCACGGAATCATTGCTACTTTAATCACCTTACGCTCTCTCATATCACAAAACACCTGTTCTAAATCCTGCAATGGACGGTGTTCGCTGATGAGCAATTCAAAGGGAATCTTCTGACTTGCAATCAGTGACAGTGCTGCCCGAACATACTCTGGAGTATTATGAAAAACTCCTTTGAGAGTGAGTTCGCTGTAGTGCAGTTGTTCTGTATTCACGCTAATAGTTGTATCTCGTGGACAACCACCAAATAGGTTAACAGTTGCACCAGGACGAGCACAAGCAATTGCGGTTTCCCAGACACTTGGTACACCAGTTGCTTCAATCACCACATCTGCACCCCATCCCTGTGTCAGTTCTTTAACTAAACTAGGAATCTCTGGGAATTGATGATAATTAAATGTCTTTGCTGCACCCAGTTTTTCTCCAATTTCTAACCTTTGGTTATTGCCTCCAAAGAGTAATACCTCAGCTTTAAGATCATGAGCCAATTTAGCCACAAACATCAGCCCGATCGCCCCGTCTCCCAACACCACCACAGAATCACCTGGTTTGACGTTGGAACGAGCGACTCCATGCAGCACACAAGCCAGAGGTTCTGTCATTGCTGCCAATTCATAACGCAACTCATCAGGAATTGGCAACATATTATGTTGCACAATCGGTGCAGGAATTTTTAAATATTCGGCAAAAGTGCCATTATTCCATGTCAAATTTGGACAGAGGGAATATTCTTGCCGTTGACAAAAAAAGCAATTCATGCATGGAGCCGAATTATTTGCGACTAGGCGATCGCCCACTTGCCAGCCTGTGACACCAACGCCTACAGCGACAATTTCGCCAGCTGCTTCATGACCAAACAGTGTTGGTGGTTTGAGCATTTTAGCATGACCGCCGCGACGCCAAACTTTTAAATCTGTACCACAAGTTGTTGCTGCTCCCACTTGGATGACAACTTCACCAACGCCGGGTGTGGGGGATGCAACTTGTTCTAAACGTAAATTTTCTTTGCCGTAAAGTAACGCTGCTAACACGCGAGCTTTAACCAATAATTTGCTCCACCTGATTTTACCAGGTGGAGCCGGGAACTTTATCAGTTACCAGTTACCAGTTAGCAGTTATCAGTTATCAGTTATCAGGTAGGAAACGGACTCGTCCACCCCTTGTTCACTGTTCACCATATGGCGCTCCGCCACGCCTTACGGTGAGTCCAGCGCTACGGGAGGGTCTCCCTCGTGCCGGCTCTGGTGAACCCGGAGGGCTATCGGGGAAGACCTCCGGTCTCGCTGCGCTAACGCTCTTATCCTCTGTCGGGAAACCCTCCTGCCGCACTGGACTCACTGTTTACTGTTCACTGTTCACTGTTTGATAGATCTTCTAGTCTTCTGCCTTCTAACACTACGCTTTGAGTGCTGTTTGAGAAACAGATGCCTTACTTCTTCCTTCCAAGTTCGGCATCTGACTCACAGTTAACACTGGCACTTCTTGCCGACAGGTTTTGCAAAACCAGTAGAGTTCACCATGACGAATATGACGTAGTAGGGAACCCCCACAGCACGGACAATCATCGGATCTCATACTCATATTTATGTCCTCCATTTGAAAAGCTATCAATTTATAGATGTAATAGATGCGTTAAAGCTTCGACTCCCTTCGGCTACGCTCAGGGCAAGGCGCTCAGCTTAAAAAATCGTTAATTAAACTTTGATTTTTGCATCATGAATGCGACCGTTTGAATGAATGCGGCCTTGTATGATTTTTTTATAGACCGCCTCGTATCCATCAACCATCTGGCTGACACTAAACTTGTTCTCTACATGTTCTCGACAAGTTTGACGATTGAGTTCCAAAGCTGCTGGAATCATTGCCGCCATTTCATCGTAGCTTTGACAGACAAAACCTGATACACCGTGGTCAATAACCTCTGGTACGGAACCTAAATTCACGGCAATCACTGGTGTACCAGTTGCCATTGATTCAGTCATCACTAAACCAAACGGTTCTTGCCAGGCTATTGGAAACAGAGTTATCGCAGCATTGCCCAACAGTTTAACCTTCTCGGCGTGGTCGATTTCGCCTAGGTATTGAATTTGCTCACCATCAATCTGTGGAGCAATCTCTTGTTCAAAGAACTCAGAGTCTACTATATCAACCTTCCCTGCCATTTTTAGATGCCACCCAGCTTTTTTCGCAATGGCGATCGCATGCTGCGGTCCCTTTTCTGGCGCGAAGCGTCCTAAGAATGCCAGGTATGGTGGTTGTTGATGTTGGGGAACAAAAGGATAATCTTCTAGATCAATTCCGTTGTAGACTGTGTTAACGTAGTTCAGGTTTATTTGACGTTGAGCGTTACTTATGCTAACGTATGGTTGCTGGTTATGGTGGATGTATAGGTTCTGGTTATCCGTTGTAAAACTGCTGTGCACTGTATGCACGGTGGGTGTTTGTACAAAACTCGCCAAGGGTAATGCCGTAATCCCCATATGAGAATGGATGATATCGAATTCCTTTGCTATCTCGTAAACCTGGCTCAGTTCCAGCATTTCGTACACTCCATACTCTTTGACGTTCGGGTCTAAGCGCAATGCACGAGGATAAACTGCTTCTAACTTCGCCAATGTTTGCGAATCGCCTGATGCGAACAAAGTAACATCGTGACCTCGACGTACTAGTTCATCTGTCAAGCGACTCACGACTAGCTCTATTCCTCCATATGTTGGAGGTGGAACTCGTTCCCACAAGGGGGCTACTTGAGCAATTTTCATAGTTTGTTTTGGTTCAGCAAGTGAGATGATCCTATTACTAGGACATATATCTGATGATAGAGCATTTATACTTAATCATCTGATTTTTAAGTTAACCTGGCTGACTTACCCGAGTGCAATTTAGGTTAACGCTACCCTGATAAAGTCGTTGGCTAATTTGATACTAGCCATTTTTTCTATAGCTGGAGTATACTTTCAGATTACAGTTTGCCCGGATGACGATTCATCTATCTTGAGGCTCATAATAATTTAATTTTTTTTAAACAAATAATACGAAAATCTGGAAACCAAAGCAATTATAGAGAATATTGCACGAGGAGGAGATAGGTGACGAAAGGACGCAAAAACCTGGAGAATGACGACAAACTAAGATGAAAATTGCGACTTGGAATGTCAACTCGATTCGCACTCGTTTAGAGCAAGTTATTGATTGGCTGGGTCAGAGTAACGTAGATGTCCTGTGCATGCAAGAAATTAAAGTTGTAGACGCACAATTTCCTTGCGCACCTTTCGAGGAATTGGGCTATCACCTTTATGTATCAGGGCAAAAAGCTTACAACGGTGTAGCGATCGCCAGCCGTCAACCACTCTTAGATGTCAGTTGTGGTTTTGCGCCGACTTTATTGAACATCCAACCAGATTGGGATCAGCAAAAACGGGTGATTGCCGGTAGAATAGATGGTATAACAATTGTCAATCTTTACGTACCCAATGGTTCAGCAGTGGGAAGCGAGAAATATGAATACAAGCTGGGTTGGCTAACAGTGCTGCAGGAGTATTTGCGATCGCTTCTTTCATCACAAGCGGCTATTTGTGTGTGTGGAGACTTTAACATTGCTCTGGAAGATAAAGATATTCATCAGAGTGCAAAGAGCGAAAATCACATCATGGCATCAGAACCAGAGCGCCAAGCCTTACGAGATATCCTTTTATTAGGATTTGCTGATGCTTTTCGCAAATTTTCCTCGGAAGGAGGACACTACAGCTGGTGGGACTATCGAGCCGCATCTTTTCGCCGTAATTTGGGTTGGCGAATTGACCATCATTATCTCACGCCTGATTTGTATGAGCGTGCCAAAAGCTGCACTATTGATGTAGCTCCGAGAAAGTTACCTCAACCCAGCGATCATGCACCAGTGATTGTCGAATTTTAGAATTTAGTCAACAACTAGGGGTGTAAGGGTATAAGGGTATAAGGGTATAAGGGCTTCGCCGTTTGGCTGAGCGCTCTAAGCGTTGCCCCTACACCCATAGTTTTGGTCATGAGTCTTGACTAATCCAAAATCCAAAATCCAAAATTGATATGTTTCTAGTCACTGGAGCCACAGGGGGAATAGGTCGCACAGTTGTGCGACTTTTACGTGAACAAGAAAAGCAGGTGCGAGCATTTGTCCGTCTGACTTCGCGCTACAGCGAGTTAGAACACCGAGGAGCTAACATCTTTATTGGTGATTTGCGCCAAGAAAAAGATATTCAAAAAGCTTGTCATGGCGTACAGTACATTATCAGCGCTCACGGTTCTGGTGGAGATGCCTTAGCTTTAGACTATCGCGCTAACATCGAACTTATAGATTCCGCAAAAGCTAATCAAGTCCAGCACTTTGTTTTTATTTCCGTGCTAGGAGCAGACAGGGGATACGAAGATGCTCCTGTGTTTAAGGCAAAACGAGCAGTGGAGCGATACCTGGAAACTAGTGGCTTGAACTACACTATCCTACGCCCATCTGGATTAGCATCCGACTTACTACCATTAGCAGAACGTTTTCGGGAAACGGGGTTTTACCTGCTTGTTGGCGACCCCAAAAACCGTACCTCTAGTGTTAGTACAGATGATTTGGCAAGGATAGTAGTAGATTCTGTGACAGTTGAAGCGGCTCGAAATCAGATATTATCAGTTGGGGGACCAGAGATTTTAACGCGAGAAGATATTCCCAAAATTATTAGTCGCATTTTTAACCGAGAGCCACTGATAATTAACCCGCCACTCTTAGCTGTAGATGGACTGCGGGGTGCATTAGGTTTTTTCAATCCCCAAGCACAAAAAGCTTTGGGAACGTTTCGTACATTACTAGCTAACGAATTTTTCTGTACAAGAGAAGAAATTGCGAAATTGGAAACTACTTTCAATTTTGAGCTGGAAACACTAGAAAGTTTCTTGCGACGTTATCTGGCGATTTAATCAGTAAACAGTGAGTCCAGTGCTGCAGCGCTGGATTCTCCGTGCGCTCAAATCCTTATTTTTTAGGTTGTGTGCAGTGTCCACCTGAAGGGCACGAAGTGCCATAGAAAGATTTGGTTATCAGTTATCAAGTTATTGTTTTTTCACAACTGATAACTGATAACTGATAACTGATAACTGTTTAGGACTGACTACTCACCTATAATCTAAAATCCAAAATCTAAATTCTTATGAGATATTCCCTAGCTGCAAATACGGCTACAGCACGTAAAACAAAACAGCGATTTGCAAAACCTGATGAACACCTATCCTATGAACTGGGTAAAGCAGTACAGGAATTGCCACCACTGTACACTAGATTATTAGCGGGTACACTGAGTGTAGTGGTACTGGGAACAATCGCCTGGGCGAATTTTTCCAAGATTGATGAAGTGGCGACAGCACCAGGAGAGTTAATCGCTTCCACACAAGTACGACCGGTGACATCCATAGGTAACGGAACAATTGTCAAGGTCAACGTTAAAGAAGGCGATCGCGTCATCAAAGGTCAAACCCTAATTCAACGTGATCCAGATTTGCAACGAGTTGATGTGACTCGCTTAGCTTCATCTGCTAAATTAATTCAAGAAGATTTGCGACGTTTAGATGCAGAACGTACGGGTGGCAAAATTGCTGGAACACAACTTCAAGATCAATTGTTAAACTCTCGTTTACGAGATTATCAAGCGCGTCAAGCAGCTTCCGTTGCGGAAGCAAATCGCCAACAAGCGCTGACTAACCAGGCGAAAGTGCGCCAAACTCGCTTGCAAGAAAATCTGGTAAACGCAAGAACTAGTCTTGCCAACGCCAAAACAAACTTGGTTAACGCCCAAAATATCCGCAAGAAAGTTGAAAGCGGCTTAGCCATTGCTCAACAAAGGGAACAAAGCCTCAAAACCCTAGTGACTCCTGGTGCTATTCCTCGAATCGATTACTTGGACGCCCAAGAAAGACTCAATCGAGCGACTACGGAAATTACCCGAGCGAATGATGAGGTGATAAACTCCCAAAATAAGGTGACAGAAGCTCAAGATAAAGTTACATCCTTTGAAAAAGATATAGCTGCTCAAGTTCAGGAAATTCGCCAAGCCCAAGAAGCATATCAAGCAGCTGGCAGTCAAGCACAACGTATAGAATCAGAGCGTCAAAGTGAAATTATCACCCAGATCAACAAACGCAAAGAAGAACTAACCACCGTTCAAGGTCAACTTGAGCAAGCGCAGAAGCAGCAAGACAGGGAAACTATCAAAGCTCCAGTCACAGGTACTATCTATAGAATCAAAGCGACAACAGGACCAGTGCAAGCGGGTGAAGAGTTAGTATCTATTTTACCAGAAGGGCAAGAACTTCTCTTAGAGGTGAAAGTCCTCAACCGAGATATTGGTTTTATTCGCGAGGGAATGAAAGCAAAAGTCAAAATGGCGACTTTCCCATTTCAAGAATTTGGCATCATTAATGGTGAAGTTGTGCAAGTCAGTCCCAATGCTATTGTTGACAAAGAAATGGGCTTAGTTTTCCCCACCAGAATTAAGCTGAATAAACACTCCATAATGGCCCAGGGACAAGAAGTTGCATTTACTCCTGGGATGGCTGCAAATGGTGAGATTGTCACTCGCAAGAAGTCAATTTTGACATTCTTAATTGAGCCAATTACTCGTCGATTCAGTGAGGCATTTTCTGTGAGGTAGGTTTGGTGGGTGCGAGGATGCAGCGCTTTGCGGCGCTGGGCGCATGGACAATTGCCCTACTAAGTATTAGACTTCGTGGCAGTTGTCAGTTAAAAGTGACAAGTGAAAAGTGAAAAGAAAAAGAAAATCTCTTCACCGAAAGATGGCTTCGGTTGCCCCGTCTCTATCAATTTTTTCCCCCCCTGCCTCCCCCTGAATCAATAACTAGTAAGCTAATGTACTTTTAATTTGCATAATTAGGGAGAACCAGATGCCCACCCTACAAGAGTTTTACTTTTAGGTAACATGCAAGTTAAATGTCCAACAGCTTAACTTGGCTTAATACATATGGATAAAATAGATTTGTTGAAAGTGGATCTTAATCTTTTACTGGTGTTACATGCCTTGCTGCTTGAGCGTAACGTCACGAATGCTGGAAAAAGAATTGGTTTGAGTCAATCAGCTACCAGTCACACCCTGGGGCGATTACGCGAACTATTCAACGATCCACTGCTTGTGCGCTCAAAGAAAAAAATGGTTCCCACACCATACGCTCTTGAGCTACTCGAAGCACTAGAAAAAATTTTGTTAGATATCAAACTGTTGATTCAACCAACCGTTTTTGAACCGAAAACAGCACAAGGTACAATCCACCTAGCGGCATCAGATTACTCAATCGTTGTGATATTGCCAAAGGTTCTCAAGCTTATTTGTGACAATGCACCCCATCTGAATCTGGAGTGTCATCATTGGCGTTCTGACACACTAGATTTACTAAGAAGTGGAGAGATCGATCTAGGCTTAGGAGTTCTAAATCTACCCCAAACTACGGAGTTTAAATGCCAGAAGTTATTTGTTGAAGATTTTGTGTCTGTCGTTCGGGCTGACCATCCCATCACTCTAACGGATTTTACCGTTGAATCTTACGTTGCTTGGTCACATGCCTTAATTACAATCACAAACTCGCCTGTAAACGCAATCCCCAAATCACCTACAAGCCACGTGGATACAGTGTTGTCAGGGTTAGGTGTGAAACGTCGGGTGATGTTGAAGTTACCGCATTTTCTCGCGGCTCCTATGATTGTCGCTCACAGCGATCTCATTTTGACATTACCTCGTCGAATTGCAATGCTCTTTGCTAACTATACAAACCTTGCTATCCTGGAGCCACCGATTGAACTTGGTCAGTACGAGTATATGCAGATTTGGCATATGCGTCGCGATCACGATCCACTACACATTTGGGTACGCGAGATCATAGCGTCCCAAACGCAGCTACTCTAAAACTTTAACAAAAATGCGTGTAACCAACACAAGAGCGCCATCATTGTTTCATAACCGTGCGATCGTGGAGTCCTCTAGCATTTCTTGACGTTTGTTGAGTATGTTTTCAGAATCAATGGTACTATCATAATGACTCGTACTATAGTTCACATAATTATTCAATCCTGATTGGTAGCTTGAGAATTGTGAACTCAGTGTAGAACTGACACTAAAGCTAGAGAATTGCACAATATTGTTATCATCCAACTGGTCTTGTAACTTATAAGAGTCATCCTGGTAATCCCTAATGCTGAAGTTAAAAGTTGTAGCACTGCTGTTGGTTACAAAGTTGCTCAGGCCAAAGTTTGGCATTTGTGTGTCGTGTACGGCTGTTTCTGCGATAATCTGACGTACTTGAGCATCAGTGAGATTGTGGTTAGCACTGAGCATGAGAGCAACAACTCCAGCAACGTGAGGAGTCGCCATAGATGTGCCGCTATAGGAAGCATATTTATTACCCGGAATTGTAGAATACACATTGACTCCTGGGGCTGTCACGTAAGTAAGTGAATTGATTCCCGCTTTGTTAGAGAAGTCAGCCATCTGATTATTTTTATCAACTGCTCCAACTGCAATTCCCGATTTATCTGCATAGCGCGCTGGATAGCCTGGTTGCAAGCCACCATCATTGCCAGCTGCCATAACAACAACAACTCCTTTGCTGCTGGCATATTCAACAGCTTTCTCTAAAGTGCTGTCAGCAGAACCACCACCAAGACTAAGATTAATCACGTTAGCTCCATGATCCACAGCATAGTGAATACCATTAGAAATCGAAGTATAAGAGCCGGAACCATCATCACCAAGGACTTTGACTGGCATAATTTTGGCATCGTAGGCAATACCAGTGACGCCAAAGTCATTCTTTTCCCCAGCAATAGTTCCAGAGACATGGGTTCCATGACCAAATTTATCTGAAACATCGTTGTTGTTATCAACAAAGTTCCAGCCGTGGACGTCATCAACCAAACCATCGCCATCATCATCCTTGCCATTGCCAGCAATTTCCTTGGGATTTGTCCAGATATTATCTTTTAAATCATCGTGGTTGAAGTCAACCCCAGTATCTAGAACAGCAACGACTACACCCTTACCAGTGTATCCTTTTGCCCAGGCTTCTGGAGCCTTCACAAGGTCGGCTCCCCAATTGTTACCACCTAGGTTAGGAACATCAGCAAAGGTAGTTTGACCAGCTGCTTTAGCCACTGCTGCTGCTGCATTTATTAAGCCATAGCCAGAGGTGAAACTGTACCCATTGTCATTGAAAAATTGTTCTTGAGCATTAGATTCTAGGCCATTCATCGCTGAGTTAAAGCTACTATGACCGTTAAGGTTTACGTTGTAATTGTTGTTATAATCAAAGGTATCTACTGAGGATAGAGAAGTAATATTTTGCCCTTGATCAAAAAGAGAACTGTTACTACCAAGACGAGTAAACATCAGTATTGATTTCCTCAAGTAAATATCTAGTTTTTGACAACATAGTTTACAAAAACCTTCTCGCTCATCAGGTTTTGTATCACAAATATTTTGTCTTAAATAATAATTACTCTTTCAGGAATCTAAAAACAGATAATTATTTTACAAATATTTGTAATAAAAATGAAAACGCATACTTCATAGAGTAATCCTATTTTATTTTTGAGGTTTTTTTGACAAACCACAAAAAAACCTAGACGCCCGAAAGGCATTCCGTAATTTTGGATAGAAAAGATATAAACAGAGGTTTTTATAAATTATTTAGAACTACTATTTCTCTGTGGAAAAAAATGTATAATTTAGTATCCTAAATAAGTGAACAGTGAACAGTGAACAAGGGATGGACTTTGTCCGTTTCCTACCTGATAACTGATAACTGATAACTGATAACTGATAACTGGTAACTGGTAACTGATAACTGTTAAAATATTTTTCCCCCGTGTTCCTAAATCAGGGTTAGTAAGTGATGTTTTTAAAATTACGAAATAAGCTAAGACAAAACCCAGACTTGTACTCAAAGACACGCACTGATATTAATTTTGTCTTGCCATTGGCAACAGTATTCTTTGTCCTTTGTCTGATACTTATCCTAAATCGTTACTATAGTTTTTACGCTTCTTTTGATCAAGGAATTTTTAACCAAGTTTTCTGGAATAACCTTCACGGTCGATTCTTTCAAAGTTCCCTTTCTTCAAGTCTTTCCACTAATGTTGTTCATTCTGGAGAACTTGCTACAGTCTATTACCACCGCCTCGGTCAACACTTTACTCCAGCGTTATTGCTTTGGCTACCGATATATGCTTTGTTTCCCTCTCCTGCAACTTTAGGGGTTTTACAGGTTATATTCATCACCGCTGCGGGTTTGATTTTGTATGTACTGGCACGACAGTATCTACAACCACCATTAGCAGTGATGATTACTGCTAGTTTTTATGCTGCCAATGCTGTTATTGGTCCGACTTTAAGTAACTTTCATGATATTAGCCAAATTCCCTTGTTTGTCTTTGGCTTGTTACTCGCAATGGAAAAGCGCTGGTGGTGGCTGTTTTGGGTGCTAGCAGTTTTGATTTTGGCAGTTCGGGAAGATGCTGGTGTGAATTTATTCGGCGTTGGTGTTTACATGATTTTGAGTAGACGCTTTCCCCGCGCTGGACTAGCTGCTTGTATTCTCAGTTTTGGTTACATGTTGCTCCTCACCAGTACAATTATGCCATTGTTTTCTGAGGATGTTTCCCGGCGGTTTATGTTGGAACGGTTTGGGCAATTTGGGGATGGCGACGGTCAAGCTTCCACTCAGGAAATTATTTGGGGAATGATTAGCAATCCTTGGCGATTGATCGTAGAACTCGTTACACCACTAGACCGGACAATTAAGTATTTACTTGGGCAATGGCTACCGTTGGCGTTTGTCCCTGCTGTTTCCCCTGCATCTTGGATGGTGGCTGGTTTCCCCTTGCTGAAACTCTTTTTGGGGAAGGGAGAGACGGTGCTAGCAATCAATGTTCGCTATGCTTTAACTGTGGTTCCTGGTTTATTTTACGGCGCTATTCTTTGGTGGTCGCAGCATCCAAAAAGATTTAAACTCTCGTTTCGCCGTTTTTGGGCATTCTGTCTGAGTCTTTCTTTATTATTTTCCTTTACTTCTAGTAGTTCTAGCTTAAACAGAGCATTTTATTTTCTCTTACCAGATTCTTTTAATCCTTTGGTGTATGTGTCTTTACCTCAACAATGGAGTCATGTGTTGCAGTTTCGCCCAATGCTTGCACAAATTCCACCAGACAGAAGTGTCTCTGCAACGACTTACCTTGTCCCTCAGCTTTCCAGTCGCCGCGAAATCATTCGCCTACCTGTGCTGGAGTTGCGAAATGATGCACGCCAGGTCGAAAAAGTTGATTATGCGATCGCCGATCTGTGGCAGTTAAAACAGTATCAACCAGCATTTAAGGAAGAGCGTAATCTTTTACGGGAACTCGTACAACTGTTTGACCAGCTGACGAAGACTCAGGAATACGGAGTAATTGGCTTTCGGGATGGTGTTATTTTACTCCAAAAAGCTGCAACCCCTAACCCACAAGCCACAGCAGCTTGGTTAAGTTTTCGCCAACAGCTAGAGAAAGAATTAATACAAAACAGGGCAACATAATAAAGAGCAAAAATTAGGAACCAAGAGGGAACAAACAATTCTCAGTTTTGACTTTTTCTCTAAAAGTCTCTCCACCACTACTTTTTTCTGAAGATTGTTAAGAAAAATCAAAAAAATTCCATTTTGGGACTTGTTATAGTAAGAAGACTTGTATCTTGAGATAAATGTAGAAGATTATAGATTTGTAAAGAGTTGGGCATAGAACTATATGAAGATATTGGTGTTAAGTTGGGAGTTTCCACCGCGAATAGTTGGGGGAATTGCTCGTCATGTGGCAGAGTTATACCCGGAACTGGTCAAGCTAGGACATGAAATCCACTTGATTACACCAGAGTTTGGTCATGCACCGATGTATGAGGTAGTGGAGGGACTACGGATTCATCGCGTGCCTGTGGCTGCTGGTAATGACTTTTTTCACTGGGTTGTTAATCTCAACCAAAGCATTGGGCATCACGGCGGTAAGTTGATGCTGGAGGAAGGACCGTTTGATATCATTCACGCACATGATTGGCTTGTTGGGGATGCGGCGATCGCCCTCAAGCACAGCTTTCAAATTCCCCTGATTGCCACTATTCACGCAACTGAATACGGACGCTACAACGGTGTTAACACTGATATTCAACGTTATATTAATGGCAAAGAAGAACTTTTTGCTTTCAACGCTTGGCGAGTTATCGTTTGCACTGACTATATGCGGCGGGAAGTAGAACAGGCGTTACACTCTCCGTGGAACAAAATTGATGTGATCTATAACGGTATCCGACCGGAGAAAAAACAGCACCACCAAGATTTTCACGCTCTGGATTTTCGCCGCCAATTTGCCGAAGACGGTGAGAAAATTGTTTACTATGTCGGTCGCATGACCTATGAAAAAGGCGTCTCTGTACTACTGAATGCTGCTCCCAAAGTTCTGGGGCAAATGGGAGGTTATGTTAAGTTTGTGATCATCGGTGGCGGCAATACCGACCATCTCAAAAAGCAAGCTTGGGATATAGGAATATCGAACAAGTGCTATTTTACCGGTTTTATGTCTGATGAGTACTTAGATAAATTTCAAACCGTTGCTGACTGTGCTGTTTTTCCTAGCTTGTATGAACCTTTTGGTATTGTTGCATTAGAAAGCTTCGCCTCTCGCGTTCCTGTTGTCGTTTCTGATACAGGTGGTTTTCCAGAAGTGGTGCAACATACCAAAACAGGTATAGTTACGTATACTAATAACCCAGATTCCTTGGCTTGGGGTATCCTCGAAGTGTTGAAAAATCCAGGTTATCGACAATGGCTGGTTGATAACGCTTATGAAGATTTAGACAGACGCTTCAGTTGGTCTAAATTAGCCAAGCAGACGGAGGATGTGTATAAGCGGGTGGTGCAAGAGCGATCGCAAGTCGTTTGGTAATAATCGCTGCTCATTTAAAATTCTACAATTGCTCGAAGACCCGATCTTGTTAGCAAGGTTGGGTCTACTCTTAAGTTATGCGCAATTAAGCAGACATAATATTAAACAGTGACAAAATCATCTACCGTAACAAAGTTAGGATTCACATTGGTCAAGAAAGCCAATGGTTGATTGTCGTTAGTAGCAATTCGAGTACCACCATTTTCTTCAAAGATAGAAAGTGAGCCAAAGCTTAGCCCATCAGTCAACCTTAATAAATCTAGCCCATGCTCATAGTCAACAATTGTATTCTTGCCCTGAGTTGACAAGACAAAAATATCTTGACCAGCACCACCACTGAGAGTGTTATCCCCAGCGCCACCATTAAGGATATCATTGCCAGCTTCACCATAAAGTTGATCCTGACCTTGACCGCCAAGGAGGGTATCATCTCCTTCGCCGCCATAGAGTTTGTCGTCACCATCACCACCATTAAGGATATCATTGCCAGCTTCACCATAAAGTTGATCCTGACCTTGACCGCCAAGGAGGTTATCATTTCCTTCGCCGCCATAAAGTTTGTCGTCACCATCACCACCACTTAATTGGTCGTTCCCAGCTTCGCCAAACAGGAGATCCTGACCTTGACCACCCGCAAGGATATCATTCCCTTCCCCGCCATAGAGTTTGTCGTCACCATCACCACCATCAAGAGTATCGTTACCTGCAAGACCATTAAGGATATCTTGAGCATTGAAGCCTTTGATAGTGTCACTCCCACCAGTACCAATCAAAGTATCGTCGTTGGAAGTACCAAATATTTCTGAACCAGAGGTGACGGAGATATTATCAAGGGCAAATCCGCTATTGGGAATGGCAGAATTACCAAACTCCTGGAACTTAATTCTGGTATCTGCACTCAAAGTTAAACCTTGATTAGCAGCAAACTCACTGAGATTGATAGTTTTGGTTTGGTATGTATTCGTTGAGTTGGAACCAGTCAAGTCGAATAACCGGAACCAATTAGTACCATCAACACTCAAAGCAACACCATCACCATTAACCGAGTTTGTGAAAGTCTCAGGTATTGGATTATCTTCATCGTTAAATTCTTTCTGGTCAAAGCTGAGTGTGACACTGGATTGATCAAGAGCATTGACGTGCAGAATCAACTCGTTGAGTGAACCATTGGGGTTGAGTCGTGAACTGGCATTAGGAGACAGAAAACTGTCCAGCGTCACTTGGCGTGTACCTAATGGATCGTTGTCTCCAGTAACCAAAATTCGTCCAGCGCCAGTGGTCTTGATTTCGTAGCTACGGGGAAGATCGCCGTTCTCAAAATCGTTAGTGAAATTGAGAGGAGCGGGTACAACCGGACCAAAAATTGCATCGTAGGCATTGATTAGCCCAACTCCAGTCAAATTGTCTCTGCCGGGGATATAGATATCCTTTGCCGTTGACTCTAGTCTTTCGTAAATTTGCGCGGGTGTGAAAGTGGGATTAGCCTGCTTGATTAAGGCGGCTATTGCTGCTGCATGAGGTGCTGCTGCTGATGTGCCAAAGAAATTAGGGAAAGTGTTGCCATCACTGTCTATAGGATTACCATTCTTATCAAATTGGAAAAACGTAGTATCGGTACCTTGAATAGCAGCAAAATCAGGTTTTTGCCATCGTACATCAGGAGTAGGTAGACGATTACCGTTGGGATCAAACAAAATGGTACTTGGACCTGCCGAAGTAAAGTCCGCTGGATTATCCTGGTCATAGTAGTTAACTGCTGCTACTGCTCTGGCGTTGACTGCGGCAGCATGGGGAATAACTGTTGGGCTATTAGTGCCAAATTCATTGAAGGTAATTGATCTAGAGTTATTGCTGCCATAGTTGACATACTTTATACGCCCTGGTTCTGGTCCAGCACTCAGCTGAATCATGACCTCAGCTTGCAGCTGTGTTGTGTAGGGATTAGAAAATTCAAAAAACTCTGAGGGTGTTTTAGTGACCTCAATGTTGTTATTGTTAGATTGACTCAATTTGGTACCTGTGCCAGGTTCCACTAGGAAGAAATCCAAATCAGTTTTAACACCGTTATCTGTGTAAAAGGGATCATCCCACTGTAGGGTGAAGTCGATTTTTTGATTAGGGGCAAGGGTAATGAGTTGACGAGTGTCTACACCAGGACCGGGGTCGAAATCGTGAAAAGTACCCGCGAAAATGCCAGCAGAATCTGCTGCCCCTGCAAATGCTGTAGACTCATAGGCTTGTGTAGCTAAGTTGCCAGCAAGAGAAAAGTAGGCAACGCCACGGTTGGTGACAACATCATTAATCGCTTGGGCAATTTTACCATCTTGAAACAATGGTTCGTCGAAGTAGAAGTAGTCATCGACTATGATATCGACAGCACCAATATTGGGGTCAGCAAGATTTTTTATCTGCTGAGCAAAACCTTGCTCAGCATAGTTATCTTCATCAGGGCTATCGACTCCACGCTGGAAGCCTATTACTGAAGAAAAAACCAAAGAAGCACCTGGAGCAAGGTCGTGAATGAGTTGCAGCATAGCTCGCCCTTCATCAATACTTTGGCTATTGCCGCTTGGTCCTTCTCGCAATACCGTCACCCCATCAGCAGGCAAATCTCCAGAAGCTATATCCTCCTCTGCTGAACCTTTACCTGAGACGTTGTAGCTGTTGCTGATGACACCAATCCGCACCCCTGTGCCATCAAAGCCTTGTGGTAAAGCGGCGCGTACTCGGTTGGCTTCGTGAATAAAGTCACCTTGACTGGTTACTTGTCCTGTCATAAATCTCTCCTGTTAGAGCCACTTCATTGGCTAAAAAGTACTAAGTTGACACACGAAAACTGAAGCCCAAATTAAGGCTGCACTCATACGGCTGAAAGCCATATTTTTCATCAATGCTAAAACCACTGTAATGAAGCGAAAACAAGCTTGTTTTCGCTTACGACCAATCTTGCAAAAGAAACCTTTAGCTTAAAAAACAAAAACTTGCTGTTTTTTGCAGCAGTATTAATAGAGGTATAAAATCTTATGGCTTGCTAATTGATTGATATTTTGCAAGTAGCAATAACAATCTACCGTAACCTTGATAATACTAGTGTAACTTTACACAATCTTTAAAAGAGTATTTTAGAACAATCGTATATTCCCCAAAATACCGAGTATTTTTCCAGGAATCATTTCCGGAACATTAATAAAAAATTTAAGAATTCTTTAATTAAAAGTGTGAAAAGATGTAGTAAACACAACCAAGATTTAGAGAGAAGTTACAGGAAAAAAGGCAATAGCTCTCTATGCGCATTGACTCATCAGCCGAAACAAACAGGCAACATAAATCCCAGCAATTTATTTGTATAAAAATAAATAATTCCTAAATAGTTAAATTTAATTAAGCTGAAACTTTTAGCTCTTAAAGGAGAAAATATATGACATTGAAAATAGCAAACTAAAGTGTTGATTATTGTGAAGAGCTATTAGCTCTCCAGCTTCAGGAATCGCGAAACCAATTTACCATCTCAAGCCCTTGGAAGTCGCCATAGTCTACCTGATTGTTTGTGACTAAAACTAAGTTGTTGACAACAGAAATTGCTGCAATCTGCCCGTCAACATAAGATGGTGTTTTACCTAACCCAAATAATCTAGCTCTCTGTGATGCGTGCCATTTCGCTAATTTTTTGGGTTCTTTTTTCAGCGCTGATTAAACGTTCTGCACCCAAATCAGCTAGATAAACGCTTGTTGCCGATTTGAAGGGGAAATGGATCATGGGTAATTGTCCAACCATCTTTCTGTAAGGCACGCTTGACAGTATCGTGATAGATATCTTTGGCTGGCAAATTGAGAAATTTGGTAACGAAGGTTTACTCTAGTCAATATTATACCACACTTATTGTCATAAATGTATAAATCCTTTGCGCTAGTTGCTAGAGCAAAATATAGATTTATCTCCATTGGAAATATAGTTTTGAAGAACATCTAAAATAGAAATATATCAAGCAGACACTATGAAAAAACTTAGATTCATTAAGTTAAAAAGCTTAACTATAGCAATGCTGACGTCTTTTGCAGTATTGTTCCTTCTCTGGTTAATTTTCCCGTTACCTAAAACGCTAGCCAAAACCGAGGTTAAAGTTTTTGAACAAGTCTGGCAAACTGTTAACGAAAACTTTTATGATCCAAAATTTAACGGAGTGGACTGGAAAGCAATACGGCAAAAATATGAACCTCAAGTAGCGCGAACCAAGTCTATTCAAGAAGCTGCTGTTGTGATCAATCAAATGCTTTCTGAATTACGAACTTCTCACACCCGCTTCTACACTCAAGATGAGCCAGCATACTACCAGCTTTTAGGGATTTTTCAGGCAAATAACCCTGATTTTCAGAAAGAATTAAAAAAGTTTTTCCCAAAAAGTAAGATTGAATACAGTGGTATTGGTGCATTCACCAAAAACATTAACGGTAAGACTTTTATTAGTGCCATTCTAGACGAAAGTCCGGCTGCAAAAGCTGGGTTAAAAGTGGGCGACCAATTGCTGAGTGTGGAAAATCGTCCTTATCAACCGATACAATCTTTTGCAGGTAAAGCAAATCAAAAAGTCACTTTGTTGATTCAAAGAAAGCCTGACGCCAACAGCCAAGAAAAAATTGCTGTCACTCCCAATATCTATGACGCAGCCACCATGTTTTTGGAAGCACAACAAGCCAGTACTCAGGTTATTCAACGCAATGGTAAGAAAATCGGCTACGTTCATATTTGGTCAAACGCCGCTGATCCAGACCAGGAGAAACTTCGAGAAGATTTAATATACGGTCGCTTGAGAAATGCACAAGCGTTGGTTTTGGATTTACGAGATGGCTGGGGTGGAGGAGATATCGGTTATCTCAATATATTCACTGCAAAGGAAGGTCCAAGTATAACCAGTATCCCCCGCAATGGCAAAAGATATACTTCTATTTCTCAATGGAAAAAGCCTGTTGTTATGGTGATAAATGAGGGAAGCAGAAGTAGTAAAGAAATTTTGGCTTATGGTTTCAAGCAACATAAAATAGGACCTGTGATTGGTTCTAAAACAACAGGAGCAGTTGTTGCTGGTCGTCCTTTTCTGATGTCTGATGGTAGCTTCGTTTATTTAGCAGTTTCAAATGTGTTTCTCAACGAAACACAACGGTTGGAAGGCAAAGGAGTTGCACCAGATATTAACGTTCCATTTTCATTGGAATATGCTCAAAATGCAGATCCGCAAAAAGAACGAGCTATAGAAGCTATGTTGGAAGCACTCAACAGCAAGGCAGCTATGCTCAAGACAGAAGGCAGAAGGGAAGAGGGTTTCAATGATTGACTAAACCATAATAAGGCTGCAAATTAAAAGCGCGACAGCTTAGCACTGCTAATAAATCATTCGCTATTTGCCCTGCATACTGTCCGGGAGTGCGATCGCCATCGCTCCAGCAGGGAGACTCAAATGCGATAAGCCGGAGGACTTCGGACGTTCGGCGAAGCTCAGTCGAGCCGCGTGAGCGCTCAGTCGAACGCTTGACGCAAAGCGTATCGCATTTGAAAAGTAAGTTAAATTATGCGTTAGCTAGAGCTAAAAGCGGGTTCTGGCGCTGATATTTGCTCAGAGCTAAACAATGTAGAATTAAACAATAACCAACCCTAACATCATTACTAACAATGACAAATTTGCGTCCAATCTTACGGTATTTTGATGATGGAAAGGGCAGAGCGGAACTTCCACGCCTGATCTTCATTTATGGTAGTGTTCTATTTGAAGATAGAACACTATCGTTTCAGGAATATGCACAGGAAAGGGACAGTGGGAAACTCGCCTTCGACCAGTTACCTACCCTGGAAGTTGGTAACACCATAATAGGTCAATCATGCGCGATCGCTCGGTATGCTGCAAAACAAGCAGGATTGTACCCATTAGACAGTGTGCAGGCAGCCATATCAGACATGGTGGTCGATGCATGGAGAGATCTGCTAGACCTTTTGTACGGATGCTATGTTGATCGGATTGTGCAGAATAATCGGTTAATCATGAAAATGAGGGATGCATCGGAAAAAGTGGAGCGTCTGTGTGAGTACTTCGCCGTAACTGTGCCGATGCACTTCAAAAGGTTTGAGCAGATGATTGGGAGCAACCAAGGCTCTCCATTTCTTGTTGGTCCATCACTAACATGGGCTGATTTAGCAGTGTTTGATATTCTATCTACATTGGATGAAACTGCAAAACTTTGGACAACTCCATCATTTTTTTATATACCAGAGCCGCATGGACCGTTACGACCCCCAAAAGAACTACTTAAGCCATATCCGAAGCTTAATGCGCTACATTTGATCATAAGTAAAACACCTTCGATCGCAGCTTGGCTTCAAACTCATTCATATTAAATCAACGGCTCTAGAGCGCGCCTGACTAGTACATTTACACGGTTAAAGCCTGCTTGCGTAAACTTTGAATCGTAGAAATCGTATGTTCTGCAACTTTGTCAATTTCCTCAATTGTGTTGAAGCGTCCTATACCAAAGCGTATCGACGCATAAGCCTGTTGTTCCGAGTGTCCCAAAGCCATGAGAACATGAGAAGGTGCAGTTGTGACTGAGGAGCAAGCAGAACCAGAGGACACCGCCATCACTGCTTGTAATCCTAATAGCAGTGCAGATCCATCTACCCCGTCAATGCTGATATTTAAATTTCCTGGAAGTCGCTGCGTAGGATGTCCGTTCAGATGAATTCCTTCTAATTGAGAAAGTTTTTCCCACAATCTTTGTCTTAACTGTGTCAGGCGTTGGCTTTCTGTGGCTTGTTCTTCTAAAGCAATCTCAACCGCCTTACCAAATCCTACGATTTGCGGTGTATACAAAGTGCCAGAACGCATTCCGCGTTCGTGTCCACCACCATGCTGTTGAGGAGCAACTTGGACTCTGGGATTGCGGCGACGGACATATAATGCACCAATACCCTTGGGACCGTAGACTTTATGTGCTGTTAACGACATTGCATCAATTTTCATCGCCTGCACATCAAGAGGGATTTTACCAATAGCTTGCGCCGCGTCGGTGTGGAAAAGGACATTGCGTTCTCGACACATTGCACCAATTTCTGCTAATGGTTGCAAAATCCCAATTTCGTTATTCGCAGCCATCACCGAAACAAGAATTGTCTCAGGACGGAAAGCTTTTTCTAACTTAGCTAAATCAATCAGTCCATCTTTTTGGACTGGAAGGGTTGTGATTTCAAAACCAAGCGTTTTAAGATACTTGCAAGGGTCAAGAACTGCACTGTGTTCTGTTACAACTGTAATAATATGCTGTCCTTTTTGAAAATAGGCTTCTGCAACACCTTTGATAGCTAAATTATTCGCTTCTGTTGCACCACTGGTGAAGACAATTTCTTCTGGTGTGGCGTTGATTGCTGCTGCAAGAATTTCTCGTGTTTGCTTGACTGCAGCTTCTGCTTCCCAGCCGTAAAGGTGATTGATGCTGGAGGGGTTACCAAAGTGTTCGGTAAAGTAGGGTAGCATTGCTGCTACTACCCGTTCATCAACAGGTGTGGTAGCGTGAGAGTCGAGGTAGATAGGGCGACTAGACATAATTATCAAATTAAAATTGTACCCAGTTTCTTTAATATACTGAGAACTTTATATAATTCATTTTCGCGTCTCAATAGTGTAAATTGGTCAGAGAAAGCATACTCTGGCTGATTTACCCTAGTAAGTTTCAGAAAAATAAAATCACTACCATTCATGACTAATCCAAATAAAGGTTTTTCTAAGTGAGGATTAGCTAGCATATAAGCGAGTGTCTAGCCGCGACTTTAGTCGTTCGGCAATTTTATACCTGCAACGCCTGATACACAATGACTCAAGATATGCGACGCGACTTTGCCAACCGCGATCAGTTGGTAGACTACCTCCGCGAACAATTCCCCAAAGCCGCAGAACGGGATGATCACATCAGCGAAACTGTGGGTGGACGCAAAGCTGCTGTTAAAGTACTACAAAAAGTAGACCCCGCACGCTACGCGAAAACACGTAACTTTTTCACAGGCGCGGTAACGCGATTATCTCCTTATATTCGCTATGGCGTCCTTAGCTTGCGAGAAATTCGGGATGATGTCCTTGGGCGCGTCAAACACCAAGACGATGCAACTAAACTCGTTAATGAGTTGGGTTGGCGTGACTACTGGCAAAGACTATATGTGAAGCTAGGCGATCGCATCTGGAAAGATGAAGAAGAATACAAAACTGGCTACACTATCGCTGAATATGCCCCAAAATTACCTGATGATATCAAACAAGGCACCACAGGACGAGTGTGCATCGACAGCTTCAGTCAGGATTTACGAGAAACTGGATACTTGCACAATCATGCACGGATGTGGATGGCAGCTTACATCATCCATTGGCGACGCATTCGTTGGCAAGCGGGGGCAAAATGGTTTCTGGAACATCTTCTAGATGGTGATCCTGCAAGCAATAATATGTCATGGCAGTGGGTAGCCAGCACTTTTAGCCACAAACCTTATTTTTTCAACCGCGAAAACCTGGAACGCTACACCGAAGGCGTTTATTGTCGAAAATGTCCTTTGTATGGAAAGTGTGACTTTGAAGGAAGTTATGAAGAACTAGAAACGCGGCTGTTTCCTAAAGGGGAATTTACGAAACAACCTAACAGCCAAAGTTGGCAAAAAGGGAAGAAAAGTAAAAGGTAAAACGAAAATTGTCACAGTTACAAAATCTTTGAAATGGCTGTATCTATCTGTTTCAGCAGCACTTCAAGAGTGGAAGAATTATCCAAGACAACATCAGCCTGGGCTACTTTTTCTGCTATTGACATTTGACTTGTGATACGAGCTTGTGCTTGCTCTAAAGTTAAATGATTTCGCTGCATCAATCTTTGCAGTTGCAGTTGTTCAGAACAACTGACTACCCAAATTTCTGTGACTAAATTAGTCATTTGGGCTTCAAAGAGTAAAGGGACGACTAACACTAATGTTTGTGCAGGCGATAAAGCAATTTCTTTGAGAAAGCGATCGCCCACATCAGGATGAATTAAACCCTCTACCCAGATGCGTTCTTCTTGATTGTTAAAAATAATCTCACCCAGCTTTTGGCGGTTGAGGTTACCGTCTGCGAGTAAAATTTCTTCTCCATAGCGTTGAGCAATTTCTTGTAAAATGGGTGAACCGACAGATACAGCTTCTCTGGCATAGATATCTGCATCTAAGATGGGCAGATTGTAAGCACTAGCCAAATAATTGGCAACAGTTGTTTTGCCTGTCGCAATACCTCCAGTTAACCCGATGATGCGTTTAGTCATGAGTTATTTTTAGTTTTTTGAATATGAAACTGCAGATGCACGAGTTTTGGACGCAGATAAATTATCTCTGTGCAAAGCTTGTACATCCGCAGTTATGATTATGAATTTGTTGCCCATTTTATCAGTGCTTGAGTCAATCCATCTAAGGTATATTCCTCAGCTTCCACATCCACGCGTCCAAATATGGAATGACAAGTTTTAGAAGTTTGGGGACCAATGGAAGCAATACAAACTCCCTCCAACGCATCAGTCACCAAAGATGGATTGTTTTGAGAGTCTTCAGAGAATATTTTCTGTGCGAGTTGATGGAAAAATTGCACAGTTTTAGAACTCGCAAAGGTAATAACATCTACAGTTCCACTTTCAAGGGCTAACTCTGCTGAGGGAGGAACACTTTTGGGACAGCAAGATTGATAAGCCGCCACTTCTATCACTTCTGCGCCTTTGGCTGTGAATTGTTGGACTAAAATTTCCCGTCCACCGCTTTCTACTCTGGGAAACAAAACCTTTTTACCTGTGAGTTCTTCCGGAAAGTTTTCCACCAAAGAATCTGCAACAAAGTTAGGAGGAATAAAATCTGGTTGTAGACTGTGTTGATTGAGACGTTGAGCCGTTTTCTCACCAACAACGGCAATTTTGATTTTAGATAAAGCACGAGCATCTTTACCCTGTGCGAAAAGTCTTTCAAAGAAATAGCCTACACCATTGGTGGAAGTGAGAATTAACCAGTGGAACTCAGATATCTGGGCGATTGCATGATCCAAACCCTCCCAACTCGAAGGCGGACCAATTTCCAATGTTGGCATTTCAATGACATTTGCGCCAAATGAGGTGAGAGTTTGGGTAAACTGGTTTGAGTGTCCAGCTGCTCGTGTGACTACAATTGTTTTACCAGTCAGGGGGCGTGAAGAGGAGAAGAGGGGTAGATTGCTGTGCATAGTTTGGGGGTGCTAAGTGTCAGCGACTGAAGAATTCTCTAATGATATTTTCTCAGGTTGCAGATAACCACGTAGCCCCACAACTTCACCAATCACAATCACCGCTGGCGACAACGACACACCGAATGTTTGCTCAAGTATATTTTCTAAAGTACCTGTCCAGATTTGTTGTTGAGGTGTTCCTGCCCATCTGATAATGGCTATGGGTGTTGAGCGCGAGCGTCCTTGTCGCACGAGCCGGTGTAAAATCTCTGCTAGATGCTGTCCTCCCATTAAAATAACTAAAGTTTCTAACCGTGATAGCGCCTCCCAATCCAAAGCATCTGGATCATGAGCAGTAAACACAGCAAAACATCGACTCATAACTGGATCGGTGAGAGGTATTCCCGCCAGCAATGGTGCTGCTATTGCTGAGGAGATTCCTGGGATAACTTCAAACTCACAACCAGCCGTCTTCAACGCCTCAATTTCAGAACTACAGCGACCAAAAATAAATGGATCACCAGACTTGAGGCGAATAACTTGCTTTCTGTGCTGACAATACTTTACCATTAACTGGTTGATTTCAGCTTGCGGTGTACTCGGTTGACCACCACGTTTCCCCACATTCAGCTTCAAGCAATCAGGCGGTACACATTGCAACAACTCAGGATCTACCAGAGCATCGTAAACCAAAACCTCAGCACTTGATAACAGCCTGTAAGCCTTGAGCGTTAGATATCCTATATCTCCAGGTCCAGCACCTACGATGTAGACTTTGCCCCTTTGTTCAGCCATGAGTTAGGAATTATTCTTAGTCATTTTCTGAAGAATACGATTAATTTGTTCTGCTTTTTCTGGTTGACGTTGTGCTTGGCATAAATATTTAGCTTTTTGCAGAGTTCCAATTGCTTCTCCTTTTTTTTCTTGTTGCATTAAAACATTTGACAGACGCAAATAAGCATCAATTTTTTTAGGAGCACGGTCAATCACTTCTTGAAACTGTTGCCTTGCTTCTTCTATTTTTCCTTGCTGTATCAAAGTATCTCCTAGCAACAAGTGAACAACATCGTTAGTAGAGTTCAGAGCAATGACTTGACGAAAAGCTGCTTCAGCACTTTTGTAATCTTCTTGTTGATAGAGATTGATTGCTTCTTGAAAAAGATTTGAAGTTTTCAAAGTTTTCCAGGAGAAATAACCAAGGAGCACAATACTAGAAATAACAGCAGTTATTGCAATAATAGATATTGGTTGAAAGTTGTCAAACATAGTTCATTTATAAAAGATAATTTTTGGCAAAAACCTGTATTTAGGATTTAGAAGCACAGATTAACATAGATTAACACAGATGAATTATCTGTGTGACTCGGAAACATGCCAAATTTTCCAAAATAAGTAGATCAACATAAAAAAACGTAAAATCTAGAAACCCGGTTTCTTAAAGAAACCGGGTTTTTGACACCACGCATTTTATGTTTAATTTGGTGGTTCTACTTAGAAAGGAAAAGCACACAAACTCAATTCTATACTTTATTGTTAAATAATTTACATATTTAAAACCGTAGAGCAACACTTCTTAACCATTCGATGTATCTCTTTTAACAACTATAGTTACCGATGACAGATTAACCAACATAGTAACAGTTACAATAATCGAAATAAAATCAGCTGCTGTTTGTTTTGGCTATCAACTCGACGTAATTACTTATAATAATAGTTAGAAGAAGGGGTGTTTACTCGAAAGTTTATACTAGAGTGTTTTCATCTGGTGCGGGTAAAAATGAAAGAAATAAAAAAAATTATACTGAATTTACTTTTGTATTGTTTTCTATCTTTTGATAAATTACCAGTCCAGAAGGTAGGAGATACGAAATGAGTCATCTAATTGGCGTAACACTCCGTAATCGATACAAAATATTCCAATGTCTGGGGGGTGGGGGTTTTGGCGATACTTACTTGGCTCGTGATTTAGATTTACCAGGACAACCTGAGTGTGTTGTCAAACATCTTAAACCAAAAGACTCAAGCCCTGCTGTTTTGGCGATCGCCAAAAAGTTATTCGAGAGAGAAGCACAAACTCTATATCGCTTAGGCAATGCACACAACCAAATTCCCAAATTGTCCGCCCACTTTGAAGAAAACGGGGAATTTTACTTAGTTCAGGAATTCGTTGATGGGCATGACTTAACAAAAGAAATTATCCCTGGTTCACCGAAGAATGAGCAAGTTGTCTTTAAACTTTTGAAGGACATCTTGGAAGTTTTGGCATTTGTTCATCAACAAAACGTCATCCATCGAGATATCAAACCAGCGAATTTAATGCGGCGGCGACAAGATGGGAAAATTGTACTCATTGACTTTGGGGCGGTTAAAGAAATCAGTGCTTTGAAACTCAACGCTCAAGGTGAAAGTAGCCTGACAGCACCAATTGGTACTCGTGGCTATGCGCCTATCGAACAACACTATTCTCGTCCCCAGTTGAGTAGCGATATCTACGCGGTGGGAATAATTGGTTTTGGTGCATTGACTGGGTTACACCCTAAACAGTTACCACGAGATGCCAATAATGGTGAGTTGTATTGTGCTTTGTTTCCAGACAAGATTAATATTAGCCCCAGTTTTGCGCAAATTTTAGATACGATGGTGCGCAACGACTGTCGTCAGCGTTACCAAAATGCTACTGATGCCTTGGAAGCCTTGCAGCAATACTTAGATATCTCTCAAGCGCCAACATTTGTCCAACCACCACCAGCAGTTACCCCAATTTCTCCTGATCCACCTGCTGAAACTCCTATTGTCCAAAAGATTTGGCAATTCTTTCGGCAGTTGTTTGGTGAAAGTGCACCTACACCTAACAATCCTCAAGCATCAACTACCATTGCTCCCCAACCAGCTGCTACTTTTGGGAGTTTTGAACAACCAGAAGGACAAGTTAGCTTGCAATCTGCCTTTTATGTAGAACGTCCACCCACTGAGGCTGATTGTTACGAAACAATTTTACAACCTGGTGCGCTGATTCGGATTAAAGCACCCCGGCAAATGGGTAAGACTTCACTTTTAACACGTGTTCTTGATCATGGGAAGCAGCATGGTTGTCAAACTGCATACTTGAACTTTCAATCAGCAGATGCAGAATTTTTCACCAGTCTGGATAAATTCTTGCAGTGGTTTTGTGGCAGCATTGCTCAGAATTTTGAGCTTGAAAATAAACTCACTGAATATTGGCAAGGTGTTTTGGGTAGTAAGGATAAGTGTACAAACTACTTTCAAAGATACTTGCTGTCAGAAATTCATAGCCCAATTGTTTTGGGTTTGGATGAAGTGGATCAAGTTTTTCAATATCCGCAAGTTGCCTCAGAATTTTTTGGCTTACTAAGAGCTTGGCATGAAACTTCTAAGAATAATGAAAATTGGAAAAAACTACGATTGGTGATTGTCCATTCCAAGGAAGTTTATATCCCTTTGAACATTAATCAATCACCGTTTAACGTGGGATTGCCAATTGAATTACCAGAGTTCAATTCGTCACAAGTGCAGGATTTGGTGCAACGAGACAAGTTGAATTGGACGCAAGAAGAAATCAACCAACTCATGGCAATGTTAGGAGGACATCCTTATTTAGTTAGGAAAGCACTTCATGAAATTGCTCGTGACAGAATTAGCTTATCGCAATTATTAAAAATTGCCCCCACAGAAGAAGGTTTTTACAATGATCACCTGCGCCGTCATTTGATGAATTTACAGGAAGATAGCAAGTTAGTTGCTGCTATCAAACAAGTTGTTGCTGTGACTCAGCCAGTACGGGTAGAGACGGGTTTGGCGTTTAAGTTACGCAG
Source organism: Brasilonema sp. CT11 (assembly GCF_017982655.1). Classification (GTDB taxonomy): domain Bacteria; phylum Cyanobacteriota; class Cyanobacteriia; order Cyanobacteriales; family Nostocaceae; genus Brasilonema. The sequence continues at coordinate 36,385 of NZ_JABXYX010000013.1, read as the reverse complement.
TATGGGGTTAGTCAAGTTTCAAGGTAATGATGTTATGCCTTTATGTGATTTATATCGGTTATATTTTCGGGAGCATTTGGGGGTGAATTAGATGATTTTTCTCGTTTGATCAATTTATGACTTATATCATATCCGCTCGAATGCCTGTCATTGCGAACGTAGCGATAGCGGAGTGAAGCAATCGCAAGGGCTGGAGATTGCTTCGCTACACTTTGTTGCGCTCGCAATGACATATCACAAGCAAAAATACCGGGCGATTAGAAATCGCGGCTACAGAGACAAAACCTGCCTATGTCCTTCGGACACGCTACGCGAACGCAGGTTAGCAGATCCTTGATTTTGCATTAGTCCACCTCCGTGGACTTTGCTTGTGTAGTAGCGAATTCTATTCGCCAATGACTTTTAAAACTTAGACCATCGAAACAAGGAAAAGTGCATAATTTGATTTGTCTGAACCCTATAAAAAAGAAGATATTGTTGGTTAGCTATTTAAGCTTTTCTCGCTTTTCTCGTTCCCAGTCTCTGGCTGGGAATGTACTATCAGGAGGCTCCGCCTCCTCTAGCGGCAGAGCCGCTTTGTCTGTATTCCCAGGTTGAACCTGGGAACAAGGAAATTTTCTTAATAAAATCAGTATTTAACTAATCTATAAAACAATTTAAAAAAACATCTAAATGAATCAACAATTTCACAAATCATACAAATATCAAGTTGGGGGCAGTCTGCCAAATGATGCTCCCACTTATGTGCAGCGACAGGCAGATGTTGATTTCTACACAGCGTTGAAAGCAGGGGAATTCTGCTATGTCCTCAACTCCCGACAAATGGGCAAATCTAGCCTGAAGATACGAACGATGCGAAGGTTGCAGGCGGAGGGTTTTGCCTGTGTTGATATTGATATTACGAGCATTGGCACTGCGGAACTCACTTCCGAACAATGGTATGCGGGGATAATTAATGCTATTATCAATAATCTTGAACTCTACGAAAAGTTTGATTTAAATAGTTGGTGGTTAAATGAAGGTTTGCTATCTCCAGTGAACCGATTAAGCAAGTTTTTTGAAACTGTGTTATTGCAGTTGGTTGCTCAAAATATTGTGATTTTTGTTGATGAAATCGACAGTGTTTTGAGTCTGAGTTTTGAGAGAGATGATTTTTTTGCTTTGATTCGTGAATGCTATAACAATCGAGCGACAAAACCAAATTATCAACGGCTCACTTTTGCGCTGCTTGGAGTTGCCACTCCCAGTGATTTGATTCAAGATAAACGCCGCACTCCTTTTAATATTGGTAGAGCGATTCAACTCACTGGTTTTCAGTTACAAGAGGCTAAACCGTTAGCGGGTGGTTTGGCGGTGAAAACTAATAATCCAAAGGCAGCTATGGCAGCAATTTTGGATTGGACAGGGGGACAACCTTTCCTCACTCAAAAACTTTGCCAGATGATTCTTGATGCTGATGCTGCTATTCCAGAAAATCGGGTTGCTGAGTCGGTAGAGGAGTTGGTGCAAACTAGAGTCATTTCTAATTGGGAATCTCAGGATGAACCTGAGCATTTAAAAACAATTCGTGACCGAATTTTACGAGGAGGCGGACAAAGGACAGGTAGATTGTTAGGACTGTATCAACAAATTCTACAAGACCAAGAAATTGCAGACGATAATAGTTTAGAACAAACCCAATTGCGGCTTTCCGGATTGGTAGTCAGGCGTGAAAGCAAGCTGAGAGTTTATAACCGTATTTATGCTGCTGTTTTTAACCAGAGTTGGCTAGAAAAATCACTGGCAGACTTGCGTCCTTATGCACAAGCACTTCGAGCTTGGGTAGATTCACAGTTTAAGGATGAGTCGCGTTTGTTGCAGGGTCAAGCGTTGCAGGATGCCTTAGCATGGGCGGCTGGGAAAAGTTTGAGCAATGAAGATTATGAGTTTTTATCTGCTAGTCAAATATTAGATAAAAGAGAAATTGAAATTGCTTTAGAAGTTAAAGAAGAAGAAGGACGGATATTAGCACAAGCGAATGAAACTTTAACCAAAGCGCAACAAAAAGCCAAGCGGCAGATTCGCATTGGCGGTACGATATTAGCGTTGTGCTTAATTGGGGCAGTTATCGCTGGAATATTTGCAACTAATGCGTTTAAACAAGCGCAAGAGGCACAAGAAGGGACACAGTTAGAAAGAGCAGGGGTTGCAGCTTTAGGACAATTTGAATATCAAGAAATAGAAGCATTACTAGCGGCGATGGATGCTGGACAAAAGTTGAAAGAACTGGTGAAGGATGGACGCCCTTTAGAAAAATATCCTGCTGCTAGCCCCATCCTCGCTTTACAAACAATTGTTGATAACATCCACGAACGGGCGCAACTCAACGGGCATCAGTCCTCGCTCACAAGTGCAGCATTTAGCCCGGATGGTCAACGCATTGTCACTGCATCAAAAGACGGCACAGCCAAGGTGTGGGATACAACAAATGGTAAGCTGCTTGCTGACCTCAAAGGGCATCAGTCCTCGCTCACAAGTGCAGGATTTAGCCCGGATGGTCAACGCATTGTCACTGCATCAGTTGACGGCACAGCCAAAGTGTGGGATACAACAAATGGTAAGCTGCTTGCTGACCTCAAAGGGCATCAGTCCGAGGTCAGGAGTGCAGCATTTAGCCCGGATGGTCAACGCATTGTCACTGCATCATGGGACCGCACAGCCAAGGTGTGGGATACAAATGGTAAGCTGCTGGCTGATCTTAAAGGGCATCAGAACTATGTCGCGAGTGCAGCATTTAGCCCGGATGGTCAACGCATTGTCACTGCATCAGTTGACGGCACAGCCAAGGTGTGGAATACAAATGGTCAGCTGCTTGCTGACCTCAAAGGGCATCAGTCCGAGGTCAACAGTGCAGCATTTAGCCCGGATGGTCAACGCATTGTGACTGCATCTTGGGACAACACCGCCAAGGTGTGGGATACAAATGGAAAGCTGCTGGCTGACCTCAAAGGGCATCAGTCCGAGGTCAACAGTGCAGCATTTAGCCCGGATGGTCAACGCATTGTCACTGCATCATATGACAACACAGCCAAGGTGTGGGATACAAATGGTAAGCTGCTTGCTGATCTTAAAGGGCATCAGAACTATGTCTGG